>NZ_CP126115.1:2302128-2957004 GCF_030123505.1 Neobacillus sp. YX16
ACGAATGTCAAAGATAATGGCGGAAATCCATGGAGAATAAAAAACTCTACAGGACTTGTCTTTGAAGATACAACTGCTGCTCCTGAAGATGCAGACCAAAAACCAGAATGGTCAGACACGTCAGCAGTCCAAGCACTATCTTCAGCTGATGGAAAGAGTGTAACCTTAACTTGGGAGGGAGCAACTGATAAAAAAGGAGTTATAGGATACACCATATATAAAGATGGAGAAAAATTAGGATCTAACTTTACCATAACTAATAAAACAAGCTATAAAGTTACTGGGTTATCTCCAAATAAAGAATACGAATTTAAAGTAGAAGCTGCAGACGCAATCGGGAATCGTACTTCTAATGGCCCGGAAATAACAGTAAAAACGGAAGGAAAAGCTGATTTAACACCACCAGCACTTCCTGAAAATACTGAAATTTCGGAACCTAAACTAAAGATACCTGCAAGTGATACGTTTAATGGAAAAGAAGCAGAGGTTGTTTATCCTGGATTCACTTGGGCATCTATTGCTTGGAAAGCAGCAAGTGACGATGTTGGAATTGCTGGATATAACGTATATGCAAACGGAAAATTACGCGGATTTGTTACATCAAGCAAATATACGTTAACCCAACTTGAACCAGGTACAAAATATGATATTGAAGTAGAAGCAGTTGATTTTGCAGGAAATAAAACACCATATAACAGTTCACTTGAAATTGAAACGGCTGTTCCGTATGCGATTGGGGCTCCAACTTTTGATGGTGGTTTAAATGCCGCGATTGGAAAGGATGGAAAGAGTGTTTCTCTTTCTTGGAACGAGGCAAAAGCCACCAACCAAGAGGTGATCGGATACCGTGTTTATGTAAATGGGCAACCGATTCTGCCTGAGGGTGCTGAATTTACGCCAATAAATGCGGAAATGACAACAGATTTAACCAATTATACGGTAACCGGCCTTAAACAAGGGCAAAAATATACATTTAAGGTGGAAGCAGTCGGACGAGGAATCAAATTTTCCAAAAGAGAAAGACTCGCAGATGTGATTCCTAACGGTCTTTTAAAAGTATTTGGATATCGATGGAGTGGTTATGGACCGAGTGAAACTGTACACCTCATTCCTGGAAAAGCAGTTAGCGAAGAAGCTAAATCCAAGTAATTTCTAGTATTTGGTTTAATTGTAGTACGTTTAATTTGGGGGATTTAATCTACTAAAGATTAAAGAGCCCCCGAAATTATTTTCATAGGAGCTGATTAAATCTTGAAAAAACCGTCATTAAAAGGGAATAAAATCCAAGCTTCGATCATAACTGCGGCATTAGCGATTTCAAGTTTGTTAGTAGTACCAGATAGTAATGTGAATGCGGTAACTGCAGTTGAAAATATTGATAAAGTGCTTGCATTTCCCGGTGCAGAAGGTGGAGGACGCTATACTTCCGGCGGAAGATTTGGCGAAGTCTATATCGTTCATACACTAGAAGACTATGGAACTGGAGAGAGGGCAATCCCAGGATCCCTGCGTGATGCCTTAAGTAAGGACAACCGTTTTATCGTCTTTAATATCTCTGGAGCAATCAATTTAAAAGAACCATTATCTCTCAGAAAGCTTAGAAATATAACGATTGCAGGACAAACGGCTCCGGGGGATGGAATTACTCTAACTGGATACGAAACCAATATCAGTGATTCTGAGAATGTTATTATTCGCTACCTTCGCTTCCGTCCAGGAGCTGAAAATGTACATAGCGGTGATTCCATGGACGCCATTTGGGGTAGAAGCATGAAAAATGTCATGATTGATCATATATCAACAAGTTGGTCTACTGATGAAACGATGTCCTTATATCGTGCGGAAAATATGACTGTGCAGTGGTCAGTTGTAGCAGAAAGTTTAGCCATGAGCGGTCATACAAAAGGTCGTCATGGGTACGGTGGAATATGGGGTGGAGTCAATACTACCTATCATCACAATCTAGTAGCTAATCATACTTCTCGAAACCCTCGTTTAGGTGGGGGTACTGCCGAGGCAGATGATAACAACCATATTGGCTTATTTGATATCAGAAATAATGTGATTTATAACTGGGGATTTAACACTGCATATGGTGGCGGCAGAGCCTATGCCAATTATATTAATAACTATATGAAGCCAGGATTAGGCACACGTACCAGCGTAGAATCACGGGTAATTGATGCTGGGGAGAAAGATAAACCAGGTAAATTTTACATTAACGGAAATGTACTAGAAGGAAATGCTGAAGTATCCAACGATAATTCAAAAGGTATTTATGTTTCTGAAAGTGCTTCCGCAACAACGGAAATAGTAGACGAAGAGTTTAAGATGGATGGTACATCAGCTGAGGCACTAAGAACTACTTCGGCTGATGAAGCATATAATGAGGTTCTGGCAAAAGCGGGAGCAACATATCCAAAACGAGATGCCTTGGATGCTAGAATTATAAATGAAGTGAAGAATAATCAAGGTAGATTCGTTAATCGCCATGAAGAAGTAGGGGGACTCCCATACACAGCTGTAATTACTCGGCAAGAGGATTTTGATAAAGACGGTGATGGAATAGCAGATGAATGGGAATTGAATAATGGGTTAGATCCAAACAATGCTGATGATAGCAGTGAAATATCATCAGATCAAAGCGGATATACGAATATAGAAAACTACGTCAATTCATTGGTAGATATGGAATATACACCAAATAATCCAGAAATATCATTGAAAACCCCTGCAAATAATCAGATATTTAAAACAAGTGATCAAATTACGATTGAAGCAGATGTAAATGGAAAGACAGACATAGAAAAAGTAGAATTTTACAATGGAGATAAGATTATTGAAACAGTGACAAGTGAACCATTTAGGATGAGCACAAATTTACCAGATGGTACCTATTATATATCTGCCAAAGTAATAGATAAATCTGGTCTACAAACACAGGCAACTGCCTCCGCTATTCATATCAATAGCGAAACTAAATTAAAACAATGGAAATCAACGGGTATTGGAACTCCAAATATTCCAGGTCATGCATCTTTAGTTAATGATGTTATGACTGTAAAAGGTTCTGGAAAATTAAAAGAGAATGATGATAATTTCCAATTTACTTACCGTAATTTGGCAGGAGATGGAGAATTGATTGCAAAAGTAGAGACCATGACACCTGTGGATCATCACGCTTTTGCAGGGTTAATGGTCCGAGAGAGTCTTGAAAAAGATGCGAAATCGGTTGTTTTGGGTCTTTCTTATACAAAATCTTATTCATGGAAGGAAAACGGAACAACTTACTATAGAAATCCTTGGTCCGCCTATGTAGCAGCCCGTTATAAACAAGGTGGAAGTATGGACGAATTAGGTGAAAACCTTGATTCACCTGAAAATGCAATAGCATCGGGAGTCGCGTTAATAAATGATATACCTTTTAAAGATAAAGACACACCACTGGGTTATTTTCTTAAACTCAAACGAACAGGTAATGTCTTTAGAGCTGAAGGGTCTGTTGATGGAGTCAGCTGGACTTTAATAGGAGAACGCGAGATTGAAATGGATAAAAAGGTTTATATTGGAATGGCTGTTGATGGAAACAAAGTTGAGAATCAATTAAACAATCTAAATACCGCTACCTTTTCTCATATACAATTATACAAAGCCAAAAAACAATTTAAAGTTCCATCCGTTGCAAAATGAAACAGTAAATAAATGGCTTTTTAGCCAAAGATGATTTTTTTCAGCCGTACAGTGAATAGCTCACATGTGCGGCTTTTGTTATTTAATCAGAAATAATAGTCAAAAAAATTTTCAGAATAAGTTTGAAGCTCTTGTGAGATGAATTTCCCCATCGGCAAGTTTTACTCTTCGTGAACAAAATGAACAAAATGGTTAATAAGTTTTTAATGCTGTTTAAATGTATAATCTATTAAATATTCAAAAGTTTTGTAAAATTAAGAAAACGTTTACAAGGGGGAATTGAAATGTTTTCTATCAAAAGAATTTCAGCAGTAATGTGTGCAGGAGCATTGGCGCTAAGCCTTGGTGCCTGCAGCAGTAGTAATGAAACTGCAAGCCCAGGTAAAAGGGAAGAAACTACTGGCTATCCTACGAAAGCGATTACAGTAGTAGCACCTTCAGGAGCAGGGGGCGGCTGGGATTTAACCGCTCGTGCATTTACAAAAGTACTAGGTGAAACGAATTTGGTTGAACAGCCTTTGACTGTAGAGAACAAGCCTGGTGGCGGTGGTGCTGTTTTTATGGCTGAATACGCTACCAAACAAGTTGAAAATAATGACATGCTCTTTGTCAATTCACCACCGATTGTTATTAACAATCTGAAAAAAGAAGGAAACAGTCCATATGGCTACAAAAATACAACACCATTGGCACAGCTGACAAAAGATTTCGGTGCAATTGTTGTAAAAGCGGATTCCAACTATACAGACTTAAAATCAGTATTAGAAGAGGTAAAGAACGATCCTAGTAAACTAACATTTGCAGGTGGATCTGCACCTGGTTCCATGGACCATTTAATTTCCATTCTCCCTGCTTACAAATATGGGGTGGATCCAACAAAGGTTAAATACGTTTCCTATGATGGAGGCGGTGAAGCGATTACTGCGCTACTTGGCGGTAACGCAGATGTCATTGGTACTGATGCCTCAAGTGTTAAAGAATTTTTAAAGGCGGGTAAAGTGCGCGTGTTGGCGATTACCTCACCTGAGCGTTTAGCTGGTGATTATAAAGATGTCCCAACTGCAAAAGAACAGGGTGTCGATGCAGAGTTTACGATTTGGCGCGGGGTTTTTGGACCGGAAAAAATGTCTAAAGAAGCGAAGACGTATTGGGAAAAAGCAATCGATAAACTTGTGAACTCAACTGAATGGAAAAAAGAAGTAGAGACACAAGGCTGGGAGTTAGAGTATAAAAACAGTTCTGATTTCAAAAATTTTTTAGATGAGCAAGAAAGCCAAGTCCAGCAAATATTAACAGCATTAGGAATGCAAAAGTAAAACTTACGGGAAGGAGTAAACTTCTCCTTCCTCTATTTTTTTCTAAAGGGGGATTACGAATGGCAATAAAATTCGATCAAATTGCATCAGTATTGTTTCTTGCCGTAGGTGTTCTTTTTATTGTTGGGAGCAAGAATCTCGATAGCTCGTCCTATGGAAGTGCAGTTGGGCCTGATATATTTCCATTGATTCTTGGCAGTGCACTTGTTTTATTAAGTATCCGATTATTTTATGAAACATTCATCACGAAGAATCACCAGAGAACAAAAGAAAAATTACAGTACAAGCCTTTCTTAATCATTTTTGCGGCTACATTGGTTTATGTTTTAACGTTGGAAACGATAGGGTACGTCATCTCTACATTTCTATTTTTATTTGTTTGTTTTCAAATGATGGAACGTTCGAAAGTAATTCTATCCCTTATCATATCTGCTTGTTTTTCTGGACTTGTTTATTTTTTATATGTAGAGGTTTTAAAAGGTACACTGCCAAATTGGCCAATTTGGTTTTTATAGTCAACTACGGAGCATTTAGAAAGGAGATTAATGCATGAGTACACTCGATTATTTATTTCAGGGATTGGGAACAGCACTTATTTGGTATAATATCGTTTTTGCCTTTGTTGGGGTCTTAATCGGGACCGCTGTTGGTGTACTTCCTGGAATTGGACCGATGAGTGGGGTAGCCCTTCTCATTCCAGTAACGGCTTCTATCACGAGCGGCCTCCCACCAGAACAGGCTGCAACGAGTGCGCTCATTTTGCTGGCTGGAGTCTATTATGGAGCGATGTATGGCGGCTCTACCACTTCCATTCTATTAAATACACCAGGAGAATCTTCCTCTGTCGTTACGACGTTGGACGGTTACCAGATGGCCATGAAAGGAAGAGCTGGAAGTGCCTTATCCATTGCGGCCATCGGTTCTTTTGTGGCGGGCATTTTTACCCTTGTGGCACTGATTGCATTAGCAAAACCATTATCAGCAGTAGCGCTCAAATTTGGGCCGGCAGAATATTTTTCCTTAATGCTATTAGGGCTGGGGGCTGTCAGTGGTTTAGCTGGAAAATCGGTAACAAAGGCATTAATTATGACGGTTTTCGGTTTATTACTTGGTACAATTGGAATCGACAACGTATCTGGTATTGCCAGATTTACATTTAATGTTCCATGGTTGTATCAGGGAATTGAGTTTTTAACCATCGCGGTAGGGTTGTTTGCAGTTGGTGAGGTTTTTAAGACCATTTTGGAAAAAGAAGAGGAAGATAACGAGATTGCAAGGATTAATAACTTACTTCCTTCAAAAGCTGAGCTAAAAGAATCCGCAGGACCAATTGCCCGAGGTTCGATCTTAGGCTTCTTTATAGGAATATTACCTGGCGCAGGAGCGACTCTTGCTTCTTTCTTTTCTTATATTCTAGAAAAAAAGATCTCAAAAACGCCTTCAAAGTTTGGAACAGGAACGATTGCAGGGGTTGCGGCACCAGAATCAGCGAATAATGCGGCATCAGGGGGAGCGATGATCCCATTATTAACATTAGGTATTCCAGGTTCAGGTACTACTGCTATTTTAATGGGAGCCCTGATGATGTATAACGTCCAGCCGGGGCCGTTATTATTTGAGGACCATCCTCAAGTGGCATGGGGACTGATTGCCAGCATGTTTATTGGGAACATCATGCTTTTAATTTTAAATCTTCCACTAGTCAAAGTGTTCGCGAAAATTATTCAAACACCAAAGCAATTCTTGATTCCTATGATTATTGCAATCTCCATTTTTGGTGTCTATGCGGTCCAAGTATCAACGAACGATCTTTTACTTTTATTGGGTTGTGGAATTCTTGGATATTTCTTAAGTAAAAATGATTATCCAATCGCCCCGCTCGTTCTTGGATTGGTGTTAGGGCCCATGGTAGAGAATAATTTACGAAGAGCTTTAACAATATCTAATGGAGATTTCAGTGTTTTCTTTACACGACCGATTTCACTCGTTTTTCTTATTATTACTTTCCTTTGGCTGCTAATACCGTTCATCATGAAAAGAAGAGGGAAAGAAGTAATTATTAATATTGAAGGATAATTTTTTTAATAATGTGAAAACTCCTTTATTTAAGGAGTTTTTTTACTATAATAAGTATTGAGGTGATTGCGTGCGTTTACATTCGAAATTAATGCTAGTCATTCTTCTTCTTATTATCTCAATCGGAGTTATTTTTGAGGTTACTTTTAAGAATATAATGGAAACCAATCTTAAACATGAAATAGGTTCTAAAGCCTTATCTGTAGCCCAATCGATTGCAAATATGCCAGATATCCAGAAGGCATTTCATGCAAAAGATCCTGCGTCTGTTATCCAGCCAATCGCGGATAGCATTCGGAAACAGGTTGGGGCAGAATTTATAGTTATCGGAAATATGAATGAAATCCGATATTCGCATCCTAATCCGAAGCGATTAGGACAAAAAATGGTGGGAGGAGATAATGGTCTTGTTTTTAAAGGAGAATCTGTCATCTCAGAATCTACCGGAACTCTAGGTCCGTCTTTACGGGGGAAAGCACCTATCTTTAGCCAGGGAGAAGTTATTGGCGTTGTTTCAGTCGGTTATCTCCAAACGGATATTGAAAAGGAAGTTTCAAAAATACAGAAAAAAGTCTTTTTTGCTACACTGCTTATTCTAATAGGAGGATTACTAGCGGGATTACTAATCTCTTTAAATATCAAAAAAGCGATGTTTGGGCTAGAACCAAAAGAAATTGCTTGGATGTACCAAGAGAAACATGCCATTTTAGAGTCTATTCATGAAGGGATCGTTGCGATAGATACTGATGGGAGAATCACTGTAGTGAATGAAACGGCTCATAAAATTTTAGAAGTTCCAAATGAGACACTGCTCCGTGGAAAAAGAATTGAAGATGTCATAGAAAATACGAATCTACTTGAAGTAGTTCGAAATGGACAGGCAGAATATGATAAGGAAATTATCATCTTTGGGGATGTATTTTTGGCAAATCGTATTCCAATTTTTAATAAGAAAGGTGTTGTGATTGGGGCTGTCGCAAGTTTACGTAATAAGTCAGAGCTGGCCCAGTTACTGCAGGAATTATCCCATGTAAAAGCATATGCAGAAGGATTACGTGCTCAAACCCACGAATACTCTAATCGTCTATATACCCTATTAGGCTTGATTCAGCTTGGGTCATATAAAGAAGCCATTGATTTTATCTCAAAAGAAGTGGATGTCGCTCAAGGCTTCATTCAATTTTTAATGAAGGAAATTCCCGACCCTATTATTGCAGGGTTTATTTTAGGAAAGGTAAGTCTAGCAAGCGAATTGAAAGTTGATTTTTCAATAAATAGAGAGAGCAGCTTTAAAGATATCGCAGATGAAATCAGCAGAGATTCATTAGTAACCATTATTGGCAACCTTGTCAATAATTCTTTTGAAGCAGTCAGGGAGAATGAAAAAGTAGAGAAAAGAGTTTCGCTATTTTTAACAGACCTTGGTAAAGAACTGATTATTGAAGTAGAAGATAACGGGAAAGGAATTGATACTACAAATTACGAACAGATTTTTAATCAAGGCTATACTACAAAGAATACCAATAGTAATGCAGGGCTTGGGCTTAGTCTAGTTCAAAAGGCAATTAATGACTTAAGTGGATATGTCACTTTTTCATCAAACGTAGGGGAAGGTACGATTTTTACAGTGGCGATACCAAAGTGCAGGGGGGACTGTGAATGAAGGGGAATCGAGATATCGAAGTATTAATTGTCGAGGATGATTTAAGGATAGCTGAAATACAAAAGAGGTTCCTTGAACAGATTGAAGGCTTTCAAGCGGTTGGGATAGCAGCCAGCTATCTAGAGGCGAAAACCTTAATGGATATTTTACAGCCGGACTTACTTTTGTTAGATGTTTATTTTCCTGATATGAACGGAATAGATTTACTAAAAGAAACAAAACAACAATCGAAACAAATGGATGTTATTATGATTACCGCTACAAAAGAAATCCATAGAGTGCAAGAAGCTATTAGTATAGGAGTATTTGATTATATTATTAAACCGGTAGTTTTTGATCGATTTAGGCAATCGCTCCTCCGATATAAGGAGTATCATGGCAATTTATTACAGTTAGGAAAAAATATTACTCATGTGACTCAGCAGCAGGTGGACAAACTATTACGGAAAGAAGCGGATGGAGCTGGAACCGAAAAGTCTTACCTCCCGAAAGGAATCGATCCGCTAACACTCGAAAAAGTGATGGAGGTTCTCGGTAAGGTTGAATATGGTCTAACAGCAGAGAGTGTTGCGAAAGAAATAGGTGTAAGCAGAACAACCGCAAGAAGGTACCTTGAACATTTGGTATATAATGAAAGTATAGAAGCCGATTTATCATACGGAACAGTAGGTCGGCCAGAACGTGTTTATATCGTTTTAAGCAAAGCAACTAAGAATTAAGAATTTGATTTTGCTAGGAGGTTTTCTGCCTGAGGTCACTAAAAGTTTCATTACAAACAAAAATATTCGGGCTGGCTCTCTCACTAGGTTTATTGTTAATCATACTAATGACAGGATTCTATAGTTATATGGAAAGTAAACAAATTGAGGAAAATAAGGGAAGGCTGGCATTGGAATTATCGAAAACCGTTTCATTTATCCCGACTATCATTGATGCTTTTCAAACGAGCGACCCTGCTAAAACGATACAGCCTATAGCCGAGAAAATACGAAATGAAACAGGTGCCGAATTTGTAGTCATAGGAAATAGAGATGGCATACGATATTCGCATCCTTTGAACACAAAAATTGGGCAGAAAATGACAGGGGGAGATAATGAAAGAGCGCTTGTCCAAGGAGAATATTATATCTCGAAGGCAGAGGGTACACTCGGACCATCTATTAGAGGAAAATCCCCTATTTATAATCATCAGGGGGAGATTATAGGAATCGTTTCTGTAGGATATCTCCTTGAAGATGTCAATCAGCAAATCCTA
The DNA here is from genome assembly GCF_030123505.1 of Neobacillus sp. YX16. Lineage (GTDB taxonomy): Bacteria > Bacillota > Bacilli > Bacillales > Cytobacillaceae > Neobacillus. The sequence goes on from NZ_CP126115.1 coordinate 2,312,129, forward strand.
AATAATCTCAGGAGAGTGCTCATTGTTTCTTTCTTTGCCCTTTTGATTTCCCTTCTAGGCAGTATGTTACTAGGACGCAATATCCGCAGGGATACAATGGGGCTTGAGCCTTATGAAATTGCCTCTCTTTATAAAGAGAAAAACGCTGTTCTGCATGCGGTAAAAGAAGGTATCTTAGCAATAGATAAAGAAGGCTACATTACGATGATGAATCAGCAGGCGAAGCGTCTTCTGCATCTTCAGGGAACAGTCAGAAATATGAAAGTGGATGGTCTATTTCCTTCTAATTATTTGTATGAAGTATTAAGAACGGGAAACTCTCAATCGGATAAAGAAATGGTCTGGAATCATAAAACCATCATCGTTAATAGTACTCCTATCGTTGATGAAAATGGTACTAAGGGGGTTGTTGCTTCTTTTCGTGACAAAACAGAAATAGAGCAAATGCTAAATACTATATCTGAAGTAAAAAGATATTCGGAAGATCTTCGTGCCCAAACTCATGAATTCACCAATAAGTTATACGTTTTATTGGGTCTGCTTCAACTTGGTGAATATAACGAGGCAATAAATATGATCCAATGTGAAACACAAACACTGCAATTTCAGAATTCAGTCGTTTTTAACCAGATCAAAGATTCGAAAGTGCAGGCCATCCTTTTAGGGAAATTAGGAAAAGCATCAGAAAAGAAAATTAAGTTTGAGATTATTTCAGACAGCTATCTGGAAATATTACCTTCCCATATTAAACTCTCTAACTTGATCGTGATCCTTGGAAACTTAATAGATAATGCGTTTGAAGCAGTCTATGAATGCGAGACGCCGACGGTTAAGTTCTTCGCTACAGATATTGGAAGAGATATCATTTTTGAGATTTCGGACAATGGGAAGGGAATAAGTGATGTAGATTTTCCTCTTCTGTTTGAAAGAGGGTATACCTCTAAAAATGGCACTGAGCCAAGGGGATTTGGTTTAGCAAATGCTGAAGAGGCTGTTTTGGAGTTGAAGGGGATTATCGAGGTACAAAGCAACCAGGAAAGTGGATCTGTTTTTACTGTTTATCTTCCAAAGAATGTGCAAGGGGATGAGAATTTTGGATAAGATAAAAGTGGCTATCGCGGAAGACGATTTTCGAATAGCGGAAATACATGAGAAATTTATAGATAGGTTTAAAGAAATAGAGGTGGTTGGGAAATCTTTGAATGGTGAGCAGACTCTCCAGTTATTAGAGCAAAAAAACCCTGATCTACTCTTGCTAGATGTATATATGCCAGATATGCTTGGTTCTGAGTTACTCCCCATGATCCGGGAGAATTTCCCCAAAGTTAGTATTATTATGATAACAGCAGCAACAGATAAAATTTTCATTGAAAAAGCTTTAAGCTATGGAGTTGAGAATTACTTAATTAAACCAGTAAGCAGGGAAAGATTCGATGAAGTCATTCATGATTATATAAAAAAACACTCTCTTCTTTCAGCCACTCAGGAAGTAAATCAGAATTATGTAGACTTGTTATTCCGAAAAGGGAAAAATGAAGTGCCGACAAAGAGTGCAGGATTGCCAAAAGGAATTGACGAAATTACCTTAGGAAAAGTTAAGGCTGTTTTTCATGATAGAAGAGAGGGACTTTCCGCAGAAGATGTTGGAAAGGAAATTGGTGCTTCACGGATAACTGCGCGAAGGTACTTGGAATATCTCTCCTCTAAACAGGAAGTAAGAGCAGAAGTTGTTTATGGAATTGTGGGCAGACCGGAAAGGAAATACTATCCAGTATTGTAAGGAGGGCAAATGACCCTCCTTTTGTTATTTACATCTTTAGTTTAGCTTATTGTATACCCCAATAAGTTATTCTTTGCTTTGAAAAATTACCCTCCTATGAACAAAATGTACAAAATCAATTTTATTTACGTTAATAACTTTATTTTGGTAACGTTTTCACATCTGAATATTTTGATTATATTTAATTTACAAACAAAAGAGGTGAAGACGATGCTTGCAATATTAGGGTTCTTGATGATTATTACTTTTATGATTTTAATTATGACCAAACGCCTTCCCGCTATGATTGCCCTTATAGTGATCCCTGTCATTTTTGCATTGCTTGGCGGATTTGGTAAGGAAATGGGGCCAATGGCGCTTGAAGGCATAAAAAGTGTTGCCCCAACGGGAATTATGATCCTATTCGCTATTCTCTTTTTCGGCATCATGATTGATGCAGGAGTATTTGATCCTATTATTTCTACCATCTTAAAAGTAGTAAAGGGAGATCCAGTAAAAATAGCTATTGGAACTGCAGTCCTTGCACTTTTAATATCCCTTGACGGGGATGGAACAACTACATACATCATTACCATCTCTGCCATGCTGCCTTTGTATAAGCGTATTGGTATGAAACCATTAATCCTTGCTGGAATTGCGGTATCTGCTTCAGGTGTCATGAACCTTCTCCCATGGGGGGGACCTACTGCTAGGGCCATGACGGCATTAAATCTTGAGATGTCAGATGTTTTTACTCCGGTTATACCTAGTATGGCGGGGGGGATAATGTTCGTATTGTTCATGGCCTACTGTCTTGGGAGAAAAGAACGGAAACGAGTTGGAATACTGCAAGTCGACTACAGCACAATGTCGATGATAGCAGCTACATCAGAGGACGCGTATCTAAAACGCCCAAAACTAATACTTGTAAACTATCTTCTTACGATTATTCTATTAGTTGCATTAATCAAAGAACTACTTCCAACAACCGTATTGTTTATGCTAGGATTTGCGTTGGCGATTACAATAAATTATCCAAAAATAAGTGACCAAAAAGAACGAATTGCAAATTATGCAGATAATGCGTTATCAGTAGTTTCAATGGTATTTGCTGCAGGTATTTTTACTGGTATTCTTTCAGGAACGAAAATGGTCGATGCCATGGCAACGACCATGATCTCCTATATTCCAGATTTACTTGGTTCTCAGTTTGCACTTATCACTGCGATTATCAGTGCACCCCTAACGTTTTTCATGTCAAATGATGCCTTTTACTATGGAGTTTTGCCTTTGCTTGCCAAAGCAGCAAGTGTATATGGAATTGACCCTGAGTTTATTGGACGGGCATCACTATTGGGGCAGCCAGTCCATCTATTAAGCCCTCTTGTACCTTCTACGTACCTATTAGTCGGTATGGTTGGAGAAGATTTTGGTGACTTACAGCGCACATTCCTTAAATGGGCCTGTGGTTCAACTCTGGTTATGATTGCCGTTGCAATTATATTGTCAATTATTCCTTTTTAACTAGTCGAAGAACAAAGGAAAATCGATAGGAGATGAATGTTAATGTGGATAATTACTGTCTATTTAAAAGGAAACAATATTTCAATGTTTGAATTTAATTCTGAAAAAGAAGCCAAAGAAGCTTTTAAAAATGTTTCGGGTTGTAAGATTCTTTCAGAGGTAATTTATTTTAACGATCAGGTAGTGTAAATAGTAGGAAAATGCGATTTATTATTTATTAATAAACTGCATTTTTCCTTTTTTCATTAGAGAGAGAAGGTACGTTGTATGAGTATTTTGTATCATATATTACTAGATATCATATTTCCGATATTCCTGTTGATTGGGGCAGGCGCAGTACTACAGCGTGTCATTAGGCTTGATTTATCTACACTTTCAACATTGACGGTGTATTTCTTATTGCCAGCGGTTTGTTTTGTTAATATATATGAGAGCAATATGTCAAGCGAGTTAATTAGCCAAACGTTAGTATTTTTACTGCTTTTTAATATTCTGCTTATCTTAACCAGCATGTTTATTGCGAAAGTTAACAAGTTTGACCGTAAGCTGACAGCAACCTTTAAAAACAGTATGGTTTTGAGCAATTCAGGTAATTACGGTCTCCCTGTAAGTGAACTAGTATTTGCCGCTAATCCTGCAGGTATGTCGATACAGATTATTATTTCTATTTTTCAAAATCTCCTTACATTCACATATGGTTTTTTCAACAGTGTTTCTGCCCAGAGCAGCGGTATAGAAATCCTGAGAAAAATTATCCGTCTTCCGGTTATTTACGCTTTATTACTGGCAATATTGTTGAAATGGCTACACATTGATATTCCAGAATTTTTGTGGAGGCCAATTGAAAATTCTTCAAATGCGTTTTTGGCAGTTGCACTTGTTACACTTGGGGCTCAAGTGGCATTTTTAAAGATTACGCGAATTTCTAGACCCATTGTTTGGATTGTAATCGGCCGGCTGATTATATCTCCTATCATTGGGTTACTAGTTATCTTTATTCTTGGATTAACAGATATCACTGCTCAGGCTTTATTTATCGCCAGCTCATTTCCTTCTTCAAGAAATAGTGCTTTGCTGGCACTTGAGTATGATAATTATCCAGAATATGCTTCCCAAGCCGTCCTATTGACTACAATCATAAGCGGTATTACGGTTGCGGTTGTCGTTTATCTATCTAAAATACTTTTTTAACTCATTAACTTACATGAACTTTAATAGATTCATCATTGGCATCTTTTTTATTTTGATAGGCATTTTTTAAAGGCACCATTGATAGGGCAGCGGCTGCAATTAAGCCAGGTATCGCAAAAGCGATAAAGTTTAAGTGAATGGGTAAAGAAACTGATAATAGGAATCCTCCTAACAGGGGACCGAGCATACCGCCAATTCTGCCGACTCCAGAAGCCATCCCTAATGCTGTAGATCTAATAGATGGCGGATAGTACTGAGATACATAGGCCTGAACAATATTTTGTGCACCGATGGTTGCAGCACCGGCAATAGCTACTAATAGATATATTACTAACGTATTTCCCCCAAATCCTAATAGTGTCAGAGCCACGGCGCCTGAGGCATACATCGGAACAAGCATTTTTTTTGAACCGTATTTATCACAAAGTCGTCCGATTATTAGTGTCCCGATAATAGCTCCGCCTTGGAGGGCAATGAGAAAGCCTAAGCTTGAATTTAATCCATATCCTGCTTCCATCATCAATTTTGGAAGCCAAGTATTCAAACCATAAACCATCAATAAACAACTGAAAAACGCTGTCCAAAACATAACCGTACTGAAGGCTCGGTTCTCCTTAAATAATCCTATTATAGGAACCTTTGATTCTTGGATTTTTAAGTCGATAACCTCATCATTTTGATTAATAAGCGAATCTGGACTCACTTTAGCAAGAGTTGAAATCAATTTTTCTTTCTTACCTGTACGGATAAGATAGCTGGCTGTTTCGGGCAGCTGTTTATACATGATAGGCAAAAATAGTAGAGGAAGACCCGCAAACCAGAAGATTGATTCCCATCCGAATGTTGGCATTAAGAAGATCCCTATTAAGGGAGCAAGAATTCCCCCAACAGAATAACCACATAAAACGATACTAACAATCATACTTCTCATCGTCTTAGGTGCATAATCTGTTAATAGTGCGATAACATTTGGCATGATTCCTCCCAAACCTAAGCCAGCTAAGAAACGAAAGGTTGAGAAAGTAGCAGGGGTTTCGGCAAATCCGCAAAGGAATGTAAATAAACTAAACAGTACTAATGTTATAGCAATCACATTTTTTCTGCCAATACGGTCAGCTAGAGTACCGAAAAAGATTGCCCCAAACATCATCCCAAATAACCCATAGGTACCGATTGCTCCAGCTTCCACCGATGAAAGATTCCATTCCTTTATCAAGCTCGGTAAAACCGTTCCATAGACGACCAGATCATACCCATCAAACAAGATAATGATAAAACTCCATACTAGTAACCCTAAATGAAAGCGGTTAAATTTGCTGTTAGCAATAACTTCAGTAGAATTAATCGGTGTCATATTTTTTCCCCCTTGTAAAGTAAAATCAAATGATAACACTTACGGAAATATGAGTAATTCATATTTGTTATTGGTTAACATAAGTCGTACTTTACTTATAGTTAATGGTGTTCTCTAATTAGAGATTATAAACACTGATGGTTTTATTTTCAATAAAATATTTATACTTTTCGGAATATTATCAATAAATTAGGTCCATAGAACCATTACATCAAATGCGTGTTTAGTGACAAAAACAGGCATAGTTTAATGAATTCTATCGGAAGCCGTTTGGTTTTGCTTATTGTCTGATGGTTGAACATTGACAAGACAAGTGTTGTATTTAAAACTCACAATTGTTACCATCAACTTATGAAAATATATAAATTTACCTGTAGAAAGGGTGAAAGACAGTTGACGAGTAAAATAGAAGAGTTTGCTAAATTATTGGCAGAAGCAGAGTCCACACGAGTGGGAATTTCACCGCTTACTTCAATCGATTCAGAGTTGAAAGTGAAGGAATCCTATTATGTCCAGCTGGAAAATATTAAGAAAAAAGTAGAACAGGGACAGAAAATTATAGGAAAGAAGATTGGCTTAACTTCCCTGGCCATGCAAAATCTATTGGGAGTTGATGAGCCGGATTATGGTCATTTATTAGACAGTATGGTGGTTGAAAACGGAGGTTTCATTTCCTTCGACAAAGTTATACAGCCAAATGTAGAGGCGGAGATTGCTTTTATTTTAAAAAAGGAATTACGGGGACCAAATCTTACTGCTCTAGATGTTCTTCAGGCAACGGAGTGTATTGTTCCAGCGCTTGAAATCGTAGATAGCAGAGTAAAAGATTGGAAGATAAAGCTGGCAGATACGGTTGCAGATAATGCTTCATCAGGATTTTATGTACTTGGGGGCAAGCCCATCAAGGTTGAAGACATTGATCTTGAGCTGATTGGAATGGCTTTTTATAAAAATGGCGAATTGGTCAATACAGGGGTTGGTGCGGCGGCATTAGGTAATCCAGCTAATTGTGTAGCGTGGTTAGCTAATAAGTTATCAGAATTTGATATCCCATTGCGTGCAGGTGAAGTGATTCTCTCAGGGGCTTTATCGGCAGCGATAGAAGCACGGGCAGGGGATTCATTTACGGCAAGATTTGCACACATTGGGCAGGTAAGCGTCCATTTTAGAACGGAGGAGAAAGAGTAATGAGTCAATACAAGGATATCGCTAATTACCTCGTTTCAGCAGAGGAAGAAAGGCGTGAAGTTCCCAAGGTAACTGTAAGCCTGAAGCCGGATTTATCAGTGGAGGAAGCGTACCTTGTACAAAAAGTAATCGTAAACCGCAAGGTAAATGAAGGAAGAAGAATCGTTGGTCCTAAGATGGGTTTAACCAGCTTTGCGAAGATGAAGCAAATGGGCATTGAAGAGCCTATTTATGGTTATGTTTTTGATTATATGTTGATTGAAAATGGCGGTAAAGTCCGTTTAAGTGATGTGATTCATCCGAAAGTAGAGGCAGAGGTTGCTTTTGTGATGGGAGAAGATCTCAAAGGTCCTGGAATCACAGGAGCACAGGCTCTCGCGAAAACGGAATTCGTTCTCCCGGCATTGGAAATCATCGACAGCCGTTATGAAAATTTTCAGTTTACGTTGCCGGATGTCATTGCTGACAATGCCTCAACCTCCCGAGTTGTGTTTGGAACAACCTTGAAAAAACCGGAACAATTTGAACTGGATCATGTTGGCGCAACGCTTTCAATCAATGGTGAAATCAAGGAATTAGGTGCAGGAGCTGCAGTCTTAGGACACCCGGCCCAATCTGTAGCGATGCTTGCCAATATGCTAGCAAGAAAGGGTGAGAGGGTTCGCAAGGGTGACGTGATACTAACTGGCGGCATTACAGCTGCCGTTAAGTTGAACTATGGCGATATCGTTACTGGAAAATTTGATGGTTTTGGCGAAGTATCATTTACTGTAACCGATTAAAAAATCATAAATAGAGGGGATTATCATGCCTATTATTCAGGTGCAAATGATGGAAGGAAGACCAAAAGAAAAAGTAGCAGAATTAATTCGTAATGTTACGAATACAGTTTCGGAAACCTTGGATGCTCCAAAAGAGAATATAAGAGTAATCGTAACGGAAATCCCTAAGACCCACTGGGGAAAAGCTGGAGAGCCTGTTGGAAAATAAATAAATACTCAGCATGTGCTTGATATCTTCATGCTAGAATTGATTCTTTTCAGTAAGTGTATAGTAAGCTTAAAACCAAGGAATATTTTTATCCTTGGTTTTTTGTATTCTAAATAAATAAATCTAAAAGATAAATTTAGGATGACTTAATAGGAGGCATCAACTATGAAAGAATTTCCAAATGGTATCGTTCCATTACCACAGGATTTTTATGAACAACCTACTTTAGAAATGGCAAAGGCAATGCTCGGCTGCCTTCTTGTAAAAGAAACACACCAGGGCATCGCCGCTGGATATATTGTAGAAACAGAGGCATACATAGGTCCCGATGATAGGGCAGCGCATAGCTATAATTACAGAAGGACTGCAAGAACAGAAATCATGTTTCATCGTTCCGGCCTTGCCTATACATATCTAATGCATACACACTGCCTATTCAATGTGGTCAGCGGAGGTGAAGAAAAACCTGAAGCTATTTTGGTCCGAGCCCTGGAACCTCGGTACGGTATCGATCTTATGAAAACTAGGAGAGGGATTGGAGAATTAAAAAATCTGACTAACGGTCCTGGAAAACTGACGAAGGCATTGGGTATAACAATGGAGGACTATGGATGCTCACTCACACATCCACCCGTATATTTAGCAAAAGGTTTTTATCCTGAGAGCATTTCAGTTGGAAAAAGGATTGGAATTGAGAATACTGGTGATGCAAAGGACTTACCTTGGCGTTTCTGGATTACGAATAGTCAATATGTTTCAAGGCATCAAAAGTCGGAAAACGTAGTTAATTTGAACCCGTGATTATCATCACAAAATTATCTCCACTTTTAGCATATGATTTAAGAATAGGTAATAGATACGACCGAAACCAAGGAAAACAGGAAAATCGGATGTATGGTATGGGGAAGAGGAGGGGGTAGGGTGGAAATTTCGAACGTTGTATTAAGTGCTCCATTGCAACAATTAATGGAGGAGCATGTGTCGCTCCGACAAGCTATGGATCAATTCTATGAGATTACGGAAGAGATAGAATCGAAATCGGGTCTTGTTGTTGTTCAATTATTTGGGGAATTGTATGAACGGGTTTCAGCTTTTACCATTAATTTGAAGGCACATTCTAAACGAGAGGATGTAGGTTTGTTCCCTATGATGTCTCGCCGTCTTGGAGACAATGACAGAACAATCGAGGTAATGGAGGAAGAACATGAGAAGGCTGAGGGGCACCTGCAGGATTTTCTATCTGAAGCTGAACAGGCGGGTTCGACCATAGATGAAAATACTGCTCAATGGATTTCAGTATACGCCGTCCAAGCTTATGCTACCTTAACACAACACTTTGCAAAGGAAGAAAAAGTGTTGTTTCCGTTGGCAGAGAAGATACTTTCGGTTGACGAGAAGGAGGAACTTGAACATCTGTTTCAGGCTAGTGAGAACCTAGGTAAAAAGTACATGATAGTACAAAGGAACAAACCAACTTAGCATTCTTTAAAGAGTACACTTAGTTGGTTTGTTTTTAATTAAGACACTATAAAATAAAGTTTGCAAAAAGATATAATATCACAATACTTACTAACATCGTTATATTTGACATCGTGGCAATGAAACGGATGCTAGTAATGCTATATTTAAATTCAACTGCAAAAGTTAAGGCAGATGCTGCAACCGGCAGTAATAGACCAATCAGAATGGTAGAACGAAGCATGATGTCAGCTGGAAGGGTGAAGTATAAAACTAAACCCACGATAAGACCTAAGCCATATCGGAAAGCTAAAAATTTCACCATTGGCCTAATAAATTGTTTGTCAAACTTAAAATTTAAAAAGAGTCCTAATAGTAATAATGATAAGGGTATATTTGCTCCTGAAATCGTACTTGCAACTTCAATGAACATATCAGGTAGGTGGATGTGGCTAAAGTTTAATATACTAGCAATAATATAAGTCATTAACGGAATAGACTTTCCAAGTTTCTTTAGAATTTCTAATGGGTTAAGACGAAGACCTTCATTTGAAAAATAACTTCCAAAAATAAAAGAGATTCCAAAGACAAGAAATGATGCTCCAACATCAAACATACTAAAATAAGTTAATCCTTCCATTCCCCAAATTGCATAAACTAAAGGAAATGCAAATAAGCCAACATTAAAACCGTGAGATAACATCAAAAGGGAACCCTTAAGTTCTCTTTCCTCATTTTTAAAGAATAATAGGCCTAGAATGGCCGTTATCATTCCATAAATAATTACAATGACTGGTAACATAATTAATGAAGTTTCTATTTTAACAGAATCAAAAGTTACAATAACTAAAGCAGGAAGGGTAATTTTAAAAATAATTTTTGAAATCACTTCTCCATCTTTTTCTTGTAAAATATTTAGTCGTTTTAATAGATAGCCAAAGGCAATGATGATAATAATATTAAGAAATTCCTGATTCATAAATAAATAACGCTCCTCTATGATGTATCTAATCTGTATAAAAATAAAAAATTATCTTTGAAAGTTTAATTCTAATTAAACCACACTTTCAATCATTATATATAGATATTTGTTATAAAGAAATAAGTAAAAACAACAACTTTTTTAAATAAAGATTTAAGAATTTGCATCCCCATATTGTCACTTTATTATTATCATGTTACTATTAGTTGAAATTAAATCCCTTTAATCTGGTCCAGAGAGTCCAAAAAGGCGAAAGTAAAATTCATACATATTTATTATGTCTATGAATGCCTTTTTGTCCTTTGGATGGAAAGGCATTTTATTTTTGCTTATTATCTTTTAATCTGAGTCCTGTGAGGCTTGAAAGGAGAACAACAAGAATGGATTATCGTAAAAAAACAGTAGTTGCTTCAGTAGCGGGTTTAACATTAGAGGGCATGGATATTATGTTTATATCCTTTGCGATGTCGATGATTATTGCAGAGTTTCATATCGATATGGCAGCTGGTGGACTTATTTCATCCATAACTAATTTAGGAATGCTAGCTGGGGGAGTCATTTTCGGTATTTTAGCAGATAAATTTGGGAGAGTTAGAATTTTCACCTATACGATTCTATTATTTGCTGTCGGAACTGCGTTAACCGGGCTGGCACAAAATATTGAACAAGTATATTTATTTAGATTTATTGCAGGTTTAGGAGCTGGGGGAGAATACGGTATTGGTATGGCGCTTGTCGCTGAGGCATGGCCAAAGAATAAACAAGGGCGCGCTTCTTCCTACGTTAGTGTCGGTGCTCAATATGGTGTTATCCTTGCCGCACTTCTAAGTGCAATGATTCTTCCTTCCTGGGGATGGAGAGGGTTGTTCTTCGTTGGATTGGCTCCGGTTATTTTCGCCTTTATCGTTCGAAAGAAACTAGACGAATCACCGGTATGGGTGGAATCACAAAAGAAGAAGCAACTTGTTCAGAAGCAAGGAAAACTGAAGCAATTGTTTGCTACTCCTAGAATTGCTGTAACGACTGTCGCTTTAGCAATAATGGCAACCGTACAAATCGCTGGATATAATGGTTTAATGATTTGGCTGCCATCGATGCTTCAACAATCCCAAGGATTATCCGTTTCAAGCTCGGCTCTTTGGACCATTAGTACCGCCGCAGGTATGATTGCAGGTATGTTAACGTTTGGTCAATTTATGGATCGGTTTGGAATGAAGCGTTCGTATGGAATCTTCTTAGCTGCTTCCGCTGTTGCTGTCTTCTTTTACTCCTTTGCTTCAGGCAGCACAGGTCTTTTAATTGGAGGTGCGATTGTAGGTTTCTTCTCCAATGGAATGTTTGCAGGTTATGGCGCACTAATTAGCAAATATTATTCTGTAGAAATTCGCAGTACAGCAACGAACACAATTTTTAACTTTGGCAGGGCTTTAGGGGGATTATCTCCAATTTTAGTAGGTTATATTCTTCAACACGCAAATGTAACGGTAGCAATGACGTACCTGGCACTGCTCTATTGTATCTCCTTTATAGCGATGGTTAGTTTGCGAAATGGAAAAGGTAGAAAAGAAGAAATCAATAGTTTATCTGAAGCAGTGTAAGGGTTAATAAATAGCCATTCTCTCAAACATTCATGTAGGAGGGGATGGCTTTTTATTGTAAAATAAATGAATCTTTGGAAAATAGCATTGACTCGTTCGAACGAAACATGATATAAACACAGTAAGAATTTTAGTACTTTAAAGCATACAAATTACAACAAAAAAGGAAATGCAGGAGGAATACTTTCATGGGTCAACGTAGCAAAATAATAGACTGTACCATCCGAGATGGCGGATTAGTTAATAATTGGGATTTCAGCGTAGAATTTGTTCAAGACTTGTATAATAGTTTAAGTGCAGCAGGTGTTGAATACATGGAGATTGGCTACAAAAACTCTCCAAAACTACTGAATGCGACTGAGCCAAATCCATGGAGATTTCTAGACGATAATTTCTTGAAGGAAATCTTCCCTGAAAAAAAATTCACAAAGTTTTCTGCTCTAGTGGATATTGGTCGTGTAGATCCAAATGACATTTTACCTCGTGAACAAAGTGTTTTGGACATGATCCGAGTGGCATGCTATATCCGTGAAGTAGATAAAGGGTTAGAGCTTGTACAAATGTTTCATGATTTGGGTTATGAGACTTCACTTAATATTATGGCTTTATCGAGTGTACCTGAAAAGCAGCTTACGAAAGCATTTGATATGGTGAGGGAAAGTCCTGTAGATGTTGTATATATCGTGGATTCCTTTGGAAGCTTGGATCCAACGGATATTGAACACCAAGTGAAAAGATTTCAAGAGTTAATTCCAAACAAACAGCTCGGAATCCATACCCATAACAACATGCAGTTAGCATTCGCCAATACATTAGCGGCATTGCAAAACGGGGTTACATACCTGGATTCATCTGTTTATGGCATGGGTCGTGCGGCGGGTAATTGTAACACAGAACTTCTTGTTAGCTACATACAAAAACCAAGCTATGAACTGAAGCCAGTACTTGAAATGATTGAAAAGCACATGCTCGAAATGCGCCAAAAATGGGAGTGGGGTTACATTATTCCGTATATGATTTCTGGTGTACTGAATGAACATCCACGTGTCGCCATGGCCTACCGTGATAGCGCCGATCGTGATAAATTTGTAGATTTTTATGACAAGGTAACTTCACCCGAAGCCTCTATTGCACCAGCAATGAAATAGGAAATACAGTAAAAAGCACCTCACTTGTTTGAGGTGCTTTTTTGTGTATGGGTATCTGCTAGAAATTGCCAGGGGGACGGTTCTCCCGGTCCAAAAAGGCCGGGAGAACCGTCCCCCTGGTTTCCCGCAAGACTCCTATGTTCATAAATGATTGATAAATCCCAAATAAGAAGTAAAAACTATGTCATCAGGCATAATCTTAGGGAGGTAAACAAATGAGGTGGAAAGGAAGACGGCAAAGTACAAACGTTGAGGACCGAAGAGGCATGGGCATGGGTGGAAAAACGGTGATTGGAGGGGGGATAGGAAGTATTGTCGTTATTCTCCTTTTTGCACTGCTGGGAGGAAACCCTGGAGATTTAATGAACAATACTCCAACTACGAATGGTTCGAACACAAACGCTCCTATGAATGTATCCTCCCAAGAGGAGGAATTGGCGGATTTTGTTTCTGTAGTCCTGGCCGATACAGAGGATGTGTGGTCTAATCAATTCGAGAAACAAGGCATGGTATACGAAAATCCAAAGCTCGTTTTGTTTAGGGACAGCGTTCAATCCGCATGTGGAGCAGCGAGTTCAGCTGTAGGACCGTTTTATTGTCCGGGTGACCACAAACTTTATATTGATTTAAGTTTTTATCAGGAACTAAAACAAAGATTCCAGGCACCTGGTGACTTTGCAATGGCATATGTAATCGCCCATGAGGTAGGACACCACGTCCAGACCCTTCTACATAGCGGAGACGAAGCTTCACCAGCCGAGAAGCAGACCAATGAGTATTCAGTCCGATTTGAATTGCAGGCAGACTACTTGGCTGGTGTTTGGGCCCACTATGCCGAAGGGAAGGGCTACCTTGAAAAAGGTGACCTTGAAGAGGCACTTAATGCGGCAAATGCGGTCGGAGATGATAATATCCAGAAAAAATCACAGGGGTATGTTGTTCCCGAAAGTTTTACACATGGAACCTCCGAGCAGAGGGAGAGATGGTTTAATAAAGGCTTCAAAAGCGGAACCATAGAGGGTGGAGATACCTTTCAGGCGGCAGAACTTTAACTAGGTAAACGCAGCTTTCTAGCTCTGGAGAACTATATTTCAAAATCAGTTCAATTCACACTTTACTTATTGGATTAATTGGAGTAAAATTTAGAAAATTCATAGCAAATGATGATTTGCCGATTGGACATCCAAAGGCTCCTGTACGCATACGCGTAAAGGAGCCTTTTTTATTTTCTAAAACTAGAAAGGGGTTGCGGAAGAATGAACATTGATCATTTTGAAGCATTTATGTATGTAGTACATTTGGAAAGTGTTCATAAAGCAGCTGAAGCTCTATATTTATCACAGCCAACCGTTACAGCGAGAATAAAAACTTTAGAACGAGATCTTGGAGTCGAATTATTTTTGCGAAACGGAAGAAGTTTGACAATATCTGAGGAAGGAAAAGCATTTATCCCATATGCAGAGCAAATTATTCGTACCTATGATCAGGGGAAGAAACTATTGAAGAAGGATGATAATCCTGAAGAAATTGTCATTGGGGCAAATATTATTACTTCACAATACTTTATTCCTTTTGCCCTTCCTTTCTTGAAGAGAGCAAATCCCCAATTACGATTTAAATTTTATTCAGCGACAAATGATGTGCTGCTCGAAAAACTTCTTCACAAGCAAGTGGATATCGCCTTTATGAAAGATGTTTCTCATCGTGGTATACAAAAGCATGTGCTTCTAAATAATTCTGTCCGGTTGGTCGTTTATCCTGGACATCCCTTTCAATTTCAAGAGAATTTATCTGTTCAGCAACTAGCCAGTGAACCCATGGTGTTTTTTGAATGCGGCGCTTTTGACTGGAATCGGATCCATAAGTTATTTGAAATGGCAAATGTTAGTCCGCGCATAGAATTTTTAGTCGACCATCTTGAAGTTGCAAAATCTATTATTCTAAGTAGAAACGGCATAGGGTTTTTACCATACCTATGCATAAAGGAAGAGCTTGAAAGTGGCATGCTGATTGATGTAGATGTTTCTCATATTCTTCAAATAAACCAGCAAATATTTGCGGCACATTTAAATAATGGTTTTGTGTACCCCGAGCTTTGGAATGATATTCTTCGATCTGTTAAAGAATTTCAGAAGGAAGAAGATCCTGTTTATTGATAAAATTTTTTAATGTAAAGATTAGATTTATCTATCAGCTAACGTATTGCCATTACAATCTTCTCGGTGATAGGATTAAACACAATAAAATAACAAGCAATGATTTCTTGGTGTAAGAGGGAAAAGTACAGCTTTAATTCCCACTATTCAAGTGTGTAATATTGGATATAAAGAGAGAGGATGATAAGAATGACAACTCAAAATAGTAATGATGTGAGGCTATTTGTAGAAACAAAAAAGGAAAACTCCTTCCGAACAAGTAAATATCTTAATTTGCCAGATTTACAGTTTTTTAATTGGTGCAATCGACAGTATCCGGTTAACCGAGGTGTTTATAATACGATTGATCAATGGTTTTACGAGTATGGAATTGTCAATGTTCATTATCGTAGAATTCAGATTTTGGCGTTTTTGGATTTTGTCAAAGACGAGATGTTAGAGGAACAACCTAAATTTATCCGATTTGGTCATGGAGGTCTCTCAAAAAGGCTAACTGAATTTATGAATGATTATGGGCAAAGCAATGTAATTCCACTAAAGAAAGCAAGTAAATCAAATAGATTAGAGATCAATTGATAGATTTTTTTAATTATTATTAAATATTTTCCTATCAAGGAAATCATTGCCAGTTTGTTGTTTTCGATGATAGGATGAGAATTAATAAAAAACATACTTTTCACATCAATTAGGTCGGAATAAAACTTGGAGGAGAAATAACATGAGCTATAAGCTAAGTATTTTAGATCAAAGTCCCATTTTTCCTGGGAGCACTGCTTTTAATGCTTTACAGAAAACCGTTCAATTGGCTCAAAAAGCAGAAGAATGGGGCTACTCCCGTTTTTGGGTATCAGAGCATCACCATACAGATCAATTGGCAGGTTCCTCTCCTGAGGTATTAATTTCTTATATATTAGCTCGAACGAATAAGATTCAAGTAGGCTCAGGGGGGGTAATGCTTCAGCATTATAGTCCTTATAAGGTGGCTGAAAACTTTCATGTCTTATCCAATCTTGCTCCGGGAAGAGTAGATCTTGGGATTGGCAAAGCACCAGGTGGTCTTCCATTATCAACAAAGGCGCTCCAGTATGGCACCGTTAATGATGGAAAGGACTTTTCTGAACGGTTATCTTTTTTAAGTGAATTAATTGAAAATTCCGTTGATGAGGAACACCCTCTTACTGGAATTCAAGCAACACCGATTCCTCAGAAAAAACCTGAAATTTTTTTACTTGGTGCAAGTGTTAATAGCGCTCAGCTTGCGGCTAATCAAGGGATATCATTTGTATTTGCAAAATTTATCAATAGTGATGATAAGGTATTGAAACAGGCGGCTAAAGTGTATCACGAAGGTTTTCCAAATGGAAGATTCATCATCTCATTAGCTGTTATTGCTGCTCCAACTCAATCAGAAGCTGAACAACTGGCAGGAGACAGAAAAATAGTTAAAGTCCATCTTCAGAGCGGTCGCTCGGTAACTTTACAATCTATTGAGCAAGCAGAAGTATTTGGTAAGCAGGCAGGCGAACCATTTGAAATCACAGAACAAAAAGCAGACATTGTTGCTGGAACTCCTATTTATGTAAACGGAATTTTAGAAAAACTTCATCGAACGTATCAGGTGGATGAATTTATTATACATACACCGGTAGAAAAAGAAGAAGAAAGAATTAAATCATTTCAGTTGTTAAGCCCTCGTAACACGAATCGAAATTCGGGAATAGAGATTAGAGAAGAGTACCCATATATTGCAAGTAAAATCTTTTTAAACCAGTGAGCACTGTTTAATTAAGGATGTATTGTATTTTAATTCCGAGTATTCAGGTATAAATAATTAGAAAAATTTTAAATTGCGATGTAAGATGTAAGACTTCCATTTTAGAAAATTGTAGAAATTGAGAAGGGGCGTTGGATGTGAAACTAGTAAATTGGACTAAGGTAATATCGATCTCAATGGCGTTATTGCTTCTGTTATCTGGATGCGCAAATAGTACTGGTACAAAAAATAGTTCAGCAGAAAAAAACGAAAAGGTCGAGGGACAACCTAAGCAAGGTGGGGAATTAACCTATGCGCTCGCAACATCTCCCGATTCACTTGATCCGCATCGAAGCGGTTTAGCCGTTGCGGTTCGTGCCTTCAGAACGATTTTTGATAGCTTAGTAGTTCAGGAGCCTGATAACTCCATCAAGCCGTGGCTTGCTAATGAGTGGACAGTATCAGAGGATGGAAAAAGCTATACGTTTAAACTGCGCGAAGACGTAACATTTCACGATGGAACCCCATTTAATGCCGAAGCAGTGAAATATAGCTTTGACCGAATTATTGAACCAAAAACACAAGCTCGAAATTCGGTAGCACTTCTTAGACCGTATGAATCATCAGAAGTACTGGATGAGTTTACAATCAAAATTAACCTCTCAACACCATCCTCTGCATTTTTAAGTAATTTAAGCCAGGCAATGCTTGGGATTGTCTCACCGACAGCTGCAGAAAAATATGGGGATCAGTTTGGTAAAAATCCTGTAGGAACTGGACCATATAAGTTTGTCAGCTGGACAGAGAATGCAGATATTGTTGTTGAAAAAAATAATGATTATCAATGGGGTCCATCCATTGTAGAAAACAAAGAAGCACCATACCTTGATAGGATTACTTTTAAAATCATCCCAGAAGAAGCAACGCGTATTGGCAGTGTACAAAGCGGGCAAATCCTTGCCGCAGAAACTGTGCCGCCGCAAAATATTGTTTCTTTAAAAAATGACCCGAAGAATCAATTATTACAAGTAAACACAATTGGATTGCCATACACACTGTTTTTTAATCAAAGAAAAGAACCATGGAATGATGTAAGAGCCCGTAAAGCTGTACAGTTTGCTGTTGATGTTGAGGCGATTGTAAAAACACTTTACTTAAACACCTATTCTCGAGCATGGTCGCCACTTACACCAGGTATTTTAGGCTATGATAAATCCCTTGAAAATAGTAACTCGGTAGATTTAGATAAGGCCAATGAACTCCTTGATGAACTTGGCTATGTAAAAGGTAAGGAGGGGATCCGTGTAAAAGATGGAAGGCAACTAACATTAAATTATGTGGATGGAACTCCTAACCGCGAGAAGAGAAATGATATTGCTGTTATTATTCAGCAACAATTAAAAAAGATCGGTATTAAAGTGGAAATAAATATTACAAAAGATATCGCTTCAATTGTTCAACAAAATGCTGATTATGATTTATACGGAAACAGCCAAGTTAATTCTGATCCCAATGCATTACGAGCCTTTTATCATACAACTACCCCACAAGAAGAGGCAACGATAAAAAGGCTAGGGGGCGGATCTAATCCAGAATTAGATCAATTATTGGAGGAAGGGACAGTAGAATTGGATCCGGCAAAACGTGCAGATATCTACAAAAAAGTGCAGCAAAAAATCATTGATGAAGCATGGATCATTCCAATTTATGTATTCCCTTATACAGTGGCAGCAACTAAAACTGTAAACGGGATAAAGTTTGATCCATTAGGCTACCCCTTGTTCAATGATGTAACGATTAAATAATGTAGAAATGGAGCTGATAAATGTGGCATTTGCCAATAAGATCCTTTTGAAAATCTCGACTGCATTGGTATCCATTTTAGGCTCACTCATCCTTGTTTTTTTCATAATCTATTTGCTTCCGGGGGATCCAGTGCTTTCCATGCTGGATCCCGCGACTGCCACACCTGAAATGGTAGAAAATTTACGCAAGGAATTGGGACTCAATCAACCGTTTTATGTGCAATTCACAGAGTATTTTACAAATGTCCTTCATGGTGATTTTGGTCAATCTTTAGTTAACAGCGAACCAGTCCTGCCAAAGATCTTAGAACACTTTCCGGCAACGCTTGCTTTAACTATTGCAAGCGCAGTATTATCTGTGGGAATTGGGGTAACATTTGGAGTGTTATCGGCAATCTACAGAAATAAGGGGATAGATTTTATTGCTAGATTAATTGGTTTATTTGGTATTTCAATGCCAACATTTTGGTCAGGGATTTTACTGATTCTTATTTTTTCCATCTATTTAAACTGGTTTCCAGCTATGGGCTCCGATGGCTGGGCAACACTAGTGCTGCCATCACTATCTCTTGGATTTGTAGGTGCAGGTTTAATCATTCGAATGGTGCGAAATAGCATGCTGGAAGTGATTAATGAGCAATTTATTATCACTCTTCGTGCAAAAGGACTCTCAGAAAGGGTTGTTATGTATCGTCATGCACTTCGCAACGCACTTATTCCTGCTATTACCATTATCGGTTTAAATATTGGTGAACTCATGGCTGGTACGGTTGTGATTGAAACTGTGTTTTCAAGGCAGGGTATTGGCAGGATTGTTGCCGATGCGATTATGGCTAAAGATTTACCCGTGATTCAAGGGGTCGTTTTTTTCAGTGCCATTGTTTATGTAATTGTCAATTTCTTAGTTGACTTATCCTATGCGATTATTGATCCACGAGTACGCAGGTCTCACTAGTTAGTAATCAATAAGGGGGGAGAGAAATCATATGAAAGAAATGGTGAATGCTGAAAAAGTGCTGCGGGTTCCAATATGGACTTTAACAAAACAGAAGCACCCCTTTTCTGCCTCAAAACTATTTTTATACATTGCTGTTATTATTGTTTTATTTATCATCGGATGTGCTTTATTTCCCAAGTTAATCGCGCCCTATTCTCCAACCTATATGAATACAGAGCTGATTTTAAGTAAACCAAGTGGTGCACATTTGTTTGGAACAGATTACTTTGGGAGAGACGTGTTTAGTCTAGTCATTTATGGAAGTCGGGATTCTCTCATTATTGGTGTTGCGTCCGTTCTTATTGGCAGTATCATTGGCGGGAGTATCGGGGGATTCGCTGGTTATATGGGAGGTATTGTTGACGTTATCTTTATGAGGATAATTGAAATTTTGATGACAATACCTGGTATTCTTCTGGCATTAGCCATTGCTGCTGCCCTTGGTCCTAGTTTATTAAATATCGTCTTAGCTGTTGCAGCTTCATCGATACCTGCATTTGCACGAGTGATGAGAGGACAAATGATGAGTATTAAGAAACGACAGTATATAGATGCCTCTCGATCTATTGGTACACCGAGCTGGGAGATTTTCCTCTGGCATATCCTCCCGAATTCTTTTTCTCCACTTTTAGTAATGGGGACGATAGGACTTGGAACCTCAATTTTAATTGGTTCAGGGTTGAGCTTCTTAGGTCTTGGGATTATTAAAGAAATTCCTGATTGGGGAGCGCTACTCTCACAGGGACGAGGTTATTTAACAGTAGGCTGGTGGATTTCAACATTTCCAGGTTTAGCCATTACTCTTTTTGTTCTAGCAATCAATATTATTGGAGATAAACTCCGCGATTCCTTTGATCCTAAAACAAGCAGCACGAGATAAAGGGGGTAGAAAAAAATGGAGAAACTACTTGATATTCAGCAATTAAAAGTTGATTTCACCAAAAAGGTTGGCGATGTTACAGCAATCAAGAATGTCACAATGCACATTCAGGCGGGTGAGACTGTTTGTATAGTTGGGGAATCTGGTAGTGGTAAGACAGTTACCTCTAAATCGATTATGAGGCTCATAGATTATGAAAATGGAAAAATATCGGGTGGAAGCATAGTGCTGGATGGGTTAGACCTAACACATCTTACGAATAAAAAACTTCGATCTATTCGTGGGAAAAAAATAGCAATGATTTTTCAAGAACCAATGGCGGCTTTTGATCCTGTATTTACAATTGGAAGCCAAATCATTGAAACGATTCTTGCACATAAGCAATCTAGTAAATCAGAAGCAAAAGAGAGAGCTCTTTATTTATTAAAACGTGTGGGTATATCGGCTGCTGAGATACGCTTTAACCAATATCCAAATGAGTTGTCAGGAGGTATGCTGCAACGGGCTATGATTGCGATGGCTCTTGCTTGTGGTCCAGACCTCCTCATTGCAGATGAGCCGACAACAGCCCTAGATGTTACCATTCAAGCGCAAATATTACATTTGCTCCAGGAATTGAAAGAAGAAATGGGGATGTCCATTCTGTTAATTACTCATGATATGGGTGTTGCAGCAGAAATGGCTGACCGAATTATAGTGATGTATGCCGGAAGTATTGTAGAGCATGCAAACGTCAAGGATTTGTTTGAAATGCCTCATCACCCCTATACATATGGGCTATTGCAATCAATAACAACATTGGATAGTGATAGGAGTAAAGAGCTCTATTCGATTAAAGGATCTATTCCAGCTTTAAGCGATTTACCTACTGGATGTGAGTTTCATCCACGCTGTCCTTATGCGTCAGAACGTTGTTTTATCGAGGCACCTCCATTAGTAGAGGTGAATAACCGCCAGACCGCATGCTGGCATGCAGAGGAAATAGTAGATAAACATATAAGAGAACAAAGTGTAGTAGAAACAAAAGAAAAAGTGCCAATTCAAAAAGATTTTTTTCCAACTGATTCTAAACATTCCCCTGAAACCTTGTTCGAGATTCAAGGGTTAAGTAAATATTATCCAATTGGGAACAATGTATTTTCTCGTAATCAATCATATATAAGAGCAGTGGACAATGTGTCATTCACGATTAAAACAGGTGAGACATTTGGTCTAGTCGGAGAATCGGGTAGTGGTAAGTCAACATTGGGCAGAGTTCTTTTACAGTTAGAAAAACTAACTAGCGGAAAAGTATTTTTTCAGGGGCAAGATCTGTCAAAACTGAGTTCAAAAGCATTACGCGAAAAACGGAAAGATATGCAACTAATTTATCAAGACCCATATGGTTCTGTTAATCCACGCTGGAGGGTTGGAAACATTATCGGTGAACCGCTTCAAGTTCATGCAAACTCCAGTAAGAAAGAAAAACAGGATAGGGTTCAGGAGTTATTAGAGGTGGTTGGTTTAAATAAAAGTGACTATGAACGGTATCCACATGAATTTTCAGGAGGACAGCGTCAGCGTATAGCAATTGCCAGAGCTATTGCCCTTAATCCTCAGTTTGTCTTAGCGGATGAAGCTGTTTCTGCATTAGATGTTTCTGTACAGGCACAAATCGTGAATTTATTGCAGAATTTACAGAGAAAGCGGGAATTAACCTATTTATTTATTGGCCATGGCTTAAATATTGTAAGGCATATATCTGATCGTATTGGTGTCATGTACTTAGGTCAATTGGTTGAAATGGCATCAAGTGAAGAATTATTCCTACATCCTGCCCATCATTATACAAAAGGATTAATTGAATCAATCCCAATTGCCAATCCAACCCGCCCTAGAGAACGGATTACCATTCAGGGGGAAATTCCATCTCCGGCTAATCCCCCAACTGGGTGCAGATTTCATACCCGTTGCCCAGCAGCAACTGCACGATGCCGTGAGGAACAGCCTATTTTTAGGGAGATTCATATAGGGCACTGGGTTGCCTGTCATGATCCAGTTTAACTTAAATGAATTGCTCGTAATGGATAAGTAATCGGAGGTGTTACAATGAAATTTGTATTGTTTGATTTAATGGGAAACCATCCAAACGGTGTAACAGGTGAGGTATTAACAGCACAGCAAAGAATACAGCATGTAATCGACCAGGCTGTTTTTGCTGAATCTCTAGGTTTTGATGGATATGGCGTGGGTGAGCGGCATGGTGCACCGTTTTTGTCTTCTTCACCAGCAGTGATGTTAACAGCCATAGCTGCCAAAACTTCAAAAATTCGATTGCTGCCAACGGTATCTGTTTTAAGTGTTCTTGATCCAGTGCGTGTAGCAGAGGATTATGCTACTCTCGATCATCTTTCAGGTGGTAGGTTAGAGTTGATGATTGGTAAAGGAAATGACCCGCGTCATTACCCATTATTTGGAATTAGCGAGGAGGAGCAGTGGGAGTCTTTAGCTGAGCGGTATAGACTTCTAAAACGATTGTGGAATGAAGAAAATGTCTCTTGGGAGGGGAAGTATCGTCCATTATTAACGAATGTAACCACCCAGCCAAGACCATATCAAAAACAGATTCCAATTTGGCATGGAAGTGCATCAAGTCCATTATCCACTGAGCTTGCTGCGAAGAATGGTGAACCGATTTTCTCATCTAATACGTTTCATCCAATGGCTAAGTATAAAGAATTAATTGATCATTACCGTGAAAGACTCGAATATTATGGCCATGATCCTAAGAAAGCAGTTGTTGGTGCAGGTGCAAGAGGATTATATTTGGCAAGAACAACAGAGGAAGCCATGAAACGTTATCGTCCATATTATGATATTTTTATGGGCACAGAGGCCTCAAAGTTCAATCAATCACCATTTAAGGACCTAGAAGATCACATTCAAAAAGGTTCTGCTTTAGTAGGAAGTGCGGATCAAGTGATAGAGAAGATTCTAAAATATCATCAAGCATTTGGACACCAGGTACAAAGTATCAGTGTTGAAGGATTAAGTAAAGAAGAACAACATGAGCAGCTCGAAAGATTTGCTGAGGAGGTTATTCCAGTACTTCGACGAGAAATTCCTAGTACGGTTTGGGAAAACGAACAACCGACATTGATATAGGAAGAAGTACTTTAATAAGGCGGATAATAAAAAATAGATAGGATGGCGGGAAGGAGATTTCAATGAGTAATCAAGGGCAAACCATGCATCTTAATTTATTTTTATATAATCAGGGACATCATGAGGCTTCTTGGCGTCATCCAGATGCACTCCCTGAAAAAATGATGGACTTCACATACTATAAAAAATTAGCTCAAAAAGCAGAAATGGCTAAATTGGATTCAATTTTTCTTGCTGATCGTACTTCAACATCACCTAATGCGGTTGAAAATGGATCACTTGTTTCTTTTGAACCAACCACATTATTATCAGCTTTAGCGTCTGTTACGGAACATATTGGGTTAATTGGAACCGTATCAACTAGTTTTAATGAACCCTATAATGTGGCTCGAAGGTTTTCTTCCCTTGATTTCTTGAGTAATGGGCGCGCCGGATGGAATATCATTACTTCTGGAACCGATGGTGAGGCTCAAAATTTTAATCTTGATACCATTCCTGATCATACCTCTCGCTATAAAAAAGCAAAAGAGTTTTTAGAGGTAACCATGAAGCTGTGGGATAGTTGGGAAGATGAGGCTGTAATAATAGATAGAGAGAATGGAATTTTTGCAGACAGCCAAAAAGTACACGAAATTCATCATGATGGGGAGTTCTTTAAAGTTCGTGGACCGTTAAACATACCTAGGTCCCCACAAAAAAGACCAGTTCTCATTCAAGCAGGGAGTTCTGAAGATGGAAGGGAATTTTCATCCCGATATGCTGATGCAATATTTACCTCTCAACAAACGTTTGAAGATGCTTGTATGTTTTATAAGGATGTAAAAGAAAGAATAGCCAGGAACGGAAGGAATCCTAATCAAGTCAAAATATTGCCGGGAATTAGTTTTATTATCGGTAATACAGAAGAAGAAGCCAAGGAAAAGGAAGAAGAGTTAGCACAATTCATGAATTTTAATCACAGTTTACTTCAGCTTTCGAATAGGTTTGGAGTGGATTTAACATCTGTTTCATTAGATGAACCGTTGCCCAATCTTCCTGATATTGGAGAAATACAAGGTCATCAAAGTCGTACACAATTAATCGTCCAATTGGCTCAAAGAGAAAATCTTACTGTTAAACAATTGCTGATTCGCTTAGGAGGTGGAAGGGGCCATTATACAATAAGCGGGACACCAAAGAGAATTGCAGATGAACTTGAATATTGGTTTCTTAATGGAGCAGCTGATGGATTTAATCCCATGCCACAAGTAATGAATCGTGATTTCGACCGATTTGTCCATTTTGTAATACCAGAATTGCAGCGCAGACAGTTATTTAGGATGGAATATTCAGGAAATACATTGAGAAATCACTATGATTTGCCAGTTCCAGTTAATCAATTTATACCTAGTCACTAATCCAATAATAAACAAACGGTCTTCATTAATCATTTATGAAGTACTTTTTTATAATATTAATTCCTAGTAAAATAGTAGGTTTGGTTGAGGATTGTTGGGTTTTTAAAAGGAGGGTTGGCCATGAAGTCGCTGTTAGTTATTGGAGGAGATCGTATTGGTAATATTCTTAAAAATTTAGAAGGGGAGGGATTCGGGGAAGTAATCCATTTAAATGGACGGAAAAAAAAGATGGTTCGCACAGATATACCAAGAAAGGTAGATTTAATCTTAGTGTTAACAGACTTTATTAACCACAATCTCACAGGAGCCATAAAACGAAAGGCACAAGAATCTGGGATTCCGATTTGCTTTTCGAAGCGGTCTTGGTGTTTTATTCGTGAGGAGATAAAAAGAAGTCAAATATATGTTAATAAATAGCTTGCTGTTGTAGTAATTTCTAGAATTTCGTTCAAATTAATCAACTATTTCGTTTGATAGATTTTATGAATCAATACAATATATTTTTCTATCAGGTAAAGTATGGAATCCCTATTCTTTACGTGATAGGATAAATCACAAGAATATTTAAAGTATTCCCATCGAATAACTTGGAATTAAAAAAGGAGGATATTCAATGTCTACTCAAAAAAAATTGAAATTTGGCGCTATTATTCATGGGGTGGGAGGAAATATTGCTGGTTGGAGACATCCTGATATTCATGCGGATGCAAGCGTGAGTTTGGAGTTCTATACCAATCAAGCACAAAAGGCCGAAGAAGGAAAGTTTGACTTAGTTTTTATTGCCGATGGCTTGCATATTAACGAGAAATCGATTCCGCACTTTTTAAATCGTTTCGAACCACTAACGATTTTGTCTGCCCTTGCAGCCGTAACTTCAAAAATAGGACTTGTGGGAACACTGTCTACTTCCTATAGTGAACCCTTTAATGTTGCAAGACAATTTGCATCACTCGACCATATCAGTAATGGCCGGGCTGGCTGGAATGTTGTTACTTCTCCCATAGAGAAGACGGCATTAAACTTTAGCAAAACGATCGAAGAACATCCTGATCATGCGAAAAGATACCGAATTGCTGCAGAATACTTGCAAGTTGCTAAAGGACTTTGGGATTCTTGGGAAGATGATGCATTTGTTCGAAATAAAGATACCGGGGTGTTTTTTGACTCAGATAAATTACATCAATTAAATCACAGAGGGGAATTTTTCTCCGTACAGGGACCACTAAACATTGGCAGATCCAAGCAGGGCAGACCATTAATATTCCAAGCTGGTTCCTCAGAGGCAGGAAAAGACCTTGCCGCTAGAGAAGCGGATGCTATTTTTACAGGTCATCCAACATTATCAGCTGCGCGAGAGTTTTATCAGGATGTCAAAAACAGAGCAAATGCATTGGGACGTAATCCAGATGAACTCGCAATCCTTCCAGGGATTGCACCAATTATTGGTACGACGGAGGAAGAAGCTGAAAGAAAATATCAAGAAATCGCAAATTTAGTATCAATCGATAAAGCTCTTGATTATCTAGGCCGATATTTCGAGCATCATGATTTCTCACAATATCCTCTCGATGCACCGTTCCCTGAACTAGGAGATTTAGGTAAAAATAGCTTCCAAAGTCATACTGATCGAATTAAACAACAAGCGAAGGCACATAATTTAACACTTCGACAAGTTGCATTACAAGAGACAACACCAAAGCCGACATTTATTGGAACCCCTGAAAAAGTGGCTGATCTCATTCAGGAATGGTTTGAAGGTAATGGCGCTGATGGGTTTATAATTGGTTCCGCGGTTCCAAATGGATTGAATGATTTTGTGGACTTTGTAGTGCCGATTCTTCAAAAACGAGGACTATTTAGAACAGAATACGAAGCTGAAACATTACGTGGTAACCTAGGAATTCCTTATCCAGAAAACCGTTATGCAAAAAAGGTGACAACCCGTTGATAAAAAAATGAGTAATTGCTACAAGAATTTCTGCCGACTAGTCAACTAGAGGCTCTCTATTTAAGATTTTTTCAATCTTGAATGGAGAGCCTTTTTAGATAAAGGCTGTGTTAAAGGAGACTGTTGATTTTAGAACCTGTTGATTGGAGCGGAAGGCGCTTGACTCCTCGAAAATGCTATCGCATTTTCTTCGTGCGTGGGCAGATTCGAGGATGTAAATCAATGTCCTGCGGGATGAACGAGCTGAGTGAGACCCCGCAGGTGCGAAGCTGTAAGGAGGCTCACGGGCGAGCCCTTTGAAAGCATAGCGCCTGGGGCGCAAATCAACAGCAAATTTAACACAGCCTAGATAAAAAAAACAAGAATTATAAATAGGGAGGATTTAAAAAAGATGGGAAAAGAATTATCGGTTGTGGTTTGGGCTAAAGAAGGTTGTCACTATTGTGGTGAGGTAAAGCAATATTTAGAAGATAAAGGGTATAAATACGAAACGATCGATGTTACTCATCATGATGAGCGCAGAGATATTTTGGAGGTTAAGTATGGAGTCAGACATGTACCTGTAGTTGAAATTGGCCAGGGTGAGGTATATGAAGCGGTAACGAAAGTAGGAATTGAACATCTTGAAAAAGCATTAGCCAAAGTTTACGAAGGTGGTTTTTAAGATGAAGAAAAAACTGATAATGGTTATTACGATCCTGTCAGCTCTACTAATTAGTGCATGCGGTACTCAAGAAACTTCAAATAGCAGCTCTAGCGCTAAAGCTGGAGACAAGAAAGTCCAAAAAATAATAGTCGGAACAGGGACGCAGTTTCCTAATGTTTGCTTCATTGATAAGGATGGAAAGTTAACTGGATATGATGTTGAATTAGTGCGAAAAATTGATGAAAAGCTGCCTGAGTACGAATTTGAGTTTAAAACAATGGAATTTTCTAATCTTTTATTAAGCTTAGAAACAAATAAAATCGATTTTGTTGCCCACCAAATGGAAGTAAATGAGGAACGCCAAGAGAAATTTCTCTTTAATAAGGAACCATATAATATCTTTCCGCTTCACGTAACGGTTCATAAAGATAACAATGACATTCAATCGATTAAAGATTTAAAGGGGAAAAAGGCTATTGTTAGTGCCACTAGTAATTCAGCTGTTTTCCTAGAAAAATATAACAAAGAGAATAATGCAGGAATTGAAATTGTTTATGCGGGGAATGGACCTGATTCTACGATAAATCAATTAAAAACAGGTCGGGCAGACGCAACAATCACGACACCATTTTCTGTCGATTTCAGTAACGATGCCGTAGATGCACAGCAAAAAGTAGTAGGTGAGCCGCTGCTTAATTCAAAGGTTTTTTTCCTTCTCAGGAAAGATGAAACACCATTACAGAAAAGAATTGACGAAGCACTGGTTGAATTGAAAGAAGAAGGAGTAGTGAGTGAATTGAGTAAAAAATGGTTAGGGGCTGACTATACCGTTAATTTTTAATATGTGGGAGAAGCGTTTGGGAGGTTTGAAACAAAATGGGGAAAGCATTTGATTTGATGTTAATAATTGAGTTTATTCCGACACTTATTCAATACTTAGGAATAACTCTACAGATATTAGCCGCATCTATTATTCTAGGACTTGTCCTCGGTATTGCAGCAGCGATACCGAGGCTGTTTAAAATACCACTTTTGAAACAATTAGTGACAATATACGTTTCATTTATTCGGGGAACTCCAATATTAATACAATTATTCCTTGTTTTTTATGGTCTGCCAGCCATTCTCATAATATTATTTTCTATTGATATTACAAGGATGGATGCTATTTATTTTGTCATCATAACTTACTCAATTAGTAATGGTGCTGGATTTTCTGAAATTTTTCGAGCAGCGATTCGAGCAGTGGATTACGGTCAGACCGAAGCAGCCTTTTCTGTCGGGATGACAAGCAGACAGAACTTTTTCCGAATCGTTCTTCCGCAGGCTGTTAGGATTGCATTTCCGAATATGGCAAATTCAGTGATCGGTTCCTTAAAGGATACTTCTCTTGCTTTTACCATCGGAGTGATGGACATGATGGGAAGAGGAGATACCCTAATTGCTGCAACTGCACATGCCCTTGAAGTTTATCTCTCTCTCTCTATTATTTACTATATTGTCGTCTTATTGTTTGAAAAAATATTTAGCAAACTAGAAAAATATTTCAATCGTTATCAGAAGGCTGATGTAACAGCCATTGCTTAGGAAGGAGGATCGCTTACATGACAATTGATATTCCATTTATTTGGGTAGCTTTTAAAGAAATTATTAAGGCGCTTCCTATTACTCTCATCCTAACGATTGTACCCTTGCTGGCCGGATTTATATTCGGCATTGCGGTGGCTCTCGTTCGAATATATAAAGTGAAATATCTCTATCAGATCGCAAATGGCTATGTGTCCTTTTTCAGAGGAACACCCATTATCATGCATATTATGGTCATTTATTTTGGCTTCCCATTATTACTCGATCAAATTTCACTCAGGTTTGATTTAGGTATTCAAACAAATAAAATCCCGATTATTTTGTTTGTATTAATAGCCTTAACATTGGCTGCTGGTTCGTATTTATCTGAAATTATCCGATCTGGTATTATCAGCGTTTCAAATGGGCAAATGGAGGCTGCTTATTCGGTTGGGATGACAAAGTTTCAGGCGATGATCCGCATTATATTACCACAGGCTTTAGCTCAATCTATCCCGAATTTCACGAATATTTTTGTTGGCTTTTTACACACTTCATCAATAGCTTTTCTTGTATCTCAGAAAGAAGTAACGGGGGCTGCTAATATAGTCGCTTCGGTTAACTTGAAATTTCTAGAAGCCTTTATTGCCGCAGGTATCATCTATTGGGGCATTACGATTCTAGTAGAAGGGATATCTTTTTTACTTGAAAAGAAGGTGACTGCTTATAATCGAGGAGGCGTGTCATGATTTATTTAAAAGGTATCAAAAAGTCATTTAATCAGTTGCCAGTATTAAAAGGAATTAACTTGAAAATCGAAAAAGGGGAGGTCGTTACCATTCTTGGTCCAAGTGGATCGGGCAAAACGACGCTGTTAAGATGCCTCAATTTCTTAGAAAAACCAAATGCAGGAATGGTTCAAATAGGTAATATTATCGTGGATTCAGAAAAGGCCACAAAAAAAGAAATGCTCGCCATTAGAAAACAATCGGCCATGGTTTTCCAGCATTATAATTTATTTGCCCATAAAACAGTGGTAGAAAATGTGATGGAGGGGCTAATCGTGGCCAAGAAGGTAAAGAAAAAGGACGCAAGACAACAAAGTGAAAGAGTGCTAGAGAAAGTGGGTTTAAGTGATAAACTGCATCACTATCCTTCTCAGCTTTCAGGCGGGCAGCAACAAAGAGTTGGGATTGCTAGAGCATTAGCGTTAAATCCAGAGGTGATTCTTTTTGATGAGCCTACATCCGCACTTGATCCTGAGTTAGTTGGAGATGTTCTTTCCGTAATTAAATCCATTGCACAAGAAGGTATAACGATGGTGGTTGTCACACATGAAATGAGTTTTGCAAGAGAAGTATCGAATCGGGTGTTGTTCATGGATGAAGGAGTAATCGTCGAGGAAGGCACTCCATTGGAAATTTTTCATGCAGCAAAGGAGGAACGTACCCGCCGGTTCTTACAACGAATTTCTAGTGAATCTTTTTTTACACCGCTGAAAGAACAGGTGAATTAATAATCAATCATAGGGAGGAAGGTGAATGTTTTGGTGACAAACCAAATCATCATTGATGAGTTAAAAGAAGATGAAAAGGAACAGGTAAGGAATTTATTAGTAAAGAGTTATCAACAGTATGAACATTCCTATAAAAATCCCGAAATCTGGAAAACGTATTTAGAAAATATTCAGGCCTCCGTTGATAATCCTGACGTAGATAAGATACTAGTGGCAAAAAGTAATCAGGATATCCTAGGAAGTTTGCAGCTTTTTCAAACCTCCGAAAAGGCATATGCAAAGCCAGAACTAGAAATTTTTTCTCCCATTATTCGATTGTTAGGTGTTCATCCTGAAGCAAGAGGGCGTGGTGTAGCACAAGAGCTATTAAAAGCTAGTGTTACCTACGCAAAGGAGCTTGGAGCAACAAGCTTGTATTTGCATTCAAGTGATAAAATGCATCAAGCCATTCGGCTATACGAATGGTTTGGTTTCAAACGAGATCAAACCAAGGAATTTCAAAATCAAGAGATATTAGTAAAATGCTTTCGATTCGATTTATAGAAGGAAGTGAGGTTATGAATCGAACTGAATTAGAATCGCACCTCATTTCGATAAGGCGTCATTTACATCAATATCCAGAGTTATCAAACGAAGAATTTGAAACAACGAAGTCCATTAAAAAATGGCTGCAGGATGAAGAAATTGATATTCGCAGGACTGGACTGTCAACAGGTGTTGTTGCAGAAATTAAAGGTGGGAATCCTGGACCAATCGTTGCCATTCGGGCAGATATTGATGCTCTTCCGATTGTGGAACAAACAGGTTTTCCATATTCCTCCAAAATCAAAGGAAAAATGCACGCATGCGGTCATGATTTTCATACGACAGCGGCCATTGGTGCGGCCTATCTTTTGAAAGAAGCTCAAGCTGTGTTAAATGGAACAGTTCGGATTATTTTTCAGCCAGCAGAGGAATCAGGCGGTGGTGCTCAAAAGGTGATTAATGATGGTCAGCTCGAGGGAGTAGAAGCCATAATTGGACTTCATAATAAACCAGATCTGCCTGTGGGGACAATTGGCTTAAAAGATGGACCTTTAATGGCGGCAGTCGATCGATTTCATATTGTTCTCAATGGTAAAGGAAGCCATGCTGCAATTCCGCAACATGGAAAGGATCCCATTGTAGCGGCAGGCCACCTTATTACTGCTCTTCAGTCTGTTGTTAGTCGCAACGTGTCTCCTCTTCAAAGCGCTGTATTGAGTGTGACGAAAATCGTGGGCGGCAGCACATGGAACGTTATTCCAGACGATATCATCCTTGAGGGGACCGTTCGAACTTTTGACAATAAGATTCGTGAAGACGTAAAAGCAAAATTTTATACAATTGTTAAATCAATTGCCACAGCTTTTTCACACGAAGTTGAAATTGGCTGGTTTCCAGGTCCACCACCACTGGATAATCATAAGTCGGTGACGGAGATCGCGAGGTATGCAGCTAAAAAGCATTCCTTAAAAGTAATTGATCCGGAACCATCAATGGCCGGTGAGGATTTCTCCTACTATCTTTATAACGTCCCTGGGACATTTGCATTTTTCGGTACAAACGGAAACGAGGAGTGGCACCATCCCGCATTTACCCTTGATGAATCGGCTATTATTAAAGCCGCATATTTTTTATCTGAAGTTTCAAGAGAATTATTAAA
Organism: Neobacillus sp. YX16; assembly: GCF_030123505.1. Lineage (GTDB taxonomy): Bacteria > Bacillota > Bacilli > Bacillales > Cytobacillaceae > Neobacillus. The sequence goes on from NZ_CP126115.1 coordinate 2,344,813, forward strand.
TAGACCTGTTACTAGTTTACGAACCTAAAGATTATTATCCATACGAAAACGATGTATTTATTAAAACTATAAATAGGAGTGATTCGGATGGGAGAAATTCTTCGGAATGCTGTTGAAAATAAGCGCAAAAAATTAATAAAAAAACTGATTGCTTATAATGTATATAAGAATGAAGATAAACATCTTTATGAGTTATCACTAACGGACCTAGAAAATGAATATAGAAAATTTAAATCCCTTAGTCATCCCCATAGTGATATTGGGTCAATCAAATTAACTGATCATAAATCAAACAAAAAGTAAAATCAGTTATGATTTAGATTTAAAAGCCAAAAATAGACTAGTTTCTTCATTAATATTTAATAAAAATCAGGCTCCGTTCTTTAAATTTTGCCTTCAAATAAAACTTAATTAATTTCACGAAAAGAGAGAAATCTAAATAAAGTTTCTCTCTTTTTTTGTAGTGAAATTCGAGATTTCTAGTTCAAAAATCTTACATAAACTAAATTCCAAGAGAGATGTATGTTATAATTCTATAAAATTAGAATATTAAAGCAAGGAGTGAATACAATGATAATTCGAAGTAAAGCCGATGTTGAGCAGTTTTGCGAGAGGTTTGGTGACCTGGCCATCTGGGATGGTTCGAAGCACTACATCGCCTTACAAGATGAAGAAAACAGCGGCACACTTACATTTATGCAATATCCAGATGGCACACTGACTGCCCATAGGAAATACCAAACGTATTGGGACATAAATGAGCTTCCAGTTGATAGTAAAGATATATGGCGGTATAGAAAAGTTTTAAATAGTTACTTGAGAAATATTAATAATTAACGAAGGTGACTCTTTTTTCGGGGTCGCTTTTTTCATTTTTTTTAAATGATATTGTAATAGTATTAATCTCCATTTATCTATTAAAAAACAAAATACTTTAATTTTATGCATTAAACCATACATTTAAGAAAAACTAAGCAGATAGTCAAGATATTATGGAAAAGCAGTTTAAAGAGGTGAGACTAGTGGTTGTAACAAATCCGACAGAGTATGAAATATATCTTTTTCACGAAGGAAGTTTGTTTGAGAGTTATAAAGTTTTTGGCGCACATTCTGAAACCCAAGGAGGAAAAAAGGGTACTCGCTTTACTGTTTGGGCTCCCCGAGCTACCCAAGTACATGTTGTCGGGGATTTCAATAAATGGGATAGTAGTTATCATGAAATGACGAAACTTAATAAACAAGGAATATGGTCACTTTTTATTCCGGGGCTGCTAGAAAATGATATTTACAAGTATCAAATTAAAACAGCTGCCGGTGATACCATCCTTAAATCAGATCCGTATGCATTTTATTCAGAAATCAGGCCAAATACCGCGTCTATTATCTATGACTTGGAAGGATACAAATGGCAGGATCAAAAATGGTTTCAAAATAAAAAAAAGAAAACTGTTTATGAAGAACCCCTTGCCATTTATGAGGTACATTTAGGCTCTTGGAAGAAAAAGCGTGAAGAAGAGTTTTATACATATAGGGAGTTAGCTGATGAGCTGATCCCATACGTACTTGAACATCACTTTACACACATAGAACTTTTACCTCTAGTTGAGCATCCCTATGATCGTTCTTGGGGATATCAAGGAACTGGATACTATTCTGCAACAAGTCGATATGGTAATCCGCACGATTTAATGTATTTTATTGACCAATGTCACCAAAGTGGAGTTGGTGTTATTCTTGATTGGGTCCCGGGACATTTTTGTAAGGATGCCCATGGTTTGTATATGTTTGATGGACAGACTACTTATGAATATGAAGATGTTTACGTAAAAGAAAATCCAATATGGGGGACAGCGAATTTTGACTTGGGAAAAGGTGAAGTGCAAAGCTTTTTAATTTCTAACGCCTTATTCTGGATCAAATACTATCATATTGATGGATTTCGGGTAGACGCGGTTGCCAATATGCTTTACTGGCAAGCCGGTGGGGAATCTCAAAAGAATGAATATGCGGTTAGCTTCTTAAGAAAGCTGAATGAGGTTGTTTTTGAAGCCGAACCTAATTTGCTCATGATAGCTGAGGATTCGACCGATTGGCCGCTTGTGACAAGACCCACCTCTGAAGGAGGTTTAGGCTTTAACTATAAATGGAACATGGGTTGGATGAACGATATTTTAAAATATATGGAAGCAGAACCGCAGAACAGAAAGTATTTGCATGATAAAGTAACCTTCTCTATACTGTATGCTTTTACAGAGAACTTCGTCTTACCTCTATCGCATGATGAGGTAGTTCATGGGAAAAAATCACTGCTAAATAAAATGCCAGGAGATTATTGGCGAAAATTTGCACAGCTGCGTCTTCTATTCGGGTACTTAATGACACACCCTGGAAAAAAGCTGTTGTTTATGGGTGGAGAGTTTGGTCAGTTTGATGAATGGAAGGATTTAGAGGATTTAGATTGGGAGTTACAGGATTTTGAGATGCATCGTATCTTAAATGATTACTTTAAAGAATTGATGCAGCTATATAAACGTTCCAAAGCGTTGTGGGAGCTTGACCATACTCATGAAGGATTTGAATGGATTGATGCAGATAATAAAGAACAAAGTATATTCTCATTTATAAGAAAAGACAAAAAGGAAGACACTCTTATTATCGTGTGTAATTTTACAGAGGTCGTTTATGAGAACTACAAAGTTGGGGTACCTTCTCACGCTTTTTACAATGAAATTTTTAATAGTGATCGCATTCAATATGGTGGTTCTGGTCAGGTGAATCATAAGAAAATTAAAGTGATTGAAGAGCCGTTTCACAACCAGCCATGTCATCTCGAAATGACGATCCCGCCGTTTGGGATATCCATCTTACGACCAGTTAAAACCAGAAAGGGGACGAATAGCAATGGTACAAAAGAAGTGCGTAGCAATGTTGCTAGCAGGAGGACAAGGTAGCCGTCTCGGTGCTCTTACTAGATATATTGCAAAGCCTGCTGTTTCATTCGGTGGCAAATATCGAATAATAGATTTTCCATTAAGTAACTGTACAAACTCTGGAATTGAAACTGTAGGTGTATTAACGCAGTATCAGCCACTGGTTTTAAACTCTTATATCGGGATCGGTGCGGCTTGGGATTTAGATAGAAGTAATGGCGGGGTTACAGTATTGCCTCCGTATGCGGAAACCTCTGGCGTGAAATGGTATAAAGGCACTGCCAGCGCGATTTACGAAAATATTAATTACATAAAGCAATACAATCCAGAATACGTACTGATTCTTTCTGGTGACCACATTTACAAGATGGATTATTCTAAAATGCTTGATTATCATATTGAAAAGGATGCGGATGTTAGCATCTCTGTTATAGAGGTACCGTGGGAAGAAGCAAGCCGTTTTGGAATTATGAATACAAATATAAACTTAGATATCATTGAATTTGAGGAAAAACCAAAATCTCCAAAAAGTAATTTGGCTTCAATGGGAATTTACATCTTTAATTGGTCTGTTTTAAAAACGTTTTTAGAGATAGACGATAATAATCCAGAATCCTCTAATGATTTTGGGAAGGATATTATTCCATTATTACTGGAAGAAAATAAAAAGGTGGTTGCGTATCCATTCAAGGGTTATTGGAAGGACGTTGGTACTGTAAAAAGTTTATGGGAAGCCAATATGGACTTATTAAATGAAGAAACTGAGCTAGATCTTTATGACCGAAATTGGAGAATTTACTCTGTAAATCCGAACCAGCCTCCGCAATATATCTCTACCACGGCTCAAGTAGAAGAGTCACTAATTAATGAAGGTTGTATAGTAAAAGGAAACATTAAGCATTCAGTTCTATTCCAAGGCGTAACGGTCGAAGAAGGAAGTGTGATTCAGGACTCCGTTATCATGCCTAATGCTCGAATTGGAAAAAATGTAGTAATTGAGAAAGCCATCATCGCTGAAGAAATGGTTGTAGAGGATAATACCATTATTCGTCCAGAAAAGAACAAGGACGATGTCATACTGGTTGCTGAGGATGTTTAGTAAAAACTCATAGGAAAGGAATACGATACTATGCCTCAATCTATGCTAGGAATTATTAATGCAACCCATGAGTTGGACACGTTTCAAAATTTAACAGCACATCGTTCCATAGCAGCACTTCCTTTTGCGGGACGATATCGTTTGATTGATTTTATGTTATCGAATATGGTGAATTCAGGGATTACGAGTGTGGCTATTTTCACTGGTCATGGGGTAAGGTCACTTATGGACCATTTAGGATGTGGAAAGCAATGGGACTTGGATAGAAAACGTGATGGACTATTTGTGTTCACACCTGATGGTAAATCTAAAAACGAGGAATTTGGATCCTTTTCACATTTAGCAAAGAATATCACCTTTTTCTTACGCAGCAGGCAAAAATACGTTGTGATAACAAATTGCAATATTATTGGGACTATAAATTTCAGTTCTGTTTTGGATCATCATATTGAAACAGATGCGAATATTACAGAGATTGTTCATAATGGAGAATCGTTGCAGACGTATATTTTAGAAAAAGATTTATTGCTCTCTTTATTTGAGCAATACAAAGATCAGGGCTATTACAGTATTTTAGATGTCATAAATGAGCGACTTGATAATTTTAAAGTTGAAAAGTATGAATGTACGGAATATATTGCAACTATAGACTCTCTCGATAGTTACTATAACCATAGCATGGATATGCTTAAGTCAACAGCCTATTATCAGGTATTTACGAAAGACGAGCCAATCTTCACAAAGGTAAAGGATGAACCTCCAACACGATATAAAATCGGTGCCAAAGTATCAAACTCTTTGATTGCAAATGGCTGCATGATTCAAGGAGAAGTGGAGAATTGCATTATTTCCCGTGCGGTAAAAATCGGGAAAGGCGCAGTTGTTCGTAACTCCATTATTATGCAAAAAACGCAAATTGAAGATAATTGTGTTCTCGATGGAGTCATCATTGATAAGGATGTTAAAATTGAAAGTGGTGTCAAATTAACAGGAACAAGAGAAAACCCTTATGTGGTAGAAAAAGGGACAGTACAAAAGGGGCGCTGAGAAGTGAAAGTTTTATTTGCCGTATCTGAGTGTGTTCCGTTTGTGAAAACCGGTGGCCTTGCTGACGTAGCAGGCGCACTTCCTAAAGAGTTAAAAAAGTTAGGTACAGAAGTTCATGTTATGTTACCCAATTACAGTTTAATTTCTGGTGAGTTTAAACAATCCTTTCAATTTAAAACATCCATTGAAGTACCGGTAGGATCGACGAATCAATATTGTGGCATTTTTAATATGGAACTTGATGGAATTACCTACCATTTTATTGATAACGAATATTATTTTCATCGGAGTTCATTGTACGGACAAGATGATGATGGAGAACGATTTTCGTTTTTCTCAAAGGCAGTACTCGAGTGTATACCACATCTGGATTTTATTCCTGATGTGATTCATTCTCATGACTGGCATACAGCCATGGTGAATTTTTTATTAAAGTTCCAGTATCGTCATCAACCAATTTACACAAAAATAAAAACTGTATTTACGATTCATAATTTGCAATTCCAAGGTATCTTCCCATTTGAGAAAATTAGTGAACTGTTACGATTAGATCCTCAATATTTTAACATGGAACAGCTCGAATTTTATGGAAATGTTAACTTTATGAAAGGTGGTATAGTTTCATCTGATAGTGTAACAACCGTCAGCCCAACCTATAAAGAGGAAATTCAATTTCCTTATTTTGGTGAAAGACTTGATGGACTTTTACGAAAGCACAGCGATAAGCTCATTGGAATTGTTAACGGTATCGACGATTCTGTTTACAATCCAAGAGTAGATCGTGATATCGCTGTTTCTTATGATCTTGATACCATCGAGGGAAAATCAGAAAATAAGAAAGTTTTACAACACTATTTCGGATTGCCCGAAAAAGATAGCACACCCATTATTGCAATGGTAACACGGTTAACATCGCAAAAAGGTTTAGACTTAGTGCTGCATGTATTTCACGAGATGCTTCAGGATGATGTACAATTCATCTTGCTGGGTTCTGGTGACCATCATTTTGAAAACTTCTTTAATCAAATGACCCATGAATACCCGGATAAAGTGAAGATATACATTGGTTTTAATGAGGCGTTAGCCCATCAAATTTATGCAGGGGCAGATTTGTTTTTAATGCCTTCGCAGTTTGAACCATGTGGATTAGGACAGCTTATTGCCTTGCAGTATGGAACAATACCCATCGTTAGAGAAACAGGCGGATTAAATGATACCGTTCAATCTTATGATGAATCAACTGGTAATGGTAATGGCTTTTCTTTTAAGAATTTGAACGCCCATGATTTGCTGCATACCGTTAGAAGAGCCTTAGATTTTTATCATCAAAATGAAAGTTGGAGTCGCTTAATACAAAATGCGATGACTCAAGATTATAGTTGGTTACAGTCTGCTAAGGAATATAATGAAATATATCAGAAGCTGCTTGAAGGCTCAGTGGAGTAAAGGATACTTGTTATCATTCAAAAGATGAAGATGTAAGTAAATTTGCAGCTTACATCTTCTTCCTTTTATAGGCAGTTGAATTTTAGATTTAAACAGTTTGTTGTTGCTGTTGTCGTAGTTTTTGTGCAGCTGTCACCATATTTTTTAATGAGAAAATCGTTTCATCTTCATGTCGTGTTTTTAAACCACAATCTGGATTCACCCAAAACTGTTCTTTGGAAATAATCTCTAAGCTGTCTTTTAATATGGTGTCGATTTCTTGTACACTTGGAACACGCGGGCTGTGTATATCATACACACCTAAACCGATACCAAGTTCATATGGATTTTGTTTTAGTGATTGAATCAGTTCTCCATGGCTTCTTGATGTTTCTATTGAAATGACATCTGCATCAAGGGCACGAATTGTTTCTAAAAAGTTATTAAACTCGCAATAACACATATGAGTATGAATTTGTGTTTCATTTCTTACACTGGAAGTCGCTAGCTTGAATGCATTAACTGACCATGATAAATATTGATTCCAGTCTTCTTTCCTTAATGGCAAGCCTTCACGTAATGCAGGTTCATCCACCTGAATAATGGCAATTCCTGCATTTTCTAATGCTTGAACCTCTTCTTTGAGGGCTAAGGCAATTTGGTTAGCTACAAGTTCACGGGAGATATCATCACGGACAAAAGACCAATTTAAGATCGTGACAGGGCCAGTTAACATCCCTTTAACATACTTTGTTGTTAATTGCTGTGCCTCTACTACTTCCTTCACTGTCATTGGAGAAGTCCACTCAACATCACCATAAATAATCGGCGGTTTCACACAACGTGATCCATAAGATACCACCCAGGCTTTTTTTGTAAAAGCAAAACCTTTCAGCTTTTCACCAAAGTACTCTACCATATCGGTTCGCTCAAATTCCCCATGCACTAAGACATCCAGGCCAATTTCTTCCTGAATTCGAATCCATCGTGCGGTTTCACTTTTCAAAAACTCAGCATAATTAGTGTCACTTATTTCTTTTTTGCGCCATGCTGTCCGTGTTCGTTTTACTTGATCCGATTGAGGGAAGCTTCCAATCGTTGTTGTTGGAAAATCCGGTAATTGTAACGCCTCTTGCTGTAATGGTTGACGTACTTTAAAGGGCATTGGACGTGTAAAATGTTCTGGCTTGACTTGTAATAAAAGATCCTTTACACGTGGGTTTTGCCTCGCCTCATGCTGCTCTAAGGCTTGAATTGCCGCCATACTTTGAGACACACTTTTACTGCCTGACCAGTTCTCGTCTAGAACGAAGGATGTAATTTGCGTTAACTCGACGATTTTCTCATCGGCAAAGGACAATGCACTTAGTAAAGTCGCATCCAGAGTATTTTCAGATTTAGTTGTGACAGGTACATGCTGTAAACTGCAAGAAGATTGAACCCAGGCTTCATTTACACCGCTTAAGGATAAAATAGCTTTTGTTATCATTGCTTTTTCAGCTAAATTTGCCCTCCAAATATCACGCCCATTTATAATTCCAATCCCTAATACTTTATCTTGTGGGAAACCATATTTACGGAGTGAAGCCATATTCTCATCAGCACCATGAATAAAATCAAGACCAACTCCTGCAACAGGTAATTGAATGAGCTCTTCATACGCTGATAGTCCTTCAAAATAGGTTTGTAACATCAATTTCGCTGTTGGTACTTCTTCTGCTAATTGTTTATATATTTGTTGAATTAGTTTTATATCTTCGGGTGCAAGTGAAAGGACTAATGCTGGTTCTTCCACCTGAATCCACTCTGCCCCTGCATCTACAAGTTGTTGGAGGACTTGAGCATAAAGAGGTAAGAGTCTTAATATAAAGGATGCTTTGGATATTGAATCGTAGCCCTTCGATAATTGAACAAAAGAATAGGGACCTATAATGGTAGGCTTTGTAATTAGACCTAGTTCAAACTTCGCTTCTAAAAAATAATCTAAAATATAGTTTTGAGTTAATTCTAGAGGCTGGCCTTCGTACTCAGGTACAATGTAGTGGTAGTTTGTATTAAACCATTTGGTCATCTCAGAAGCCACAACATTGTTAGCCCCACGCGCCATTGCGTAATAAGTTGTTAAATCTACCTTTTCGCCAGCCCACTTATAGCGGGCTGGGATTAAACCGAACATGGTCGCGAGGTCTAGCATACGATCATAAAAAGTAAAATCTCCGACCGTGGGAATGTCTAATCCTAATGTTTGCTGGTGTTTCAAATGATTCAAGCGTATGGTCTTCATCTCAAAGATAAACTCTTCCTCTGATATCTGACCCTTCCAAAAAGATTCGACACAACGTTTCCACTCTCGATTACCACCTATGTATGGGTAACCAATGGCTGTACTGACTAAATTCATTTTACGATTCCTCCTTTACATTTACATATTCCAAATACAAAAAAGCCATCTCCATGAAAAGGAAATGGCTATACATTCAAGTTAAAGGTATGTCTAAGAAATCAAACAACTCATAACTCGTTTGTCGTACGAATGTCACCACCTATTCCACGTAGGTATTTGGTGTGTACTAGAATGGGCAGGTCTCCTGGCTCATCATCAATGCTCATCACACCTTCCCATCAAAAGACAGTGGTATTTGTGATTCACTCCGAATTACAGTTGCGGGACAGCGACGGAATTTCACCGTTCTTCCCTTTTAAGCCAAGCCTTAGCTTGGCACCAATTCTTACACGATATGTAATTGCCAATTAATATAACATACTCATAATCTGGTGTACATAATTTTCCGAGAATTTATTTTTGTTATTGTCAAAGTAGATAATGTATATTATATTTGTTGATATACAATATTTAGTGTTGTTTATTAGGATGTAACACTAAATATAGATAATGACCAAATTTAATGGTGTCTGTATAGACTTAATAGGGAATCTGGTGAAAATCCAGAACTGTACCCGCAACTGTAAGTGCTGACGAAATAATCATATCCACTGTCTTGGACGGGAAGGGATTAGAGTAGGAAGAAGCACAAGTCAGGAGACCTGCCATTTTTATTACGTATTATCTTCTTCGGGAGTTGGGAGGATATAACGAGGGTATGCCTACTATTACAGTGACCAAGTACTGTATGATAGATTATTCCACGTTATAAACCCATCTTCATGGATGGGTTTTTTGTTGTTTCACTCTCGAAGTCAATTCGATAAGAAAAGAGGAATTGCTATGGTAGTAAATAGTGTATATTCAGAAAAAGATACAGTTTTTGCAGCAGTGAAAAGGGTTTCTGAAAAATATAATCTGGATCCAAGAGAATTATATAAAAAGATTGCTAGTCTTGAGGAGTCAACAATATATGAACAATCCCTTACTTTTGCATTAAATCAAATTTCGATGTCTGACCCCAACTGGACCTTTCTAGCGGCAAATCTTTATTTAGGTGAACTATATCGGATTGCTTCAAATAATAGAGGGTATAAGTCTGATATAAACTATGGGGATTTTTATACTCTGATTGCTGAATTAACTAGAATAGGAATCTATTCTAAGGATTTATTACAAGATTATACAAAAGAAGAGATTGAAATATTAGCTGGAGAAATAGCTCCTGAACGGGATTTTTTGTTTAATTATATAGGGTTATTTTTACTAGCAGATCGTTACTTGGCAAAAGATTACGAAGGAAACCTATATGAATTGCCTCAAGAACGGTTTATGATTATCGCCATGACATTAATGAGAAAGGAACAAAAGGAAGTCAGATTAACCCATGTTAAAGAAGCATACTGGGCACTAAGCAACTTGTATATGACCGTTGCTACACCAACTCTATCAAATGCTGGAAAAAACTTTGGCCAGCTCTCTTCCTGTTTTATTGATACAGTAGAAGATTCTTTGGATGGAATTTATTTAAATAATTGGGATATTGCTAGATTAAGTAAAGATGGTGGTGGTGTAGGTGTGTACCTTGGAAAGGTACGTGCCTTAGGTTCAGATATCAAGAAATTTAAAGGTAATTCTTCTGGGGTTGTACCTTGGATTCGTCTTATTAATGATACGGCTGTGAGTGTCGACCAATTGGGTCAAAGGCAGGGGGCGGTCGCTGTTTATTTAGATATATTCCATAAGGATATTATGAATGGCTTTTTAGACTTAAAAACAAATAACGGAGACGAAAGGCGAAAGGCTCATGATATTTTTACAGGTGTTTCGATACCTGACTTGTTTATGAAGAAATTAGAAGAAGTAGATGAAAACGGTAGAAGTGTTGGAGAATGGCGTACCTTTTGTCCTCATCAAATAAAACAAATGATGGGGTGGACGGATCAAGAAGGAAATCCCCTTGGTTTGGAAGATTTTTATGATGAGTGTGATATAAAGTTTTTTACAGAAAAGTATGAAGAAGCGGTAAACCATCCTCTACTTCCTCGAAAAACCTATCGAGCTATGGATATTATGGCCAGGATTATGATTTCTCAATTAGAAACAGGTACTCCATATATGTTTTATCGAGATGAAGTAAATCGTCAAAATCCCAACAAACATGTTAAAGGGAACGGACGTGCATCGATTTTTTGCAGTAATTTGTGTACCGAGATAACCCAAAATATGTCTGCCACAACGATTGTTAAAGAATATATCGATGAGGATGGAAATATTGTCATTGTTCGTAAACCTGGGGATTTTGTTGTCTGCAATCTATCATCTATTAATTTACCGAAAGCTGTAAAAGGAGATGTATTAGAAAGATTGATTCCTATTCAAATGAGAATGCTAGACAATGTAATTGATCTGAATACCATTACCGTCGGACAAGCCGAGGTGACAAATAAGCAATATCGTCCTGTGGGATTAGGTACGTTTGGCTGGCATCACCTTCTTGCATTAGAGGGGATATTTTGGGAATCCGAAAGGGCTGTTAAATATGCTGATCAACTATATGAGGAAATTGCTTATCTTACCATTCGTTCATCAATGGAATTAGCTAAGGAAAAAGGTGCCTATAAGAAGTTTGAAGGTTCAGAATGGAAATCAGGCAAGTACTTTGAACGCAAAGGGTATAAATCAGACCGATGGAACCAAGTGAAGGGAGAGATTGCGAGGTATGGGGTTCGAAATGGCTGGATGATGGCAATTGCTCCAAACTCATCAACCGCAAAGATTGGTGGCTCAACAGATGGGATTGATCCTTTATATGCAGTTGAATACGCAGAGGAGAAGAAAAATTTCAAATTTAAAGTAACGGCGCCTGATTTAGACCATAACAGTTATAACTATTATCGACGAACTAGGCATGTTCTGGATCAGACATGGAGTATTAGGCAAAACGCTGCTCGGCAGCGACATATTGACCAATCAATTAGTTTTAATCTCTATGTTCGTCATGATATTAAAGCAATAGAGTTATTAGATCTTCATATGCAAGCATGGAAGCAGGGTTTAAAAACAACCTATTACGTAAGAAGCACTTCACAAACTGAGATAGAAGAATGTGAAGCATGTCAAAGTTAGACAAGACAATCCAGGAGGTATTTATTTGATGATACATACACCATTAACCAAAATTAAATTACTAAATCCAGATTTTCCAAACAAATCCACTAGGATAATTAATGGAGAGTCATCAGGTATTCTTAATTGGAATGATATTGCCTATCCTAAGATGTACGACTTGTACCAAACTCTATTATCAAACTTTTGGAAGCCGCAAGAAATTAATATGCAGGATGATATAAAACAATGGGATTCCCTTAGTAATCATGAAAAGGATGTGTTCCTGCGTATCAATACTCAACTTGCTTCACTTGATAGCCTGCAAACACCAACCATGAGTCAAGTAATGGATTATGTAACGGACTCTAGTTTCAAAGCGATCTTTGCGGTTATTTCACAACAAGAAGCCGTTCATAATGAGTCATATTCTTATATACTTAGCTCACTTATTCCTATGGGTGAACAAAATGACCGATTTAATCAAGCGAAAAGTGATCACATTGTAAGAAAACGTAATCAACTTATATTAGATGCCTATGAGGATTTTAGACAAAATCCAACGCCACAAGCGTTATTTAAGTTATGTGTAAACTCCATTAACTTGGAAGGTATTTATTTTTACGCAGGTTTTGCTTTTTTCTATCACCTAGCACGTCAGCAAAAAATGCTTAAGACAAGTACGATGATTAGTTATATACAACGGGATGAAATGCAGCATGCCTATTTTATTTCTCAATTTATTCGAATCCTTTTAACTGAAAATCCTGAACTTCATACGGATGAAAATATCCAATATGTCTATGAAACGATTAGTGAGGCAGTTGAACTAGAAAAAGAGTGGGCTCAATATATTTTATCCGAAATAAAAGGGATCGATTTAGTAGAATTCGAAGGGTATGTAGAATATTTGGCAAATAAGCGATTGAGACAGCTTGGTCTGAAAAATCTTTATGAAGAAAGAAGCAATCCGATGCCGTGGATCCAAATTTTTGGAGATGAAATGATGAATGAGACGAAGTCGGATTTCTTTGAACAAAAGTCAAGAACCTATTCAAAGGTCTCACAGTCCAATGGCTTTGACGAACTGTAACATATCCGTTGCCATTGTTTATGCGTCCGTATCTGGAAATACAAAAGAATTGGCCGAAGAACTTTATCAAATCTTTCTAGGGGAGTCAGTCAATATATCAATTTATAGTATAAATGAGTTTTCATTAGAAGACTTAAGTCAATATAAGGCAGTAGCTATAGGAACGTACACATGGGGAAATGGTGAAATCCCTAGGGAAATGAGACATCTCTATCAAGCGTTTGAATCAATTATGAGAAAAGACATTACTACTGCCGTTTTTGGAACGGGAGATAGCTGTTATCCAATGTTTTGTGGAGCGGTTGATCAATTTCGGGACATGCTGTACGTTCACACAAACTTAGCAGCGACCTTGAAGGTTGAACTTTTGCCACAAGAACAGGATATAAAGCGTTGCAGAAAGTTTGTTGAAATACTACTATTGCGAGCAAGTATGGAAAATTTGGTAATGTAGAATATAAAATGGGCTAAGGGGGGTCTACAAGCGTGTTTTGTGCTGGGAGACTCCTAGAACGCCTCCTCCTAAAAGGATACCTTCCGCTTCAAACAGATTTTCTTAGTGAATATTCGACAAGCCAAGCAGGTATTGAGCCTGTTTTGTTTGATTTGCGATTGCAATTCATCCAATCCTGTAAGATGGCAGAAAAATGATTTTCTTCAAAGTGGAATACAGCAATAGCACCAATCGTAGGAGGAAAGGGACTTATTCTAATATGGTTCTTCAGTTTCGTTAATACCTTCTCATAATCCATCTCTGAACAAAATTGAAACCATTGCAAAACCGTTTCGTCCTTACAGATGCAGTCGGAATAAACTGATTCGATTAGTACTAAAAGTTTGAATACCTCATCCTTCGTCATAGTGTGTCCTCCTTTAATTGCCAAGGGTTGCCAATGCCAGGTTGCCAGGGGGACGGTTCTCCCGGTCCAAAAGACCGGGAAAACCGTCCCCCTGGTTTCCCTTGGTTTTTTATTGACAAAGTAAGCATATAATAATATATTATCTAATAGTATTAGATAAGTTTTGAAGGAGTAAAGATATGGATTACAAAACGTTAGCGGAAGAACTGTTTCATATAATGACTAGGACAGCTAAAATGCCGTTTCAGAAAAAAGTAGACGATCTTTCTCATGGAGAGAGAAGAATATTAGGGTATCTTACTTTTGGAAAAAATGGAGTTCCGTCAGGTGATCTCAGTGAGAAGCTGGATCTCACCACCCCTCGTGTTGCATCCGCCCTCAATAGTTTATCCAAAAAAGGTTTTATTGAACGAAACAGGGATGAAAATGACAAACGAATGGTTATTGTCACGATAACGGAGACGGGTAAAAGCTTTATGATGGAAGAATATAATAAACTGATTTCGATGATACAGCAAACACTTCAAAAACTTGGTGAAAAAGATGCTCAAGAATTAATTCGAATTATTAAACGAATTAAGGAAATTACCAATGATATGAATGATCAAGAATGCAGGCATGAATAAAGGGTCTGCCTTATTTTTATAAAAGTATCTAACACTATTAGGTTTATTGTAATTGGTTCACAGGAGGGATAAACATGTTGAAAATTTTTAAATATCTACAGAAAAAAGAATACCTGTTAATTATGTTTAGTTTGGTATTTATTGTGACACAGGTGTATCTTGATTTGAAGCTTCCTGATTATATGCATGAAATCACCATGCTTGTACAGACGGAAGGAAGTAAGATGAGCGATGTTCTCCTTCAAGGCGGATATATGCTTTTGTGTGCTGTCGGTAGTATGATCGCTTCTATCATTGTTGGTTTCTTCGCAGCTAAAGTCGCTGCCGGTTTTTCTGTTCGCCTTAGAGCAATGGTGTTCGAGAAGACGATGTCTTTTTCAATTGAAGAAATCAACGGCTTTTCAACAGCAAGTCTGATTACCCGATCAACGAATGATATCACCCAAATTCAACTACTTATTGCAATGGGACTACAAGTAATCGTAAAGGCCCCGATACTAGCTGTTTGGGCAGTTTTTAAGATTATGGGGAAAAGCTGGCAATGGTCGGCAGCTACAGGATTTGCTGTTTTATTCCTTGTTTTCATGCTGTGTATTCTTATTTTTGTTGCCATGCCAAAATTCAAAATTATTCAGAGTTTAACAGATAACTTGAATCGTGTAACAAGAGAAAACTTGTCAGGTATTCGTGTTGTTCATGCCTATAACGCTAGTAATTATCAGGAGAAGAAATTTGAAGAAGCCAACAGTGCGCTTACAAATACAAATCTCTTCACTAGCCGGGCGATGGCGATTATGATGCCGACTATGGGGATCATCATGTCAGGTATGGGTCTAGCAATCTATTGGATTGGTGCCTTCTTAATTAATGGAGCTGCACAAACGGATAAATTATCCTTGTTCTCGGATATGATTGTATTTTCGTCTTACGCCATGCAGGTTATTATGGCCTTTATGATGCTTTCATTTGTGTTTATCATGCTTCCACGTGCTTCTGTTTCTGCAAAACGTATTAAAGAAGTGCTTGATACCGAAGCAACAATCATTGATGGAAACGTGATAGAAGGGAAAACGGGTCTTTCTGGAGAAATTGAATTCCGAAATGTAAGTTTTAAATATCCTGATGCAGCACAGTATATCCTTCGAAATATAAGTTTCACTGCTAGTAAAGGTGAAACGGTAGCATTTATTGGCTCAACAGGCAGTGGTAAAAGTACACTACTCAACCTAATTCCTCGCTATTTTGATGCAACAGAAGGGGAAGTGTTGGTGGATGGTGTGAACGTTAAACAATATACCCAGGATTCGTTACGCAAAAAAATCGGTTATGTATCGCAAAAAGCAGTGTTATTCAGCGGTACAGTTACTTCGAATGTTGCTTATGGGGACAATGGGGAAATTTCAGAAAATGAATCAGTTGTCAAAAAGGCCATTGATATTGCACAGGGAACTGAATTTGTTGAAAAGATGGAAGACCAGTATAACGGTGCTATTGCACAAGGCGGTACCAATATTTCTGGCGGCCAAAAACAAAGATTATCAATCGCAAGGGCAGTTTATAGAGAACCAGAAATTTATATTTTTGATGATTCATTCTCAGCGCTTGATTATAAGACCGATCGAGTACTGCGGTCCGAACTCAAAAAAGAAACAAAAGATGCCACTACATTAATTGTGGGCCAGCGTATCGGTACCATTAAGGATGCAGATCGGATCGTGGTACTTAACGAAGGGGAAGTAGTTGGCATTGGAACACATAATGAGTTGATGCAAAATTGCAGTGTTTATCAGGAGATTGCTTATTCTCAGTTGTCAAAGGAGGAGCTTGAAATTGGTTAAGAAGAAAAGTGAAAATCGCATGAAAACCTCCCGTAGAAGCGGAGGATCTGCTGGAAAGACCATAGATTTTAAGAAAACGATAAAGCAGCTCATCTCCTATTGTAAGGTATATTTACCAGCTATCGTCATTGCATTGATCCTTGCAATGGCAGGTGCTGTTTTCAGTATTATTGGACCAGATCTACTTAGTGAGATTACAGATTTGATTACAGAAGGAATGATGACGAGCATTGATCTTGATGCTGTTGTCAAGGTCGCAACACTTCTGGCAATCCTTTATGGCTTAGGGTTTGTATTTAACTATATACAAGGGTTCATTATGGCTACAGTCACGCAGCGTGTTTCAAAGAACTTACGAAGTGATCTTTCAACCAAAATTAACCGTTTACCATTAAAATACTTTGATGCAACAAGTACCGGAGACGTCCTTAGTCGTGTTACAAACGATGTAGATATGATTGGTCAAACGATGAATCAAAGTTTAAGTACTCTTGTTTCAGCAATAACTATGTTTCTTGGTACGCTCATCATGATGTTCTACACTAATTGGATCATGGCCATAGCAGCAATTTTGTCTACTATAGTTGGGTTTGGTTTAATGACCTTCATTATTTCCAAATCGCAAAAATACTTTGCTCAGCAGCAAAAAGAGCTAGGAAAATTGAATGGTCATATAGAAGAAATTTATTCAGGCCACAATGTGGTGAAGGTTTATAACGGAGAGAAAGAAGCAAGGGAAACCTTCCATGAGATTAACACAAGACTATATACGAGCGCATGGAAATCTCAATTCATGTCAGGGCTTATGATGCCATTAATGATGTTTGTTGGTAATTTTGGCTTTGTCGTTGTTTGTATCGTTGGGGCAGTTCTTGCCGTGAATAATATGATTTCATTTGGTGTGATTGTTGCCTTTATGCTCTATATCCGTCTGTTTACCCAGCCGCTTACCCAGCTTGCTCAGGCAGCTACAAACCTCCAGTCAACAGCAGCTGCTAGTGAACGTGTTTTTGAATTTCTCGCTGAAGAAGAAGTTGCAAATGAAAGTGATAAAAAAGAAAAGCTTGAAAATGCAATTGGTGATGTCGAGTTTAAGAATGTACGCTTTGGCTATAGTGAAGATAAAATGGTCATCAATAACTTTTCAGCTACAGCTAAGGCAGGGGAAAAAGTGGCGATTGTCGGGCCTACAGGTGCTGGGAAGACAACATTGGTTAACCTGCTAATGCGTTTCTATGAATACAACGGTGGTGAAATATTGATTGACGGTGTTCCAATCAATACATTAACTCGGGAAAACATTCATGGTCTATTTAGTATGGTGCTACAAGATACCTGGCTTTTCGAAGGAACGATTCGTGAAAATATTGTTTATTCAAGAGATGGAGTAAGTGATGAAGAGGTAGAGGCTGCCTGCAAATCAGTGGGGCTGCACCACTTTATTAAAACCCTGCCAATGGGATATGATACGATTCTCGACGATAAAGCAAATCTTTCAGCTGGGCAAAAACAGCTTATTACCATTGCAAGGGCGATGATTGATAATAAACCATTACTAATTTTAGATGAGGCGACAAGTTCGGTGGATACTCGAACAGAAGTATTGATTCAACGGGCAATGGATAAATTAACTGTCGGAAAAACTTCATTTGTCATTGCTCACCGACTTTCTACTATTAAAAATGCAGACTTAATCCTTGTGATGAAGGATGGAGACATAATTGAAAGTGGAAATCATGAAGAACTACTTTCGAAAAATGGCTTTTATGCTGAGCTATATAATAGTCAGTTTGAAAATGCATCCTAATATGTATCTATAAAAAGATAAATAAATCGCTGGAGAAAAATTTTTCTCCGGCGATTTATTTTTATGGACTTATTTATGATATATACCCTTACCCCTACATATTATTTATTAATTAACAAAGGGATAATGGGGGGATTTCGATGGATATCCATAAATGTCCGGAATGTATGGCATTAAGAATGTTCGAGGAAGGTAGATGTACAAATTGTGGGTATTGTTCCAGTATTAGAGCATCAATAAATAAACTGTATTCTCAAAAAAAGAATAATAAATACCAAGAATACGACACAATAAAAAGGGTAGGTGAAAAGAGGATTAGTTTAGTGAGGTCATTAAAACGGTAAGGGGAAGGGGAATTAAAGATGTCTCCCCCTCATAGAAATTTAAGCAACTGTCCTTTGCGGTATACTAGATTTTGAATCTTTAAATCTGTCCTTAGCAATAGTATAGAATTTTGAAATGATTAGTAGAAACAAAAATACAATCAGTGCTGCCACCTGGGCAGGGGATTGTTTTTCCGTCGTAGTCTCAAAGGAATTTGTGCTTTCGCCTATTGTGTTGTGTGCTGTTATAAAATACGAATACGTGTTGCCAGTGTAGCGCTTAGCACTTTTATCTAGAAAGTTTGTCGCAGTTAGATTTTCTGCGATAGGTTTGTAATCACTGCTCACTCCAAATCCATTAACCTTCTTGCGGTAGACTGTATAGGAGGTTGCACCAAATGATGGATTCCAGGTAAGTGAAACTGAATCTGTATTACTTCTGTTTGCCATAATTCCACTTGGTTTGGCTGGGGTAGTTGTTAGTTCAGTATGAAAGGAATAGATGCCGACCTGAGTTTCCTTGCCACCTGACACAGATGATACCCTCCAGTAGTAAAGTGTATCCTTATCAAGTTCCTCTACATTTACAGTTGGGATAGAAACGATTTGATCAAAGATTATATTTTTCATGCTTGAATCTGTTGCCATCTGTACATTGTAACTTTCAGCACTGGTTTGTGCGCTCCATTTGAACGTAAGATTGGCAGGATTAACCTCAATTGCACCACTTTTCGGCGAGACTGTAAGCGAAGAAGCTGGAACTACATGAATCATACGAGAATCATGCGTGTGAAGCTTTGCTGTAAAACCTTTTTCCGTACTTCCTAAATCTTGATGGCTCCACAAATCACGCACGAAAGCGGATCTCTTGAATCCTAAATCTTCCCATTTGACACTTACATTTTGAGTAGAAGAGCCGGTATTAAAGAGTGCTATATTGTATGAACCGTCTGGAAGGGATTGATAGAATACTTGAGAGTCCGTCTCTTTGTATAAACGTTTTCCTGCCACACCACTTTGGTTTACTCCAATGATCTCGTCATTTGTTAAAAGATTAACCCCGTAATCATCCAGCTTTGACAGGTCATTTCCAATTACAAACTGAGATGCGGCAATCGCCCATAGTGATACGTAAGAACGTTTTTCATCATTTGAAATCCCATCCTTACTTCCGTTTGCGACATTTAGTGAATCAAAGTCATTCCAGCTACCTGGCTGAGCATGTTGCTGCCACTCAGCGGCGTCATCAAACCTTCTTGATATCTTTTTCCAAGAGACAAGGTAAGGCGTCCCATAGGCTTCCACATCGTGATCCGTCCGCCAACCATTGGATAAGCTTTTCCAAGTATCAATGTGGTTGATATCAAGATTATTAGACAACTCCACATGAATCGGTCTGCCGGTTTTCTTCAATGCCTTAGCCCATACCTCAACATCTGCTATATCCTGGTTCCGAACACCATCAATTTTTAGGTAATCAATTCCATAGGAAGCAAACAGCCTAGCCCAGGAATCAATATATTCCTGCGCCCCGGGCTTTGAATAATCAATGGCATACATTTTGTCAAAATTAAAATTTTTCTTTTCGCCTTTGCTAAGATCCACGATATCTTTTGCGTGGTACGGAGTTCCTTCGATCGGAGTATTTTGATCCACCGCTGCTTTTGGGATACCAAGGGTAACATAGTGGCCGAACTTCAAACCCTTATTATGGATGTAGTCCCCAAGAGCTTTCATACCATTTGGGAATTTCTTTGGGTCTACCGCCCATCTGCCATATTCATCAACGGTAGTCCTCCAATCCAACATATAATAATCATCAAGGTTAACATATTCATATCCGTGCGACTTAAATTTCGCTGCCATTACATCAGCAGCGGCCTTGATTTTTTCCTCTGTTGGCTTTTTACGAATGGAACTCCAGCTGCTCCAGCCCATAAATGGACGGTCTGCCAGCTCATTATAGGAAGATGCACTCGCTTCTTGTGGAGTTATGATGGAAACGGTAAAAATACCAGTTAACAGTATTGAGCTGGAAACAATAGTCGAGATTACTTTTTTCAGCATAAATGCCTCCTCAAAATAGTATAATACTTGAAAAATTAGAAATTAAGTCATTAGTACTATATTAATATAGAAAACTCTAAATATTAATGAGTAATATGTTCCAGCTGAAATTGCAGTCTTTGATACAGGGGGAGAATGTGGTACTCCATCACTCCCAATAAAAAAGTGCCAGGCACCCCAAAATTTCTGGAAGGTTCCTAGCACTTCTTTTTACTTCATGTGACCTCTACATCCGGACTGCTAATCCTAAGAGGCAGATTCCAATTCTAACGATGTAGACTTTTTCTTCTTCTTAGTATGAGATATCTTCAGATTTCCTGCTACAATTCCACCCAATATTAAAACAACCCCAAGCCATTGGGACATACTTACGTGTTCTGATAAGACTATCGAGGATAATATTACTGCTATTGGAAGTTCAGAGGACGTTAAAATGGTCCCAAGACCTGGTCCAACATGTGGCATCCCGATGGTAAATAAAATCGGCGGCAAGACTACTCCTAGTAGACCAAGATAAAAACCGTATGGTGCAATTTCCATTAAAACTGGTAATTGCAGCAACCCTGTTGGCGGACTAAGGATAAAAACAGTAATCATACCACCAGTGGTAAATAGGGCACTCTTTTGCACCACTGGTGTATCTTTTTCAACAGAACTGCTAACAAAGATAAAAGTGGTATAGGTCAAAGCGGAAAGCATTCCCCATCCGATTCCTTGCCAAGTTATGTCTTCAAGGCCCACTCCAATGATTCCAGACGCAAAAATGGAACCAATAATTAGAATACCAATAGAAACAATTTTTCCAAGTGTTGGTGGCTTTTTATTAAATACCCACTCAAATAAGCTGCCAATCCAGACGAATTGAAATAAAAAGATAATCGCAAGCGAAGCGTTAAGTGATTGCAGTGATTGGTAATAAAATAGACTTGTTAAACCAAGTGGAATACCTGATATAAGTAATTTGCCTATTTTCGGCAGTGTCAGTTTTTTCTTTTTTGAAAAAAGAGCTGCTATCCAGATTAAAAGAGTCCCCATTAAGAATTGGCTTCCTGTCACCTCGCTGCTAGTAAAGCCAGCGGAATAAGCAAGCTTTACAAAAGTTGATAAGGCTCCGTAACAGCAGCCTCCTATTAATACAATTAGTGCATATTGCCAAGTTTTCATGTTTTTTCCCCTTTCATTCTAAAAAAACAAACAAAAAAGCCACACAGCTATATAAGAGCTGTGTGGCGAAAATAGAGATTTCTCTAGAAAAGTCCACAAACAAATGATTTTTGTTATTCCATTTACCTTTGTCATATTAAATCAAATCATTACGAATGTCAATAAAAAACAATGGGTTAATAATATAAAGTTTGCAAAAATATAAAATAACAATACTATTTATAAGCGTAATATTTGCCATAGTGCCAAAAAAAACTAAAAAACAGAAAAATATAATAATATTTTTAAAACCAACTTGACACATATGAATTATAAGGATTAATATAAAAATATTAAAACTTTATTAGCTGGCATTACTTAATGTTAATACAAATATCAAACGCTGATTGGTCAACCAAAAGCACGTATCCCTTTCATCATTCAAGTTTTGAATGCTCCGAAAGGGTTTCGTGCTTTTTTTTGTTACATGAAGCTTGATATGATGAAGAACAATCAAAAATAGCTCCTATAATTTATGCGACGTTGTTTATTGTAATCATCAATACGTTGACTGGCGTACTTGCTGTTGAGCAGGACAAAATTCGAGCTGCCAAAAGCATGGGGGCATCTGAATGGCAAATCCTGGTGCATGTGATTATTCCAGCATCAATGCCATACATCTTCACTGGAGTTAGATTAGCAATGGGTACTTCGTTCATGGCTATTGTCGGGGCAGAAATGATTGCGGCTAACGAAGGGGTAGGATATTTAATCTGGAATTCTCGCTTGTTTTTCCGTACGGATTGGATATTCGTTGGTTTAATCAGCCTTGGATTGATGGGCTTCTTAACCGATCGGGTCGTTGAATGGTTTGGCAGGAAGGTATTGTATCGTTATGGAGTCATTGGTTCAAAAGTAAATTAACAATATTAAAATCTATTTCATTCAAAGATTACTAAAATTCTAGGAGGAAGATATTATATGGGACATCCAACGATTTATCCTACGGGAGTAACGGTATATAACAAGGAAAAAGCTAACAATGGCTATACGATTTATCCATCGGCAAAGGGGGCTTTGCTGATCAATATGAATGGAGATGAAGTTCAGCTGTGGGCAGGATTAGGGGGATTTCCTAATAAGATATTGCCTGGTGGTTATGTATTAGGAACAACAGGTGAACGCGACGGTAGATATGCTTTTCAGGATCAAATAGATTTAGTACAAGTTGACTGGAAAGGAAACATCGTTTGGAAATTTGATAAGACAGAATGGGTTGAGGATCCAGATAATGAACCTCGATTTGTTGCAAGACAGCATCACGATTTTCAGAGAGAAGGTTCCTCTGTAGGTTATTATGGACCGCAAGAAAGGCCGCTAACGGATAGAGGTAATACTTTAATCCTAACTCATGAAAATGTGTATAACCAAAATATTTCAGACAAAGAATTATTGGACGACAAAATCATTGAGGTGACTTGGGATGGGGAAATTGTCTGGACCTGGAGGGCAAATGAGCATTTTGATGAATTCAGGTTTGATGAAAATGCTAAAAATGTGTTGTTCCGAAACCCATCACTTGTAACGGGAGTAGTTGGAGACTGGCTTCACATTAATAGCATTTCAACATTAGGGCCGAATCATTGGTACGATGATGGAGATGGAAGATTCCATCCTGACAATATTATATTTGATGCAAGAAATGCGAATATACTGGCAATCATTAGCAAAGAGACCGGTGAGATCGTTTGGAAATTGGGTCCTGACTTTAATGAAAATGAAAAGACGAAGAAAATTGGTTGGATTATTGGACAACATCACCTTCACATGATTCCAAACGGACTTCCAGGAGAAGGGGATCTATTAGTCTATGATAACGGAGGGGCTGGTGGATATGGTGCGCCAAATCCCGCTTCACCCATTGGAACTAACAATGCAGTACGTGATTATTCAAGGGTACTGCAAATTAATCCAGTGACATTGGAAATTACCTGGCAGTATACACCGGAAGAAGCAGGAAATGTTTTATTCACCGATGGTTCGAAATTTTACAGCCCTTATATTAGCTCTGCTCAGCGCCTTCCAAACGGTAACACATTGATTACACAAGGTTCTGATGGAAGAATATTTGAAGTGACACCTGAACATGAATTGGTTTGGGAATATATTAACCCACACTACAACAAAATTGCTGGAAAGTTTTCTGTGAACATGGTGTATCGTGCATACCGAGTTCCTTATGATTGGGTTCCTCAGCTGGAAAAACCAAAGGAAGAATCCATTGAAGTCATCAACGTCTCAACCTTTCGAGTGCCGGGAGCGTCCATTGGAGATGGAACAGGGAAGGTAACAACCATCCCAGGAGTGGATCCAAATAAAAGACTGCTGACAGGCGGAGGTCTGAGTGAAGATGATGATTCCGGATCTATCAATTTTTGCGTAGTTTCGATTGATAAAGACAGTGAGCCGAAAAACTAAAACTAGAATAATTAAAGTCTTTTAAATAAATAAACCGAACAAACATTAAATGAGAATCCGATTTGTTGGCCTAAATTTCTCACTGAAAAAGTGCGGGCACCTCTTCCGGTGCCCGCACTTTTTTCATGAGATTAACATACTTTTTATGAATGGTCAATGAAGCATGCTATTTGTCAGTTTGCTTGTTCTGCTGTTTTAGATTTGATTCTATCAAAAAGGAATGAAAAGGAAATTAGATATACAAAAAATCGCTTTTTGTAGAGAGCCTATTGATTATTCAGTATTATTTTATGGTTATGAATAAAAAATCTTGTTAATTATAGTAAGGATACTAGTTGAATGACAATAATAGAACTTGTGGGTGAATGATGTGCTTACAGCAGGAATTCTAATTTTTATATTATTAAGTACAATAGCTCTAATTGTTCTAATAGACATAATACAAGGCCATGATTTTTACGAAGCTTGGTTTAGTCTAAGTAAATTATTAAAAGTAGCTAAGGGAGAAGATTATTTTCTTATCTTCATATTCTTCATCATACTACTGATCATAATATTCTCTCACAAACGAACTAGGAAATAACTTACTTTAATTATTAAGTATTTATTTTTTTTATTTTCTCCTTAATTATGACAGTGATTAACAGTAAAAGAGGGATGGCGATTTGTAAAGGTATATGAAACAAGTATGGAACGATTTTTAGTCCTTCGTCTAAGTGACTTTGGTAACTTGGTGAGATCATAATGGACGTTAGTAATATGATTCCTCCTACTGAATAATTGGATAGTGCACTAGGTTTTATTTTAAATAGTGTGTTCATTCCAATGACTGCACAAAAGAAAAACATGGTTATTTTAATAAATCCTAAGAACACAACTAAAATGATGACAAAAGAATCTAAGCGTTGAATAAATCTTGCAATATCTATAAAACTGGCTGCTTTAAGTGCCGGAAATGAAGATCTTGATAAGACGTCAGTTCCTAGTACACAAATTAATAAAAGAATGTTTAAGGTAAAATAAGTTCCTGCAAATAGTACTGCCATCATTCCCGTCTTCAATATTTTTGTTTGTTTATTCATATAGGGGAAGATCATTGAGAATGTAATTAATTCCCCATAAGGAACGGTTACATTTAACGGTATTGCTTTAACAATTGGTTTCCATCCATCTGCAAGGATTGGTTTTAGATTTTCGATATGGATTAGATCCGTTATGATATACATAATATTTATCATTAATAAAGTTAGACCAATCAATAAAAAGCAAATACATGCTACTCTTGCAAATACTTCAAACCCGAAATTTACCGTGTAGATTAAGGTAAACATCATACAAATACCAACAACCGTGATTGAAGTTTTGTAGTAAGCAGAATTAATTAGTATTTCTTCAATATCTCGCAAAACTCTTGATGCTATATAAATAAAATAAATAATATAAAAATAACTAATGATACTTCCTAGGAACTTACCCCAAATTTTCCTTACATATTCTGTTAGGGGAAGAGTAGGAAATCTCTTATGAAGTTGATAGTATATCGTGAATAAAATTAATCCAGTAAAAGGTGAGATAAGGGTTAGAATCCAAGCATCTTGTTTTGCTCCACTGCCAATATCTAAAAAAATGGTGGTCCCAAACAAAAAAAGGACGATTAAGCAGAAAAGTTGATATCCATCAATTTTCACATTAGACATAGCTGTATACCTCTTTGCTATTATTTAGGTTCATAGGGATTCGTTACAAGGCCAGAATCATTTATAGAAGCTTTTACGTTAACCTCCACTTTTGCCTTGCTGAAAATGGTGTTCCACTCTTTTTTGTGTTTTTTCCAATAACGAGGATTTTCTTTTGATAGTGTGGATCCAAATCCAAACACATCAGTTCCTGAACCCTGTGAGATTTGAATGGTTCGCTGTACTTGTCTTATTATTTCTTTTTCTAAATCCTTTTCAATATCTGTTAACACTTTTTTGTCAGTTAGATCTTTAGTACAATTCATTTCAGATATTTCAGTGTTTATTGCTATGTTGACTTGTAAAGTGGGAATAGGCTTTAAAAGGGTTTTCATTGTCCCTTTACTTCTTTTGGTAATAAGTGTCATATTCTTTTCTTTACAGGGTAAAGGAAATGATGTAGTATCTATTTCTGATAAAATTAAATTGGCGTTTCGAGCCATTTCTCCATCATACCAGCTTACCAATTTATCTTTTTTAAATATCGCTAAACCACTAACTTCAATAACAGATGGTTTTATATTATTTATATTGTCGTTTTGGTTTTTGGATGTTAGTTTTTTATTTAGTTTAATCCCTGGTAATAGCAGGTCTTTTCCTTCACTTGAAAGAGTAGCAATGACTTCATGTAAGGGCGTAGTTTTTGAAATACCATAAATTTTTTGATTGTTTTCACTGGTACTTCCTACACTTTTTGTTGGATTTGATTCAAGTGGTTCAACTACCCCCAGTACATTTTCTGCTGAAGTTCCTCGTGCAATAAAAACCGGAAAAGTAGATTTTGCTTGTTTTCCTCGTTCAAATGCGTCAAATACCAGACCTGTTCCTTTTCGTGCCAGCTCTTCACTAATGACGACCAGTGATAGGTGTGTAACGTCGTTATATCTCGGAATAATATTTGATGCTCTTCGATAGGCATCTACTAATGTCACTGCTTCTGCCGTATAGTTAGAAACGGGTATCCCGGTAGAAACCCCTGTAGGAGATAATTGACTTGGGTTAATCACTTGGAAAGTAACCCGATATCCATTATCAATATCCTGAGAGACATCTATTCCCATGGCAATGACAAGGCCTAATTGGTTTAACTCTCTATAATTGGAACAGCCAGGGATTAACATGAGGATGAAAAGCAAAGCGACCAGTTTTCTCATTTGTAACTCCTACTTGAATTCATTTGATTTTAGTTTCTTTTTTACTCTCTGTATCATTCATGTTTAAAGAAGTAATCGGAAAACGAATTAAGCTATCTTTTTGAGCGCCCATTCTGAATGGTGCAAAAGGAGCAACATAAGGTACACCGAAAGATCGTAAACTACAAAGATGTACTAGAATACATAAGGTAAGTAATAAAATCCCATAAAATCCTATAAAAGCAGAACAAAAAATTAGCAGAAACCGCAAGCCTCTTGCAGTATTAACAATATTTGTATTCGGAAGTGTAAAGCTATTTATAGCTGACGTGGCTACAATGATAACAATGGCAGCAGAAACAAATCCCGCTTCCACTGCTGCCTGACCTAAAATGAGTGCTCCAACAATGGAAACGGCTGGACCAATTGCTCTAGGCATCCGAACTCCAGCTTCTCTTAGAACTTCAAATGCAAGTTCCATCAGTAATAATTCAATGATTGCTGGAAAAGGAACCCTTTCTCTTTGTGCCATTAACGTGACCATTAATGTAGTAGGGATTAACCCTTGATGGTGCGTAATTAAAGCTAAATATATGGCAGAGGCATACATATTCAATAGGAAAGAGCCAATTCGAATTAATCTCAAAAAAGAACTGAAAACATTATTTTCATAGTAATCCTCTGGAGATTGAAAAAACTGAATAAGAATTACCGGTAAAATTAAAACAAATGGAGTTCCTTGGATAATAATAGCAATTTTGCCTTCTAATAAATTCGCAGCAACTACGTCAGGTCTTTCAGAACTTTGCATAAGAGGAAAGAGTGTCTTTCTGTTGTCTCGTATTGCTTCTTCTATATAATTTGCTTCAAGGATGCTATCTATCTTAATCTTATTTATCCTTGACATAGCTTCCATGACAATGTTGTGATCTGCAATTCCTTCAATGTACATTATCCCTACATCTGTTTTTGTTACACTTCCTACTTTTGTTGATTTAAGCCTTAATTTCGCATTTTGAATTCTAGATCGAACCAATGATATGTTTGTACTAAGATTCTCTGTAAAGCTATCCTTCGGACCTTTAATAACGGTTTGTGTAGTCGGTTCCGTAATCGATCGGGATTGAATTTTTTTAGTACCTAGAGTGATTGCTTTTGAAGAATCATCGATAAAAATAACTGTATTTCCTGCCAAAATGCTATCTAAAAGCTCCGACCAATCTAAGATAAACTGGATAGAGGGCACAGAAATAATTTGAACCATTTTATCAGCTATATCATTCACTGTTTTAAAAGAAGGGGTTTCTTTATGAAGTTGTATAATCGGGCTGATTACATTTTCATTTATGCTTTGTTCATCAACGATTCCTTCAATATGTAAAATTGCTACATTTTTAGTGGCAACTCTAAGTCTTCTGATTGATAAATCATCGCTATTTCCGAGTTCAATTTCTAGTCTTTTAATGTTTTCCTCTACGTTCTCGCTAAGTGGAATTAGATGATAGTGATTCTGATCAGGCATGGTAAATTCCCCTTTCGAGAAAAATTTTCTAAACAATATTATTTTTTCCAGTAATACCTTTATTATGTTTAATAAATAAAAAAGACTTAACCCCGTGGTTAAGTCCTTTTAATATATTTAAATTTGCTTCATTCTCCTTAAAGAAAGTTGGATATAGCGAGTTTATTCCTTTCCTTATTATTTTTTTATATCTATTCAATCGAGAAGGATTATCCATTTAATCCTAATGTTTCGATTTGTTACTAGTATGAAATTGTCTATACCTTTTTGGATAATCGCTTTTAGCCTCCCCTCATGATAAAAATGGGTTGGTTGTGATCACCTGGACCGATAAAGTCTAATGCGGCAGGAGAGAATACCATAACTTTTCTTTTAACGCCCTCCAAAAACATTCGGATTGGATCTATAACTTCAGTATCTTGAAAGACATGGCCTCCAAAGGATAACCTCTTTTTGGCCCTCCTTCCATAGACAATCATTTCTTTTTTCTTACTTGTTTTAACAATGGCACTTTCTTTCGACTCCTCATGAAGCTGTAAAGCTACTTCATCTGTTTGTAAAACTTCTTCTTCAATCGAAGCGACCATTCCAATTTCACGTTTATTTAAAACTAAGACGAATTCATATCCTGCTGCTGTTTTCTTTTGCACAACAGACACCTCATCTGTAATCAACGTGACGAAATCTTCGGATTCCTTCGTGGGTGAGTCTGGAGAGATTTCTTTTTTCTTAATGACTCGAAAAAATGCTTTTGCTCCAATTTCTTCATCAGAGAAGTCAAACGGTTTTATACTCTCTGTACGTACAAGGTATAAATTATTAACCTTCTCTTTGCTGTTTAATTGGACACATAAAGCAACATCTTCGTTCACCACCTTTCCATCATTGTTGGAGAGCATAGGGACATTCATTTTCATTCCTGGAAATTGAACGAAGATGTAGCTAAAGTTTTTCTTAGGCTGTACATCCAGAAGTCTCATAAACTCACAACCTTTCCGATTAGTTACAAGATTTTTACCTTGTAAATGTATAATTCAATACTCTTTCTTACTTTCCTGTTTGAGTATGATGAGTTTCCATCGTCACTTTCTTATGAAATGCGATGGTTCCTCCCTATAAGTGAGGATTTATGAGTAATTCTACTAGCGAAAAACAAAGAATGGAAAGTATTTGTCGTTATTCCCTATTACTTCATAAACATGTAATACCAATTATGGTTAACTGATAATTAACCATAATTGACTTTTATCTATTTTACACAATTATTTGTTGAAGTTAGAATGTAATTAATAATACGAATTTGTGAGAAAATTCATATATGTAATTTACATTTATGTATAAAATGAGTTATTATATATGTAAATTACATATATAAGTAAAATTTAAATTAAGTGCTGAAAGTTTGTAATAATATTAAGAATGGAGGCATTTTTGTGAGAGAGCAAGAAGAAATTTTGATTTATAAAACTTCCAATATTCTTAGGAAAGATACAAGCATGATGAAGTTAAACGATATTATTGAGGAACTAGTACGAATTATTGAATCCAAAACCAAGGATAAATGAAAGTTTGATTATTACAATGTAAAGAATTTATATTATTGAATAAATAAAAAGAGCGATTCTCACATTCGAGAGTCGCTCTTTTTATTTAACTGGCTACTTGATGAGATGAAGGTAAAAGCTTTGCCGCTACAAGTCTGTTATAGACCGTAGTACCAATCCATGATGCTAAAAATGCTTTTATTAAACCAACTACAATAAATGGTAAAAATCCTGAAATAAATGCATCCGCCCATGTCATTTCGACCGCAATTTTTAGCCAAACGGTCCCAATGGACAGGGTAACAAGCATTCCGATCGTATTTGCGATCAAACCTTTCATGACAGTGAAACTAGTTTTTTCTAATATAAAACCTGTTAAAAATGCTGCCGGGATAAATCCAACAATATAACCGCCAGTAGGACCAACAATCACCCCGAACCCACCTGACATTTCACTAAAAACGGGAATGCCTATAGCGCCAATTAAGGCATATAAAATAACAGAAAAAGTGCCATATCTAGAGCCTAAAATTGTTGCTGCTAAACCAACTGCAAGTGTTTGTCCTGTAATTGGAACAAGTGGCAATGGGACTGTAACTTGGGCCAGAATTCCGATAATTGCTGCAAATAAAGCACTCAAAATCCACATTTTTAGTTGATCGTGTGACTTAAACATCATATCCCCCCTAAATTTAATGTTAACTAATTTTATGTATTGGTTAACAATTAAAGTATAAAATTCTCATATTAATTTTGTCAATCTAATTTTTTTAGATTAAGAGAATTGAAAACCTTTGAAGACTACGAACTAAGTTAACTAATAGTTAATAAAGATTAATTATTATGTCGATTTACACGTAAAAAGTTACTCATTGGATCAACTCCTAGTCTTATTGTCTATTTTTTTACTACCAGTGTTGATACAAAATTTGTCCATAGTTATTAGTTTGAATATGCAATAGATATCAAGGGACCTAGAAGGAAGGTTGTATTGATTTGGCTCACGATGTGTAGAAGGCGCTTGAAAAGGACTAGCCATAAAGTTAAGTTCTTTTTCATATATATATATATATATTGGACTCTTTGTGCGATTTACCAGAATTCCCTAGAAACCTAAATTTTTTGGTTTTTAGTTTTTAGTGTAATAATTTAGTCGAAGTTATTAATACACGCCAGCTGAATAGAACGTGAGGAAGCACCTTGTGTTATATGGTGCTATGCAGAAGTTACTGATATAGGTGTACCACATTAATATGTTTTTTCCTTTTTCATTAATAAATTAAATTTAGATATATGCGTGTCGTCTCTGTTAGAATCGATTCGTAGTCAGTCCAGCAAATGATAAAACATAGATGAGCAATGGTTGGTCTTTGACCCCATAACCGCACTGTGATTCCTTCACTCGTGCGGTTTTTTTCTTATTTTGGCTTTTCGTTGGCAACATTTACATAGATATTTGTCAGAAAATTCGAATGTAAGGACATCCCTATTAATAAAGTAAATTAAACGGGCGTAAAAAGGCTATTTAGCCGGAATACAGCCTGCAAGTTTCAAATTGCTGTAAGTAAAGGAACCATGTGCTTTTTAATTAAAAGGGAGGGGTTAAATGCTGCATATTGTAGCCTGTATCAAGCAAGTACCTGACACCAAAATTATCAAAATGAATCCAAAGACAAACACGATGGACCGCAGAACGGCGCCTGCTATATTGAATCCGTATGATGCTCATGCTGTTGAAGAGGCAGTGCGTTTAAAGAATCGGTATGGAGGAATCGTATCCGTTGTGACGATGGGACCGCCTCCAGCGGTCACTGCGATTAAAAAATGTATTGAAATAGGCGCAGATGAGGGCTATTTGATCACGGACCGCCGGTTTGCGGGTGCAGATACATTAGCAACGAGCTATGCAGTTACAAAGGCGATCGAAAAAATTGCAAAAACGAAACCAGTTGATTTGATCATTTGCGGAAAAATGTCCATCGATGGAGATACCGGTCAAGTTGGACCCGGAATAGCAAGAAGGCTCGATATTCCACCACTGACTTCTGTGAACAAAGTAGTGGAAATCAATCAAAACGAGGGATATGCCATTGTCCATCGTAAGTTGGAGGACGGATACGAAGTCGTCCGATCGACAATGCCGTGTTTGTTTTCCGTTGAAAAAACAATCAATGAAGTGCCGTATTCTCCGCTTCCAAACATGATAAAAGCTGCCAGATATAACCCTCATATCTGGTCGGTTGATGACCTGGAAGAGGTAGATGTGAAGCAGCTTGGTTTGAAGGGGTCCCCAACGATTGTCTCCAAAGTTTGGGCTCCGCAAAAACCGGCAGGGGGAACGTTCTTTGAAGGCAACCCAACTTCACAAGTAGAGCAATTGCTCTCTGTCCTGCTTCAAAAGAAAGAACTGTTTGAAACAAAGGAGGGAGTGTAATTGGATTTCCAAGATTACAAAGGTGTTTGGGTATTCATTGAACAAAAGGATGGAGTGGTTGCTTCTGTATCCCTTGAACTCTTGGGTGCTGGAAGAAAGTTAGCAGACAAACGGGGAGTGGAATTGGCGGGTATTCTAATCGGGGAAAATGTTAAACATTTGACGAACACCGTTTTTGAATTTGGAGCAGATACAATGTATGTATATGATCAACCCATCTTTAAACATTACCGGACCGAAACCTACATGAAGGCACTGCTGGAGTGCGCTGATAAACATAAACCAGAAATTATTCTCTTCGGGGCCACCTCAACGGGAAAAGATCTGGCAAGCGCGGTAGCCACCGATCTGCCGACAGGTTTGACGGCGGATACGACGGAGCTGGATGTTGAAGAGGAAACGGGATTACTATTGGCGAGCAGGCCGGCATTTGGCGGAAATATTATGGCGACCATATTATGTAAAAAATACCGGCCACAAATGGCGACAGTCCGCGCCAAAGTCATGAAAGCGCTGACCCCTCAATCTGGGAGAACAGGCAAGATGGTTGAAGAAACAATATCCCTAAAGGAAGAAGATATTCGGACAAAGGTCTTGGAAATTGTAAAGGAAACTGTAAAGAATGTAAGAATCGACGAAGCGGACATCATTGTTGCTGGCGGAAAAGGATTAGGGAGCTTCGAGGGATTTCAGTTAATACACCAATTGGCGGAAACTCTTGGAGGAGCTGTTGGTGCCAGCAGGGATGTGGTGGAAGCAGGTTGGATCGACCACGCTCATCAAGTAGGGCAAACTGGTGTGACAGTAACGCCAAAAATATATTTTGCGATTGGAATTTCTGGTGCGATTCAACATATAGTGGGAATGAAAAATTCCGGGTTAATCATTGCCATTAATAAGGACAAAGAAGCCCCCATTTTTCAGACCTGTCATTATGGGATTGTTGGCGATGCCTTTGAGATTGTTCCTATTTTAATTGAACAGTTTAAAATGGCTTTAACAAGAGATAAGGTAAATAAATGAATAAAGGTTATGTTGCCGAGGCGAGAAACATAAAACAGAAATTCTCAAAAAGGTCGGAGTCCTAAGTTCCCACAATGAATTATTTGTTACTCTCGATAACTCTATAATAAAGCCTCATGGTGAATTTTCACTCATGAGGCTTTTTTCTATATATACCTATTTTTTTGTTTAGCCTGTTTCCGCTCGAAATAAAAAAAAATATAGCTTCTTATTTTAACTAATGGTTAATAATGGTTAATTATTATGAATTTTACATTAATGAATAGAAAAAATAAAATGAAATATATACAAACTAATCCTAATAAAATGAATTTTCGACTGGTAATTTTATTTATATACTATCATCTGGTGCCAGAATTATTATGATTACAAAAGGAGGAGTCAGGGTATTTAGATTCTTAGATACCTATTTTAAAGCATGATAATCCATGAAAGATGATGGGGAAATCCATTGTGATTGGTTGAAGGGTGCGTTATTCTAAGCATATTCCTTTATGAAGGAGGGGGTATGATGAAAAAAAGACCTATCTTTAAGGAGCATTTTGTTCTACATTTTGTTCTACATAAATGGAGTTATTTGCTTGGAACCATCCTTTTAACCTTCTCCCTTGTATTGCAATTATTTGTTCCCGTTTTATTAAAAAAGTTCACAGATGGGCTCCAAAATGAATCTATTCATGTTTCGGATTTATGGGAGTTGTCTCTTTGGTTTATCATTGTCGGGATTGGAGCTTTTCTCTTTCGGTCGAGTGGCCGAATTTATATATTCAAGATGTCAAGAATCTTAGAGCGGGACTTACGGACTTTACTGTTTTCACATTGGGAGAGATTGCAGGCTGAATATTATCAAAACCAGCGAATTGGGAATTTGATGGCTCATGCCGTAAACGATGTCAATATTATGAGGCAGATTGTCATGCAGGGATATTTTCAGATGGTGGAAGCGGCTGTATTAATTTCGATCTCTGTATTCATGATGGCTAGTACGATTCATCTCTTTTTAACGTTACTGGTCCTATTACCTTTACCAGGATTAACGTATATCGCCTATCGTTTCCGGTCCAAAATTCAAATGCATTCCCTAAACGTACAAGAAGCGATAGGAACACTGACAAGCCGAGTTCAAGAATTTTGTTCGGGAATCAGTGTCATTAAAACTTATATTCAAGAGCAAGAAGAATGTAAGAAGTTTACAAATGATAATCAGTCCAATGTCGAGTTCAACAAACAGTTAATTGTTTCAAATTCGCTTTTCACCTCATTAAGTCAAGGAATTGTCGGACTAAGTTATTTGATTTCTATTGTATTTGGTTCCATTTTAGTGATGAAAAGTGCCATTTCTCTTGGAGACTTTGTTGCTTTTAATACGTATTTATCTTTGTTGATCGCCCCCATTGAAAACATAGGGAAGGTCATTAATCTCCTGCAGCAGGGTAAAGCCGCAGATAACCGAATTCGCCATGTATTATCTACGGAACCGGCTATTAAAGATGAAGAAGGGATTACCCCTATAATCTCACTTCAAGGTGAAATTAGAATTAAAAATTTATCTTTT
Organism: Neobacillus sp. YX16; assembly: GCF_030123505.1. Classification (GTDB taxonomy): domain Bacteria; phylum Bacillota; class Bacilli; order Bacillales; family Cytobacillaceae; genus Neobacillus. The sequence continues at coordinate 2,379,987 of NZ_CP126115.1, forward strand.
AAATACCAAAGAAGTAAAAAGTACGCATTAAAGAATATTAACATTACCATCCCCAAAGGAACTAGTTTAGCCATTGTCGGGAAAGTAGGCAGCGGAAAATCAACCTTAGTCAATTTACTCTTACGTTTATATAATCCTCCCAAAAATTCAATCTTTATTGATGAACAGGATATCCGTGATGTGCCATTAAAAACACTTCGTACATCGGTTGCATATGTCCCACAAGACAATTTTTTATTTTCCTCAACCATTAAAGAGAATATAGCCTTTGACCCAAATCCTTATCAGGATGATCAAGTCGTGCATGCTGCAAAGCAAGCTCACATTTATGATGATATTATGGATCTTCCTCATAATTTTGAGACCGAATTAGGAGAAAGAGGGCTTTCCTTATCAGGTGGACAACGGCAGCGTGTTAGTATTGCAAGAGCATTGATCAAACCTTCTCCAATCATTATTTTTGATGACAGCCTTTCAGCCGTTGATTCTAAGACGGAATCCATTATTTTAACCACATTGCGATCCGAAATGAAAAGTCGAACCTCCATCATTATTAGTCATCGAATTTCTACGATACAAGAAGCGGATCAAATCATTGTGCTGGATCAAGGGGAATTGGTGGAAAGTGGCACACATCAATGCCTTTTAAAGAAGAATGGAATTTATAAAAAAATGTTTGCCCAGCAAACAACGGATTTTTCATTTGCTCATTCAACGTTTCCACCACTTAATGGAAGAAAGATCCTCATTAAGAAAAGGAGGGGGTAATCATACGAAAAATAAAAGAGGGAATGCATCCCCCCATAGGCGACCGTCAATTATTAAAGGGAATGCTGACGTTTGCGAAGCCATATAGGAAGCTCATTTTATATGCGCTTTTGTTGACATTCTTTATTGTCATAGCCAGCTTAGCTCAGCCATTTATTATTAAGGTGGCCATTGACTCTTACATCAAGATGAACGATTACCAAGGGCTGATGTATTTAGGTATCATCTATTTCATATTGATTTTGGTTTCTTCTATTTGTACGTATTTTCAAAATAATATTCTTCAATATACAGGGCAGTATGTAATATATGATTTTCGTCAGGCAATTTTCAAGCATTTTTCCCTGATGCAAATGAGTTTTTTTAGAAAAAATCCAATTGGCAGGCTAGTGACAAGGATTACCCATGATGTGGAAGCCCTAAATCAGCTCTACTCACAAGTGATTGTGAACTTAGTAAAAGAAGTACTGATTCTCATTGGAATCATTATCCTTATGTTATATATGAGTGTAAACCTTACCCTGATCTGCTTTTTAGTGATACCAGTTATTGCAATTGTTACTTTTTATTTTAAAACGGTATTGCGCAAAACACAGAGAAATCTTCGGACGATTCTTTCGAAGCTTCTTTCCTACCTAGCTGAGAATCTTTCTGGAATGAGTGTCATACAACTATTTGCCCGCGAAGGGAAACAGTTGGATCGGTTTAATCAATTAAATGAGGAGCATTATCGGGCTGGGATGCATCAAACCGTAGTTAATTCTATCTTTAACCCTTCAATCGGTCTTTTCGGAAACATTTCGCTCGCGCTTTTAGTTTGGTATGGAGGGAGAAGTGTATTAGATAGTAGTATTACCTTTGGTACGGTGTATGCCTTTACACATTATGTCAGACAGTTTTTTGAACCGCTCAGAGGATTAGCAGACAGATTCAACCAAATACAAGCCGCTCTTGCATCAGCAGAACGAATATTTGAAACCTTAGAAACGAAACCAACGATATTAAATCCTGTTCACCCTATGAAACTTCCAGAAAAAGTTCAGGGCAACATCGTTTTTCAAAATGTTTGGTTTGCTTACCAACATGAAGAATGGGTATTAAAGGATGTCCATTTTAGAATCAATCAAGGAGAAACAGTAGGTGTTGTCGGTGCGACAGGTGCCGGCAAAAGTTCGATTATTCAACTCATCAACCGGTTTTATGATAATCAAAAGGGGACGATCAGTCTTGATGGAATAAATATTAAAGAGGTTCATTTAAACGACCTTAGGAAGCACATTGGAATTATTCAACAAGATGCCTTTGTCTTTTCAGGGACTGTCTTTGACAATATTCGCTTGAATCATAAACATGTAAGTGATGAAGAAATCATAAAAGCGGCAAAGGCTGTAAATGTCGATTCTTTTTTTAGAATGCTGCCTCAAGGATATGAAACCATGCTGGGAGAGGAAGGAACCGTGTTGTCGGCGGGACAAAAGCAGCTGCTCTCCTTTTTAAGAGCCATGATTGCGGACAATGATGTACTTATCCTTGATGAAGCGACCGCCAATATTGATACAGAAACAGAACAAGCGGTTCAAGAAACCTTACGAGAAATGTCAAAGAACCGAACAACCATTATCATCGCGCATCGTCTTTCAACCATCCAGTATGCAGATAAAATCATTGTTTTAGATAAAGGGAGAATTGTAGAAATAGGGAATCATCAACAGCTTTTAAGAAACCAATCCATGTACTATCAATTATGCATGAATCAGACCAAAGGCAAGCAGGTAAAGGTTAAAGTTTAAAATAGCTCTAATATATAAATAGGATGGTTAATCTTAGGATTAAGCCATCCTTTGTTATTGTCCTGCCAATTTTTGTTCATCACTGAACTGAGTAGGGGAGACCCCCACTATTTTTTTGAAAATCCGACTGAAATACAGTTCATCCTCATACCCGACATTTTGACTCACTTCTTTGATTCTTATTTCAGAATGGGCAAGCAGTTCTTTTGCCCGATCAATTCGTAGATGGGTTAAATATTCAATCGGACTGTAACCAGTAAATTTTTTGAAGAGTCTAGAGTAGTGACTTTTACTTAAGCCTGCTATCTTTGCCAAATCTGTAACGTTTATTCCCTGATGATAATGATGACCTATGTAATTAATCGTTTCCTCTATCACTTGTCTTGTATCCTTTGAGATTGTTTGAACATGAAAGTCCTGTAATAAGGTTAGTAATAATTCTTGAAATAATATTTTTTGTTTAAATGCTATCGTTGAACCTCTTCGTTTAGATAAAGAGTGGATTTCATCTAATAAGATGACAACTCCTGAGCTGTTTTTAATTGTATATACTCCATGTAAAGGAAAAGATATTTCCTGTGGAAGTTTGAAATGCCATTGCTCTTTTTTCTCAAAGGCCGCTGCATGAGTAAATCGTATAAAATAAAACTCAAGAGGATTAGAAGGGGAAGTTGTTTTGTCGCAGATCATACCAGGAGTAAAGACTATGAGTTTACCTGGCGAAAGGTCATTTTTTTTACCATTGATCACGACTTCTCCAGTTCCTTTTGTAATAAACCAAAGAGAATGATTGAGGGTTCTTTTTCCCTTTTTACTCCAATTTGGCGGACAGGCTTTATAACCTGATAATATTAAGGAAAATGTTAACTCATTTAGTTTAGATGAAAGACTGCCAAGATCCATACACAAAGAACCTCATCCTTTACTGATAGATAGCTATTTTAAATTATTTATACGCAATAACTACAAGAATAATGATAAAGGAACCTTGAAATAATAGATTTTGGAGCCTACTTTCGAATATCAAAAAAGGAAAGTAGGTTTTTTTACGGGTTCCGTTAACTATCGCAAACATTAAAAATGTAATACAAAATGACCTTCAAATTGTATGGTAATTTGAAGGTCTATTTTTGTTGATATTAAGGGATTTCGATAATTATTTTGGCGGAATTTGTATATTAAAATGTGGGGGTACAATAGCCAGTGTACCGCAGCAGAATACTCTTCATTTTTACTTTCAAATTGATAAACAGAAGGTGTTTTTTTATTTAGGGTTAGACTCTGTTATAACTGAATGTTGATTTCACTGTATGTGAAAAATAAACGGAAAAATTCCGGTTAAATTGGGAAATACCCATATTTCCTTAAAAATAAGGGGAGTTTTTCCGGTTATAGTATCCAAATCTTTGGATTTTGTCTTATATAGAGCAGTTAATCGGAATATCTCCGCTTATATTTGCTTCTTAAGCTTCCTATATATACATTAGCAGGAAATTCTCCGCCTAATAATACTCATACCTTCACGAAATCGGCACGGAGAAGGCAGAAATGGTTTACAAACTTTGTAATTCGTAATCCGAAGAATTAGGAATTAAAAACAGAAGTAGCAAGGGGATAAACCCTTGCTATTTCTAATATTTTTTAATCTCTCTAGCCTTACAAATTGCCCTATATTTTATAGTGCAAAAAGAATTACATTTTGGTTTGCAATTTCCTGTGCAAATTGACGTTTTTGCGATAGGAAACGGAACCCTTTAGGTTTTTTAATAGTTATTAATTAATCATTATAGTGTTTTATACTTTATATCATTTTTCAACCATTTGAACTTTAGAAAGCAGAGGCCTACTGTTTTTCCAAATCACGCTAACTGGAAGCTCGAAAAATTGGGAAAGCCGTTCACTCGTGATTAACTCATTTGTGTCTCCTGAGGCAAAAACTTGTCCCTCTTTCAGTAGGAATGTTTTATTGAAGACTGGCAAGATTTCTTCTACATGATGGGTGACATAAATCATGGTGGGTGCATTGGGACTTTTCGCAATTTCTTCAATAGATTCTAACAATTTTTCCCGTGCAATAAAATCTAATCCATATGTAGGCTCGTCGAGAATTAGTAATGGAGGATCTGCCATTAGTGCACGAGCAATCAGCACTCGTTGTTTCTCCCCTTGGGAGAGTGTTTCGTAATTTCTATTTGCATAATCGATGCACCCAAGGTTTTTGAGTAATGTAATTGCCTTGTTTCTTATTTCATCTGTAGGTGTTTCGTAAAGTCCTATGGAAGCAAATGCACCACTTAATACAACTTCAAATGCATTATCACCCTGGTGGAATTTTTGTTGAAGGGATGAGGAAACAAAGCCAATTTGTTTCCGAAGTCGTTCCGCGAGATATGTCTTCCCAAATTCCATACCCAAAACACTAATTTTCCCCTTTGTCGGGAAGGTGTATGCATTCAGTAAATTTAAAATAGATGTTTTCCCAGCTCCGTTTAGTCCGAATAATATCCAGTTTTGTCCTTTTTCGATCTGCCAATTAACATCCTGTAAAATCCATTTTTCTCCCCGTCTCAAAAAGAGATTTTCTATTTGAATAACCAAAGTTTATTCCCCCTATAAAATTCCTTTACCAGATTTCCCTTATAATCAAGTTGTGGTAGCAGTTATCTTAATAATAACATAATTCACCAATTCGCCTGTTAGTTGGACTCTCTGGCATAATAGGAATGGTATTAATTCTAGATTTTTTTGTTTAATTGATTAGTCCCTAGTTACAAAAACACAATGAGACCTGGATTCCAGGTCTCATTTGTTTAACTTCATATTTAGTTTGATCTCTTTTACCTTCTGATATTGTTCGTCAGGCCACCATGCGCCGCAATCGTCTGATACGATACATGCCGCACATTTTTGTAAGTCATAGACAATCATTCCGGTAATGGGTGGGGAATAGAGATGGAGAGTCACCATATCTGTATGGTTAGAGGCTTTCATTTTATGGACAGCCTTTTTGGGTGCATAAAAATATTGACCTTTATGATGGTACTGATAGAACAATTCTTTAGGTAAGCTATTTCCTTTAACTTCATAAACAGAATTAAGGGAAGTGCCGGAAATCACTTGTATCCAGCCGTGGGAATTGCCATGATCATGAGGGGCACACTCCAACTGAGACCAATTCATGACAAGGAGCTCGACTTCATCATTTATATATAGAAGCTTTCGATTGTAAGGCTTTCCTTCAGATGGTTCTGGCAATTGTGCAAGGTCCTCAAGTTTCATATCAATTTGTAACAAGGCATCCTTTAGGTCGGCTTTAGATGGACTTCTTAAGGAATCCAAAACACTCTTAATTTTAGCTGTCAAAGTCATAAAGCTTCTCCTCCTATATCCGTCATTTCTTTAAGAAGCGCAACAATATAGGTACAAGCTGACCATTAACGATAACCACTCCTATTATAATTATGATTCCGCCTAGCACACTTATGAGTAAAACCTTCTCCTGTAAGAGTAAAACTGCAGCAACTAAAGTCGCGATAGGCTCCAAATATAAAAACATTGAAACTTTTGAAGCCTCTAAAACCTCAAGTGCTCTTCCCCAATACCAATAAGCAATTCCAGATACAAAGACACCAAGAAACAACAAATGGGCCCACTCCGAATGGTCCAGCAAGGTTAGGTTTTCCCATCCTCTGTTTCGGATAATAAAAGGTGTAGTTAAAATCAAACCTAATAAACACATATAAAACGTTACAACAAGAGGAGGATAAGGAATTTTCAAACTTTTTAGGAGTACTGAATAAACTGCCCAATTCAACGTGCTGAGAATCATCAGCAGGAAGCCGATATTCATGGCGAATTGAATGGATTGTCCACTTCGTGTCGAAGTAACAATAAGGACTCCAGTTACCGCAAGCACCATTCCAACAGCCTTTGTGATGTTCATCTTTTCATGCAAAAAAAGGAGCGAAAGAATAACTGTAAAGATGGGGGAGAACGAAATGAGCCATCCTGCAGCAGAAGCGTTGATCGTTAACAATGCTGTTGCCTGAAGGACCTGATGAACAAATACTCCAAGAATCCCTAAAACCATTAAATGAGGAACATATTTAATGGAGATATATAGCCGATGACGCTGCAATAATAAAAGCAACAAAAGAAATAAAGCTCCTATTCCAAATCGTATAACGAGTAGCGAAAAGGGGTCTAGCTTTACTAGCACAGCCTTGGTTGATACAAATGAAACTCCCCAAACACTAATCGACATTAACGCATACAGCGAAGCGGTTAACCTAGGTCTATTAAAAGTCATGACTGAGCAATCCCTTTCGGTTAAAAGATAGTTATTTCATTTTATGCTTGTCCCAGTCCAACAATCAAAGTTATTTTTATTTAATTTGAATAAAAAGCTTTTGAGCATATGATATTTTTCTTTTTAGGGGAAAACTAACGGTGTGAGATGTAATAATTTTATCCGAATCGGGAGATTGTATTATACAAAAGTGGAATAATCAGGAGGATAACGTATGAGAAGAATTAATCCTGGCTCCGTCAATTCTTACATTAGATATGGGAACGTCAAAATACCAAAGAGCATACAAAGTGAGTGCCCAGAGTGTCGAAATACTATTGAATTTGTGATTAATGCTAACTTCCAAAGCAGTAAGAATGGATTGTTGACGGAGTCTAGTTGTCCTTCATGTAAAAAATCTACCGTTTTTATTATTATGACGAAGGATGGTCACGATGAAGGAGACCACGCAGATACCTATATTTATGATGTCCAAGCGTCAAAACATCTTATTAATCATATAGAAAGTCTGCCAAATATACCTAAAGATCTTATCAGAGCATATCGGTCTGCGATTAATGTCCATCAAACACGAGAAAATTCAGCAACTGCTGTTATGTCTAAACGTGTAATTGAAAGTATTCTGAAACATTTTCTTAAAGAAAAAAGTAAAGGTCAACCTTTATCACAACAACTAGAAATCCTCCCAAATCATGTGGACTTAGCAAAGCCGATTCAATCGCTGTGCCAGTTGCTTGCCGCAGATGAATCCTTAAATAAAATGCTTGAATTAGAAACTGAAATGGATTATGAGACAACCTCATTATTAGTTGATTTACTGGAAAATATAATTGAGTATCTCTTTGTTCTACCAGGTAAAATTGAAGTTACCCATTCCAAAATCGCAAAGAAATTTAATTAATCAATAAACCCCTTAGTATTTAAGGGGTATTTCAGTGTTGCAAACAATTATTGGAATTTGGGTGTCATGATTTCTTCCGTATACATACAATTTTCATAGAGATATTTGGAGGATGACGGAGGAGATGGAAAAATGAAATTCGAAATGCAAAAAGCGATAATCCTAGCGGAAAATATTAAAAGTTTTATTAAATTTGTTCAAAGTCAAAAAAGTAAAAACAATTTTAGAATAGATACAAATAAACTGTATCAAATAAAACTTATTATTGAAGAATATAAATTTCAAATAGTTGCAGAGGAACTTATAAGAATAAACCAGTTTGATTGGGATGAAAAGTACACGCATTACTTATTGGACCAATTTCATAGAGGAATAAACATCATTGAAGAATACGTGAAAAATAACTACAGTGAATTATTTATATTAACCGCAAGATTATATACATTAAAAAACCTTAGCACAACATTTTCTAAAATGGCATAAGAAAATCTTTACCAAATTGGCGCAGATAAGTGAGTCTTTTCTATTTTGTAAATATAAAGTACGGAGCGTATATTTTGATAAATTAATGTGATTAGGAGAAAATAATAATCGGATAAAAAATGATTTGAGAATAGTTTTAATGTCTTGAAGCTATTCATTCAAGTTAAAAAAGGCGGTTTTATATATGTTTAAAAACTTATTTAAAAACAAAAAGATTGAAAGTGAAACCACGATTTTGCAGCCATTAGAAGGGGAAATTGTTCCTCTAGATGTTGTTCCAGATCCAGTGTTTTCTCAAAAAATGATTGGTGATGGTTTTGCAATAAATCCAACAAACGGGAGTGTTGTTTCTCCTGTTGATGGAGAAGTAATCAGTGTATTTCCAACAAAACATGCGGTCAGCATAAAGTCTAATGGTGGCAGGGAAATCTTAATTCATGTGGGACTTGAAACAGTCGGCCTAAATGGTGAAGGTTTTACAGCGTTTGTAAGTGATGGTCAAAATGTCCAAAAGGGTCAAAAGCTGCTTGAAGCTGACTTCCAATCCATTAAAGACAAAGTACCTTCAATTATTACACCAGTGATATTTACCAACTTGGCTGAAAACGAAAGAGTGGTCATTGAAGAACAAGGAATAAGAATTACTAAGTAACAAAAAGAGTGTGATTCCTAAAATACCGGAGGGACGGTTCTCCTGGCTTTTTTGCCAGGAGAACCGTCCCTTTGGTTTTGTAATCAAAAATAACCAAATAAAAAACAAATATAAACAAATATTAATTTATATATTCAAAAGTAAACAAAAGTGTATTATAATAAGTTACAGAAGTTAACAAACATACAAACGGGGGATTTCGGATGGTAAAAAATTATTGGGATAGTGAAAAGGCAGCACAAGTATCTAAAGGGGTAGAAGAATTAGTGTATCGTTCCAATTTGATTGGATCAGATCGTGCCGTATGTAACTGGGGTGGCGGCAACACTTCTATGAAAACAACGGAAAAAGATTTCCGCGGACGTGATATAGAGGTTATGTGGGTAAAAGGAAGCGGTTCTGATTTAGCAACAATGAAGGCGCATAACTTTACAGGCTTAAGCTTAGAGGATATTCGCCCATTATTTGAACGTGATGAAATGACAGATGAAGATATGGTTGCATACCTTTCACATTGTATGATTGACAGCAAGCACCCAAGAGCTTCCATCGAAACGTTATTGCATGCATTCTTACCATTTAAACATGTTGACCATACACATCCAGATTCAATTATTAGCCTTTGCTGTGCCGATAATGGTAAAGAGCTAGCAGAAGCGATTTTTGGAAATCGTTTTGTTTGGGTACCATATGTACGCCCTGGGTTCACCCTTTCCAAAATGATCGCTGAAGGCGTAAGAAACAATCCAAATGCAGAATTAGTATTAATGGAGAAGCATGGGCTTGTAACTTGGGGGGAAACCTCAGAAGAGTCTTATGCAAAAACAATTGAAATCATCAATGAAGCAGAACAATTTATAAATGACCGAGTAAATGAGGAAACTGTATTTGGCGGTCAAAAATTCGTATCTCTATCTGACGAAGAAGCAACTAGCATTCTAGCAAAAGTAATGCCAATCATTCGCGGTGCTGTAAGTGAAGAAAAGAAAATGCTGTTAACGTACGACCGTGGTGAAGATGTTCTTCAATTTGTTAACAGCTATCAGGCACCTGAGCTATCGCAAATTGGAGCAGCATGCCCAGACCACTTAGTTCATACAAAAATGGTTCCACTATATATCAATTGGGATCCACAAACGAAAGATGTTGAGGCATTAATTGCTATTGTAAAAGAAGGTATTGCGAGCTTCAAAGAAGGATACAAAGCTTACTTTGACCGTAACAAAAATGAAGGCGACAAAATGTTTGAACCAGCTCCACGTGTTATTTTAATTCCTGGAGTAGGTATGGTGAATTCAGGTAAGGATGTAAATAATTCAAGAGTAAGTGGTGCTTTATACCACCGTGCAATTGCAGTTATGAAAGGTTCTACAACTCTAGGAAGCTTTGTTTCTTTAAGTGAAAACGAATCTTACAATGTAGAATACTGGCCATTAGAATTATATAAATTAACTCTTGCACCAGCTGAAGCTGAATTTTCTAGAAAAGTAGCATTCATCACTGGTGGTGCAGGCGGTATTGGTAGTGCAACAGCTCGCCGTATCGTATCTGAAGGCGCACATGTTGTGTTGGCAGATTTAAATCTTGAAGGCGCAGAAAAAGTAGCAGCAGAAATTAACGAGCAATACGGTGCTAATCGTGCACTTGCTGTTAAGATGGATGTTACAAGCGAAGAGCAAGTACAAGCCGCTTTCGATCAAACAGCTCGTACCTTTGGCGGTGTAGACATTATCGTTAACAATGCAGGTCTTGCTACATCTAGTCCATTTGATGAGACTTCTCTTAAAGAGTGGAACTTAAACATGAATGTGTTAGGAACAGGTTATTTCTTAGTAGCCCGCGAAGCATTCAAGCAAATGAAAGGCCAAGGCATCGGCGGTAACATGGTATTTATCGGTTCGAAAAACTCTGTTTACGCTGGAAAAAATGCAGCAGCTTACAGCTCTGTGAAAGCAATGGAAACACACTTAGCAAGGTGTATTGCAGCAGAAGGCGGAGAATTCGGAATTCGTGTAAACTCTGTTCTTCCAGATGCGGTTCTTCAAGGTTCTGCCATATGGGGATCAAACTGGCGTGAAGAACGTGCGGCAGCATACGGAATCCACCCAGATCAATTAGAAGAACACTACCGTAAGCGTACGACACTACTAGTTAATATCTACCCATCAGATATTGCTGAATCCATTGCATTCTTTGCTTCTTCAAAATCTGAAAAAACAACAGGTTGTATGTTAACCGTTGACGGCGGAGTACCAGCCGCTTTTACTAGATAAAATAATGCAAAATATAAGCGTTGTTCATTTGGTGGAGATATTAAATAGGTCCATTGAGTTAAACCTACAAAAAGAATTTATTGATTTAATAGTTAGTGAAATTAACAATAAACGAAATACTCTTTAAAGTACTAATCCAAAATCAAGACTCTCTATCAATAGGTAGAGAGTCTTTTCTATCCTACTTTTGTTCTTCAAATACTTAATAAGTAGTAGGTAAAAATACACATTTTTTGCCAAGCACTGATTTTTAAACATTAATAACTGATATCTATCTAACTAAAAGGTAGTAAATGGAGCTATTATACAATTGGAAACGCTACCAAAGTAGTGGAAAGGGGATGATTTTGGAGGAGTAAATTAATGGAGTAATCAGATAATGAAATAAGAGTTAGTGGGGGAGGAAGTTTTTTGAGGATGAAAAGAAAAAAACAGAGCAAGTTATTTGCAGTTGTTCTAAGTCTATTGCTAATTTTAACCTCTTTACCTGCAGTGCCAATTGAAGCGGCAGCTGAAGAACCATTGCTATCCAAAAAGTTTGATTTTGGTACACCATCAAGTTCCGTTCAAGAAGGCTATATTAAAGTTTCTTCAGACACAGCTTATTCGGCAGAAGCAGGCTACGGTTTTGCTGATATCTCCAAGGTAACCTCAACAGATCGTACAACATCAGACCCTTTGAAATCAGATTTTGTTTCTACAACCGGGACTTCCTTTAACGTGGATCTGCCAAATGGCGATTATTCGATTACTGTCATTGCAGGAGATGAAACAGACAGTACCGATGTAGGTGTAAAGGCAGAAAATATTCAGAAAGTTCAAAATGCCGCAGTTGCAAAAGGTAATTATATCGAACGTACATTTGAGATTTCACTAGTTGATGGTCAATTAAATTTCGAATTTACAGGCACTAATCCAAAAGTTAATGGAATGACCATTGAGAAACTTCCAGAAAGAGCGGCGGGTGAACTTCCAACTGTGTATATTGCAGGGGACTCAACAGTTCAAACCTATGATGATTATTGGAGACCTGAAGCCGGATGGGGTCAAATGATTCCGCGCTTCTTCAGCTCAGATGTATCCTTTAAAAACCACGCCATTGGCGGAAGAAGTACAAAGTCATTTATTAATGAAGGTCGTCTAGATAACATTTTAAGAGAAATCAAACCAAACGATTTTTTCCTAATTCAATTCGGTCACAATGATGCAACTATCAGTATTCCAGAAAGATATGCATCGGTACCAGATTATCAAAATTATCTAAAAACCTATATCAATGGCGCACGCCAGCGTGGTGCAACTCCTATCCTTGTAACTCCTGTTGGCAGACGTGATTTTAACGTCTCGACAGGAAAGTTTAATGTCAGCTTTCCAGAATATGTTCAGGGTATGAAGGAAGTAGCAGCAGAAATGGATGTCGACGTCGTCGATTTAAGTGCACGCAGTGTTGCCTATTACGATACCATTGGCCCTGAAGGAAGTCTTTCTGTATTTTTACATACAGATCCAGGCGTTTATACTGCTTTCCCAAATGGTTCCCAGGATAATACACACTTCCAAGAATACGGTGCCATTCAGCTTGCACGTTTAGTGTCAGATGAAATTAAAAATCTGAATATTCCACTTTCTCAGTTTGTTACAGGTATAGAACCTCCTGCAAATGTTCCTGCTAAACCAACGAATGTTGCAGTAAGCAGCATTAGTAATGCGGGTGCACTTGTAACCTGGACTAAGGTAGAAGGGGCAGATATTTACAAGATTTACAGAAAACTTTCAACTGACAGCGATTATAAATTGGTAGGTACCTCAACCATTCCTCAACTGAATACTACAGGAATGGAAGAAGGGAAGACCTATGATGTTTATGTAATTGCAGTTAATGGAAAAGGTGAATCTGAATTATCAGCTGTAAAACAATTTACAACGAAAAAAGCAACATTAAAGTTTGACTTCGGCTTAGCAGGTAATCCAATTGCTGAGGGTTATACGGGAGTCAATCTTTCAACCGTATATACACCTGATAGAGGATATGGAATCGTAGATCCTCAAGGTATGATTGGCCGTGACCGTGGTACGGGTGGAGATCTTCTTCGCGACTGGTTAGGTTATTTTAACGTGGGTTGGAAATTTAATGTGGATTTACCTAATGGTCTTTATGCAGTAAAAGTCTATGTTGGTGATTTCTTAGGAAGTGCCAGAACTACTTTGGCTGTCGAAGGTCAGGATTATGGTTCAATTTCTGCACCTAACAAGAACTATACAACCAAGATTGTTTCTCAAGTTTCAGTCAAGGATGGTCAGATGAATTTTAGTTTCGGAGGTACCACAGGTATTGTAAATGGTGTTGAAATAACTCCAATATTGATTGCTCCTTCTGAACTGAAATTGGATGAAAAGTCATTAGATGCTGAAAATCCATTTGTAACTTTTTCATGGAAGGTAGTAGACGATGCGGCAAAGTATAATGTTTATCGAAAAGTTGCAGGGACAAGTGAATTTACCTTAGTTGGCAGCTCTACTACAACAACTTATACTGATAACACCGTGGATGTTGGAATGGAATATCAATATGTTGCTACCACAATAGATAATGCCAATGTGGAAACAGATCCATCACTGCCTCTTAAAGTGGTAATGATTGATCCGTCGCAGCCAGTTCCTGCTGTACCAGGAAATTTAAAGGTTGAAGAAGTAAATAAGAAGGACCTTACGTTTAGTTGGGAGCAAGTAGAAGGAGCAATAACGTATAATGTGTACCGTTCTAAAAAGGAGAATGGGACATACGATTATATCGGTAAAACAAAAACTACTTCTTACAAAGATGAAAGTGTATTAACTACCATTGCTTATTTTTATAAGGTAGCTGCTGTGAATGCTGGTGGAATTTCTGAGCAATCTGAAATATTAAAAACTCCAGCAGTAACAAAACTTAAACGTCAAATGGAAGATCTTGATCGTGCACCTGTTGCGATGAAAACAGAAGAAGGTGTTTTTGTCAGCTGGAGAATGCTCGGAACCGATCCTGAGAGTATTAGCTTTAACGTCTATCGTGATGGTGAAAAGATCAATTCTGAAGCCATTGTGGCGAGTACAAACTATGTTGACAAAGATGGAAAAGCTGAATCAACGTATGAAGTGCGTGCGGTAATTGACGGAAAAGAAAGAAAGTCAAAGGATACCACGAATGTATTGAATCAAAATTATTTTGATATTCCGCTTCAAAAACCAGTGGATGGTATAACCCCACTTGGCGATCCATATTCATACCGTGCAAATGATGCGAGTGTCGGTGATTTAGACGGTGATGGAAAGTATGAACTAGTATTAAAATGGGATCCAACCAATTCCAAAGATAACTCACAAGCCGGCTATACAGGAAATGTATATGTAGATGCTTATGAAATGGATGGAACCTTAAAATGGCGTATTGATTTAGGCAAGAATATCCGTACAGGAGCTCACTATTCTCCATTCCTTGTTTATGATTTTGATGGAGATGGTAAAGCTGAAATTGTTTTCAAAACGGCAGATGGAACGATTGACGGTCTGGGAACTGTTATCGGCCGAGCTGATGCTGACCACCGTAATAGTTCAGGTTACGTTCTTCAAGGTGCAGAGTACTTGACTGTTTTTGAGGGAGAGACCGGAAAAGCACTTGATACTACAGATTATGAACCAGTTCGCGGTGACGTGGGTGCATGGGGTGACACATACGGAAACCGTGTGGATCGTTTCCTTGCGGCTGTAGCTTATTTAAATGGCGAGACTCCTAGCATTATCATGGCACGTGGATATTATACGAGATCAGTGCTTGCCGCATATAATTTTAAAAATGGTAAATTGACAAAACAGTGGGTCTTTGATTCAAACGATGAAGGTCAAAGAGATTATGCTGGTCAAGGATACCATAATTTAAGTGTGGCAGACGTCGATAACGACAGCAAAGATGAAATTGTTTACGGTCAAGCTGTAATCGATGATGACGGCAAAGGCTTATATACAACCGGTTTAGGTCATGGGGATGCTCAACATGTGAGTGATCTTGATCCAACTAGACCAGGTCTTGAGGTATTTGCTGTACAAGAGCATAAAGACGGTCCATATGGATATGACATGCGCGATGCGGAAACGGGTGAAATCCTATGGGGTGTGAAAACAGGACAGGATACGGGCCGCGGAGTGTCTGCTGATGTTGACCCAAGGTATGAGGGAACAGAAGCATGGGCAATCTCAGGTGCTTGGAACAGTAAGGAAGGCGGAATCCATACAGCAAAAGGTGAAAAAATTTCCGACAACATTCCTTCCAGTAACTTTGCTATTTGGTGGGACGGAGACCTATCCCGCGAACTAGTTGACCATAAGTGGGATGAGG
The DNA here is from genome assembly GCF_030123505.1 of Neobacillus sp. YX16. Taxonomy (GTDB): domain Bacteria; phylum Bacillota; class Bacilli; order Bacillales; family Cytobacillaceae; genus Neobacillus. The sequence goes on from NZ_CP126115.1 coordinate 2,395,535, forward strand.
CCACAGCGACAGGTGTAGGAACGATTGACAAATGGGATTATGAAAATAGTAAGCTAGTAAATATTCTGACTGCTGATGGAACACAATCTAATAACGGAACAAAAGGAAATCCTGTCCTACAAGCTGATATGTTTGGTGACTGGAGAGAAGAAATCATTTGGAGAACAGATGACAGCAGTGCACTTAGGGTGTACATGACAACAGAGGAGACTGACAATAGAATTTACACTTTAATGCATGACCCTCAGTATCGATTATCGATTGCATGGCAAAACGTCGGATATAACCAGCCGCCGCATACTAGCTTCTTCCTTGGAACAGGCATGTCAAAGCCTCCTGTACCAAGTATTGATGTAGTAGAAATACCGGATGTGAATGCGCCAGAAACGGAATATGAGGTAATAGGGGCAGAAAATGAAGGCTGGTATAATAGTCCAGTAACAGTAAATTTAACTGGATATGACTATCAATCTGGTATTAAAACAACCTATTATTCATTAAATGGTTCAGCCGACCAAGAAGGCAGTACAGTTACCATTACAGAAGATGGTAAACATGTTCTTGAATATTGGAGTGTCGACCAGAGTGGTAACATCGAACCAAAGAAAACAATTCAGATTAACATTGATAAAACTGCTCCAGAAATCACCTTCTCGGTTGAGGACGGAACCTTATTCCAAGTGGATCAATTTGTTACTATTACTTGTCAGGCAGAAGATGCTTTATCGGGAGTTGCATCCTCAACTTGTGAGGATGTTTCGTTACCAGCTTATGAGCTTGGGTTAGGAAACCATACCTTCAAGGCAGATGTAGTAGACAAGGCTGGAAATAGCTCGACCAAATCCGTTACGATTAACGTTGATGTTGATTTTGATAGTCTTGGAAAACTTACACAGTTGTTCCTAACTGAATCAGAGGGCAATAGCAACATCTTGAACGCTTTAATTGCTAAACTGGAAGCAGCAAAAGCTTCAGAGGAACAAGGTAACAAAGGTGCAAGAGATGGACAGCTAAATGCCTATATCAACCAAGTGAAAGCAAAAGCGAATACAGACTTCACAGAAAAACAAGCGCAAATGCTAATCAAATTTGCTGAAGTTTTGAAAAAGTAAAAGTAAACATGGCCCAAAGTGTATTATCCTTTGGGCCATGTTTTATGACTACTGTTTTTTGAAGCAGCTACCAGTGGTATTATAAGTTTTTTTATACTAAAATTATATTTAACTATCATTTGAAAGCGTCTATCCGTCATGGAAGGGAGTAACAACAATTGAAGCAAAACATCAAAGCAATCCTTGCTCCCATGAGCACAAAAGAAAGATTTGCATATATCTGGGACTATTACAAGTTTCATATCATTGGGAGCATTACTGCAATCATCCTATTAATCCTACTAATAAGTAGTATCGATGAGAAAAAAGAGGCGTACCTCAATATTACAATTTTAGGTAATGGGGTTAATCCAGAAGGTATTGCTCAATTACAAGGACATTTAACAAACGAGCTAGTAAAAGACAAAGCAGATGAAGAAGTTTTTATAGAAACTTTATCCTATGATAAATCAAGCCCAGACGCGGCTTCCCGAGCAGGTGTACAAAAAATGGTCGCACAGATTACTACTGGATCTATTGATTTGCTGATTGTTGATAAAGAACTTTTTGAGGAAATCTCATCACAGCAAAATTCACTGTTAGCGATAAATGATCTTAAGGGAACCGGTAAACGATTACCTTCTAATGAAGAAGTTTATGGAATTAGCACCTCGGACATTAATCTTTTGGCTCCGTTAAAGTTGGATGAAAATAAGGTATTATGCATCCCTAGTAATACAAAAAAATTGGAGCAAATAAATGAGTTATTTTCACTCATTTCTGAATAAATGTAGTAGGAGATCATTTCAATTCGAAAGATCTCCTATTTTTTTTGTGCAAATAAGGACAATAAATTAGTCGAATCACGATATGGCAAAATCCTATTTTTCTTGTAAGATAGAGATATCAGTAAGCGTTTCCAACGGAAAGGTGATGTTAATGCCAAAATACAGTATAGCCGTCGACATCGGGGCATCAAGTGGAAGACTTATATTAGGATATCTTGAAGATAGTTTATTAAAATTAGATGAAATTCATCGCTTTGAAAACAAAATCGTGAAAAAAGGGGATTCCTTTTGCTGGGAAAGCGATATTCTTTTTCAAGAAATTAAAAATGGACTAAAAAAATGCAAAGAAATGGGCATTAAGCCAGATAGTATTGGAATAGATACATGGGCTGTTGATTTTCTTTTATTAGATGACAACAACCAGCCATTAACAGAGGCCGTTTCATATCGTGACCCACGTACAGATGGGTTGATGGAAGAAGTCTTTGAGCTTTTCTCAAAGGAAAGAATCTATCTCGAAACAGGTATTCAATTCCAAAAGTTTAATACTATCTATCAACTTTATTCTATTAAAAAGAATAATCCTGAAATACTGGAAAAAGCGAAATCATTTTTAATGATTCCCGATTACTTCAATTATTTACTTACAGGAAAGAAAGCAAATGAATATACAAATGCGTCTTCTACCCAACTGATAAATGCATTTACGAAAAAATGGGATCATCAGTTATTAGATGTCCTTGGGATTAATAGAGAGATGTTCCAGGAAATTAAAACTCCTAAAACAATTCTAGGGACACTGTCAGAAGAACTAGTTTCAGAGCTTGGGTTTGACCTACAAGTTATTCTTCCAGCAACACATGATACAGGTTCAGCAGTCATAGCCGTTCCGGAAGAGGATGAATCGATTTATATCAGTTCTGGTACCTGGTCATTAATTGGCGTTGAAAACTATTTCCCAATCTGTGTTACTAAGGCATTGGATTATAACTTTACAAATGAAGGCGGCATCGATTATCAATACCGCTTCTTAAAAAATATCATGGGACTTTGGATGTTTCAAGAAGTAAAGCGAAACTACAATGATGAATATTCCTTTGCAAAATTAGTAGAATTAGCGGGAGAGGCGAAGGAGTTTCCATCGAAGGTAAACGTAAACGATGACAGATTCTTAAAACCCGAAAACATGGTTGAAGCAATCATGAATTATTGTGTAGAAACAGAGCAGCCAATCCCAAGCACTCCTGGGGAAGTAGCAAAATGTGTATTTGAAAGTTTAGCAGAAAGCTACCAGGAGGCAGTGACGGAAATAGAAGAAATCTTTGAAAAGCAGTTTGAGAAAATAAATGTCATCGGCGGCGGCTGTCAAAATGAAATGCTGAACCAGCTGATTGCCGATGTAACAAAAAAAGAGGTATATGCTGGACCAGTTGAGGCAACGGCAATTGGTAACATCGCAGCCCAATTAATGGCACTGGGAGAAATCAGTGATATTAAAGAAGCACGGTGTATTGTTAGAAAGTCATTTGAAGTAAAAAAATATGTACCAGCGCAGCACGTTAAAGGCTAAATACGAAAGGAAGATAAAAATGTCCATAAAAGAAAACTATGAACTTGCGAAACAAGCCTATGCAAAATGGGGAGTAGATGTTGATGAGGTTGTAGAAAAATTGAAAAACGTACCTATTTCTATACATTGCTGGCAAGGCGATGATATTGGTGGATTTGAAGTAAACAAAAGCGAATTATCTGGCGGCATTGATGTAACCGGAAACTATCCAGGTAAGGCAACAACGCCTGAGGAATTAAGAAGTGACTTAGACAAGGCACTATCGTTAATCCCGGGAAAACATAGAGTCAATTTACATGCAATTTATGCAGAAACAAATGGTGAGGTTGTTGAAAGAGACAAGCTTGAACCAAAGCATTTTGAGAATTGGTTAAACTGGGCAAAAGAAAAGGGACTTGGCTTGGATTATAACCCAACATTATTCTCGCATCCAAAAGCAGCTGATGGTTTAACATTATCTCATCCGAAGGAAGAGATCCGTGAATTCTGGATTAATCACTGTATTGGCAGCCGTAAAATCGGTGAGTATTTCGGGAAAGAACTAGGTACACCTGCATTAACGAACATTTGGATTCCAGATGGCTATAAGGATATCCCAAGTGACAGACTAACTCCTAGGAAAAGATTAAAAGATTCATTAGATAAGATTTTTGCAGTCGAAACAGATGAAAACTACAACCTAGATGCTGTGGAAAGTAAGGTATTTGGAATTGGTTCTGAATCGTATGTAGTTGGTTCACTCGAATTTTATCTAAACTATGCCATGAAAAATAATAAATTATGTTTACTAGATACTGGGCACTATCACCCAACTGAAACGGTATCGAATAAGATATCCTCTATGCTATTGTTTAGCGAGAAGCTTGCGTTGCATGTTTCAAGACCAGTTCGCTGGGATAGCGACCATGTCGTTATTCTTGATGATGAATTAAAAGAAATCGCACTTGAAATCGTTCGTAATGATGCCTTAGACCGCGTTATCATCGGACTTGATTTCTTTGATGCAAGTATTAACCGTGTTGCGGCTTGGACTATTGGTACACGCAATATGATTAAAGCGTTGCTATATGCGATGTTAGTACCAAATGAATATTTAAAGCAGCTTCAAGAAGAAGGCAACTTTACAGAAAGACTAGCATTAATGGAAGAATTTAAAACCTATCCATTCGGTGCAGTTTGGGATTATTACTGTGAAAAAATGGGTGTTCCAGTGAGAGAATCATGGTTAGAAGAAGTAAAGGTTTATGAGAATGAGGTTTTATCTAAGCGATAAGTAAAAAAAGACTCAATAAGGGATAATAGGCCCGTGTTGGGTCTTCTTTTTTTGAAAATGTGTTTGTTTAACAAAAAATATGGTATATATATTATATAAACAAAGGTAAAATAAATATAAAACAACAAAAAACAAAGTATTAAGGTGTTCGTTCGGAAGGGGATTAGTAAATGCTTGTTGCAGAAAGGCATAAAAAAATTGTTGAACTAGTCAATGAAAAGTTGAGTATACGTGTTACTGAGCTAAGCAAAATATTTTCTGTTACGGAGGAAACAATTCGTCGTGATCTTGAAAAGCTTGAAAAAGAGAACCTATTGATGCGCAGCCATGGCGGTGCGCTTAGTATTGATAAGGATCAAGGAGAAACTTCTTATTTGGAAAGAGAAATTACCAATGCTGCTGAGAAGAAAGTAATTGCAGTAGAAGCTGTACGATCCATTGAGGTTGGCGATCAAATTGTGTTAGATGCAAGTACAACTGCTTGGTATGTAGCAAAGGAATTAGAGGACATCCCGTTAACTGTCCTTACTAACTCCATTAAAGTAGCAATTGAGTTAAGCAAAAAAGAACAAATTAAAGTGATTTCTACAGGTGGTATTTTATTGGCACAATCACTTTCCTATGTCGGTCCGCTTGCTGAACGATCGCTGGGAATGTATCACGTTAATAAGGCGTTTATATCTTGTAAAGGCGTCCACCTAGAAAAGGGGCTAAGTGATTTTAATGAGTCACAAGCACTTTTGAAGAAACAAATGATAGATATTGCAGATGAAACCATACTAATGGTTGATTCAAGTAAATTTGGAACACGGGCTTTTTCACAAATTGCTCCTGTATCAAAGATTCACTCGATTATCACCGATTCGAATATAGATGAGCAAACTAAAAAACAGTTAGAAGAAAAAAACATAAATGTAACGATAGCAAATTAAATTAAAAATTGCCAACTCAATAAAAACTTTATAGAGAAATAGATTATAAGCAGACCGTAATGGTCTGCTTATATTTGTTTAAACGAAGAAGAGCATCTATCAAATTGTGACAAAATTCTTGATAAAACAAAAATAAACGGGTGTAATTGTGAAGAATATGTTAATTAATCAAAATTAAACAAAATTATTTATATGTCTTTTTGTTTATTTATGTTTGTTTTGGGGGTATATTTACATTGTAATGAATAAAACAAAACTAATTAATATAAAAAACAAACTTTTGCAGAAATAAATAATTCCAATAAAAGGAGAGAAATCAAGATGAGTATGACAATGATTAAAGATGCAATCTATACAGCCCCATTTTTACAAGAAATGTTAGAAACTACTTCGAATTTATATCGATTAGGCTGGGATGAACGTAATGGGGGGAATATCAGTTATTTATTACATGAATATGAAGTTCTTCCATATTTAAATGTTGATAATGTGAAAAGAACACTACCGATGAACTTTGATGCATCAGCACTGGCTGGTAGATATTTCATCGTAACGGGTTCAGGGAAATATTTTAAGAATGTAACGAGAGATCCAGCGAATAACTTAGGTCTCATTCGCATTACAGCGGACGGTAAAAGTTATGAAATCCTTTGGGGATTTGAAGATGGCGGAGTTGCAACAAGTGAATTACCAACACATCTTATGAACCATATGAAGCGTTTAGCAGTTGATAAAAACCATCGGGTTATTATGCATAGTCACGCAACCAATCTTATTGCAATGTCCTATACACATAGCTTGAAGGAAGAAGATTTTACAAAAACCTTATGGGAAATGTGCACTGAATGTCTGGTTGTTTTCCCTGAAGGTGTAGGAATCATTCCATGGATTGTTCCAGGCACAAATGCCATTGGTGAAGCAACCGCAGAAAAAATGGAAGATGTCCGCCTTGTACTTTGGCCGCACCATGGAATATTCGGTGCTGGTACCACATTAGATGAAACCTTTGGTCTAATTGAAACAGCAGAAAAAGCCGCTGAAGTCTATACGATTGTTTGTGCCCAAGGCGGAAAAAAACAAACGATTACCGATGCACAGTTGCAAGAGCTTGCGGATGCATTTGGTGTTGTTCCACGAAAAGGGATTTTATATATGTTTAAGGATAGTTAACAAGAAATAATCTAAGGTGTGCTCCTAAAATGGAGCAAACCTTTTTGTTCTAATGGATAAAAGGAAATGGTATTATACTACTTATAATAATGAATTGGAAAACAGGAAAAGGTGAACCATGAATCAAGAACTACTAAACGAGCTTTTACAGATTACTGATGAAGAGAAGAGTATTCTTGAACAGCAAGCGAAAGTAAGTAAAGAACTATATACGAGTAAGACAAATTTTATTATTGAAAGTGAAAAATTTTTAAGTAAAGAAAAGATGATTATGGTTCGCCAGCACACTCGATTTGTAGATTTCCCCCTACATAAACATGATTATATTGAAGTAAATTATGTTTATAACGGGAAATTGGAGCAGACAGTCGGCGGGAAACCGATCATTTTAAAAAAAGGGGAGCTGCTTCTATTAAATCAGCATATAGAACATGAGATTAAAGCTTGTGCCAAAGAAGACATTGTCATTAATTTTATTATTCGCCTAGCTTTTTTTGATTTTATTTTTTCTTATTTAAGCTCAGGTAATATTGTCAGTGATTTCTTATTGAGCAGCCTTTACAATAATACACAGAATGGGCAATTTCTTTATTTTAAAGTTTCGGAAGTGGAAGGCATACAGGATTTAATTAGAAAAATGATTCATGAAATTATGTATCCCACCACTTTCTCAGAGTCTGCTATCAAGCTTTACATGGGGCTAGTTATGATAGAGCTTATCAAGAATTCTGATCGAGTGGAACGAAAAGAAGAAGCCTCCATCACACACTATATGGTAGTGGAGTCACTTAAATATATAGAGGAACACTATAAAGAAGCATCTTTATACGAATTGGCTGAGCAATTAAACCAATCCCATTATGGTCTCAGCAAAACGATAAAAAAGGCGACTTCCCGTACATTTAAAGACCTTCTTCAGGAAAGAAGGCTGGGAAAAGCAAAAGAATTGTTAGAAGGAACCGATTTGCCAATTGCTTCGATTGTTGAACAGGTTGGTTATGATAACATCAGTTATTTTTATCGAATTTTTAAAGGGAAATTTGGGCAGACACCAAAGGAATTCAGAGCCAACAAATGATATAATTTTAAAATGTTGTTTTTTATTACACCTAAGGAGATACATCATGAATTTTTCTGCTAAGCAAGTAGTCTTTATTAGTTTTATGTTATTTTCTATGTTTTTCGGCGCAGGGAACCTTATTTTCCCACCTTTTCTCGGTCAATCAGCTGGGGATCAAATTTGGCTGGCCTTAGCTGGTTTTATTGTTTCAGCAGTAGGACTGCCGATATTAGGAGTGATTGCAGTTGCAAAGGTAGGAAGCTTGAACGAGCTGAACCTTAGAGTTCACCCTTTATTTGCATTGATATTTCCATTTTTGATTTATATTGCAATCGGCCCAGGACTGGCGATTCCTCGTGCAGGAAGCCTTGCTTTTGAAATGGGGGCCGCACCGTTCTTACCGGAGAATTTGGTTGAAGGTCCGATCTCTTTATTACTCTATACCATCATCTTTTTTGGATTAGCCGCCTGGTTGAGTATGTATCCTTCAAAACTGATTAGTCTTTTTGGGAAACTGTTGACACCAATCCTTTTAACCTTGATAGCCATTATTTTTGTAAAGAGTTTAATGGATCCAATTGGTTCGTTTGAATCACCAGTTGGGAATTATCAGGAGAATCCTTTATTCCAAGGAATATTAGAGGGGTATTTAACCATGGATGCCTTGGCCGCCCTCGCATTTGGTATTGTCATTGCTAACACATTGACTGCACAAGGTGTACTTGACTCCAAAAAGAAATCTCGCTATATGATGTACGCAGGTTTAGGTGCGGGCTTGTTATTAACGGTGATTTACCTTATTCTGGGATATCTAGGCGCTGCGAGTTCTTCTTTAGGACAAGCTGAAAATGGAGCAATCATTTTGTCCAACATCATGTCCTACCTGTTCGGAAGAAGCGGAACATTGTTATTAGGTATCGTTTTTACACTGGCATGTTTTTGTGTGTCGATTGGTTTAATTACATCATGCAGCCAATTCTTCTCCAATGCCATTCCAAAAGTCGCATATAAAGTATGGGTTGTTATCTTAGCTGTTCTTAGTACTGCAATAGCAAATTTAGGTTTAACACAAATCCTGCAAATATCTGTACCCATTCTTGGCATGATCTACCCAATTGCCATTGTACTAATTTTCTTAGGTCTACTGGATGATATTATTAAAAGAAATCTATATATTTACAGATCTGTAATTGGCTTTGTTACTCTTTTTAGTGTTTTAGACACCATTAACAAAGTATTTTTAGATAGTAAATGGAGTGAGGCATTTGAAATTCTTCCTTATTATATTGAAGGGCTGGGGTGGCTCATCCCTGCACTATTAGGGTTAATTGTTGGATATATTTTAGGTTGATTAAGAGGTTCATCTCCAATAATGAAAACAAATCTGTAGTAAATAATATGGAAAAAAACGAGAAACCATCAATACTGCGTTTCTCGTTTTTTTTTAGAATGAAATTATTGGATATTTAATTCTTTTAAAATATCATCTATTCTTTTACCTTTGTAAATCTCTTTTGCTGTAGGAGCTTTTTGGACATCAGGGTTTTGTTTTAAATAGTGTTGTCTTACAAATTGCATATCTTTTGCATCTACGAAACCATCGAAATTGATGTCTGCTTCACGCTTGTCCTTACCCCAATATGTTTTGATATAGTCTGCATCCATAATATCAATTACATTATCGTTATTTACGTCTCCACCCATTACTGAGGCATAGAAAATATATGTCATTCGACCTGCAGATTCACCATTATACATATCATGTAAGTTACTAACCGTTACATGACGATCAAAATGACCTGGTATTTTAACGGTAATATCATATTGTTGATCTGTTGCAGGAAGATTTTTTAAGAAGTAACGTGCACTGTAGTTGAAATCTCCATTATACGTTTTCCCGTCCTCACCGACAGCTTCGATTGTCATACCAGCTTTAGAGAAATCCTTATTATAATCTAACCAAATGCCGTATTCACCTAAGAAGCCATCCGCAAGTATGCCCCCTTCAAGCTGAGATACTGTTGGAATGATATTCACACCCTGGCCAAAACCATGAATAGATACAGGAGCTTGGTTTAATGAAAATGCTTTCGCGCTTGTTACATTAATGTTTTGAATCCATTTGGTATAGCTGTTCGGATTTTCTTTTACTTTTAATGTTACGTCAATTAATGGCATTGATGTTTGAATCGGCTGGACAGTCTCACCTGTCAACATCGTACTCAAAGTAATTCTATTTTGACTGCCTGCTGCCGTAATCTCTCCTTTTGTAAGGTCAGCTTGTAAATTGTGTGCTTCGGCATAGGCTGTAAATTCTTTGTTTAGTTCTGTATTTGTAACTTCATAGGTGCTAGATGGAAAGGCTAATGTGAACTCCCCGCCAGTTAAGTCTTTAATATGATGCGCACTCAGTGTTACCGTCAAAGTATCTCCATACTTTGCATTATTTTTGTTAGAAAAAAGCTTCATGTATGGAATACCTTGTTTGACAAATGTGTAAGTGAAATCCGGATGGTCCTGCATACCATTGAGTGCGTTATCGAAGGTTTGAAGTGTTGCCTTCGTGAAATCTTTGCCGTTAGGCAGAACAGTATTAAAGTTAAAATTACCATCTTTGTCAACCGAGATAGGAGTGAATGATTCATTTAACAGGTAAACATTATTTGAAGATTGATCGATAGTAAATCCATTCTCCTTCATGGTGTTAACATGCTTGTCAAAGATTTTTCCTTTAATCGTCATGCCTTCTTCGTTTACTTCATATACGCCACCTGGAGTTTGCATTGTTATTTCTGGCAGCGTATTTTCAATGAAAAACATATCCGACTTTTTGAATACTTTGCCATCTTTATTAGTTGCTATAATCTCTACTTCATACTTTCCAGGTGCAGCCAGTTTCTTTGCATATGCAACAGGGTTATCCGCGTTACCTGTAAAAGGAACATACAATCCATTAAATCCAAACTCGGTCTCGTAAATCAATTCTTCAGGGAAAAAGCCTTGATAAGCATCGATAAGTCCAAGAGCTTCTCCTGTGTCTGCATCCTTTAATACAACATCTACTGTTTCCATCGAACTGCTTAGTGAAAATAAAATTGGGGTAAATCCATAGGCCGAATTGTTTAAGTCACGTCTTGTTGTGAAGGAAGTAAAGTATGCATCAACCTCGTTTATGCCTTCTTTGATATGTTTAAATCCAAAAGGCACCTGGTAAACTTCCTCGTTATTTTCTTTATTGGTAAAATAAATGTATCCTTCATAATTTCCAAGCTCTGCAGAAGTTGGTATTTTAATAGATGGTTTTATATCCAACTTTGTTGGCCTTTACATTGATGGAATCAGGTATCTCTAAAGTAACATTATTCTTTTCGGCATCCTTTGCACCTAGCACTTTTTGATTAAACTCTACCTTAACATTAAAAGTTTTGTCACTGCTGGTGGTATTCGTTAATGTGAGATTACGTGTGTCTTTCTTGGTTTGTTTTTTTACAACCTGCGCTCCAAAGCTTAAAGCTCCTGTTACGTCAGGAATAGAAACTTCCTCTTCGCCCTTCATGCTAGCAGTATCATCCATAACTTTTATATTTATTTCGGCATGTGCAGCCTCATAAACGTCAATTCTTCCTGCTCCAGTTTCAAACACACTGTAATCTTGCACTAGCTTATCAGCTGTATTCATTAGAGCCACTTTTACATCCTCTGGCTGATAATCTGGGTGTGCTTGTAAAAGAAGTGCAGCTGCTCCTGCGGCATGCGGTGCAGCCATCGAAGTACCAGAGGCTCTTTGATAAGCAAATTGATAATTATTCTGATGTTCTTCTCCATTCATATATGCTGGAACACTTGAATACACGGCAACCCCAGGGGCCGTAATTTCAGGTTTAATATCATAATTTCTGTAAGAAGGTCCCCGAGAGCTAAAAGCAGCCATTTTATCTCCGCTAGTTTTATTCTCACTTAGTGTATTTATCGTAAAAGTAGTGTTGCCTTCTTTCACTTTATCTTGAACCTGCAGCCCTTGTTCATTGGTAAGGGCGAAAGCAGGAATGAATTCAAAACCTTCACCTAGATAATGAGGAATATGTCCTTCATTTGGGTCATTATTATATAATAAAACCGCAGTGGCACCATGTTTTTTTGCGTTCATAACCTTTTCATTTAAACTAAATATCCCACGTTCAACAAGGACTATTTTCCCGTTTACATCTTTGCCATCGTAATGGTAATCATAGCCTAATCCGACGTCAATGATGGAAAGTGCTTGATTTTTCAATGCATTTAAATCATCATTGTAGCTTTTTGCAAGCAACCGCAAATCGGTTAAGGAAAGATTATCTACTGCAGCACTTGCAGTCGGCACTGAAATTGAATAATCACTTGCACCTACAGTTAACGCTAATGCTGAAGTTCCAGGTGATCCGAGTGAATATAAATCGCTTCCAGAATTTCCAGCTGCGACTACTGCAACTGTACCTGCTAGAGCAGCGTTGTTGATAGCAATAGAAGTTGGGTCTAGTGGATCATTATGATTGCTGCCTAATGAAAGGTTAATAACATCCATCCCATCAACTACGGCTCTATCAATACCCGCTAATATATTACTATATGAACCTGAACCATATGGACCTAACACTTTATATCCATATAGTTCTACACCTGGAGCAACTCCTGTGACAGCAATGTCAGCACTGTTCTTTCCTTGTCCAGCAATCGTTCCAGAAACATGAGTCCCATGAGACGTATAATATGTCGATCCGCCCAATGGACTTATTTCAGGCTCTCCAGATTGTTTCCATTCATCATACGTTGTTTCCATAGGATCTGCGTCGTTATTGACAAAGTCAAATCCACCCTTATAGGCATCTTTTAAATCAGGGTGTGTATAATCTATGCCTGTATCAATAACACCCACCTTTACGCCTTTTCCCGTAATTCCTTCAATGTGAAGTTTTGTGGCACCGATATGTGCAATACTGTCTAGTGCAGGGGAAGCACTTTTTGTTTGAGTTTCGTCAATCTCAGACACCGGTGGCTCGACTGATACTTGTTTATCTTCCCATATTGCTTTTACTCCATCCATCGAGAGGAGTGTATGTACATCCTTAGCAGGTACCGTCATGGCAACACCGTTAAAGGCATGACGAAATTCATTTTTGATCTCTAAGTTAGGAGCAGCTTTTTTGGCTTGTCCTATTTTTGCTTTGAAGTTTTGATGTGATTCCTCTACTTTTTTTCTAGCCTCGTTAAGAACAAGTGTTTTTCCAATATCCGCATGCTTTTTCACAGCTGCTTCAGCGGGATCCTGTGCGAATTGAACAATGATATTTACAGGTTTGTCACTGAAAATTTCTAGAGTAGGGGAGAGGTATTTATTAGGAACTCCCATTTCTTGATTATTATGAATTCGGTCTCTGTCTTGCTTGGATAAATGTTGAAGATATTGTTCGGCGTTAGTGATTTTGCTTGGATTGGCAGTATCTGCAAATGCTTGAGAAGTACCCGAAACTAGCAAACTAGACGCTAAAAAACAAGTAGATACAACTTTGAATGGAATTGAAGCTTTCTTTTTCAAGTTTTGTTACACCCTTTCTAATTTTTTGAATATTGTGGATTTTACTCTTTCATTATAGATTGGTGTTACGAAGCATCCTATGGGGGTATTTATGAGTGACTTTTATCTCGATTGATATAATAAAATAAGTAAAAATTACCTTATCCATATATTTTTAGTACGTATTACCCACTTCGTAACCCCAATAGCTTTTTGACCAAAAGGTTAGTAAGATTATAGTTGTGTTAATATTTTGAAATATTAATAAATTTTAAGATTAATAGAAAACAATCGAAAAATAGAGAGGAAGCGTGTCAATGAAAAAAAGAAGAGGGTTTCCGTTCAAAGTATTAGCAACTTCCACATTAGCGACGATGCTACTAACGTCAACAGGATTTGCGGAAGGAATACGTACTAATCCAGTTCCAGCTCCAAGTGTAGAGGAAATTGTGAAACAAGGGCAGAAAATATTCTTGGATGAACAAAAGCAAGCTGCAGAAGCGGTAGCAGATCAGTTTGGGTATAAGGATTTAAAGAAAAAAGGTCTGGCAAAACCGTATCAGCCAAATGAAAAGGTGCGTCTAATTGTTGAAGTAGAGAAGCCTGATACTGTGGGGGAATCTAAACAAAACAAGAAAGCAAAGTTTAAACAAAAGCAAGATCATGTGATTGCTCAAATTTCTAAGACTAAATCTGCAGCGAAAGTAAAGAATCGTTTCTATGAAAGTTTTAATGGATTTAGTATAGAAACTGAGTTTAGTAATCTAAAGGAAATTCAAGCGACTCCTGGTGTGACAAATGTACATATTGCTAGGACGTTCCAACCATCAATGGGAGCAAGCAAAGAATTAGTACAAGCCCAAAAGGTATGGGAGGAATATGGTTACGAAGGGGAAGGATTGCTTGTTGCCATTGTTGATTCTGGAATTGACTACAGTCACCAAGATATGAAACTTACAGAAAAAGGAAAAGAGAAACAAAAGTTGTCCCAAGAGGGAATAGAAGGAAAATTGGCTGAAACCGAGGTAAGTGAAGTATGGTACAACGACAAGGTTCCGACAGGATATGACTGGGCCGATAAAGATACGGATGTCATTCCTCGCGGGCAAAACGGGTCATCACATGGTATGCATGTTGCAGGGACAGTAGGGGCAAACGGGGATGAGGAAAATGACGGTGTACAAGGTGTTGCTCCAGGTGTGCAGTTATTAGCGGAAAAAGTATTTTCTGATAATGGCGGAGGTGCATTTGAAGATGACATTATTGCGGGTATAGAGCATGCGGTCACTATGGGAGCAGATGTCATTAACATGAGCTTAGGCTCTGATGCGGGATATGTTGGAGAGGAAAACGATCCGATTCAAAAATCGATTCGCGAAGCAACCGAACAAGGGACTCTTGTAGTAGTAGCGGGCGGAAACTCCTCTTTCAGCACCAAAAACAATCTTTTACTGTCTGCAGCGAAACCTTATGCAGAAAACCCGGATATTGGGACAGTAGGCGAACCAAGCGTAAGTCCATATGCCTTGTCAGTAGCTTCTTATGAAAATACGAATATTCATATGAATACATTAGCAGAGGAAAATGGTTTGCAGCTCCCATACCAAGACCAAACTCAATATGATTTCAAGCTCTCAAGAGTACTGGAAATGGGCAAGAGCTATGAATTGGTATATGTTGGGGAAGGGAAAACTGCAGATTTCGTTGGAAAAGATGTGACTGGTAAAATTGTAGTAGCCAAACCGAAGCAGCCATATGCTACTTACACATATGTACAAAATGAAGCGAAAAAGAAAGGCGCAAAAGCAGTTATCCTTGTGCCGCCTAGTGAATTGGCTGACTATCCATATGTATATCTTAGTTCCTTCTTTATTCCTGCCGCAACGACAAGCAAAGAGGCAGGAGATGCGTTAATTAACAAGCTTACAAGTGGACAAAGTGTAAATATGCAAATGTCAAAAGGAATTTATATAGAAAATCCTGATAAAAATACGATTTCCGATTTCTCATCCTATGGTGCACCACATACATTAGATTTTAAACCAGAGATTTCTGCACCTGGAGGCAACATTTATTCAACGGTTACGGGTAATGAATATGAGATAATGAGCGGAACATCAATGGCAACACCGCATGTGGCTGGAGGTTCAGCCTTATTGCTGCAAGCTTTATATGAAAAAGGCTTATCTCATTCTAAGGAAACAGCATTAAAAGCAAAAATCGCATTAATGAATACATCACAATTAATACAAGACCCACGCACTAATAATGAGGTACCGTACTCACCACGTGTACAAGGATCTGGATTAATGAAAATTCAAAATGCCATTAAAACTCCTGTCCTTGTTACGAGTGAAAAAACGCCATTAGAGCAAGCCGGAGCAGTTGCATTAAAAGAAATTACAAGCAACAATGCACACTTCAAGTTAAATGTAGAAGCTCTGCAAAACGTAGATGTAAAAGACCTAGAATATAGTGTTTACGTTGATGTATTAACGGATAATACAGAAACAAAAGAATTTGACCTAGACAATGATGGAACATTGGATTCTAAAGAATATTTAACGTTAACTAGCAAGCGGGTACAGGGTGCTTCCGTTTTGGTCAACGGGGAAAAAGTAACGCATACAGAAGGAAAGACATTAAAGATTAAACCGGGGCAGGAGAAGAACTTAGATATCCAAATTTCATTACCAGCCAACTTAAAGCAAGGCACGTTTGTTGAAGGCTATGTACGTCTTGTGCCAACTGGAAAAAACAGTGATTCGGCAGTTCCGATAACCGTTCCTTACATGGGCTTCTATGGTAAATGGGATCAAGCTCAGAACCTAGATCCAGCTGCATGGGATAAAGATGCTTTCTTAGGATATACGGTGCTTTGGAATGATGAGCCATTCTCAGAAGGGACATTCCCATTAGGTTATGATCCTAGAAAGGGAACATTCAATACGGACCGTATCGTGATATCTCCAAACACGATTTATCCAGGAGTATTCCCAACATTCACCACACTCCGCAATTTAGAGAAAACAGAAATGTACGTGGAAGATCAAAATGGACAACTAGTTCAATATCTGGGTGACTTTAGTGAATACACTGGGAAGCCATGGAAGTTCCGTAAGAATGTTATGGCCTATGGGGACTATATGAATGGTGGATATTTATGGGATGTAAAAGACAAAAATGGACAAGTAGTCAAAGATGGCAGCTACAACTATGTTATTAAAACAACACTAGATTACAAGAATGCGAAGCCACAAGAAGTGAAGCTTCCAGTTAAAGTAGATTCTGTGGCTCCGGTAGTATCCGATATCCAAGTACAGCCAAAAGACGGCAAATATGAAATTTCCTTCAAAGCGGTGGATAACGATAATGGCAGTGGTTTTTACGGTGCAATCATTTGGTATAATGGTAAGTATATGCCGCTAGAGCAGGGACAAACGTCAGTACTTGTAAAAGAGGAACCGAAGAGTGTTGTAGTGTTAGGTTCAGATGTCGCGCTTAACCATGGATATACCGTTTGGGGAGATCCTTCGTATATTAATGATGAAATGCTTGTCAGTTGGTTCAGCGTATATCCATATAATAATGTAAATGAAAGTACCCCTGCGGGAATTAATGCTTTCGCCAATAATCGGGTCAATTGGACGATCAATATTAGAGATGAAAGTGGTAAGGTCGTTGACTCGATTGTGGTGGAAAATGAGCATGAAATTCACTTACAGTGGAAACCGGAGGCAGACCTTCCTAATGGTAGGTATACAGTATCAGCAGAAGTGGAAAACAAACAAGGCTTTAAAGTTACGACTAGTCCGCAATCTGTAACGGTCTTACAGCAACAATAAAATCATACGAAAAAGGTCGGTTCGACATAAGAGAACCGGCTTTTTTCGTATTCATTAAATAAGCGAATATAAAAATGTTTTCGTTAAAAACCTTAAATGGTATTATTTAGTAACCAGTATCAATATTGATAGTAATATATCTAATTGAAAAGGGGGGTGTAGTAGTGTCACATAAACAAGATCGTTCAGGTGCTAGTGTTAAATTACAGAAATACATTGACTCACCCGAAATGCAGCGAGCTCTATATCGTCATACGTTAGTTATCGTTGTTCTTTCACAAATTTTTGGCGGTGCAGGACTTGCTGCAGGTATAACAGTTGGAGCACTTTTAGCTCAAGACATGTTGGGAACGGATAGTATTTCAGGAGTTCCAACAGCGTTATTTACCCTTGGTTCTGCAGGGGCAGCGCTTCTTGTAGGGCGGTTATCTCAACGATATGGCCGCAGGTCTGGATTAGCTGCTGGTTTTCTTGCTGGAGGAATTGGAGCAATCGGGGTAGTCATTGCAGCGATAACCAATAATATTTTCCTGTTATTTATCTCACTATTAATCTATGGTTCCGGTGGTGCCACAAACTTACAAGCCCGCTATGCAGGAACAGACCTGGCTAGTCCCAAGCAGAGAGCGACAGCTATTAGTATTGCAATGGTATCAACAACATTTGGCGCAGTTGCGGGTCCTAACTTGGTTGATGTTATGGGACGATTTGCAATAAAATTAGGTGTTCCAGCATTATCCGGACCATTCATTTTAGCAGCAGCTACTTATATTATAGCTGGTTTGGTGCTACTCATTTTACTGCGTCCAGACCCGCTCATTGTTGCAAAAGCAATTGCGGATGAGACGAGAAAGAACAAGAACGTTCATTTAGAAAGTAATACAAATACACAGGAGTTTAACAAAAGAGGAATCGTGGCTGCAGCTACATTAATGGTGTTAACCCAATTGGTTATGGTCGCAATCATGACCATGACACCTGTACATATGGGGAAGCACGGTCATGGTTTAAGTGAGGTTGGTATGATAATTGGATTCCATGTAGGTGCTATGTATCTTCCATCACTCCTAACAGGAGTCCTCGTGGATAAGATTGGACGCCTATACATGGCAATCGCAGCGGGTGTCACCTTACTTGCAGCAGGCCTACTTGCTGCCATGGCACCGGGTGAATCAATAACCTTACTTACTTTGGCACTCATATTGCTTGGTTTAGGCTGGAACTTCGGATTAATAAGTGGTACCGCTATTCTAGTAGATTCAACGAATCCGGCCAATCGTGCAAAGACGCAAGGAACTGTTGATGTGATGGTTGCTTTATCCGGTGCAACGGGAGGCGTACTATCTGGGTTGGTTTTTGCGAATACCAGTTATGCGACACTATCAATCGCAGGAGGAATCCTTTCGCTCCTCCTAATACCTGTGTTAATTTGGTCGAGTACTAAAAGGGTAAAAGTTCAGGCGTGAATCCACTTAGATAATGCCTTAATTATGTAATTTAATGTGAGACCTTTTGGTAAGGTGGGACGTCCACTGTTATAAAAAACTATTACATCAAATAGAACGTACCCGATAAGTGAAACATAGACTATTGTATCAATAAGGTAAGGATGTCATATCATGAGAAGGATAAGACAAGTACAACCAATGATTGGTCAAGCATGGACTGGCAGACATGTGGTCTTACTGCATTGTACGACAAATAATCAATTTATTCATTTATATAAAAGCTACCACGCACCAATCGAGCCTCCTCGCGATAATTGTGCAGAAACTTTATCGCAATTACTAAGTATCGGCTATCGCATTCATGCTATTACTGCCATTTCATCCAATCAAATTCAATACTTTTTGGTCCTTGAATAAAGTTAATTTATTCAACCTGACAAACAGCCGCTTTAGTCCTTAAAGGCGGCTGTTTTCTAATTTTCTTCAGATTACTAACCAAATTTAGTGAAACTATCTAATTAGAGCTATTTGACTAGAGTAAAAAGGATAGTCTTTTTTATCCATTCACATTAATCCTTTACTTATTTATTATTATTTATATTACATACCGAGTTCGCCTGATTATGTAAGTTTCAACATCCGAGAACTTATTATGAGGGAAAGGTGGAAAATTGTGAACACAGATCAAGCTTATGAATTGTTAACTGATGCAGGAGTAAAAGAAGATATCAGTATTCAAATAGTTAGAAGATGGCTGCGTGAAAGAAAAAT
This sequence comes from Neobacillus sp. YX16, assembly GCF_030123505.1. GTDB lineage: Bacteria > Bacillota > Bacilli > Bacillales > Cytobacillaceae > Neobacillus. The sequence continues at coordinate 2,415,034 of NZ_CP126115.1, forward strand.
AAAATACGTGGGCACTGTTCCTCAGAATTCTGGATATATACTTGATGATAAAGACCAAGCATTGAACATGTTAAAGGATGCGGGAGTTTCCGATCGTATTGGTATTCAAATTGTCCGACGATGGCTTAGGGAAGGTAAGATTCAAAACGTGGGGAATGGGAGGAGTGAATATTTTCCAAATGAAAATCTTTCAAAGGTGTATTTAAATAACGATACAGATCAGGAAAAGATTATAGGTCAATTAAATGTAAAAATTAATACACAGGATGAGATTATAAAAGGGATGGAACAACTACATAAGACATCTATCGATACTTTAATTCAGCAAAGAACCAATTTAAATAAAGAAATTGTCAACCTAGAGTATGAGAATGGTGACCTACAAAAGGAAACGAAGAAGTTACTAAAAGAGAATATTGAATTAAGAAATCAATTGTTAAAATTAACGGAAGAACTTTCTAAAGGAAAGAAAAAAGAAAGTGATAAGGTCCCTGTAACACTTTCTCCTAAAATGAATGACTACCGTCAAAAATTAGGACTCTCAAAAACGGCCAGTAATAAAGACGTTTTTGCAGGATATAAAAAATTATTAAAAGTTACACATCCTGATCATGGCGGCAACGCAACAGCCTTCCATTATATTAAAACAGACTATGATTATTTTAGAAATAGTATCAAAGAATAATTGATTCTTCTGTCTAAATACACACTTAACCGTTCTTGTGCCTAACAATAAAGTTAGGCACCTTTTTATTCCTTATTGGTCAACATTAATAAATCCAAGTTTTCAATGTGAATACCACCAGATTCTCGTAGATCTTTTAAACGATTAATATCCAGGATTTCAATCGTCCTATTTGATAAGTCGATGATTTTTTGAGTCTTCCACTTATTAAGTATTTTATTAACTGTAATTCTTGAGGTACCTATGTAACGGGCAAATGATGTTTGATCAATGGAGAAACTGCCATTTTCATTTATTAGTTTTAATAGATAATGCGCCATTTGTTGTTCAACCGGGGAGTTTAAAAAGGCTATTATCTCTGCAAGTATTCTAAATTTATAGATTAGTGAATTGGTAAATAGACATGCTGCTTCAGGATGATTTTCACAAACTTTTTCTAACGCTTCATCAGAAAAATGATAGACAACAGATGAACAGGTAGCTAAAGCAGAGGTTAGATAAGCTTCCTTTCTTGAGCCGTGCTCTCCGAATAACATTCCTTCTGGAACATAATTAACGGTGCGTTCCACACCTTCTTTTGAAAGGAGGGTGATTTTTATTCCACCTTCAGATAAGAAGAAAAATCCTTTTCCTTCACATCCCTGACGGTAAACTACTGAATTTTCCTCAAACACAAGTTTATTCCCATATTTTAAATAAGGACTCCAAGCGTTTCGAAGATTTTTCATGAAATCACCCTGCCTTGAATCTTTTTTAATTCATCGGGATTTATTATGATGATCTTTTTACCATGAACCTCAATGATGTCATCTTCCTTCCATTGCTTTAGAATCTTATAAATGGTAATTCTCGTTAAACCCGTGCATTTTGTTAGGTCTTGCTGTGATAGAGGAACTTCATAATTCTTAAATTCATAACAGATATTCAAAAGAATCACGGACAACTGTTGCTCTGGAATAAGTGTGTCCAAGTAAATTTTATCGGCTAGTATATGCATTTTATGGATGACCGTTTTTATAACCATGTGAAGGATTGAAGGTTGATAGGTTATTAGTTTTTGAAAATGATCACAATCGAAATAATATAGTACTGAGTCATTTACAGCTGTAGCCGTTGTAAAATGTGGCTTCCGGTCCATAGCTTGAATCCCTAATAATTGCCCAGGAATAGCGATGTTTAGTAGGCGCTCTTTCCCATTTGTCGTTTTACTCGTCACTTTAACTAATCCCTTTTGGATATAATAAAATCCTTCTCCCATTGTCCCTTGTTGGTAAATACATTTTTTTTCCTTGAAAAATTGTCTAGTCCCAAATTGCAAACATGTTTCCCAATCAATATCACTGTCAAAAAGGATTGCCACTCTATCATCTCCCAAGTGAAATTCAAGTGTTATGTATATTACGAGCTAATTTGCATTTTTTTGTTAACGCTTACATTTTACTGTAGATTAATAGATATGTATTGTTAAATTCACATAACAAATGGATGAAAAAAGTTTATTAATGTTAACCACTTAACAATAGTGTAAAAGATTAAAAAGATAAAATCAATATAGGTGAATTATTTTCAAAATAATCAGCCAATTCATGGGACTTCCACTTAAATAGATATGAAGGAAGACAATCATGAAACCATTGAAAAAAGGGGGGAACCTTAAGAATATTCATCCAAGAATAAACACCAATGCCTATTGGAACAAATTCTAAAAGGAGATGGTTGGATGAACAGGGAAGTACAATCTGTGGTTACGGAAGATTTAACAAAACAGAATGTCGGATTAAATACTACTAAACTTTCTATTAAAAGTATGCCAAAAGCAACGTTTGTTGTTGTTATACTTTGCTGGTTTGCGATGCTGGCAGATGGATATGATTTAGGAATCTATGGTGCTGTATTACCATCATTAATGGAATATAAAGATTGGAGTATGACTCCAGCCCAAGCAGGTGCAATAGGAAGCTATGCATTAATGGGAATGCTGATTGGTGCCATCTGTGTTGGAACTGTTACGGATATGATTGGCCGTAAATTGACCTTAATTTTTTGCGTTACCGTATTTTCGATTTCAATGTGTCTCGTCGCACTTTCGACGTCACCGGAAATGTTTGGGATCTTTCGCTTTATTGGCGGTCTTGGACTTGGTGGAGTAATTCCTACAGCATCTGCTTTAACAATCGAGTATTCTCCTGTCCGGCATCGATCAAAAATGTACGCCATTATGTATACTGGTTATCCAATTGGGGGAGTCCTTGGCGCTCTATTTTCCATGTTTCTTTTAGAGGATTATGGATGGAGATTAATGTTTTGGATAGGTGTTATTCCACTTTTAGTTATTCCTTTTATTATTAAATTTCTTCCTGAGTCGATTAGCTTTCTAGTTGCTAAGAAAAGGTTTGATAAAGCTGAAAGTATAGCCCGAAAATTTCAACTTCCTAATGATTTTATCCAAAGTAATATGACGGATGAAACCAAAGGAACTACGAATAAATTCGCGGCTATTGCAAGTCTATTCTCACGAGAAAATATCAGGGCAACCATGTTTTTTTGGGTTACTTTCTTTCTAGGTCTGCTTATGATTTATGGTTTAAGTACATGGCTGCCAAAAATGATGCGTGAGGCAGGATATCCGCTCGGACCTAGTTTAGGATTTTTACTGATGTTAAACCTATCCGCAGCGATCGGTGCTCTAGTAGCAGGTACGGCGGCAGACCGATGGGGCTCTAGAAAAATTATCAGTCTTTCTTATTTCTTAGCAGGAGCTTCAATTGCACTTTTAAGCATAAAATCATCGATGTTCGTTGTGTATGGACTAGTGGGGGTAGCAGGTTTTGGAACTATTGGGACTACACTTATTCTAAATGCCTACATTTCTAAATATTTTGAAGCAGACAACCGAGCCACTGCTCTGGGATGGGCCCTGGGATTTGGACGGATTGGGGCTATATCAGGTCCAATTTTAATTGGTTTCTTTATGAGCTCAAATTTTGACTTCTCGCTTAATTTTTATCTCTTTGCCGTTGCAGGAGTCTTAGCTTCCATTACAATCTTGTTTATCCCTAAAAAAGGAAATATATAAAGTGTAAAGTTAAAAGCCGCTCTCTTCCATTCAAAAGAAGGGTACGGCTTTTATTTTTCTAAAAAAGTATAATCTGACTTTTTTGAAAAAAGTGTTAACCAGACTACAATGCCTTCGAAAATTCAGTTTTATAATAACACTATGAAGGATGAGGAGGATGTATATGGGAATTCGTACAGGAGCACAGTATATCGAGGCATTAAAATCACGTAATCCAGAAGTTTGGTTATCAGGGAAAAGAGTAACAAATATCTTTGAAGAACCTGTTTTTCATCAACCAATTCTTGAAATGGCGAAGTTGTATGATTTACAGCATGATCCAGCGTATCAGGGAGAGGTCACTCATATTTGTGAAGAAACCGGTGAAAGAATTTCAAATGCATTCATCGTACCAAAAAGCTATCAGGATCTAGAAGCTCGAAGAAAAACGTTCGAGGTGTTTGCTAAGGCAACGTTTGGTTTAATGGGAAGAACTCCTGATTTTCTAAATGTAGTGGTAACTTCTATGGCTAGTAATTCCGAGTTCTTGGACAAATACAATCCTGAATGGGGAAAAAACATTCGAGCTTATTATAAGCATGTTCGCGACAATGACCTATTTTTAACACACGCTATTATTAATCCACAAAATGACCGCAGTAAATCATCACATGAACAACAGGATATGTTTACCCATTTAGGTGCTGTTAAAGAAACTCCAGATGGCTTGGTTGTAAGAGGCGCAAAGATGCTGGCAACCCTCGCACCTATTACCGACGAAGTAATTGTTTATTCATTCCCTGGATTTAAACCTGGAGATGAACGTTATGCCCTTGCTTTTGCACTTCCACTTGATACGCCAGGGCTTCGTATTTTATGCCGTGAAGCTATGCAGGATGGAAAACGTTCTGTTTATGACCACCCATTAGCATCAAGATTCGAGGAAATGGACGCGGTCTTAGTATTTAATGATGTTTTAGTACCGTGGGATCGTGTTTTCCTTTATAACAATGTCGAGGCAGCAAATTTACTGTATCCGAAAACAGGAATTGGTATCCAACCCGCACATCAATCTGGAGTTAGAGGTTTAATAAAGCTGCAATTTGCTACCGAAGTGGCTTGTAAATTAGCAGACTCCATTGGTGTTGATTGTTATCTAAATGTTCAAAACGATTTAGGCGAATTAATCCAATCAGTAGAATCTATAAGGGCTTTGCTCCGAATCGCTGAGTATGAATATGAAGTTACAGAGACTGGTGAAGCAATGCCAGCCTATGCACCTCTTGAAACAATTCGAGGATTGCTGCCGAAAATGTATCCACGTGCCATTGAAGTAATGCAAATCATCGGTGCTGGAGGGCTATTAATGTCACCAACGGATGCCGATTTTGAAAATCCAGATCTACGAGAAGATTTAGATCGATATTACGTGGGAAGAGAAGGAGTAAATGCAGAAGAGCGTGTTCATCTCTTTAAGTTGGCATGGGATTTATGCGGTGAGGCATTTGGGCAAAGGATCCTTCAATACGAACGTTATTACACAGGAGATCCAATTCGTAAGAGAGCCATTTTCTATAACAACCACAAAAGAAATAATTCATTTAAGCTGGTTGAAGAAGCGTTGGAGATTTTTGACCGAAAAAAAGAGGTTCCTAGCTTATAAAACATTAAACTATTTCGAGGAGGTGTGATTGGGTGCAAACGTTAAAAGATGGTGCTCTAACACTTAAAGGTTCTGTTATTGCTATTGGTGCATTTGATGGGGTACACAAAGGACACCAAGCTGTCATTAGGCAGGCTGTGGAAAAGAGTCTTTTTCATCAGGTTCCAAGCGTCGTATATACGTTCGACCCGCCTCCTCGACATTTTTTTAAAGGTGCCCAAATCTTGACACCCATTCAAGAAAAGGTAAGTAGGATCTATAAATTAGGTGTAGATTATGTGATTGTTGCTAGTTTTGATGAATGGTATGCAACGCGCCCTCCTGAAGATTTTATCAGTGAATTATCAAAACTTAACCCGATAGAAGTGTCTATTGGTTCGGATTTTCGTTTTGGAAAAAGTAGAAAAGGTGATGTAGAACTATTAAAAAAATACTTTCAGATCAATGTGACATTACCTGTTTATTGTAATGGCGGAGAACTTATTTCATCAACGAGAATTCGCCAGTTAATTTCAGAGGGAGATTATCAACAGTCCTACGCCTTATTAGGGTGGTAATAGAACTGAGGGTTACTTATTAGAAACAAAAGGGGTAATAAAACTATGAAACTACTAGGAATTTCAGGCACCATTATTGGAGAAAAGACGAGTATTGTTGTCCAAAAGGTCCTTGAAGGAGTAAAGAAACACCATCCAAATGTGGAAATTGAATTGTTGGATTTAAGAGAATATGATGTCCAGTTTTGTGATGGTCGAAACCCTGCGACCTACACGGGTGATACAAAAAAAGTTCTTGATATCATTCAATCTGCTGATTTTTATATTATCGGAACACCAATTTTTCAAGGCTCATTATCAGGACCACTTAAGAATTTATTTGATTTAATCAATCCAAAGGATATTCGTAATAAAGTAATGGGATTTGTCGCTACCGGCGGTACTTTCCAGCACTACCTGGTGATTGAAAACCAATTGAAACCAATTGCAGGATTTTTCCGGGCATTCGTAGCTCCAGGCTATGTGTACGTTAATAACGATCATTTCAATAAAGATAATGAAATCATCGATCAGGAAGTATTAAACCGAATTACAGACTTAGCAAAAGAAGTAGTATTCATGCAAGAAGCATTAAAATCATTCGAAGAAAAATTAACAACGGTCTGAAACGGTACTAATGAAGGGACCATGAAACCCAAAAACAAGACTTATTAGATGAAATGGGTCCCATAAAGGGTCCATGAAGCCCAAAAACTAGAATTATTAGATGAAATGGGTGTCATGAAGGGTTCATGAAGCCCAAAAACTGGACTTATTAGATGAAATGGGTCTCATGAAGGGTTCATGAAGCCCAAAAACTAGATTCTTAAGATAAAACGGTACTCATGAACGGTTCGTGAGCCCAGAAACTAAATTGAAAAAAGAAACGGATCGCATTAGATATAAGTGGGGTCAATAAAATTCGAGAGGGGACAGTTACTCATGACAAATTCATTAAAACCAATAAACCTATGGGGATTTATCGAAGAAAATAAGGAACAATTAAAGCCGCCGGTTAATAATAAAGTCATTTGGAAGGATTCGGAGCTAATGTTTATGATCCTTGGCGGACCAAACAAACGACGTGATTTTCACGTTGATCCATCGGAAGAGATTTTTTATCAATTAAAAGGTAATTGTTACGTTGAAATTATTAACGCAGAGGGTAAAAGAGAAGTGATTACAGTGAAAGAAGGAGAAGTATTCCATCTGCCTCCAAATGTACCTCATTCTCCGCATCGAGTGGCTGATACAATTGGAATTGTGATTGAACGTGACAGAGCAACAGGTGAATTAGAGGATTTTGTTTGGTTCTGTGATGAATGTGACCATGAGATGCATCGAGTTTCGGTCCAATTAACGAATATTGAAGTACAGGTAAAAGAGGCAATCAATGGTTTTAACAGTAATGTAGAGCTTCGTACTTGTAAGAATTGTGGTTATGTAATGCCGGAAGAAGCGAGTGAATGGAAATGCGAGTAGATTTTCATACACATATCATTCCAGAAAATTTCCCGGACTTTGCGGCAAAGTACCAAAATGATAAATGGCCAATCCTTCAGCCAACCTGTTCGTGTGGTGCTAATATTATGGTTGCAGGCAAGGTATTTCGTGAAGTGACAGACCAGGTTTGGAGTCCGGAGAAGCGGATTAGTGATATGGAAAAGGAAAATGTAGATATACAGGTTCTTTCGCCCATCCCAGTTACATTTTCTTACTGGGCACCAATTGAAGAAGCTGTAATCATGGCTAGATTACAGAATGATTTTATCGCAGAAACAGTTGCACAATATCCAACGAAGTTTATTGGTCTTGGGACTGTCCCGCTGCAAAATGTTGAATTTGCCATTCGTGAACTAGATCGTTGTGTTCATGAACTGGGTTTAAAGGGGATTGAAATTGGCACGAACATTAATGGGAAAAATTTAGATGATGAATCGTTAACAGACTTCTTTGCCATGTGTGAGAAGTGGAATGTTCCGATATTCGTTCATCCATGGGAAACACTTGGCAGTGATCGGTTCACCAAACATAACCTAATGTACACTGTCGGGATGCCAAGTGAAACTGCATTAGCGGCCGCAAGTTTAATCCTAGGTGGTGTTCTTGAAAAGTTTCCTGGATTAAAAATCTGTTTTTCTCATGGCGGCGGCTCACTGCCTTATATTCTTCCCCGCCTTGATCATGGGTGGAATGTCTGGCCGCACCTTCAGCTGACAGAGCAGCCTCCAAGTTTTTATGCCAAGAAATTTTTCTATGATTCTATCGTAAATAATCCAGTGAATATTAAATTCCTAGTTGAAAAATTTGGTGCAGAACAAGTCATCATGGGATCTGACTATCCATTCCTACTCAGAGAAACGCCTCCTGGGAAGATTATTGATGATACTCTATCCCTTACTGCTGATCAAAAAAGAGCAATGTTAGGTGAAAATGCACTAAGATTCTTAAATATTCCGGTTAATCAACTAATTTAGTAGGAAAAGAGATGAGTAGATGGTAGAAAAAGTGATGACGCCAGAAGAAAGATTACAGCAAATGGGCTTGGAACTTCCGCCCCTCCGCCCCGCATCTGGTAATTATGTAAGCTGTGTTCGGACAGGGAATCTAATTTTTACATCAGGTCAAGGTACAGATGAATACCGTGGGAAACTTGGTGAAGATGTATCGATAGAAGTAGGCTATCAAGCAGCAAGACAATGTATGCTTAATCTATTGGCAGTAGTCAAGAAAGAACTCGGCGACCTTAGCAAAGTGAAACGAATTGTCAAAATCCTTGGTATGGTCAACAGCTCGCCTGATTTTAAAGACCAACCTAAAGTAATGAATGGATCCTCCGATTTGTTGGTGGAAGTGTTTGGTGAAAAGGGAAGGCATGCGAGATCAGCTGTTGGGATGTCACAGCTGCCACACAATAACGCTGTCGAGGTTGAGATGATTGTAGAAGTTGAGGATGGTGGTATCGGTGAGTAAAGTCCTAGAAAAAGAACTTCAAATTAACGATGCAAAGTTGTTTATTAATGGAGAATATGTAAGCGCTATTTCTGGGGGAACATTTGACACGATTAATCCAGCAACGAATCAAAAGTTAGCTGAGGTCGCTAGTGCATGTGAACAAGATGTAGAAAGAGCGATACAAGTGGCAAAGCGTACCTATGATAGTGGTATTTGGAATAAAATGCAAGTAGAAGAAAGAGCAAAGATCCTGTGCCGAATGGCGGATCTTGTCTTGGAACGAGTCGAGGAGTTAGCGCTAATTGAAACATTAGATGTTGGGAAGCCCATTAGAGAAAGCAGAGATTTTGATATACCGCGCGCAGCATCAAACTTAAGATTCTTTGCTGAAATGGCAAAATACATTAATCACGAGCATTACGAACAATCCAAGCATATGAGCTATACTAAATACGCTCCAGCAGGTGTCACAAGCTTAATCATTCCGTGGAATTTACCATTCATGCAAATGACTTGGAAAGTTTCCGCTGCGTTAGCTGCTGGTAATACCGTGGTAGTTAAGCCAGCTTCATATACGCCACTTAGTGCGGTCATGTTAGGTGAAATTGCCAACGAAGCAGGACTACCGCCAGGCGTGTTGAATATACTAACAGGTCCGGGTGGAACAGTAGGAACGGCAATGACCACTCATCCATACGTTCGCAGGATTTCCTTTGTCGGGGAGAGCTCAACTGGTAAAACAGTTATGAGAAATGCAGCATCCCAGTTAATTCCTGTATCATTAGAATTAGGCGGAAAATCAGCCAATATCGTGTTTGAAGATGCTGACTTAGATGAAGCAGTAGCAGGTTCGATTGAAGCGATTTTTAGAAATCAAGGGGAAATCTGTTTAGCCGGTTCTAGATTATTAGTGCAAGAATCGGTTTATGATAAATTCCTCGAAAAATTTGTTAAAGCTGCAAAGAACATCAAAGTGGGCGATCCGCTAGATGAAACCACGGATATGGGTGCGCTAATTTCCAAAGGTCATCTAGAAACGGTTGATAACTATGTACAAATTGGAATTTCTGAAGGTGCGAAACTTGCTGTAGGCGGTAAGCGTGTGGCAGGATTGACAGAAGGAAACTTTTACGAACCAACCGTGCTCTATGATGTGAATAACAAAATGAGAGTCGCACAGGAAGAAATTTTTGGACCGGTATTAGTTGTCATTCCATTTAAAACGGAAGAGGAAGCTATTCAAATCGCCAACGATTCGATTTATGGATTGGCTGGTGTAGTCTGGTCGAATGATTTAAGGCGTGCACATCGTGTAGCATCTCAAATCGATTCAGGCTTATTCTGGATCAATTGCTGGTATTATCGTGATTTAAGAACGCCTTTTGGTGGTTCAAAGGCTAGCGGTATTGGCCGAGAAGGTGGACGTCATAGTTTTGAATTTTACACAGAGGCCAAAACGATTACAATGAAATTATAAGATTGAAAGTGAAAGGTGGCTGAATGGCCACTTTTTATCTATTATTATAGAAAAGGAAGGTGTAGGAAGAAATGGAAGTATTAGTCGAAGAAATTGCGAATGAATTAATCGATGCAGAAAGTCATCAATATTCGGTCGCCCCTCTGACGGAGCGCTATTCCGAGTTGACTGTAAGCGATGCCTACCAAATCCAACTCGAAGTAATCGGTAAAAAGCTAAAAGAAGGGCATGAAGTGATTGGGAAAAAGGTTGGGCTTACAAGTAAAGCAATGCAGCAAATGCTTGGCGTCGATGAGCCTGATTACGGCCACCTGTTAGATTATATGAAAATAGCCGATGAAGCAACGGTAAAAATAGCTGATTTTATCAGTCCGAAGGTTGAAGCGGAAATTGGTTTTATTCTGGAAAAAGACTTAGTTGGACCCAATGTAAATTATCTAGATGTGTTAATGGCTACCAAATATGTAGTACCAACCATCGAGATTATTGACAGCCGTATTTCTGATTGGAAAATCAAATTGGTTGATACGGTCGCAGATAATGGCTCGTCAGCGAGAGTAGTAGTTGGAAAAAAGCTGAGCACCATTGAAGGCTTGGATTTGCGAGCTCAAGGAATGGTCATTTATAAAAATAATGAGCTTGTGGCCACAGGATCTGGAACTGCCGCTCTAGGACATCCAGCGCAAGCAGTCGCATGGTTAGCCAATAAATTGCATGAATTTGGCATTACTCTTAAAGCAGGTGAGTTAATTCTTCCCGGAGCACTTTCTGGAGCCATTGCAGTAAAAGAAGGCGACACGATTTTCTCGGATTTTGGCCCATTAGGTACTGTATCTGTCACATTTAAGTAAGAGAGTTTTTTCTCGAATAAAAATATTAAAAGTGGAGGTTCCATTATGACACTGCTGCAAGGAACAGAACAAGAAATCGTAGACTACCTATTAGCTGCAGAAAAGGAAAAGCGGGAAGTCGAAAAGATTACCACTAGTTACCCAACTCTAACATTTGGGCAAGCCTATGAAATTCAACAAAAATTAATCAAGCAAAAAGAACATGAGGGTCTTCGCCGAATTGGAGTGAAACTCGGTTTAACAAGTAAGGCAAAACAGGAGATGATGGGTGTCCATGAAGCAATTTACGGCTATTTAATGGATGATATGCTGGCACCTGAATGGGAACCACTCCAATTTAGCAGTTTCATTCATCCCAAGGCAGAACCGGAAATTGCTTTCTTGATTAATGAAGATATCCAAGGAACTAGCGTTACAGCCGATGATATTTTAAAGGTGACGAAATATGTAGCACCAGCGATCGAGATTATTGATAGTCGTTATTTAGATTTCAAGTTTACACTCGTAGACGTCGTTGCTGATAACTGTTCTTCCTCAAAATTTATTGTAGGCAACAAATGGGTATCGCCGGATGCTTTAAACCTGAAAGAAATTGGTGTATATATGTCAAAGAATTCAGAGGTTGCAACAACTGGGAACAGTGCTGCTGTTTTAGGAGATCCGGCTGCTGCGGTTGCGTGGGCTGTAAACAAGCTTGGAGAAACTGGGCAGGGATTAAAGAAAGGCGATATCGTTCTTAGTGGCGCTATAACGGAAGCAATTAGCTTTCAACCAGGTGATACGATTTTGGCACAATTTGCGGACCTAGGGAGTGTTTCTTTTTCTAGCAAATAATCAAACTGCTACATAATTTATTTCAGTAGGTATGGAAGATTGGAGGGTATATATTTTGTTATCTTTAGAGAATGCACAACAACTGGACATAGAAGACAGCCTTAATAGATTTAGGGAAGAATTTTACTTGAAGCCGAATTCCATTTATATGGACGGGAATTCATTGGGGCTGCTTTCGAAAAGAGCAGAACGGACGCTCTTAGAGTCCTTAAATGATTGGAAAGAGCATGGAATTGACGGTTGGACAAATGGGAAACACCCTTGGTTTTTTTTATCGGAAAAACTAGGAGAGATGATCGCTCCGTTAGTAGGTGCTGCAGCTAATGAAGTGATTGTAACTGGGTCCACAACAGTCAACTTGCATCAGCTAGTTGCTACTTTTTATAAGCCTGAAGGGACACGGACTAAAATCTTGGCTGATGAACTAACATTTCCATCAGATATTTATGCACTTCAAAGTCAGCTTCGTATTCATGGATTTGATCCCGATACACATCTAATTCGTGTGAAAAGTCGGGATGGGCGCTTTTTAGAGGAAGAAGATATTATCGGAGCGATGACAGATGAAATTGCGCTTATCATTTTGCCAACAGTACTCTATCGAAGCGGCCAAATCTTGGATATGAAGCGCCTGACAGCTGAAGCGAACAAAAGAGGGATATTAATCGGTTTTGATGGATGCCATTCTATCGGAGCCATTCCACATTCGTTTAGTGAATGGGGCGTGGACTTTGCGTATTGGTGCAACTATAAACACTTAAATGGTGGTCCGGGAAGTGTTGGAGGTTTATATGTGAATTCTAAACATTTTGGCACTGCCCCTGGTCTTGCTGGCTGGTTTGGTTCGAAAAAAGAGAAACAATTCGACATGGAGCATTCTTTAACTCCAGCTGATTCAGCAGGAGCCTATCAAATCGGGACACCACATGTGTTGAGTCTTGCACCCTTACTTGGAGCTTTGGAGATTTTTGCAGAAGCAGGAATTGAAAATATCAGGGAAAAGTCATTGAAAATAAATCGGTTCTTGATGGATTTGTTGGACCAAGAGTTATCCGGTATGGGATTCAACATAGGTAACCCTCAAGACGCTGTGCGCCGTGGAGGTCATGTGAGCCTAGAGCATAAAGAAGCAGCACGGATTTGCAAGGCATTAAAAGAAAATGGTATTATTCCTGATTTCCGAGCACCTAATATTATTCGTCTAGCTCCAGTGGCTCTTTACACCTCATATTGTGAGGTATGGGAAGTAGTACAAATTCTAAAGAAAATTATGGAAGAGAGACAATATGAAAAATTCGCAAATGAACGAGAGGTCGTAGCATAAAATTACGAATAGTAGGAGGAACTATATGGGGAACAAAATTACTCATTTAAATAAAGGGAATGAATCCGGAAGTGGATTGAAGCGTGAATTAAAAACCAAGCAGTTAACAATGATTGCAATGGGATGTGCAATTGGTACGGGGTTATTCCTTGGAAGCGGCCTTGCCATTAGTACTGCTGGACCGGGAGTAATACTTAGTTATGCAATTGGCGCATTTATTGTATTACTATTAATGGGGTGCTTATCCGAAATGACGGTGGCTCACCCCACGTCAGGGTCCTTTGGAACCATTTCAGAAAAGTATGTCAGCCCGCTGGCTGGTTTTCTTGTCCGCTATTCCTATTGGATAGCAAACGTTCTTGCGGTTGGGGTAGAAGTAAGTGCCATTGCTGTCTATATGAAGTACTGGTTCCCTGATGTTCCCGGATTCGTCTGGATTTTGTTGTTTGCAGGTGTATTAATTTATGTAAATGCAACAAGCGTAAATACCTTTGCTACCTTCGAGTATTGGTTCTCCATGATCAAAATTAGTGCAATAGTTGGTTTCATTCTTTTAGGATCTTATGTTTTATTTGGCAATTCAGCTCAGCCGAATATGGGACCTGAGAATATTGTGAATGCCGGAGGTTTCTTACCGTTTGGATGGTGGGGGATGTGGGTGGCTATCTTTATTTCATTATTTAGCTTTTTAGGAACAGAAATGATAGCGGTTACAGCTGGAGAAGCAAAGGATCCTGACGTAGCCGTGCCAAAAGCTCTGAAAGCGACGGTATTCAGGTTATCAACATTCTATATTATTACTATTGGCATTATGCTAATGATTGTTCCTTGGAAATCAGCAGGTGTGGAAGAAAGTCCTTTTGTAAAGGTAATGGAGCTATTAAACATCCCTGGTGCTTCCGGGATTATGAATTTTATTATTTTAACTGCTGCTTTATCTGCTATGAACAGTCAACTTTATGCTTCTACCCGAATGATGTTTTCTTTGTCACAAGGAAATGATGCTCCTGCCTTTTTACGTACATTAAGTAAAAAAGGAGTTCCGATAAAGGCTCTTGGAGTTTCTACTTTAGGGATTTTCCTTGCAGCTGCAGTAAATGCATTATTACCAGGCTCCTCCTATGCGTTTATGATGGGGATTTCAATGTTCGGTGCTATTTTTACATGGTTTATGGTGTTTGTATCCCATTTATTTTTTAGAAGAAAGTGGGAGAAGTCAAATGGCCGTAAATTGCCTGTAAAAATGATTGGCTTTCCTTATTTAACGATCGCAGGAGCAGTACTACTCTTGAGTTTAATGATAACAACATGGTTTACAGATTTTAAGATTATGCTTCAATTTGGAATTCCGTGGTTACTGTTTTTAACGGCTGCCTATTTCTTTTTTAAAAAAGGATCCAACACTCAAAAACCAGGAAATGATACGAATGATATTTTAAATGAGAATATAAATTAACTTTACATTAGTACAACATAAGAACAGGGGAGAATTTTACATGAATACACCAGAAAAAAACATAAGCACCGGTTTGGAAAAAACGATTCAAACAGATTTCCAAAAAGAAATGTCGTATGGAGATTACCTGCATCTTGATAAGATTTTAGATAGTCAGCACCGGTTATCTGATCACCATGATGAAATGTTATTTATCATTATCCATCAAGCAAGTGAACTATGGATGAAATTAATTATTCATGAATTATCAGAAGCGATTAATTATATTCGCCAGAATGATTTAGAACCATCCTTTAAAATTCTGTCGCGTGTTTCAAGAATACAGCAGCAATTGATTCAATCATGGAGTGTTCTTTCTACTTTAACCCCATCAGAGTACCTAGAGTTTAGGGATAAGCTCGGCCAATCTTCCGGCTTCCAGTCCTATCAGAACCGGATGATTGAATTTGCATTAGGAAACAAAAATGCTCATACTCTAGCAGTCTATCAGCATCAAACAGAGCTGTATGTAAAAATGCAGGAGGCACTTCATAAACCAAGTATTTATGATGCAGCCATCCAAGCGCTTGTTGCTCGTGGAATTCCTGTTGATGAAGAGGTCTTAAATCGCGATTTGTCCAAAAACTATGAACCTAATGAAAGTGTTGAAGAAGCATGGCTGACAGTTTACCGTAATGTCGATCAATATTGGGATTTATACGAGCTGGCAGAGAAGTTAGTAGATATTGGGAATCAACAGCAATTATGGCGGTTCAATCACATGAGTACGGTAGAAAGAATCATTGGGCATAAGCAGGGTACAGGAGGATCATCTGGAGTGACCTATTTAAAAAGAGTTCTAGACCAGCACTTCTTCCCTGAACTTTGGAGTTTACGAACGAAGCTATAGAAATAAATCCACCATTTCTTTATGAATGGTGGATTTTTTATATTGGTCTTTATAACATAATTTAGTTTAATTTGGAAATTATAAGAAAATCTAGGCAGGAGGTGACAGAAGAACGATGTGGAAAAAATCTCGACAAAACCAGGGTGGGATTTTTGGAGAAACAAATTCTTACTACGACCTTTTAAATGAGGACGTTATGTATTAATTTATCCGATCGGTATCATCGTTTTGATTATTTCTGTCATTATCGCTCCAAGTTATATTGAGCACATTTATGAAGGGGTGAAATTAGTTCCATATATTTTACATATTCCTATGCAAATCGTCATTCCCACGATCGTATTAATCATTGCTTTAGTAAAACAAAAAGGAAATCAGCAAACGCGGATATGACGTTTGCTGATTTTTTACATATTGGTTTGACTTTGAAACAATAAGCGGGAGGAAAAAAATAAACAAAAGGAAAAATTCTTCCCATGTAAACTTTTGCATGATTTTTATGAAACCGTGTACGGTTTCTTTTATGCTAAGGCCTTGGAGCAATTCTATTAAGACAGTAAGGGCTGTTACGGTCGTAAATAAAAGAAGGAAAATGAGAAGTTGTTTCATTAAATCACCCTTTCATTTTTCTCTTATTATTTGTTACCATTGGTAACCTATCCATATTTCAAATTAACAAGTAATCAATAAATTACAATAGCAAAAAGCACTGTTCAGTGCTTTTATTCAATTTCTGCCTGAACATGCTTCTAATAAATGTATGACAATTGGTATAATTCATATATCCTTACTAATATTGATTTGCGAAATGAGGTAAAACTATGAGACCAAAAGTCATCGTTTATAAAAAAGTAGATGAAAAGGTATTAAAATTTATTGAAAACACGTGTGAAGTTACATATTTTGAGAAACTTGATTCGCAAAATTATCCACTGTTTCTTAAAGAATTGAAGGATGTACAAGGAATATTAGGTTCAGGAGTAAAGGTAGATAAAGAATTATTAGATCAAGCTCCACTTTTGAAAATAGTGTGCAATACTTCAGTTGGTTACGACAATCTGGATTTGACGGCTTTGGCAGACAGAGGAATTCTGGCAACGAATACACCAGATGTATTGAATGATACTGTAGCGGATACCATAATGGGATTAATACTTTCCACAGCTAGGAGAATGCCAGAACTAGATCATTGGGTAAAAACTGGTCAGTGGAAATCTGGCCTCGAAGAGAAATGGTTCGGTGTGGACGTCCATCATAAAGTTTTAGGGATTATCGGTATGGGGGGGATTGGTTCAGTTCTTGCGAAGAGGGCACATTTTGGATTTGATATGGAGATTCTATATCATAATCGTTCCCGAAACGAAGAAGCTGAACAAAAGTTTGGTGCTACATATTGTTCGCTGAAAGAATTGTTAAAGAAGTCTGATTTTGTATGTTTAATGACACCACTGACTCCTCAGACTGAAAAGTTAATGGGAACAAAAGAATTCAATCTCATGAAAAAGTCTTCAATCTTTATTAACGCTTCTAGAGGGAAAACCGTGGATGAAGAAGCATTGATTCATGCACTTCAAATTGGTCAAATACTGGGTGCTGGACTTGATGTATTTGTAGAGGAACCTGTAAATTTGGACAACCCGCTCCTGTCCATGAAAAATGTTGTTACATTGCCGCATATCGGCTCTGCAACATATGAAACTAGATTCAAAATGGCCATGTTAGCCGCAACAAACCTAGTCGTAGGGTTAAAGGGGGACACTCCTCCAACTTTAATTAAATGAAAGTAACAAAAAATACCTTGCCTATTTCATGGCGAGGTATTTTTAAACTTCTAAATTTCGGACATTGCTTGCATGTTTTCCTATAAATAAGGAGCATTTTTCCGCTATGAACTCCTTTTCAAAATCCATGGATGCAACATGATACGAATTTGTTAATGGAATCAATTCCTTTTCATCCGATTGGATGGTAGCCATTAGATATTTGCCGTTTTCAGGCGGGACGACGTGGTCCTCTTCGGATTGAAAAGCCAATACTGGACATGAAATGGTTGGAAGTTTATCACGTGTCTCGTCCATTAAAGAAAATAACTGATGAATGGAACGTACGGGTGCCTTTGGATAGGTAATTTCAATAACGCTTTTATCCTTTATATCAGGTTCTCCTTCATTGATATATCGGGGAATATGTCTATTATTGTACCTTTCCATTGGAGGAATTGATTTTATTGCAGCATTGATCAGCATAATTCCTTTAATGTTTCTGTGTTTATTTGTCAGATTTAGTGTTAATGTACCACCCATTGATTGACCAATCACAAAGATTTCTTGACAATGTTTTTGTAAAAAATAATATCCATCTTCTATACTTTGAATCCAATCTTGGTAGCTGCACTTTTCCATATCCTCATAATGTGTTCCATGTCCTCTCAATCTAACTCCGTAAACTGAGTATCCTTTAGATGCAAGGTATTCTCCCAGAAACCTTACGCTCTGTGGGGTTCCAACAAATCCGTGGCATATTAAAATTCCAATTTGATCTCCTTTAAAGAAAAAAGATTCAGCACCTGGTAATACTGGGTATTGTTCAACCATTCAAACTCTCCTTTCTTTTTTCTCTCTTTATGTAAAAGTAAAAAAATATAGGATTATAATTTATGAAGTTTCATTATATTCACAATATACCTATAAATCCGATGTGTCAAGTAGGGATTACGTTTTAAATCGAAATTTATAGAGGCCCTAGAATGCTTATCCCTCCTAAAGCAAACAATAATTCTAGGAATATGTCACAAGTGATTCTTACCTTGGAGGTAGTTTGAATGAGTCGACTAGACAGGCTCAAAATGGGGAAAGTGGAAACAAAACATTTCCAACAGTTTAATGAGTTATTACGATATGTGTTTCAAGTAACCAAAAAGGATTTACAAATGGTTGGGTGGGAGGAACGTGAAATAGCCTTAGCTAAAAAGCCAGTTTTGGATCAGGCGGATGTTTTAGGCTGGTTTGATGGTGAAAAACTGGTGTCACAACTAGCTGTTTACCCTTTTCAAGTAAACATTTTTGGAAAATCATTTGAAATGGGAGGGCTGACAGGCGTCGGCACCTATCCAGAATACGCCAATATGGGACTTATGTATAAGTTGATGAGTCAGGCACTTGCGGATATGCGGGAAAGAAAACAATCGATATCTTATTTGTTTCCCTATTCGATTCCCTATTATCGCCGTAGAGGATGGGAGATTGTTTCGGATAAGATGACTTTTGAAGTAAGAGATGTTCAATTACCAAAGATTAAGAAAGTTCCAGGATATGTGGAAAGATTGAATATAGAGCACCCAGACGTAAGGATTGTGTATAAACTCTTTTCGAGTGAAATGCATGTGGGTATGCTTCGAAATGACTTGGCCTGGGATGAATATTGGAGATGGGATGTTGATGAATTAACGGCAGCCGTTTATTATGACAAAACACACAAGCCTCAAGGGTATCTATTGTACTGGATCTCCGAGGATGTGCTTCATATTAAAGAAATGGTTTATATGAATCAAGAGGCAAGGATTGGACTATGGAATTTTATTGGTGCTCACTTTTCAATGGTATCCAAGGTTGTAGGGAACATTTTTATGAATGAACCATTATCCTTTTGGCTGGAGGATGGAGATATTAAAGAAACGATTTCTCCCTATTTTATGGCACGTATAGTTTGTGCTAAACAGTTTATTTCTCAATACCCTTTTAAAGCAACAGGTACGAATATTCAGTTAACGTTTATGCTTGAGGATCCAATGCTCGAGTGGAATCAAGGAACATTCACACTAAAAGTTAATGCAAATGGTCGAGGAGAATTAAATCAAAGTAACGATGTGCCAACATTCTCTCTCGACATACAGACACTGACGACTATGTTGCTCAGTTATAAGAGACCCTCTTACTTGGCTGCCATTTCGCGACTAAAGGGGAATACACAGGATGTTGAGATATTAGAGAATATGATTGAGAGGCAGACACCTTACTTTTCGGATTACTATTAATAATGGAGGGTGATAACTATTATGAAAGAAAAAAATGGAGAACCTCAATTTCAAAGTGGGAAAAATGTTGAAAAAACTGAAAAGGGGTTATATGGACTTGACCCAGAAATGAGTTTGTTATCGGTTAATTTTGCAACCACAGAAAATGCTTATTTGAATGAACATTACCAAGAGGACACGAAAGAAAATGAAAGGAATCAAGAGGAAGAGTAAATGGCTGAAAACGTTCAGCCATTTTTCAATATTATATGTTCCTACACCAGTTTGAAGGACAAGGTTCTTCGAGTTGTTATTAATGCACACCAAAATGCCTTTGCTAAAGCATAGGAAACCCTAGGTGTAGATTGGGGGAAAATATTCCTAGTTCCGAATTACGAAATTAATAAATACCCAGAATGCCGTAAATATGTAGAAATGGGCTTCCATAATGCACAATTTAATTTTAGATTAGATGAAACATTGATCGGAACGATATTCCATGGACAATCACCTAGTAGGAATGATGGTACACTGCAAGTAGTTCCACCACCGCAAGGTCATCCAGTTCCAATGATGCCAGAAATGCCAAATGAACATAGTCCTGGATCCTGGAATAAATGATTTATTTAATTAATGAAAAAAGGATGAGACACAATCGTGTTCATCCTTTTTGTTGTTAAATTAACAATCGCCATGCTTATTTAGATGTAACGGTGGAGGAATGAGCCAGCCTTTTTCTTTATTTAAACGGAGTACTTTTCCTCCAAGTGCGACCTTTTGTGCATGGAATTGTGCATTCATCATAGCTATGTCTTCCCTGATTGATTTACCTATTGCTTGACTGCAGGCTACTAATCCAGCGGCTATATCAGCAGAAAGTCCAGCAGCAATGGCTGGGTCTATGATTCGAGCACCAACTGGAATATCTTCTAAACATGCTTCAGGCGGCTCTGGTTGCCCAGGAGGTAACCCAATGCCGTTTTCTTTTAAAAGTTCTTCCAATTGCTTGTTTTCACCCTGACAAATTTCACTTGCTTCTACTAATAACTTCTTTAAATCATCATCACCTGCATGGTTTAACATGGTTTGATAGCCTGCAATCTTCCCGTTATTCACCAATACAGCAGACCATAAATCAAATACTTCGCCATAGTGTAAAGGCTCTTCCTTAGGGTTCCCACTTAAAATTCCCATTGTTGCCCTCCTTAGTGTGTACGTGAATTTATTCATTAACAGTGCCACCTTTCTTGAAGCACATAGTTAGGGTATCCATTTTCAAACCCTCTCATGAATTTTTTAAGACTTTTTCATTTATCATCAAACATTTATTATCTTTGGACATGTGTCCGGATTTTTTTCATAAGATGTACAAGTTGAGATAAAGGGGAGTGGAGTGGTTTTATTGAGTATAAGCATATTAATCAGTTACATCATTTTAGGATTTACCCTTGCAGCTCCAATTGGTCCGGTAAATTCTGCACGTTTAGATAAAGGGATTAAGAATGGATTTTGGCATGCATGGATTGTGGGTGCTGGCTCTATGGTGGCAGATGGATTCTTTATGCTGCTTGTTTATCTGGGGATGGTTCAATTTTTAGGGATTCCTATTATCCAAATATTTCTTTGGTTATTCGGAGGCTTTATTCTTATTTATTCAGGTGTTGAAAGTATCAAAAATGCGGGTACGGTCACCCTAACTTATGGAAGAGATAAAGAGTCATTAATGAAGTGTTTCTTTACTGGGTTTATTATGTCGATTACCAGTCCATTATCTGTTTTATTTTGGTTAGGAATATATGGCTCTGTTTTAGCGAAAACAGCCCAAACAAATGGTACAGAATCTCTCTTAATTTATAGCTGTATGATTTTCCTTGGTTTAACCATTTGGGACGTTTTTGTTGCTGCCCTCACTACAGGATTCCGAAAACTCCTAACGGTAAAAAGCCTGATTACTATCTCCATTATTTCTGGTGCTTCACTCGTTTTGTTTGGTCTTTATTTTGGTTACCAGGGTATTAATGCACTCTTTAGTTAAATAACTTAACATTATTCTATAAAAATACAATCTCACTTGACTTTTGATAAATAATCCGTATAATACAAATTTGTGTTGAAGTATTTTATAATCTGTTCATAAATTGTTCATACTTTACTGTTACAATTAATGATAGATTTAATGGTAGATTAATATAACTTATATAAAATAACCCCAACTTAAATAAGTATTATTTTCTTAAGGCAGGTGCAAAAAATGAATAACTTAACTCAAAAGGGTCAAGGTATTTTAAATAAATATATTGGCTTTTTCTTATTGGCGGTATTCTTCCTTTGGATGAAAACCTATATAGCTCAATTAACTCAATTTGATTTAGGAATTGAAAATACACTACAAAAGTTCTTATTATTTATTAATCCGTTAGGATCATCTTTATTATTTTTAGGATTTGCAGCTTTATTTAAAGGACGCAAGAAATATATCGCACTACTCGTGATTGATTTCTTTCTATCCTTTCTCTTATTTGCCAATGTCGTGTATTACAGGTTCTTTAATGACTTTATTACTTTACCAACATTAACTCAGACTCAAAACTTTGGTGATGTAAGCGGAAGTGTCTTAACACTATTAAGACCATATGATTTCTTATTCTTTATGGATATCATCCTTTTGATTACTTTACTTGGTTTTCGCTTTGTAAAAGTGGAATTTAAAGACATGAATCGCAGAAAAGTAGCTGCTTTATTCTCATTATCACTTGCTATTTCTTGTGGAAATCTTGGACTAGCTGAAAGTGATCGTCCTCAATTGTTAACCAGAGGATTTGACCGTAATTATATTGTGAAATATTTAGGTATGTATAACTACACCATTTATGATGCCGTTAAAAGTACAAAAGCTTCTGCACAAAGGGTTATGGCAAACAGTGACGATATGACTGAAGTAATCAACTATACAAAAGCGAATTATGCCGAGCCAAATCCTGCGTATTTTGGTACTGGAAAAGGCATGAATGTGGTTTATTTGCATCTTGAATCCATGCAAAACTTCCTTATTAACTACAAATTAAATGGGGAAGAAGTAACACCGTTTTTAAATTCCTTAACAAAGGATCAAAACACACTCTATTTTGATAACTTTTTCCATCAAACAGCACAAGGTAAAACATCTGATGCAGAATTTATCCTGGAAAATTCATTATATGGATTACCACAGGGTTCTGCTTTTACAACAAAAGGTTTAAATACGTATCAAGCAGCACCAGCGATTCTTGGTCAGCAAGGCTATACATCTGCTGTCTTCCACGGGAACTCAGGAAGCTTTTGGAATCGTGATGAAATTTATAAATCGTTTGGATACAACAACTTTTTTGATGAAAAATACTATGATATGAAACCTGAAGACCTTGCAGAATATGGTCTTATGGATAAGCCGTTCTTCGAACAATCAATACCAATGTTGGAATCATTGCCACAGCCGTTTTATACAAAGTTTATGACTGTAACACACCATTATCCGTACCCTCTTGCTGAAGGAGAAGCAACAATTGCACCGCATACTACGGGAGATAAATCAGTTGATACTTACTTTCAAACTGCTCGATATGCGGACGAAGCATTAAAACAATTCTTTGATTATCTAAAGGAATCTGGTTTATATGATAATACAATCATTGTTATGTACGGGGACCATTATGGAATTTCAGAAAATCATAATAAAGCTATGGAAAAAGTTCTAGGTAAAGAAATTACAGATTTCGATAGTGCAGGATTACAACGTGTACCATTCTTCATCCGTGTTCCTGGAATTGAGGGTGGAGTCAACCACGAATACGGTGGGCAAATTGATATTCTACCTACACTTCTTCACTTGTTAGGGACAGATACTAAAGATTATGTACAATTCGGTACTGACCTTTTATCTGAGCAACATGATGAACTTGTTCCTTTTCGTGATGGCGGCTTTATGAGTCCAACCATTTCATCTGTAAATGGTAAGTTTTACGACTCAACCACGGGAATGGAATTAGATGAAAATAGGATGGAAGAGGCAACGAACCTACAGCAAACCGCAGAAAATAAATTAGCGCTTTCTGATAAAGTGGTAAACGGAGACTTATTACGCTTCTACACTCCTGGAAACTTTACTCCTATAGACCGAACACAATACAACTACAATCCATCTCAAGATGATGAAGAATAAGCTTTAAACCAGGCTGTTTAGGAAATTCCTAAACAGCCTTTTTATATCTTTATTATTGGCTATGTTAAAGCTTAATATTGATTTTGGCACTCTGGTGATTTGTGCGGAAGGCGCGAGACTCCTGCAGGAGGACGGGACAGGGGAGACCCCGCAGGCGCTTTAGCGGCGAGGAGGCTTCCCGAACCGCCTGCGGAAAGCGAAGCGACTGGAGCACAAATCAACAGACAAGTATAAGAGAGCCTTTTTATTAAAGATGTCCAAAATATGAATTTTTTAAATACATAAAAATTCAGAAGGAAAGTCTCCTTTGATTGTCGAATGAATGAAGGACAGATGGGAGATGAGACAAATGAAATTACAAATGGCTGCTACAAATAATGTTGTTACAGGTGATAAGTCGTGCATTTTATGCAATAAGGACTTTGAATATGCTGCAATCGTTAGTGGAGAAAAAAATGTAGAGGATTTGTCATCAATCTATAAGGGTAAAGTATTAACAGATCAAGTCGTTGTTCTAAAAAAGAACATTGCCAACAATGGAGCTTTACAAATTGTTGATGTTGAAATAACGGTTAGGTGCCCACATTGTCAATCCAATCATCGATTTAATCAGTTTTTTACTTTGCAATCATAGGGATTAATAAGATAAAGTAAAAAGCACCTAATAAAGGTGCTTTTATCATGATGTAAAATGGAACATTTTTGAAAAAATTTAGGATTGGTCTAGGACCAGCGTGACTCGAATATTTACTAATAATAAATTACTCTTTAAGAAGGTGGTAGCAAATGTCAGTCTATACTTCTAGAAATGATGTACCAGTAAATGAAAAATGGAGCCTTGAAGACATTTATTCAGATTTAACTAAATGGGAAAACGATCTTCAGCTTGTTGAAAAAATGGCCGATAAACTGAAGCAATTTGATGGAGCCATTCAGGATGGTAAGAGTCTTTATCAATACTTGAAACAAAGAGAGGAATTATCTTATACATTTAATCATGTTTATGCTTATGCCATGCTGAGGGTAGATGAGGATACAAGGGAAACTAGTTCACAATCATTATTAGATCGTGCCAAAGGACTTAGTGTGAAGGTTAGTTCCTCAACATCGTTTTTTATGCCATACTTATTAGGTTTAGATAAAGAAACCTTAAGCAGCTTTATTGCAGAAGAAGAAGGTCTTAAGTACTTTGAAGAGGATTTATATGAATCCTTTCGATATAAGACACATGTCCTTAGTAAAGATCAGGAAGAAGTTTTATCACAATTAGGCGAAGCACTGTCTGCTCCAAGTACAACCTTTGGGATGATCAATAATGCAGATATTAAGTTTGGCGATGTAACCAATAACAATGGTGAAAAGGTCCAGTTAACAAGAGGGATGTACTCGAAATTAATCGAGGATGAAGACCGGGAAAGACGGAGGGAAGCATATAAAGCCTATTATAAGCCATACGTTGAATTAAAGAATTCCATTGCGAGCACACTTTCTGCAGCAATCAAAAATAACGTCACCTTAGCAAAAATTAGGAAATATCCATCAGCATTAGAAAAAGCACTTTTCGGTGATATGGTACCGAAGGAAGTATATGAGAACCTGATAGCTGCAACGAAAAAAAATATCGCACCGCTTCACAGGTATTCTGAGATCCGCAAGCAGAAGCTGCAGCTGGATGAACTTAGGCAATATGATATGTCCGTTCCTTTAGTACAGGGTGTAAAACAGGTTATTCCCTATGAGGAAGCATATGAAACCATGATAAAAGCTTTAGGACCTCTTGGGCAAGAATACGTATCCATACTTAAAGAATTCAAGGATGCCAGGTATATTGATGTACGTGAGACTCCTGGTAAGCGCTCAGGTGCCTATAATTTGGGGATCTACGGGGTTCATCCATTTATACTATTAAATCATCAAGATGATTTGGACAGTTTATTTACGCTTGCCCATGAGTGTGGTCACGGGGTCCATAGTAAATTAAGCTCGCAGCATCAGCCTCAAATTACGGCTCGTTATAGTATTTTTGTCGCAGAAGTGGCTTCCACGGTCAACGAAATTTTGCTGATTAATTATTTATTAAATACAGAAAAGAATCTTGAAGTAAGGAAGCATTTATTAAATCATTTCATAGATCAATTTAAGGGAACATTCTTTACCCAAGTCATGTTTGCAGAATTTGAGAAAATCACTCATGAACTGACAGAAAAGGGTACCCCATTAAATGTCGAGGTATTTAATCAGACCTATGAAGCATTGTTCAGGGAATACAATGGGGATGAGGTAGTTTTTGACGATGAAGTGAAATTTGGCTGGTCAAGAATTCCTCATTTCTATCGACCATTTTACGTCTATAAGTACGCAACTGGTTTTGCATCAGCAATTCATTTGGCCACGAAAATACTTGAAGGGGATAAAGAAACATTACAATCCTACCTTAACTTTCTAAAGAGCGGAAGCTGTGATTATCCACTCGAGTTGTTAAAGAAGACTGGAGTGGATTTAACCACGCCTGTGCCAATTGAAAATGCCATGAAAAAGTTTGGAGACCTGGTAAAAGAATTCTCAAGCTTATAATTATTAGGCTGTGTTAAAGGTAAATGTTGCTTTTAGAACCCTGTTGATTTGTGCGGAAGGCGCGAGACTCCTCGAAAATGCTATACCATTTTCTTCGTGCGTGGGCAGATTCGAGGAAGTAAATCAATGTCCTGCAGGAGGACGGGACATGGGAGACCCCGCTTATCTCTTAGCGCCGAGGAGGCTTCCCGTACCGCCTCGGAACAGTCAGAGACCGCCTGTCCCTGCGTTGATTATTCGCAGAAGCATTCCTTAGTGGAGCACAAATCAACAGCCTAATTTAACATAGCCAATTATTAAAAGATGTCACAAATTTTCTTTTGTGACATCTTTTTTTATCACTGTTAATTGTTGCATGGTATGATGTGTTTGAGAATATATTTTACTCTTACCCAAGATTACCTTAAATGAAAATAGGTGATTAATATTTGGAAAAAAATTATTTCC
Organism: Neobacillus sp. YX16; assembly: GCF_030123505.1. GTDB lineage: Bacteria > Bacillota > Bacilli > Bacillales > Cytobacillaceae > Neobacillus. The sequence goes on from NZ_CP126115.1 coordinate 2,441,990, forward strand.
TTAATCGGGATAATATTGATCATTTTTTTAGTTATTCATAATACCCAAACTTTCCAATTACTTAGAAGCGGGGATTTGGATTCCATCATACTGTCTTTGAAAGATACAACATTTTCAAAATTCTTCTTTACCTTCATCATTATGGTGATTCAAAATTCATTTACCATTATTCCTCTCATAATTATCATTACGATAAACTATGCATTATTCGGTTTTTTTAATGGTCTTATTTGGAGTTGGTTCACAAGCATAATTGCTGCTGGCATATGGTTTTTTGGCAGTCGTTATTTTTTCAATGATTGGGTGCAGAAAAAAACGAACCCAGAACTTTTATCAAAGATGGAGCAGAATGGGCTGCTATTTGTATTCCAAGCTAGAATTATTCCGTTTGTTCCTACGAGCTTAATCAATATTCTTAGTGGATTAAGTTCTATTACATTTAAACATTTTATTATGGGTACGATGTTTGGAAATCTCATCTTTTTCTTTGTGTTAATGCTCATCCCCGCAGGATTCATGGAGGGGAATATGGAGCAAAATATCCTGCTCGGTCTAGCGCTTGTTTTTGTAGGTATTGTAATTTTCTATCGGCTTAAGAAAAAACAGAAAAGAAGAAAACATGTAAATTAGATAAACTTGTATTTTTCATCTTGCACTATCAAAGAAATTATTGTACTCTAATATTTGCTTGTTAAATAGATTGTTCAACCTCTTTTTCTTTTTGGAAAGAAGAGGTTTTTTTGTGAATAGGAAGAGAGGGTGTTTACCATGAGTACAAACAAAAAAGGCAATCCATGGGCGTTGATACCTTTTGCTGTATTTTTAGTATTATTTATCGGATCGGGAATTGTCACGGGCGATTTTTATAAATTTCCGGTCATTGTGGCAATTGTTATTGCAGCAGCTGTTGCGTTAACAATGAATAGGAAAGAAACTTTTAATCAAAAGGTAGAAATTTTCACAAGAGGTGCGGGAGAATCAAATATCATGCTTATGGTTGTGATTTTCCTGTTAGCAGGTGCCTTTTCAGAGACAGCTAAAGGCATGGGTGCAGTAGATTCAACGGTTAATATGGCATTATCTATAGTACCTCAAAATCTGTTAATGGTCGGTGTCTTTATTATTGCTTGTTTTATATCATTATCTATGGGGACAAGTATGGGAACAATTGTAGCACTAGCCCCTATAGGAGTTGGTATTAGTGAGCAAACGGATATATCACTTGCTCTTTCGATGGCAGCAGTGATAGGTGGAGCCATGTTTGGGGATAACTTGTCTTTTATTTCAGATACCACGATTGCAGCAGTCAGGACGCAAGGGACAAAAATGAAAGATAAATTTAAAATGAATTTTCTTATTGTTCTTCCTGCCGCCATTATTACATGTATCATTCTTGCTATACTAACAATGGGTGAACAGGCCAATATCAGTCAGCAATCCTTTAATTGGATAAAGATTCTACCCTATTTAGGTGTACTAATTACTGCGTTGGCAGGAGTAAATGTATTTTTGGTTCTTGCATTCGGAATACTGTTCGCCGGTTTTATTGGGATAGTTGATGGCAGTTATAAGCTTATGGAACTTATTCAGAAAACGAGTGAAGGTATGGCGGGAATGTTTGAAATATCCTTCCTGGCCATTTTAATTGCTGGTATGGTGGAAGTAATAAAACATAATGGCGGGATTGATTACTTACTCCATCTCGTAACGAGTAACATTAAATCGAAAAAAGGTGCTGAATTCGGGATCGCTGGACTTGTAAGCTTAACAGATCTAGCAACAGCAAATAATACAATCTCAATCGTTATTGCTGGACCGCTTGCAAAGAATATAGCTGATAAATACGGAATTGACCCTCGCAAATCAGCAAGTTTACTCGACGTTTTTTCGTGCAGCATTCAAGGATTAATCCCATATGGAGCTCAATTGCTCGTTGCTGCAGGGGTAGCTGGCATATCCCCTGTCAGTATTTTAACCTATTCTTATTACCCAGTATTAATAGGGATATGTGGAGTGGCAGCCATTTTAACTGGTTACCCACGTCTTACTATAAAAAGTGGTAAAGAAAGCACGACTAAACAATTACGTTCTGATCTACAGTGATCAGAGCGTTTTTTTTGCATAATCACGATGAATTAAATAAAGTAAAGTTTAATAATAACAAATTCTTTCGACAAGAAGGTGAGGTAAATGTGTGTTGAAATCGTACCATTAGGTGATTCCGCAATCACGATTACCTTTGGCAATAAAATTGATGAAAGGATTCATCAACAAATTCATCAATTTCTACATGTGTTTAGAGGAAATAAGGTGGTAGGTGTGTTAGAATGTATCCCTGCCTATACGTCCATCTCCATATTTTATAACCCTTCAATTATTTCATATAATCAATTAAAGAAAAAAGTATATACAACTTATGAGGCTGCACTGGAAACAACCAATATAGAATCAGTTGTCTATAGGATTCCGGTTTATTATGGCGGGGAGACTGGTCCGGATTTAAGGTTCATTGCCGAACATAATAATTTAAGTGAGCAGGAAGTAGTTAATTATCATGCAAACAAAGAATACTTGATACATATGATTGGGTTTGTAGCGGGTTTCCCATATCTAGGCGGACTTTCCGATAAAATCACCGCTCCTCGTCTAGAAAAGCCGAGACCCAAAATAGCGGCAGGGTCTGTTGGTATTGGAGGAAGTCAAACGGGGATATATCCAGCTGAGGTACCTTCGGGATGGAGGATTATTGGCATAACTCCATTACGATTATTTGATATAGAAAATGAAATTCCATCGCTTTTATCTGCAGGAAATTATGTCACCTTCCTGCCTGTGGATTATGAGGAGTTCCTTTCCCTAAAAGAACGGGCAGCTGCTAGAAAGTATGAAATATTGACTTACAAAAAGGGAGAGTAATAGACATGAATGTTATTGACCTTAATTGTGATCTTGGAGAGAGTTATGGGTTATATAAAATTGGAAATGATAAAGAAATTTTGAAACATATCTCATCTGCAAATATTGCTTGCGGCTATCATGCTGGAGATCATAATGTGATGATGGAAACCGTAAAACTGGCTAAAAAGTATCATGTGAGAATTGGCGCCCACCCTGGATTTCCTGATCTAGCAGGATTTGGACGGCGGGAAATGAATATTAATCCAGCAGAAATTTATAATCTAATCCTCTATCAGATTGGTGCCCTAGCTGCGTTTGCTCAAACTCAAGGTGTATCATTGGTTCATGTAAAGCCACATGGTGCACTATATAATATGGCATCTAGTAATCGTTCAATCGCTGTTGCTATTGCACAGGCTGTATCAGATTATGATAGAAGATTAATCCTTTTTGGTTTATCTGGCAGTGAACTTATACTGGCAGGTAAAGAAAAGGGCTTGCTGACAGCGTCAGAAGTATTTGCTGATCGAACCTATCAGCCTGATGGGACCTTAACCTCGAGAAGCGAACAGAACAGCATGATTCATGATGTGAAGCTTGCAGCGGAAAGATTAATTCGAATGGTTAAGGAAGGAAAAGTAACTGCAACAGATGGTACCGACATAGATATCAGTGCAGACACAATATGTGTTCATGGCGATGAACCTGATGCCTTAGAGTTTAGTAAGGAATTAAAACAAGCTTTATTAAAGGAAAATATAAGGATAAGAAAGTGTTGGTAAGTAAGATGAAGACTCCAATCTTTAAGGTAATAAAACCAGGATTGCAAACAACCGTACAAGACCTCGGAAGATATGGATTCCGTGAATACGGGGTTAGCCCATCGGGAGCGATGGACTCATATTCTTTACAAATGGGTAATTTATTAGTTGGTAACGTCTTAGGTGAGGCTGCACTTGAAGCACCTCTAATAGGACCCGTTCTCTTGGCTTTGCATGACGTCTCTATTGCAATATGCGGCGGTAATTTCACCCCGAAAATTAATAATAAGGAAGTACACCTTTGGAAATGCACCGTATTAAAGAAAGGGCAAACCCTCTCGTTTGGCAGGGTAAAAGAGGGAGCAAGAACATATATTAGTGTTGCTGGAGGTATTCATGTTCCACTCGTATTGAACAGTAAATCAACATATTTAACAGGAAAATTTGGAGGGTTGGATGGCAGGGCTCTAAAAGAAGGAGATATCCTTTATGGGATACCCTGCATCAGAAGAAATAGATTTCTTCACGCCAAGTTTATCCCAGAATATACGAATTCATTAACACTTAGGATAATAGCGGGCCCCCATAAGGATAAATTTACTTCATTCGGATTCGAAACATTCCTGACTGGAGAATATATCATCTCTCCTCAATCAAACCGAATGGGGTATCAATTATCGGGTCCAAAAATTGAGCATAGAAGTACAGCTGATATTATTTCTGACACCATTCCCTTAGGTGGAATACAAGTCCCATCAAGCGGGCAGCCCATTATTTTAATGGCTGAGCACCAAACTACAGGAGGCTATTCTAGAATAGGAACGGTTATATCAACAGATATCCCGCTTCTTGCTCAAGCTAAACCGGGAACAAGGATAAGATTTAAGGAGATTTCCCTTCAATCTGCCCAAAATTTGATAATCGAATGTAAGAAAACGATAAAATATTTACACTTGTTGTCTAGGTCTTAACCTTCCTAAAAGTGAACTTAAATTCAGGTTTAATAGATTTTATGATATAATGATAGTAATAAATAATTCATGATAGTTGCATAACTTGGTAATAATAACCTAGTCCGAGAATTAACAGCATAATTAACTTCTCTAGTATGGTTTTATTTATAAATTTTTGATAAGGTGTGATTTTGTGACAGAATTAGTAAACGGAAAAGTACAGCATCGAAAACTTCCTCTTAGTAAAAAAATCTTTCGAGCGATAGCCATTTCTCTCGGAGCGATACTAATGGCTACCGGTCTAGAGATCTTTTTAGTCCCAAATAAAGTAATTGATGGCGGCGTAACAGGTATATCGATAATGTTATCTCATCTAACGGGTCTTGAGCTCGGTATCTTTCTATTCCTGTTAAACCTGCCATTTGTATATTTGGGATACAAACAGATGGGTAAAACCTTCGCAATTTCTACCGTATATGGAATTATTGTTTTATCTGTTTTTACAACATTATTTCATCCAATACCAGCCTTTACCGACGATATACTTCTTGCAACCATATTTGGCGGCATGATATTAGGAATTGGAGTTGGAATTGTTATTCGCTTCGGCGGAGCATTAGATGGTACAGAAATACTATCACTTGTGATCACCAAGAAAGTACCATTCTCCGTTGGTCAAATAATTATGTTTATTAACCTCTTTATTTTAGGGGCAGCAGGATTTGTGTTCAGTTGGGACCGGGCGATGTATTCCTTGCTAGCTTACGTTATTGCTGCGAAAGCAATTGATACGGTAGTGGATGGTTTCGAGGAATCGAAATCTGTTTGGATTATCAGTGATGTAGCAGAAGAAATTGGAAACGCCGTAAATGCTCGCTTAGGTCGTGGTGTAACATACCTTAAGGGGGAGGGAGCCTATACCGGAGACCATAAGAAGGTAATTTTCAGTATCATCACTCGACTAGAAGAATCGAAACTGACAACGATTGTTGAGGAAATTGATCCAAATGCCTTTTTGGCGATAGCAGACATATCCGAAGTTAGGGGCGGACGTTTCAAGAAGAGGGACATCCATTAATTTACACATTTACGAAAAAATCTCAGGGCTAAGTTCTCTGGGATTTTTTTATTATCCTCTTTCAACCGTTTTTATGTTACATTTGATGTGTAACTGATAGATTACTAGAAAAGGATGAAACGGGATGTCAACAGACAAGAAAAGAATTGAGAAAGACTTCTTAGGTGAAAAAGAGATACCGGTTGATGCGTACTATGGGATTCAAACAATCAGGGCAGTAGAGAATTTTCCGATTACAGGTTATCGCATTCATGAGTCCCTAATTAAAGCGCTTGCAATGGTAAAAAAGGCAGCAGCAATTGCTAATATGAATACTACTAGATTATACAAAGGTCTTGCTGATGTCATCATACAAGCTGCAGATGAGATTATTGCTGGTAAATGGGATGATCAATTTATCGTCGATCCGATTCAGGGTGGTGCGGGTACATCGATGAACATGAATGTAAATGAAGTCATTGCTAATCGTGGACTCGAATTACTTGGCCAAGCTAAAGGTGATTATTTTCATTTAAGTCCTAACACACATGTAAATATGTCACAATCTACGAATGATGTATTTCCGACAGCAATACATATCTCAACTCTTACATTATTAGAAAAATTACTAGTAACAATGGAAGATATGCAAAAAGTATTTAAACAAAAAGCTGTCCAGTTTGAGAAGGTTATTAAAATGGGACGTACGCATCTACAGGATGCCGTTCCGATTCGTCTTGGACAAGAATTTGAAGCTTACTCTCGGGTCCTTACTCGTGATATCAATCGAATTAAACATACACGAGAGCATTTGTTAGAAGTGAATATGGGAGCAACAGCAGTAGGAACAGGCTTGAACGCAGATCCTAAATATATTAAAGATGTAGTGAAACAGCTCGCTGAAATCAGTGGTTTTCCACTTGTAAATGCAGAGCACCTTGTGGATGCTACACAAAATACAGACGCTTATACAGAGGTTTCAGCCTCTCTAAAAGTCTGCATGATGAATATGTCGAAAATCGCTAATGACCTTCGCTTGATGGCTTCAGGTCCTCGAGCTGGGCTAGGTGAAATTCGTCTGCCTGCACGTCAGCCAGGTTCTTCGATTATGCCAGGAAAGGTGAATCCGGTTATGCCTGAGCTAATCAATCAAATTGCCTTCCAGGTGATTGGGAATGACCACACCATTTGTCTTGCATCTGAAGCTGGTCAACTTGAGCTGAATGTAATGGAGCCAGTTTTAGTCTTTAACCTTCTTCAGTCCATCAGTATTATGAACAACGGGTTCCGTGCTTTTACAGATCATTGCTTAACAGGCATTGAAGCAAATGAAGAGCGTTTAAAAGATTATGTAAACAAAAGTGTAGGAATTATTACGGCTGTAAATCCACATCTCGGATACGAAGTAGCTGCACGAATTGCCAGAGAAGCAACCATTTCTGGGAAATCTGTTCGTGAATTATGTCTACAGTATGATGTTTTAACAGAAGAGGAATTAGATATTATTTTGAATGTCTATGAAATGACTGAGCCAGGTATTGCAGGAGAAGAACTTTTGGATAGAGATTAATCTTTTGAAGGGTGCTCCTTAATGAGCACCCTTCTTAGTGTCTATAAATCGAGTAATTCTGTTAGGGTTACTAAGTTAAATCCCATTGATTTTAGAATAGGGATGACCCTATCAACTGCTTCAGGTGTATTGATTCCCCCAATATGCATGAGGATGATGTCGCCGTTGCTTGCTCCAGATTGTATTCTTGAAATAATTACTTCAACAGAAGGCTCCTGCCAGTCAATGGTATCAATGGTCCATTGAATGATGTATGGATATCCTGCACTTCCAACAGCTTTTAGGGCCGCTTCATTATAGGTACCAAATGGAAAGCGGAAATAAGGACGTGGAGTAACACCTGTTGCTCTTTTTATTGCTTCTTCTGCTTTTATAATATCCTGGACAAAAATATTCGTATTAGTGTTAACTGCATCTGGGTGGGAGTAAGTATGGTTTCCAATTTCATGCCCTTCAATTGCCATTCTCTTTGCGTAACTAGGAAACTTATCTGCCCAGCTTCCTGTAAGGAAAAAGGTTGCTTTAACGTTATGCTTTTTCAGTACATCCAAAATTGCAATTCCAATCGCGTCACTGCCGGAATCAAAGGTTAACGCAATTTCCTTTTGCTGAAGGCTGCCGTTTGAAATGATGAAAGATGGCACAGTCGTTGGGGGAGTTTCTTGTTTTGGCGGTTCTTGTGGCGGAGGTGGCTCTACATTTTTTCCATATAATTTTAAGATTTGACCAACGAAGATATTATCTGATGCTAAATTATTCCATTGCTTTATTTTAGCAACTGTCAAATCGGCCCTCTGTGCAATTGACCATAAAGTGTCTCCAGCCACGACTGAATAATCCACAGTTTCACTTTCTGGGACAATAATTTTTGCAGGTACTGCAGGAGGTGGATCGGCTGGCTCCTCATCTTTCGGATCTTCATCTTTTGGCTCCTCAACTGATTGCTTTATTGGTAGAGGATTTTCTATACCTGGGTCCTCGTTTCCTTTATCAGGGATTTCGGTCACGGGTGGATCAGGTTTGTTTTGTACAGGCTTTGAAAGGTCCCAATTTAAGAAAAACAACATAAAGGCAAAGGCAATCAAACTCAAGGCTGTGAGTGTAAAGTAAATCCACTTCCCACTTTTTTTTTGGAAGTGCGAAACAACCCCCAATACTAGGAATAATGAAAATATCATGACGGTAAGAATCATTATTATTCCTGTCATCGAAAATTCCCCATTATTGAAAAAATGAATAGGGAGCAGAATTCAAAGTTAGGATTATTATTGACTGTTGTTACATAATGAGTGTAGTAGATGAGGTAAATAAGAGGAACATATTTCTGCTTTAATTATAACATATGAAGGATTATAGGCAGATGGTCACGAATTATAGATAAAAAAATAATGCTGTGTTAGTGTCAAATGGTGATTTTAGAACTCTGTTGTTTTGTGCGGAAGGCGCGAGACTCCTTGAAAATGCTATCGCATTTTCTTCGTGCGTGGGCAGATTCGAGGAAGTAAATCAATGTCCTGCAGGAGGACGGGACAGGGGAGACCCCGCAGGCGCTTTAGCGCCGAGGAGGCTTCCCGAACCGCCTGCGGAAAGCGAAGCGCCTCGTGACAGTCAGAGACCGCCTGTCACTGCGGTGATTATTCAAAGAAGCTTTCCTTAGTGGAGCACAAATCAACAGCCTAATTTAACACAGCCAAAAAAACATAAAAAGAACCGCACATGATTTTTATTCGTGCGGTATTTACGTTATTTTTCACTCTTCTTATCATTCTTTTTATCACTTAAAGCCCTGTAGATTTGTGTATACATGCTGCCTTCAGTGATATTTTCTAGAAAAAAAGGACCAATAAGTTCTAAATATTCCTCATCATCAAACAACCTTTTGTTTTCTAATTCCATTTCTCCTAACCCATCGTATGTAGAAAGCAGTGCATAGGTATGATCTTCACCAGAAATAGGTGTTAGGATTTCAACATGATGGTTATAATTATCATTTCTGAATTTTTTTATCTCACGTAAATTGTCTATCGCTTCTTTAAATTTATCCTGTTTAATAATAAACGTCTGATAAACAAAAACAGACATTAAAGCACCCCCTCAAGAAATATAAAAGCATACATATCTTTAGAAATCTCCAGAAAGTCTTCTTATTATTCAGGTTGTTAATTTACAAGAGTGTGATGTTTGCTTTTCTACAGTTTTCAATAATTTCATCATTCCAGACGGAAACCTGAACCTCGCCAATGTGTACTTTTTGAAGGAACAACATACATATTCTTGATTGTCCAATTCCTCCTCCAATTGTATAAGGCAGTTCCTGATTTAGAATAGCCTGATGGTATTCTAAGGACATTCTATCCTCAGTATTTGAAATCTTTAACTGTTTTTTTAGTGCCTCTTCATCTACACGAATGCCCATAGAAGAAACTTCAATAGATTGTTCCAGAAGGGGATACCAGAAAATAATATCACCATTTAATGTCCAATCATCATAATCTGGTGACCGACCATCATGTTTTTCCCCAGACAATAACTGACCTCCAATTTGCATAATAAAAACGGCACCATATTCTTTTGCAATCGCGTCTTCTCGTTCTTTCGGTGAAAAATCTGGATACATTGTTTCAAGTTCCTGCGTGGTAATAAAATGAATCTCATCAGGCAGAGTAGGCTCAAGTACAGGATAATACTCGTGTAAATGGTATTCTGTGTTTTTAAATACTTGAAATATTTTTTGTACTTCTGATTTTAAAGTTCCTAAGTTACGCTCTTCTTTTGTAATAATTTTCTCCCAGTCCCACTGGTCTACATAAATGGAATGCAAGTGGTCTAGAACTTCATCTCGTCTAATCGCATTCATATCTGTGTATAAACCTGAATTATGGGCAAAGCCATATCTTGCCAGAGCCATCCTTTTCCATTTGGCTAACGATTGAACAATTTCAATATTTGTATTTTTAATATCTAGTGCCTCAAAAGAAACCATTCTTTCGACACCATTTAGGTCATCATTTAAACCCTTACCAGATTTTAAGAGGATAGGGGCCGATACTCGGGTTAAATTTAAACTCTCAGCTAAGGAATTCTCAAAGAAATCCTTTGTTTTCTTAATTGCCACTTCTGTTTGTAAAAGATCTAATTTTGAAGCATAAAGCGGTTGTGTAGATAGTGAATTTTGCATTACATCAAAACCTCCAGTAAATCATAATTGAAAAAGTGTTTTTATATGCAATCAGATGTATTCCAAAAGAATATTCTGAAATTATAGCAAAATTATGATTTCCTTTCCATAGGTTTAGATCAAACAACAAAAAAAAATCTCTCCAACCGATTTGACTCGAAGGAAGAGATTTTTTTACTACCTCAGTTGATCCCAATCTGAGTAAGTCCCACTGCCTTGACAACCTGGACATTCAACTGAGTTATAATACGCAAATTCATTATAGGGATAAACTGTAAAGCCTCTCCCGTAGCAATCAGGACATTTTTCTTGAGTCCTCATATGAGATACATGATTTTGATATCTAGTTTCTCTCCATTGGTTAAAAGAGTTAATTAAACCCATGTTCTACACCTCATTGTTTTTTATTTAGTATGTTGAAAAAATGGAATATTTATGCAGATAACGATTTGTGTATGAATTTTTTCATGATTCCCAAACTAACAAAAGAGGTGATAACTATGAGTGATTGGAACGAACAAGCAGCGCCAAATAATAATATTCCTCAAAGAATTGTTAGACCATTTGAGCGTCGTGATCAAAGTGTGAATCATGAGTTTTCAGAGGAATTATCTGATGGCGGTGAACGAGACGAATTTATCCAACATCAAAAAAATATTAAGAAATAGTCAGGATTGGTGACGATTTGAAAAATCGTCACTTTTTTGTTTTACAAATGATTTTATCTTGTGTAGAATTTCTATGTACCTAATAATTCTAGGTAGGTGAAAAAATGTTTAATCGTGAACTTGTAAAGGGAAGTACTTCATTAATCTTGCTTCAATTGTTAAATGAAAGAGATATGTATGGATACGAATTGGTGAAAGAATTAGAGCGGCGAAGTGATAATGGCTTAAGCGTTAAAGAGGGGACATTATATCCAGCTTTGCACAAGCTTGAAAAACAAGAGTATATAGAGTGCTATTGGCAGGAGCAGGAAAAAGGGCCCGCTCGGAAATACTACCAAATTACAGATGCCGGAAAAGAAGTACTGAATAAAAAAACCCGTGAATGGCAGGATTTTGTAAAGGTGATGAACAAGGTAATAGGGAGATCAAAGCATGGAACGGCCGAAGAATAAATTTCTAGAAGAGCTCGAAAAAGGGCTTGGAAACCATCAAGATAAGAAAAGTATTCTAATGGAATATGAAGTCCATATCGAGGGAATTCTTATTGAATCTTATGATTGTAATGATGAGACTGAAATGATGGAAAGAATTATTTCCAGACTAGGGAGTCCTGAGGAAATAGCAGCCATGTGGAAAGAGGAGCTCTCTGTAACACCGAGTAATATGAAATGGCTTTTTATCCTCATGAATATACTCTTTTTTGGGGGAGGAAGCTTATTAACGTTTTTCCATAATGTATTTCAATGGAATTGGCTTTCCGTTATTTGGAGCCATCTAACGGCTATCCCCGTCTTAATTGCCTTAATTTATATGTTTTTTTGGGCATTGCTCGGCTATGAGATTGGTAAAGGCTTTGGACATGGAGGAAGAAGCCTGCTAAAAAAGACTTTTTTACTTTCATTGATACCAAATCTTTTGTTAATGGTCTTAACGGTATTTGAAATTATTCCGCATTCGTGGTTTGAACCGTTATTAACAAAATCATTTATTATTGCTTGTATCATTTTGACCATCATCTTATATCCAATTAGTTTGCTTGGATATCGGTGGGGTAAGAAGGCATCGATATAAGCAGCTTTTTTTACCTACATACCTAGTAAAACTATGTATATAGAATTTCTATATGGAAGAGGGATATTTATGGAATTGAAAATAGGCAAATCAGATTGTATCTTTTTATTGTTGTGTATGCTGTTAGGAATTGTGGCAGAGGAAGCTTTTTTTAGAGCTGAAATAGGCATATCCTACCTAGTGTTTATTGTTGCCTTTTATGGCTTGTTTTTTTTCCGATACCGCCGTGTTTCCTTCTCTCACCAGCGATTCGGTTATCTAGTATTGATTTGTATCTGGCTGTTGGCTGCTAGCTATTTTATTAATGATAATATGTACTTTTATGCTTTGAATATTATCGCAATCCCAGTACTCGTTTTTTTTCATCTCGTATTAGTAACAAGTCAAAAAAGCATTCGTTGGAATAAACCTGCCTTTATTACCTACTTATTTTTGAAATTAGGTGGTGCAATAAAGTATAATTTCGTATTTGCGTCACTTTTGGGAAAGGTTTTTAAACAGGGTGTCGACGAAAGTAAGTTTCAAGTGTGGAAAAAGGTTTCAATTGGAATATTGATTTCCATTCCTGTTTTGATGGTTGTCTTATTGCTGCTTATGTCTGCAGATACTCAATTTGAAAAGATGGTAGGGGGAATTCCACATTGGTTTCAAGTAATTGATGCTGAAGTAGTTTTTCGTATCATCGTAGTTTTGTTTTATTCTTTTGCTTTCTTTGGTCTTATGCAGGTTCTGATGAAGAAACAAATAAATGTAATGAATCAGAATGGCGATCAACTAACCTTTAAAATGGATGCGGTCATTACCATTACTGTCCTAGTGTTAATAAATGCGGTATATGTCCTCTTTACTATTGTTCAATTTAAATACTTCTTTAGTGGGTCGCTGCAAGGAGACTTCACCTATGCTGAATATGCAAGAAAAGGCTTTTTTGAACTTTTATTTGTTACTCTGATTAATCTTTCGATTACTGTACTTGTTTTAACCTTTGTTAAAAGCACGATAGGTTTCATAAAAAGATTTATTCAAGTGCTGCTAACCACTCTTGTCCTTTCGAGTGCTGTGTTATTGAGTTCAGCTTTCATGCGTTTAAGCATGTACGAAGACGCATATGGGTTTACCTTCATAAGAGTGATGGCACATTCGTTTATGATTTTTCTTGTTGTCATTTTCATGTATACCTTAATTAAGATTTGGATTGAGAAACTTTCCTTATTTCACTTTTATTTTATAAGCGCCTTACTCTATTACACTGTGATGAACGTAATAAATGTCGAGCAAATTATCGTGACAAAGAATATTGAACGATATGAACAAAGTGGGAAAATTGATTTGCATTATCTAAATAGCTTATCTTACACAGGTATTATAGGGTTAATTGAGTTATATAAAGAAAACCCTCAACTTCCGGGCTTAAAAAATGTATTACATGAAAGAAAAAATGAAGCAAATCTAAGCAATTATTCTTGGCAGTCCTATAACCTAAAAAGAGTTCAAGCAAATGAAGAATTAATAAAACTCCATTTAGAATAAAGGTTATCAAGGGATTTGGTCGAAATTATTAGGATAAACATTTATCTAGGGGAGATTTGATAATGAAACGTAAAGATGTATTACTTGAACAATTTCTTTGTTGTCAAAAAAAGAGTCATTGGTTTGTTTCTTTTGAAAAAGCAGTCGCTGGATTAACTCCGGAGCAAGCCAACTGGAAAAAGACTGATTCCGAGAATTCTATTTGGGAAATTATTTGCCATTTAGTTTTTTGGAATCAACGTTTCTTAAACCGCTTTAAAACCAATGAAAATCCAAAGATGGAAGGAAATAATGATACCACTTTTACTATCTTTAAAGAGATGGAATGGGAGCAAGTCTTAGAGCGCTTTAATGCGGTAATCGCAGACTGGTATGAAACCATTGAGAATTGTGAAGATGAGAAGCTTGATCAATATATTAGTGAAGATTCGAAAGAAACATGGTTAGAATCACTATCGAGTATTACCCTTCATAACGCTTATCATATCGGACAAATCGTTACCATTCGTAAAATGCAAGGGTCATGGGACCCCGAACATGGATTAAGTTAATTTATTTTGAAGGACAAGTCATTTGAAGTAATAATAAGATTTGTCCTTCATGAGGGTTATGAAGAATAGATTTTTACCTGTAAAAGGAAAAGGGCAATATTTTATTATATCTTGCCCTTCGTTTCTATAAAATATAATCCCCAGTAAACCTATCAAAAATTCCCCTTGCGATACTGCCTTCATCTTTCCCACCACCAGTGTGTGGTGTTGTTGCAAAGATACTGCTCACAATCCTTTTAAATGGCAGCGACTGAATCCAAAACGAACCAGGATACTAAGTGTGTTAAAGAATAAGGAGAATGGAAACTGAGAATTACCGTGTTTAAGGCAAGTGGACAAACCCAAACTAAATGAGTGCCTACAATGATTTAAAATTTCATCAATTTAAATTCTGGTTAAAGAGAATCGAAGACTCTATTAAACTTGAGAATCCAGTACACAATGGTCATGGTTCCTATAGAAGAAGCTGCTGATTTGAAAAATGAAGCGTTGCATATCAAGGATTTACCCGTAGCAGTTGCTGCACTTTGGTTTTCCTTTTATTACGCAGGAATTATACATCGCCATACGACCAAGCGGACCATTCTCATCAATAATATTCTGAATGTCATATACCGAAATCGGAAACATTGGAATGCCGTAAACATAAGGGATAGAAGGTGTGAACCTATGGTATCATTCTTACACCGATTTGGCATTTTTACACCACAAAACGATGTGATTCTGCACCATTTTCCAATTTATAGGTTTCTAAAGTCAATAGAATCAATCGTTCTGAACTGGCATGAAAATTGCATAGTTACTAGATAAAAGCAAGACTTCAAATAAACATTAGATAGGGAGTGACATACATGAATATTTGTATAGTGGGTGGAGGCTTAATGGGTTCTGGCATTGGCCAGGTTACCGCTCAAGCCAATTTAAATGTAACGATAATTGATATAACAGACGAATCATTAGAAATATCAAAAAAAAGAATAACTGATTCTCTAGAACGTTTTGTAAGGAAAAATCGAATTGAAAGTGTTGATGCAGTTTTAGATAATATCACGTTTTCAACAGAAATGAATGCGTTATCATTTGCGGATGTCATTATTGAAGCAGTACCTGAAAAGCTGGACCTTAAAAAGGGAATCTTTGAGCAAATTGATGAACTAGCAAAAGAAGATTGTTTGCTCGCATCCAATACGTCCTGTTTATCCATTACCGAGATTGCAAGTGTGACGTCCAGACCTGAAAAGGTTATTGGAATGCATTTCTTTAGTCCAGTTCCGATGATGCCATTACTAGAAATTGTCAAAGGCTATAAAACATCAGAGGAAACCTATGAGCGTGCTAGAGAGCTCGGTGAAAAGCTCGGGAAACGCATGGTTGTTGCACAAAAGGATTATCCAGGCTTTTTAATGAATCGAATTTGGTTACCGATGGTAAATGAAGCGTGTTACGCGGTCATGGAGGGTGTAGGAACTCCAGAGGAAATTGATCAAGGTTTTATTGATGGATATGGACATACAATGGGACCTCTTAAAACAATCGATATGGCTGGATTAGATATCACCTTATGGGCGCTGGACGCATTATATGAAGGCTTCAATGATTCGAAATATCGACCTTGTCCCTTATTAAAGAAGATGGTAGAAGCTGGTGATCTTGGAAGAAAAACGGGTAAAGGTTTTTATACTTACAATTAAGGAGTGATGATATGGAAAAAGTACTTTTAAGTAAAATCGTAGATGGTATTGCAGTTTTTGAGATTTATAGACCTCCCTATAATCCATTAAATCAAGAGGTTATAGACGAAATGGCTTCCTTTTTACAGGAAATTTACGCAAATCCTGATGTTCGGGTATTGGTTATTGTGGGTTCAGGAGAAAAGGCATTTTCAGCTGGGGCTGATATTAATCAATTTGTCTCTCGTTTAGGTAAAAAAGACATATCATTATCCATGAATTTTCACCGTACCTTTGAATTGTTAACACAGCTACCAATCCCTGTCATTGCTGCATTGAAGGGGCATGTGCTAGGTGGGGGATTAGAACTTACACTATCCTGCGATTTTCGAATTTGTGATCCGGACACAAAGCTTGGTCTTCCGGAGGTCAATCTTGGAATTTTCCCAGGAGCAGGTGGAACTCAACGGTTACCAAGAATCGTAGGAAAATCAAAGGCAATGGAAATGATGATGTTTGGTACATCAATTGATGCCGAAGAAGCACAACGAATTGGAATAATTAATCGAATTGTGCCAGTAGGTTCTGTAGAAGAAGAAGCGATGAATTGGGCATATCGTTTAAAGGAACAACCTAGATTATCTCTTAATCAGATTAAGAAGGCAGTTAATCGTGGAACCGAAATGTCAATTGCGGATGCAATCCGTTATGAAATGGAATTATTTGCTGAGATGTTTACTAGTGAGGATACAAAAGAAGGGGTTCAAGCCTTTTTAGAAAAAAGAAAAGCTAACTTCAAGGAGAAGGTGGAGTAGACATATGAAAAATGTGTACGTAATTGAAGGTGCAAGAACGCCGTTTGGAGCATTCGGTGGGAGCTTAAAGAATGTTGATGTGACAAGGTTAGGTGTCATTGCAACAGAGGAAGCAGTAAGAAGAAGCAATATACCGAAAGAAGATATTGAACAAACCTTTTTCGGAAATGTGATCCATACAAGCTCTAATTCTTCCTTTTTGGCACGTCATATTTCATTAGGAGCAGGCATTCCCGAAACATCTCCAGCGCTTACCGTGAACCGTCTTTGTGGATCAGGTCTTCAAGCAGTAGTAAATGCCGCCCAAGCAATCCTACTAGATGAGGCGAGTGGTGCCATTGCAGGAGGCTCTGAAAATATGTCAATGAGCCCACATGTAGTGAGAGATATTCGATTTAATAACATCAAAATGGGAGTACCGCATTTCGAAGATATGCTATTATCAACCTTGACAGATCAGCATTGTGGGTTAGGAATGGGTATTACAGCAGAAAATTTAGCTGAAAAATATGGGATATCACGTGAGGAGCAAGAGGATTTTGCCATACTTAGTCAAAGCCGTACACAAATCGCAAAGGAAAAAGGGATATTTGCAGAAGAATCGGCAGCCGTTAGGGATGCGAATGGAAATATAATACTTGCGGAGGATGAGCATCCAAAATCTGATGTGACGGTTGAAAAGCTACGTAGGCTGCGCCCATCCTTTAAAAAGGATGGAACTGTAACTGCTGCCACATCGAGTGGAATTAATGATGGGGCAAGTGCGTTAGTATTAGGCGATGACAAATTAATTGAAACGCATAACGTGACACCATTAGCAAGGATTGTCTCCTGGGGAATTGCGGGTGTAGATCCAACCATTATGGGGATTGGTCCCGTTCCTTCTACGCTTCAGGCATTAAAACGAGCGAACCTTAAGATGAAGGATATTGATGTGATAGAAGTGAATGAGGCTTTTGCTGTTCAAGTACTAAGTGTCCAAAGGGAACTAGGAATTGATCTTGAAAAATTAAATGTCAATGGTGGAGCAATCGCGCTAGGTCACCCAGTAGGTGCAAGTGGAGCCCGATTATTACTAACACTTGCCTATGAATTAAAAAGAAGGAACAAGCGTTATGGATTAGCTAGCCTATGTATTGGTGGGGGACAAGGGATTTCAGTCATTATTGAAAATGTAAATGCATAGAAGAATTAAAGGGGAGAGAAAGAATGAACTTAGATGCCGCATTGCGGGAGCACGCTAGAACAATTCCAGAACAGTTAGCCGTTGGTTGGGAGGCTAACTCTTATACGTACAAGGAATTGGATGGAAAGGTTCAAAGACTGGCCAATCAATTTCGTAGGAATGGTATAGAAAAGGGAGACCGAATTGCTATTATTCTACCTAACTGCCCAGAGTTTATTCTTTCGTATTATGCATGTATGCGAGTAGGGGCTATATCAGTTCCTATTAATCCTTCCTTTACACCTAGAGAGTATGGTGTGATTATCAATGATAGTCTTCCAAAGTATATCGTTACCAATTCGGATGTGTACAAGAAACTATTACAAGTAACCATGCAAGAATATCCAAAATATTTACTAGTTGAGGAGTATTCACATTCCTTTCATGATTTCTTACAAGGAGGAGTACCCGTATATATTGAGTATGAAATGGTCGAGGAATGTACCATCATTTATACATCTGGTACGACAGGTACACCAAAGGGTGCTGTCCTAACTCATGATAATTTATATCATAATGCCAAGACCTTTGCGGAAGCCTTTGGAATGACAAACAAGGATAAAACCTTAATCGTCGCACCGTTATTTCATTCAGCAGCCCAAAGCAATTGCTTAAATACAATGATCTATAGTGGGGGTTACAGCTACCTATTACCTCGCTGGAAATCAAGTGAAAATACACTTCTGACAATGGAGAAGGAAGAAATTACGTTCTTTTTCGGCCCACCCACGATGTACACGTATATCTTAAATGATCCAAATATTTCAGAATACCATATAAAAGTACGAAATGCCTATACAGGTGCAAGTCCTCTGCCAGCAGAGATTTTTAATAAATGGTATGAAACCTTTGGTTTCAAAATTGTTGAAGGCTACGGATTAACGGAAACCTCTCCTGTTGTTACTGTTAATCCGCCATATGGAATAAAAAAACTACGAAGTGTAGGTCTACCGATTAAAGACGTTGAAGTGAAAATTGTCAATGAACTCTTCGAAGAAGTTAAAACTGGAAAACCTGGAGAATTGCTAGTAAAAGGATCAAATGTCATGAAGGGATATTGGAACCGACCAGAGGAAAATGAAGCTGCTTTTGTAGACGGATGGTTTCGAACTGGTGATATCGCAAAAAAAGATCACGAGGGCTACATTTATATCGTCGATCGGAAAAAGGATATGATTATTCGATCAGGTTTCAATGTGTATCCTAGAGAGATTGAAGAGGTTTTATATCAGCATCCTGCAGTACTAGAAGCAGCGGTGATTGGATATCCAGATGCTGATAAAGGAGAATTGGTAAAGGCCGTCGTAACAATAAAGGATGAAAGCTTGGGATATATTGCAGATGAGCTCAAGGAATATTGTAGAGAATACTTGGCAAACTATAAGGTTCCAGAAAAAATAGAAATCGTTAAAGAATTACCGAAAACAGCTACAGGTAAAATACTAAAAACAAAGCTGCGAGAAATTTATCAGCATTAATAATAGAATATAAGGGATGTCCGAGTGAGTCAAAAGAGCTAAACACCTCGTGTGAGTGGTGCAAGGCGCTTAAAAGGACATCCCTATTTATTTTGTCAAAAAAAAGCGTAAAAAGGTTGAAGTTAAATTTTGTGTTTAGCTTTACTAAGGAAATCTTCTAAGAGAATAATCTTAGCAGAAAAAAGCTTTGTTTTTTTCGAGGCTTCATTGGATCTCAGGTCTACCAATCCCTTCGTAAGGCAAAAAGCGTCTTCTGTCAGAGCTAGTCTTATGCTTGTCGCCGATAAGCGGGTGCCTTGCACTTTGTTATCATCTAAGCCCTTCATTATCCACTTCTATGTGTTATACTAAATATTATCATTATTCCGAAAGTTAGATAGCGATTGCACTAGGGGAGTGTAGAGGATGGATATTGTCAAAATAAAACCGGTAGAGCTTGATACATTATTGGAAGCGGTTGACCAATCATATGAAGGTTTATTATTGTCTGATATTGATGGTAGAATTTTGTATGCCAATCAAGCAGTTGAAAAGATTTCAGGCTTTAAAAATGAAGAAATTATCGGAAAAACACCGAAGGAAATGGAAGAAAATGGTCTCATTATTAGTCAATCTATGAAAATATTATCAAAGGATCCATTAACCATCTCCCAAATGCTAAGTACAGGAAGAGAAGTGTTTATCACTAGTAAACCGGTCTATGACAAGAACGGAAGAGTAATCTGTTATATTGCAAATTATCAAAATCTGACTATGCTCAATCAATTACATAAAGAACATCATAAATATATAGATATCAATTATACTGAACTGCAGCAGCTCCGCTCTCAATTTTTACAAACAGAGGATTGGATCGGGAATTCCTATAAGATGAGAGCCCTAAAGGATAGGGTTCGTAAGGTAGCCAATACAGATGCCATTGTCCTTATCATGGGAGAATCAGGAGTTGGGAAAGAAGTTGTTTCGAAGAACATTCATAAAAATAGTAACCGTAAGGATCATCCTTATATCCAAATTAACTGTGCTGCCATTCCAGAAGCATTAATCGAATCTGAGCTTTTTGGCTATGAAAAAGGTGCCTTTACTGGTGCAATGGTAACAAAGCCAGGTTTATTAGAAGCTGCAAATGGTGGTACCATTCTATTGGATGAAATCGGGGAAATGCCTTTGCATCTTCAAGCAAAGCTTTTAAGAGTAATACAAACAAAAGAGATTATGAGAGTTGGTGGTACAAAAGCGATTCAATTAGATGTTCGTTTTTTAGCGGCAACAAATCGTGACCTCGAGAATCTTGTGATAGAAGGGAAATTTAGAGAGGATTTATATTATCGTTTAAATGTTATTCCGATTCATATACCACCATTAAAAGAGAGAAAAGAAGATATTATCCTATTAATTCAATATTTTTTAAGTAAGTTTAATAATAAGTATTCAAAAAAGAAGTTACCTTCTAAGCAGGTGGAACAAATGCTTGTAAATTATCATTGGCCAGGAAATGTAAGGCAGCTTGAGAATACAATTGAACATTTAGTAATATTAACAGAGGATGATTTGATTACATCAAGCTCGCTTCCAAGAGAATTTTCTAAGGACATTCCGGATCAGCCTACAAAAGAAGTGATTCCATTAAAACAGCTGCGTGAAAATACGGAAATTAAGATGATCAGGTTTGCACTATCTAAATATAAATCCATCAGAGAAGCAGCAAAACATTTAGATGTAGACCATTCGACTCTCGTTCGAAAAATGAAGAAATATGGGATGTAGAAAAAGGTACAAAAATTCACCATTTTCATAATAAAAAGAAAACTTGGTGCGATTTTGCAACAATTTTGGTGCATATCAACACCATGAATAAGACGAACCATCAAAAAACCCTTTACATATCGTATTGGGTTTTTTGGCATGGTAATTGCAAGATATAAAAGTGTAGATAAAAAATATAGGAGGGTGAAGCAATACATATTTTTATTGATTCACAGGTCTCATATTTTTTTACTAACAAGGCTCTTATAAACAGTGCCATAAACAAGAAAATGAAAACGCTTTATTATTTATGAAAAGACCTAAGGGGGGAAGATTGTGTTATTAACAGAACAACAGGAAATGATCCAAATGGTTGCTAAACGGATTGCAAAAGAAAAAATTGCTCTTTCTGCGAAAGATGTGGATGAGGGTGGTCACCTGTCTTGGGAGAATGTACGGATCATGGGTGAAAATGGTCTCTTTGGTGTACATGTTCCTGAGGAGTATGGCGGTGTTGGTTCGGATATGGTCAGTCATGTTGCAGTGGTTGAAGAGATTGCTGCTGTATGTGCCTCAACATCTGTTACCCTATCAACTCAGGCTTTAACAATCGCACCATTTCTTATTGCAGGGACAGAAGCACAGAAGAGAAAATATGTAACACCACTCGCGACCGGGCAGGTACTAGGTTCTTTTGGGATTACTGAGCCTGGAGCTGGTTCTGACGTTTCTAGTTTAAAGACAACAGCAGTGAAATCAGGAGATTCATATATTTTAAACGGGCATAAGGTGTTTATCACCAATGCTGGTGAATCTGAAATCTATGTGTTTGTTACAAGAACATCAGAGGAAAGAACGAGGGGAATTTCGCTATTTGTAGTAGAAAAGGGTACATCTGGATTAACCTTTGGGAAAAAAGAAGATAAGATGGGCATCCGTGGATCTGTCACAAGAGAAATTTTCCTAGAAAATGTTGTGGTTCCAAAGGAAAACATGATTGGCGAGGAAGGACATGGCTTTAAAGTTTTAATGAATGTATTTAATGAAACAAGACCAGTTGTGGGTGCTCAAGCAACAGGGATTGCACGTGGTGCCTATGAATATTGCTTAAATTATGTAAAGGAAAGAAAGCAATTCAATCGTCCATTGCATCAATTCCAAATGGTTCAAGCCATGCTGGCGGATATGGCAATGAGGATAGAAGCTTCTAGATTGCTAGTTTGGAAAGCTGCTTCGTTAATTGATCAAAACAGTCCAAACGTGATTGCCCAATCTTCAATGGCAAAATGCTTTGCTTCAGATACAGCCATGGAAGTCACAACCAATGCAGTCCAGTTGTTAGGTGGTTATGGCTATATCAAGGACTATCCTGTTGAACGAATGATGCGTGATGCCAAAATCACACAAATCTACGAAGGAACAAATCAAATTCAACGCATTATCATTGCGAACCAACTAATAAATCAAGATTAAAAGGGGGATTAATATATGAAAAATTTTAAAAACGTATTCTCATTATTAATGGTCATCTGTTTAATCGTGTTATCAGCATGTAACTCAGATGAGGCAAACAGTGGTGACAATGGAAAAGGAAGCGACACCTATGAAATAGGAGCGTTATTTCCATTAACTGGTGATTTAGCATTACTAGGTGAAGAAAGCTTCCGTGGAGTAGAATTAGCCGTTGAAGAAATCAATAATGCTGGTGGTGTGGAAGGTAAGAAAATTAAGCTTGTAAAAGCAGATGCTGGGGATCCAGATGCTGCACAAAGTGAAGCTAACCGCTTGATTAACCAAGAAGACGTAAAAACAATTGTGGGATCTTTCTCTAGTGGAATTTCTTTTGCAGCTACAGAGGTAGCAGAGCGAAATGGTGCTCTCTATTGGGAGTTAGGTGCAGTAGCAGATAATGTCACAGACCGTGAGTATAAAAATGTGCTGCGTATTAATCCACCTGCATCCTTCTTTTCAGTTGTAAATATTAACTTTATTAAGGATGTCGTGGCTAAGGAATTAGGAAAAAATGTAGGAGATTTACGTGTTGCGATTGTACATGAGGATTCTTCCTATGGTACAACAATTGCTGAAGAAGCGAAAAAGCTTGCTGGTAAAGAAAAAATTAATATTGTCACTACACAAGGCTATAGCTCAGGGACGAATGATTTAAGCTCTGTAGTGTTAAACCTAAAGGATGCTAAACCAGATGTATTAATTGCTGTAGGATACTTAAATGATGCAGTATTACTTGCTAGACAAAGTGAAGAACTTGGTTTTGATGTCCCTGTCTTACTTGGTAATGGCGGAGGTCATACGATGACTGATTTCAGAGATGCAGTAGGTGATTTAGCTAATGGTATTTTCAATATTGACTTTCCGCAATATCAAATCAATCGTGAGTTCACTCCAGGGATGGATGAATTTATTGAAGCCTATAAAGAAAAGTATGGACATGAGCCACGCTCTGGACACTCGCTTGCAAACTATATGGGTATGAAGGTTGTTGCGGATATCATTGGCGAAGTTGGGGAAATAGACCCAGAGAAATTAAGAGATGCAGCCTTAAAGTATAAAGTTGATCCACGTACAACTGCTACTGGTTGGGGAGTGGATTTTGATTCAACTACTGGCCAAAACATGCTGGGAGAACCATATCTTCACCAATGGGTTGATGGTGAGTTAATTACAGTTTGGCCAGAGGACGTAGCTGTAGAAGCGCCTAGCTTTGAATAAAAATAACTTATGAATCAGGAAAGGGATATTTTCTCTTTCTTGATTTGTATATGGAGTTGTTAAATAAAGATGCCTTAATTTTGGCATAAAAATTGCATGGGTATTCTGTTGATAGGTTTAAAATAATTTTTTTGGAGGAATTTAATATGCATTTAGGTCATCATTTAGTTGATTTATTAACAAAGATGAAGGTGGAGACTGTTTTTGGTCTACCAGGAGGACAAACTCTTCCTTATTACGATGCAATTAGAGAGAGTAATGGGAAAATCAAGCATATTTCGCTGCGTGCTGAGAAAAGTGCTGCATATGCTGCAGTAGCTTACTCACGCTTAACGAACAAGGTTGGTGTCTGTGATGCAACTGTTGGTCCAGGAGCTGCAGAATTTACTGCAGGCTTAGGTGAAGCATACAATTCATCTACACCATTATTTGCATTATTTAGCGATATTCCATCAGATTGGGAGCATTTACGTGACCATGGTAATGCATCACAAGGATTTGACCAGCTTGAGATGGTTAAGCCTTTTACAAAATGGGCTGCAAGAGTTCCAAGTGCAGCTGCACTTCCGGACATGGTTCGAAATGCCTTTTTAAAATCTGTATCGGGAAGACCAGGTCCAACAGTTCTGTCTGTCCATGAAGATATTTTTAAGCAGAAATGGGATGGGAAAGAATCAGATATTCCTTCAGATTTAGGTACATATCCTCGTCTCCGTCCTTGTGCAGATCGTTCTCAAATTGAAAAAGCAATCAAAATCTTGAAGGCTGCGAAGAAACCAATCCTGTTTGTTGGTGGTGGTGCGATGATATCAAAAGCAGAAGTGGAAATTACTGAGTTAGCAGAAAGCTTATCCATTCCAGTTCTACAAACGTTTACAGGGCGTGGTGTCATTGCGGATGATCATCCACTAGCGATTGGTCTTACAGGTGGACTGGGCACACTATCTGGAAAGAAATTAGCAGAGGAAGCTGATGCTGTTTTTTTAATTGGCTTTAAATCTGGTCAAAATTCTACATTTACATGGACAATTCCTTCCCCGAAACAAGTTGTTATCCATCTAGATATAGATGAAGCTGAAATTGGGCGAGTATTTAAAGCAGAGGTTGGTTTAGTCGGAGATGTGAAGCAGACCATTCAAGAAATGCTTCTTCAACTAAATAATGATTCAGATAAGCAGGAATACCCTGACCGACTTGAATGGATTCGTGCTGCTAAAAAGGAGTGGGAGGATTTCGTGTCGGATGAGCTTCGATCTGAGGGTAAGCTCCTAAAGCCTCAACAAGTTCTTGCAGCTCTTAATTCTATTTCAAACCCAGAGGATGTTCTTGTGTGTGATGCTAGCTTCTCAAGTGGCTGGGGTGGAACCTATTATAAGCATAAAACCGCTGGCAGAAAGGTAATCACTCCAAGAGGTTTGGCTGGATTAGGCTTTGGTCTACCTGCTGCAATTGGAGCAGCAGCTGCTGTTAAGGATGGAGAGGTTTACCTAATTGCAGGTGATGGAGGTTTCGGATATACCGTTGGAGAGCTCGCAACACTACAAGTCTACGGATTAAAGGTGACTATTATTGTGCTTGATAATCGAAATTGGGGATGGATGGAATGGTTAAATAAACTTAACTATCAAAAGGAATATTTTGATCTTCCTTCCATTGACTTCTCAAAGATTTCAGCAGGCTTTGGACTTAATGGATTACGCGCGAGGAACCAAAGGGAATTAACAGAAGCTTTACAGGATGCAAAAAAATCACCACTTTCTTCTATTATTCATGTTGATACTGCGTTATGGGAAACACCAGTGATTGGATTTAGAGAAGCAATAGGAAAAAATAATAAGCAACCAGTAAAATATATGTAAATGAGCTTTAACTTGTACCTGATTCCAAGGATGTGAGAATTTATGGGGAAATTAACAAATAAAACAGCATTAATAACAGGTGGAGCACGAGGAATTGGAAGAGCATATGCTCATAGATTAGCAGAATTAGGTGCAAATGTTGGGATTATCGATCTCGACCTTCAATCCTTTAAACAATTTGATGCGGAAGCCAAAGCGATGACGGCAAACTCGATTATCGAAGAACTACAATGCAAGGGGACGCACTCGGCTGGAGCTGAAGCAGATGTTACTGACTTTGATCAAGTGAGTGAAGCTGTATCCAAAATAGCCTCTGAGCTTGGAGATATTGATATTCTCGTTGCTAATGCTGGTGGTGGTGCTGGAGGATTAGGAGATAGTATTGCTTCTTCAATGAATTTAGAGATGTTTAAACAAGTTGTTGAACGAAATCTATATGGGACTGTTAACTCTGTAACGGCTGTAGTACCAATGATGAAAAAGAATCGTTATGGAAAGATTGTAACTGTCTCTTCACAAGCAGGGATCCAGGCAACACCAGATGGGTCTTATGCTCACTATGGTTCTGCTAAAGCCGGAATCATCATGTACACCAAATATCTAGCTCAGGATCTCGGTCAATTTGGAATCAATGTGAATTGTATAGCCCCTGGATATATTGGGACTGGCAGGTTAATGGGTGACTTTGAGCGAATGGGAATAGCTAACATTATAAAAAACATTGCATTAAAACGAATTGGCACGCCAGAGGATTGTGCAAACGCAATCGAATTTTTAACTACAAACTTATCAGATTATGTAACAGGTACAGTACTAGATGTTGGTGGAGGTTGTATTCGGGGAGGGAATATTTGAAATGGGGAGAAAAGACACACTTTTATAAAAAGTGTGTCTTTTCTATACACTAAAATAAATTTACAAATAATCCAATAATTCATAAAATTAATAAACTCTAGCGAAAATACTAAATTTTTTAAATTTTTATTTTGGCACGGTACTTGCAAGTATATTTATTGAAATGTCAATTTTTTGACTAAAAAGATTTGATAAAGGGAACTGGTGAATTTGTACTTTGATGATTGGAGCGAAATACACGGGACTCTTGCGGGAAAAGACCAAGCAGGATCGCAAGCGACGAGTAGGCTCCCGGACCGGCAGCGGAAATAGAGTGCATGCAGTGGAAATCAACATCGAGGTATAACAGTTCTTTATAATCAAACTAAAATGTATACGATTACATTCCGGAATTTTCTTTTTAGTAGAAAAATTGGGTAAGCAAGAGAGAACAACTTTCTATAAGGGGGACTTAAGATGAATCAATTAGGATTTTTTAAAAACCCTACCCAAATTACATACGGTATAGGGGCAACTAAACAATTACGAGACATACTGGACCGAGAAGGATTTAAAAATGTTCTAATCATCACAGATGCTGGAATTATGAAAACCGGATTAATCGACCAGCTTACTAGACAACTAGATAATATCAATTATGGGATTTTCGATGATACAAAACCAAATCCAACTGTAACAAATTGTAACGATGCATTGAAGCTGTTACGTGAAGTGCAAGCAGATGTAGTCGTAGTAATGGGTGGTGGAAGCTCAATTGATGTAGCAAAAGCAGTATGTCTCCTTGCTACGAATGAAGGGTCGATTGTCGGTTATGAAGGCATCGATACATTTGCAAATGACCTTTTACCACTTGTAGCGATACCAACAACAGCTGGTACTGCTAGTGAGGTAACAAATTTCACAGTTATCACTGATGAAGAACGTCAATATAAGCTTACAGTCGGTGGGGTTCGATTAGCACCAAAGTATGCGTTGGTTGACCCAGCTGTTACGATTTCCCTGCCAGCTCATATTACGGCTGCTACAGGACTAGACGCACTTGTCCATGCACTTGAATCCTATACTTCGAAAATGGCAAACCCAATTTCTAAGGCGCTTGCAAGAGAAGCAATCCGTAAAATCAGTGCGAACCTTAGACAAGCTGTTTTTAGCGGGGACAACATCGTTGCGAGAGACAATATGATGATGGGAAGTCTGCTTGCAGGACTAGCCTTTAATAATACTAGATTAGGAAATTGTCATGCATTAAGTCATCCCGTGAGTGCAATCTATGGTGTACCGCATGGAATAGCGAATTCAATCTTAATCCCACATGTAATGGAATTTAATGCATTAGCTGTTCCGGAACTTTTCAGTGATATAGCCGAAGATATGGGAGAAAATTTGGAAGGTCTTACCCTTATGGAAAAAGCATATGCGGCCGTTGAAGCTGTTAAAAAGCTTTCCAAAGATATTAATATTCCAACTGATTTTTCACAATACAAGGTTGATGGAAGTCAAATTGATCGTATGACAAGAGATGCAATGTTAAGTGGAAATATAGCAGTAAACCCAAGAAAAACATCCTATGAGGATGTTGTTGAGCTTTATAAAAAG
The DNA here is from genome assembly GCF_030123505.1 of Neobacillus sp. YX16. Lineage (GTDB taxonomy): Bacteria > Bacillota > Bacilli > Bacillales > Cytobacillaceae > Neobacillus. The sequence continues at coordinate 2,470,201 of NZ_CP126115.1, forward strand.
TCGATAGGTGGTGTGTTTGTTGAAGCTCTTTGATTTAACAGGTAAAACTGCACTCGTAACGGGTGGTGGAAGAGGAATAGGTAAATCAATCGCTCTTGCTTTAGCAGAGGCAGGTGCCAATGTAGCGGTAACGAGTAGAACGGAAAACGAATTAATTGGGGTTGCCGAAGAAATCACCAACCTATCAAGAAAAGCGTATTACAAAGCGGTCGATATAAGAGATAAAGCTGCCATTGCAAGCTTTGTAAAGGAAATCGTAGAAAGTGAAGGGAAGATTGATATTCTTGTAAATGGTGCTGGAACCAATAAGAGAGTTTCCTTCTTAGATATTACTGAAGAAGATTGGGATTTTGTTATGGATGTCAATGTGAAAAGTGTTGTTTATGCTTCTCAAGCAGTTATTCCATATATGCAAAAACAAAAATATGGAAAAATCATAAATATTGCATCCTTAACAAGCGAAATTGGTCTGCCGAATATGCCAGCATATGGTACAAGTAAAGGTGCAGTAGCTCAGTTAACAAAAGCTTTAGCAGTTGATTTCGCTGAGGACGGAATTTTTACAAATGCAATTGGTCCAGGTTATTTCAAAACAGAAATGACGAAGGTGGTTTTTGAAAATAAAGAAAAAGTGGAATGGATGAAATCAAGAATTCCGTTAAGAAGAACAGGAGAGGTTGAAGAGCTACAAGGAGCTGCTGTGTTTTTAGCTTCTGATGCTTCAAATTATATTACCGGTCAAACGATTTACGTTGATGGCGGTTGGTTAATCTCTTAAAAAATATTGGAAGGAAGGCTATAAATGAAAAAATATTTATCACTTTTACTCGTTGCATTTTTATTATTGTTATCGGCATGTGGTTCAAATGAGTCAAGTGGAGAGTCATCAGACTCATTAAAAATCGGAGCATTATTCCCATTAACTGGGGACTTAGCATTACTAGGTGAGGAAAGCTTTCGTGGAGTCGAGCTAGCCGTTGAAGAGTTTAATAAAAATGGTGGGGTAAATGGGAAAGAGATTGAGCTTGTTAAAGGTGATGCTCCAGACGCTGACGCAGGTCAAGCTGAGGCAAACCGTCTAGTAAACCAGGAAAATATTAAAGCAATTGTAGGGTCATATTCAAGTTCAATCTCATTTGCAGCAAGTGAAGTAACAGAAAGAAATGGAGCTCTATATTGGGAGCTTGGCGCGGTTTCTGACTCTGTAACAGACCGTCAATATAAATATGTATTACGTACAAACCCACCAGCTTCTTACTTTTCGAAAGTAAATATTGATTTCATTAAAGAAGTTGTAACTGAAAAGCTAGGAAAAGATCTTGGTGATATTAAAGTAGCAATTGCACATGAGGATTCAACTTACGGAACAACGATTGCAGAAGAAGCTAAAAAGTTAGCAGACTCTGAAGGAATTGAAATTGTTACAACTGAAGGTTATAGCTCAAGTACAAATGATTTAAGCTCTGTTATTTTAAATCTAAAAAATGCAAACCCAGATGTAGTTATCGCAGTATCGTACTTAAATGATGCAATACTTTTAGCAAGACAAAGTGAAGAACTAGGATTTAAAGTGCCAGTATTTATCGGAAATGGTGGAGGTCACACAATGAAAGACTTCCAGGATGCAGTTGGTAATCTTGCAGATGGATTATTTAATATTGACTTCCCGCAATATAGCATCAATCGTGAATCTACACCTGGAATGGACGAATTCTTAGAAATGTATAAGGAAAAATATGGTTCTGATCCACGTTCAGGTCACTCATTAACAAACTATATGGGTATGAAGGTTGTTCTTGATGTTCTATCTGAAGTAGGAGAAGTAAATCCAGACAAATTAAAGGAAGAAGCTTTAAAATATAAAGCTGAAGAAGGAACAACTGCAACTGGTTGGGGAGTAGAATTCGATCCTAAGGATGGTCAAAACCAAAAAGGTTCACCTTACCTACATCAATGGATTGATGATGAATTATTAACTGTATGGCCAGAAAATGTATCAGTTGAAGAACCACAATTCAATAAATAAGCATATTTCCTCTAATTTAAGAAGAGAAGAAATTCTCTTCTTGAAAATCATAGATTTCGAGGTGAATTTAATGACGATATTGCAAACCCTTATTTCAGGATTATTATTAGGAGGAATTTACTCCTTAATCAGTATGGGATTAAATTTAATACTTGGAGTTGTCAGAATCGTTAACTTTGCACATGGTGAATTTTTAATGATCGCGATGTATTTGAGCTTTGTTTTCTATTCGACGATGGGCTTGGATCCATATGTTTCAGGAATTCTCGTTATTGCTTGTCTATTCATATTAGGTTTGATTACCCAAAGATTTTTAATTCAGCCAATATTGGATACACCTGATACGACAAAAATCTTTGTAACATTAGGATTATCCATTGCACTTCAAAACCTTGCATTAATGACAATGGGAGCAAACCATATGTCAGTACGCACAAGCTACCAATCATCTGTTATAAGTATCGGCGAGCTTGCGATTAGTATTCCAAGGCTAATCTCCTTCATCGTTGCTATTTCTGTAGCTGCTCTTTTATATCTTTTCCTTCAAAAAACTATGGTTGGAAAAGCAGTACGTGCCGTATCTATGCAACGTCAAGCCGCACACTTAATGGGAATTAATGTGAAAAAAATCTACCTTCTTGCGTTCGGTATTGGTATTGGACTTGTAGGATTAGCTGGTTCCATGCTGACACCTATCTATTCAGTTTATCCTACGCTAGGAACCTCCTTCGTTCTTATCGCGTTTGTTGTCGTCGTATTAGGTGGAATGGGATCTATGTTCGGTGCATTCTTTGGTGGTCTCATTATCGGATTAGTAGAAGCACTTTCTGGTGTGCTTTTGGAAACAGGATTAAAAGAAGCTGTATATTTCGCAATATTTATTCTAGTACTGTTATTCCGTCCTTCTGGCATATTTGGCCTAGGTAAGGGTGCAGAGGAGGTAGGGTAAAATATGAATATCATTAAATCTAATAAGTTTCTGATTGGATTAATCATCGTTGCTTTAGTTATACCATTATTCGTAGAAAGTAAATTTCATTTAAATACGTTAATTTTAATCTTAATGTTTGCTACGATTGCTAGTGCATGGAATATTCTTGGAGGATATGCAGGTCAATTATCCTTAGGTCATACAATCTTTTTCGGTCTTGGTGCCTATACGTCAACATTACTATATTTAAATTATGGATTATCTCCATGGATTGGCTTATTTATTGCAGCAGCAATTTCAATTTTAGTTGGGATTTTTATAGGGTGGCCAACATTCCGTTTACGAGGGACATATTTCTCACTTGCTACAATTGCATTTGCAGAGGTTGTGAGACATATCGCTTTATACTGGAGAGATCTTACGAATGGTTCGATGGGTGTAAACATTCGATTTGAACCAGGGGTTGCAAATTTAATTTTCCGTGAATATAGCTCTTACTATTATTTTGCACTTGTTTTATTCTTGTTTGCTCTTGCTATCGTTTACTATGTAGATCGAACAAGAATTGGTTATTATTTGAAGGCGATTCGTGAAAATGAAGATAGTGCAGCGACACTAGGAATTAATGTTACAAAGTACAAAATGATTGCAATGATCATGAGTGCAGGGCTAACTGGGATTGCAGGTGTACTATATGCACAGTTTATGCTCTTCTTTGAACCAGATTCGGTGTTTAACCTGAACTTCTCAATTGAGATTGCATTGATTACGATTGTTGGAGGCATGGGTACAATCTTTGGTCCGGTACTAGGAGCTGTAATCATTGTTCCGCTAAATGAAATCATGCGTTCTTCCTTCCCTGAACTAAGTGGGATGAACTATTTCATATACGGTATAGCTCTTATCCTAATCGTGTCCTTTATGCCAAATGGATTATTACCACTTCTAAAGAAAATTCCGGCAAAATTTAAATCTAAGAAACTGCTAGATGTTAAGGGAGGGACAGATATTGATTCTTCAAGTAAATAATGTTGCCAAACAATTTGGTGGCTTAAAAGCTGTTAATGATGTCAGCTTTGATGTAAATAAAGATGAAATTCTCGGGATTATTGGACCGAATGGAGCTGGGAAGACGACCTTGTTTAATTTAATTTCTGGTTCCTTTCCTGTAACATCTGGGACGGTTTCATTCGCTGGTGAAAACATTACGAATAAAAAGCCTTTTGTAATCTGTAAAAAAGGTATAGGTAGAACATATCAGGTGGTTAAACCATTTGGTGGAATTACGGTTTTAGAAAATGTAATGGTTGGTGCCTTTAATTCTACAACAAGTACGAAAGAGGCAAGAAAGATTGCCTTAGAGATATTAGAAAAAGTTGGCTTAGATAATAAGAAGGATTATGTTGGGAAAAGTCTTACGATTGCTGACAAGAAGAGATTAGAAGTAGCAAAAGCATTGGCTACAAAGCCCAAACTATTATTACTTGATGAGGTAATGGCTGGTTTGAATCCTACAGAGGTTCAGGAAATCATTCCAGTTATTAAATCCATTAAGGACAGTGGAATTACGATCATTATCATCGAACATATTATGGAAGTTATTATGAGCCTTTGTGATCGTATTATTGTTATCCATCATGGTGAAAAAATTGCTGAAGGTACCCCAAAGGAAATTACAAATAATGAAGAGGTAATTAAAGCATATTTTGGGGAGGAAGTGTCTCATGCTTAAATTGGAAAATATTAATCTATTTTACGGTGAAATTCAGGCATTATGGGATCTTTCTTTGGAAATTAAAGAAGGCGAAATCGCAGCCCTTTTAGGTGCAAATGCTGCAGGAAAGTCCAGCACAATTAATGCGATTTCTGGTTTAGAAAAGATAACAAGCGGTCAAATAACGTTCCTTGGTAAAGAGATTCACAAGATGAGTCCACATGAAATCGTCGAAGAAGGAATTATCCAGGTACCAGAGGGAAGAAAATTATTCAATTATATGACCATTCAGGAAAACCTCGAATTAGGAGCCTATTCTAAAAGAGCTAGAAAGGACTTCAAAAAGAACATGAAAATGGTCTATGATTTATTCCCAATCCTTGAAGAACGGAAAAAGCAATTTGCTGGAGATATGAGTGGTGGGCAGCAGCAAATGTGTGCGATCGCAAGGGGGTTAATGGCAAGTCCGAAATTACTTATTATAGATGAGCTATCGTTAGGGTTGGCTCCAATCCTTGTCCAAAAGCTTTTAAGAGCGTTGGTCGATATTAATAAAACAGGGCTAACTATCTTACTTGTTGAACAAAATGTAAAACAATCATTAGCCATTTCAAAGGAAGCTTATGTTTTAGAGAATGGTAGATTAGCTCTTTCAGGGAATGCAGAAAAGTTATTAGATGATCCACATCTAAAGAAAGCTTATTTAGGAATGTAGGTGTTTCCATGCTAGCAGCCATCAAAACAAGTAATGAAAGAGAGTTTGATGTTAGAGAAGAACCAATACCCACCCTCCAAAGTGGTGAGGTTCTTATAAAAGTAGATTATTGTGGTGTCTGTGGAAGTGATTTACATGCGTATACACATAGTAAAGGCTATGAATTTGTAAATATGCCTCTCATTCTCGGCCACGAATTTTCAGGAACCGTAATAGAGACCTTCGAAAAAGATGATGAAACGTTAGTAGGTAAAAATGTCATTGTCGAGTCGATGCATTATTGTGGAGACTGTGAGAATTGTAAATCTGGACGATATTCAATTTGTGAAAATAATAGGGTGATAGGTTTACATTTTAATGGTGGGATGGCCCAGTTTGTAAAAACAAAGTCAACATTTGTTAGGCCGATTCCTCCTAATCTGCCAAATAGTATTGCAGCATTAGCAGAACCAATGGCAATTGCTGTTCATGCTGTAAAGAAGGCCCCTGAAATCAGTAAAGACCATATCGTATTAGTTCAGGGACCAGGTATCATTGGATTTTTTGTAGGACTTTTATTAGTAAAAAAAGGCGCTAAAGTTATCCTATCTGGACTAAAACAAGATTATGAAAAACGTTTATCAAAGGCTGAAAACTTCGGTATGACAACAAATATTGTAGACCAAGAGCAATTACATCAAAAGGTTGACTATTTGTTTGAATGCTCTGGATCTAGTAAAGCGGTTCAAGGGGGCTTTCGTCAACTGAAAAAGGGTGGAAAAGGAATCTTTGTAGCTTTATATGAGCAAACCGTGAATTTGTTTTTAACTGAACTCGTTCGAAATGAGTGGCCAATTATTACAAGCTACGGATGTGATCCAGTAGACTATGAGGCAGCCTTTGAGGCCTTAGCGGAAAACAAATCAGAACTAGATTCGATTATTTCATACTATCCTTTATCCGAGGTTGATTTAGCTTTTCAAGCTAGTTTGAAAAAGGATCTTCTTAAATCTGTGCTTCACGTTCAAGGCTGAAAAGGAGGTAAAAACTATTGACATTTAATCATAAATTACCAGACACTCTCAATCTATTACGAAGTCATACGTCCATTCGTAAATATAAAAAGGAACAAATTCCAATCGAAGTGTTAAAGGATATTTTAGGTTCTGCACAGCATGCGGCTTCATCCAATTTTGTTCAAGCCTATTCCGTTGTTCTGGTCAGTGATGAAGAGAAAAAAAGAAAAATTGGTGAGCTTTCTAGAAATCAACCACAGATCAATTCAGCACCTGTTTTACTACTGTTCTGTGTGGATATGAAACGCTTAGAAATAGCTTGTGCACAAAGAGATACAAGCATCCAACAACAGACAACAGAAAACTTCATCGTAGGTGTTGTGGATACTGCATTGTTTGCGCAAAACTTTGTTATCGCAGCAGAATCCCAAGGCTATGGGATTTGCTTTATCGGTGGAGTAAGAAATAACCCTGAAGAGATTGGTAAGATTGTCGATTTACCTGATAAAACATTTCCACTGTTCGGAATGACTGTAGGTGTACCAGATGAGGAACAGCTTGTAAAACCAAGACTCCCAGTTGAAGCAATCCTACATGAAAATTCGTATGACATTGAAAAATACGAGGAGCTCATACCTGAATATGATCAAACCATGTTGGACTACTATAAGCATCGTCTTACAAATAATAAGGAACAAGACTGGTCAGATACAATGAGTGCATTCTTATCCGATAAACGCAGACTACATATGAAATCCTACCTTAAGGATAAATGTTTTGACCTAGAATAATGTGAGGAATGTGTGGTGATTGAAATGAGGAATAAGGTAGCTTTAGTTACTGGTGCTGGTGGAGGAATTGGTCGTGCCGTTGCATTACGCTTAGCTCGTGATGGCTTTCATGTGGCGGTTAATGACGTGAATAAAGATGCTATTAAAATAGTATCACAGGAAATAGATACTCTAGGTCAAAAAAGTGTAGCCATTCAAGCTGATATAAGTAATCGTGATCAAGTCTTTGCGATGGTAGACCAAGTAGTGAAAGATTTTGGTGGAATCGATGTAATGGTCGCTAACGCTGGAATCGTACAGGTGAAGCCGATACTCGAGATTTCAGAATCGGATATGGAAAGGATTTTTCGTATTAATGTATTTGGAACACTGTATTGTATACAAGCTGCAGCAAAGCATATGATTCCTCAAAAAAGTGGCAAGATTATCAATGCTAGTAGTACATCAGGAAAAAGGGGTGTTGAATTACTTGGCCACTATGCTGCCACAAAACATGGAGTGATTGGGTTAACTCAATCGGCTTCAAGGGAGCTTGCACCACATGGGATTACAGTAAATGCCTATTGTCCTGGAATTGTAGGAACGTCGATGTGGGAGGAAATAGACCTTAGGATGAGTGAATTATTAAATGTTCCAATTGGTGAAACATTGAAGAAGAAAATAGAAGGTATTCCTTTAGGCAGATTGGAACAACCAGAGGATGTCGCAAACTGTGTCTCTTACCTGGCCTCAGAGGACTCAAACTATATGACAGGTCAAGCGATCGTCATTGATGGTGGAATGGTATTTTCATAAATAGAGTAATAAATAATCGTATTAAAAGGAGGAATATAGCATGGAAAAAGTCAAAGAATTTACATTACTAGATTTTGAGGATGTTCGATTATTTGTAAATGGTGAATGGGTTACAGCCGCTTCAAATTCTTATTTTACATTAACAAACCCTTCTACAGGTGAAGTTGTTACTAAAATTCCACGAGGGGGAAAAGTGGAAGCAAAAGATGCAATTGAAGCAGCAAGCCAAGCATTCCAATCATGGTCAAAGCTTTCAGCTTATGAAAGAGCCGAATACTTATTAAAGCTTCGTGACTTAATGTTCGAGCATGAAGAAGAGCTTGCAGCGATTATGAGTACGGAAATGGGTAAGGCATTTACTGAAGCACGTGGAGAAGTTAAATATGCAGCAAGCTTTTTAACTTGGTATGCAGAGGAAGCTCGCCGAATTTATGGAGAAACAATCCCGGCATCTGTTCCAAATAAGAGATTAACAGTCATCAAGCAGCCAGTTGGCGTAATTGCTGCGATTACACCATGGAATTTCCCATTAGCGATGATGACAAGAAAGCTTGGTCCAGCATTAGCTGCAGGCTGTACAGGAGTAGTTAAACCAGCAAGTCAATCACCACTTTCTGCATTAGCGTTTGCAAAACTTGTGGAAAAAGCAGGTATTCCAAATGGTGTTGTCAACATTGTAGCGGGCGCAACACGTGAAATTTCTGATGAAATATTTGAAAATCCGATTGTTAAAAAGATTTCCTTCACAGGATCGACAGAGGTTGGAAAAACACTTGTAGAAAAATCTGCTCCTCAATTAAAGAAACTGGCACTTGAGCTTGGTGGACACGCACCATTTATCGTTTTTGAAGATGCTGATCTTGAGAAAGCAGCAGAAGGTGCATTAGCAAGTAAATTTAGAAATGCTGGTCAAACCTGTGTTTGTGCAAATCGAATTTATGTTCACGAAAATGTTCGTGAGGAATTTACAAATATCTTAGTTGATAAAGTGAAGAGCTTAAAAGTTGGAAACAGCATTGACGAAACTACTCAAATTGGTCCTTTAGTTAATAAAGAAGGCGTGAAAAAGGTTGAAGAACACGTAAGTGATGCAGTGGCAAAAGGAGCCGTTGTTTTACATGGAGGTAAGGCGCTTGGAGAAGAGGGCTGCTTCTATGAGCCTACAGTATTAGGAAATGTGACAAAAGATATGCTAATCATGAATGAAGAAACTTTTGGACCTGTTGCTCCGATTACAACCTTCCATTCAGAGGAGGAAGTAATCAAGGAAGCGAATGATACGATTTATGGTTTAGCTGCTTACTTATACACATCAAATATCTCACGTGCAGTTAGAGTTTCAGAGTCATTAAACTTTGGTGTCATTGGATTAAATGATGGTCTGCCGGGTACTGCACAAGCTCCATTCGGTGGTATGAATCAAAGTGGCTATGGTCGTGAAGGTGGACACCAAGGAATTAGAGACTATTTAGAGGAGAAATTTATTTCTCTAAGCTTATAAAAATTTATTGAAAGATTTATAGATTACGATTAATTTTGATGGAGAATTCAGCTCCGAACTTAGCCCATCTATATAAGTGGATTGACTTTAGCTAGGAGCTTGAATTTTCTTGTAGGGGGTATTGGTTTGAAGGCATTGATGAAGACCAAATCTGGATTCGGTAACCTAGAGTTACTAGATATTCCTGAGCCAATTTGTGATGAAACAGGAATCAAAATAAAAGTGCATTACACGGGTATTTGTGGAACAGATATGCACATTTATCATGATAGCTATGAAAATTACCCTCCTGTTGTCATTGGACATGAATTTTCAGGAGAGGTCGTTGAATCAGGCAAGAATGTGAAACATATTCACCCAGGGGACAGAGTGATGGTCTTACCGTCTGTTGCATGGACGTGCAAAAAATGTACGTATTGTAAGCAGGGAATGTATATGTTCTGTAAAGAACGCAGGAGCATTGGAAGTGGAGTACATGGCAGCTTTACAGAATATGTAATTGTAAACGAGGAGATGGTTTACAAAATTCCCCCAACTCTTTCCATGCAGGAAGCTGCCCTTGCAGAGCCACTTGCATGCGCAGTTCAAGCAGTAGAAGAACTTACTGAATTCCACGCAGGGGAATGGGTACTATTATCTGGTCCTGGTCCGATTGGGTTACTCTGTCTAAGCCTATTAGTTGCAAAGGGATGTAATGTCATTGTTACGGGAACAAGCCAGGATGTAAAAAGACTGAAGATCGCAACAGAGTTAGGTGCAAAGGTTGTAGTTGACGTATTCACAGAGAATTTAGAAGAGGTTATTAGGGAAAAAACAGATTGCCAGGGAGTAGATGCTGCTATTGAATGCTCAGGTGCACCATCTGCAGTTAATACATGTTTAATATCATTAAAAAAACTAGGTAAATATATCCAAGTAGGGATTATTGGCAGTGAAGTTGAGATGGATATAGACTCCATTTTATATAAACAAATTAAATTCTTCGGATCCTATGCACATTCAATGAAGACATGGGATAAGGTTCAGCGAATATTAACAACAAATAGTCTAAATCTAAGACCCATCATTACACACGTAGTCCCACTAAGTGAATGGAACAGGGCATTTGAAATGTTTAACTCAAAGGAAACTGGAAAGATCCTCATGTATTATGATTATTAGAACCGAAGTATGTATCGTAAAACTATTCTCTATCAAAAAAGGTGGTTTTGCTAATGGAAACTAGTTATGCAAATGTAATAACAGATATCGGGAAAGAAAAGCTTCAGGATATGCTCTATCAATTGATGCTTATCCGAACATTCGAGGAAGCTGTTGAGCGACTTTTTATGCAAGGGAAAATTCATGGAACAATGCATTTATGTATTGGTCAGGAGCCAACGGCAGTTGGAGCCATTACAACATTAACAAATGAAGATAAAATTACGAGTACACATCGTGGACACGGCCACTGTATTGCAAAAGGTACGGATGTTCCCAAAATGATGGCAGAGCTGCTTGGGAAAGCGACTGGACATTGTAAAGGAAAAGGCGGCTCCATGCATATTGCGGACCTAGACAAAGGAAACTTAGGGGCAAATGGAATTGTTGCGGGTGGTTTACCTATCGCGTGTGGTGCTGCACTGACCTCTGTCAAAAAGAATTTAGGATATGTTGTCGTGAGCTTCTTCGGAGATGGTGCAACAAATGAAGGAAGCTTCCATGAAGCCTTAAACATTGCATCTATTTGGAAACTGCCAGTTATCTTTTTCTGTGAAAACAATCATTATGGAATGTCGGGTAACATTAAGCAAATGACAAATATTGAAAATCTTGCAGATCGAGCAGTAGCGTACGGGATTCCGGGTGAAGTGGTAGATGGAACGGATGTGCTGAAGGTATATGAGGTAACAAAAAAGGCAGTTGAACGTGCGAAAAGAGGAGAAGGGCCAACTCTCATTGAAGCGAAGACATATAGATGGAGAGGGCATTCTAAGAGTGATGCAAGAAAATATAGAACCCGTGAAGAGGAACAGGATTGGATCCAAAATAAAGATGGTATCAAAAAATTCAAAGAAAAATTATTGAATGCGCATGTCCTAACAGAAGCTGAAATTGAAGAACTTGAAGCGCAAGTAAAAAAAGAAGTGGAAGAGGCAGTAGCATTTGCGGAAAATAGCCCAGAACCATCACTTGATACTCTTGAGGAAGATGTATTTGCATAAAGCTAAGGCTATCAATCTTTTATTCTCTGATATAAACCGTGAAAATAGGGAGGCGTAATCATGCGTAAAATCACTTATGCAGAAGCTATTAGAGAAGCCATGACACAAGAAATAAAAGCAAATGAAGATGTGTATATTTTAGGCGAAGATATTGGGATTTACGGTGGAGCATTTGGTCTAACAAATGGTATGGAGGAGGAACTAGGCCGTGAGAACGTAATGAGTACACCAATCTCTGAAAGTGCTATAAGTGGTGTAGCGGTAGGCTCTGCATTAACCGGGATGAGACCTATACTTGAATTGCAGTTTTCTGATTTTATCACCATTGCAATGGATAATATCGTGAATCAAGCTGCTAAATTGCGATATATGAATGGTGGAAAAGGAAGTATTCCAATTGTTGTTCGAACTCCTGGAGGATCTGGTGCTGGATTTGCTGCGCAGCATTCCCAAAGCCTTGAAGCCTGGACAGCCCATATTCCAGGACTGAAGGTTGTTCAACCATCCACACCATATGATGCAAAAGGCTTGTTTAAGGCTGCACTGGACGATAACAATCCTGTTATATTTTATGAGCATAAGCTTCTATATGGATTAAAGGGTGAAGTTCCTGAGGAAACTTATTCAATCCCATTAGGAAAAGCAGATGTAAAACGTGAGGGAACAGATGTAACCGTTGTTGCTACATCAATTATGGTTCACCGAGCATTACAGGCTGCAGAGGAGCTTGAAAAGCAAGGAATTAGTGTGGAAGTAATTGATCCACGTACATTAGTACCTTTGGACATCGATACAATTGTAGAATCGGTTAAGAAAACGAGTCGTGCTGTGGTTGTGTATGAGGCCGTTCAAAGAGGCGGATATGGTGCAGAAATTGCTAGCTTAATTAATGAAAGTGAAGCATTTGATTATTTAGATGCTCCTGTCGTTCGATTAGGTGGAAAGGCTGTTCCAATGCCTTATAATATGAATCTTGAAAAGCAAGCAGTCCCCCAGGTGGAGGATATTATTATAGCGGTTAAGTCAACAATAGCACCCGTGACGATATAGGAGGTGATCGTATGGCAGTAGAACTTCAAATGCCAAAGCTTGGCGCAACAATGGAAAAGGGCACCATTATTGAATGGTTAAAGGAAGAAGGAGACCAGGTTACGGTTGGTGAACCCATTCTCGAAATCATGACAGATAAAATTAATATAGAGGTAGAAGCACCGAGTCAGGGTGTTCTACTAAAAAAATTATATGAAGTTGATTCTGAAGTCCCAGTATTAGAAACGATTGCTTATATAGGTGAAACAGGCGAGGAAATTGTAGAAAAGACATCAAATAGAAACGTTCAGTCTGAAGTGGTAAAGGAAGATAACAATACACAAGCTCAGCAAGCATTGAATACCACAGTTTCAACTAAAACGTTGACTGGAAAAATTCGCCGAACTCCAGCAGCTCTCAAATTAGCAAAAGCACATGGTATCGATTTACATCTGGTACATGGGACCGGTCCAAATAACCGAATCCAAGTTAGAGACGTCGAATTATTCCTCGAGGGTCAGAAGGCGAAAATTACTCCTCTAGCTAAAAAGATTGCGAGTGTCCAACAAATTGATATTAATACACTTCAACCTTCTTCTACTAAAATAGTAAAGGAAGATGTAACTAAAGAATTGACGCGTAACAAATCTAATTCGGTCAGCTATAATGGGATAAGAAAAGTTGTCGGAGAACGCATGGCACAAAGCTCGGCTACAGTTCCACATGTGACTCTACATACAACCATTGATATGACAAAGGCGATCGAACTAAGAAAGATGCTGCTTGAAAAAATCCTAAGCAGAACAGGCTTCCGACTTTCCTATACAGAGATATTAATTAAGAGTGTCGCTCACGCCTTAATGAGCCATCCAATGGTCAATGCTTCTCTAAATGGGAAGAAAATTGATCTTCATTCGGATATTAATATCGGGATAGCCGTGGCCATTCCAAATGGACTCGTTGTTCCTGTTATTCGTAATGCAGACCAAAAGGGTCTACTAGAACTAACTGTCGAAAGTAAAAAGCTAGCGAAAAATGCTAGAGAAAATAGACTTACAACTGATGACTTTTCTGGAGGGACTTTTACAATAAGTAACTTAGGCATGTATGCAGTCGATTCGTTTACACCAATTATTAACCAACCTGAGTCTGCTATATTAGGAGTGGGTCGAATCCAGGAGCAGGTGGTTAGTGTGGATGGAGCAATTGTGTCTAGACCTCAAATGGCATTAAGCCTCTCATTTGATCATCGTGTGATTGATGGTGCACCTGCAGCACATTTCTTAACCGATTTAAAAGAAATACTTGAAAATCCTTATGAATTGATGGTTTGAGGTGTCTATATGAAAAATTATGAAGTTGTAGTTATTGGTGGTGGACCTGGAGGATATGTTGCTGCAGAAGAAGCAGCCAAATATAGTCAATCAGTTGCCATTATTGAAAATAAATATCTCGGTGGTACATGTTTAAATACAGGTTGTATCCCTTCTAAAACACTTCTTAGACATTCTGAAGTGATTGAATTAATGGAAAAGGCGAAAAGATGGGGTATTGAATACGAAAACTTTACAATTTCATTTGAGAAAATGATGAAACGTAAAACAAAGGTTGTCGAAAGCTTACGTAAAGGCGTAGAGTCCCTATTAAACCAAGCGAATGTCGACATCTATAATGGAACGGCAGTCGTACATACAAATAAACAAATCACAATTGAAAATCCAAATGGGTCTGAGACGATTTCAGCGGATCGTGTTATTATTGCGACAGGCTCTCGACCTGCAGTGCCTTCGATAAAGGGTCTTGATAATGTCACATATCATACTAGTGATACCATTTTTGATATGGAGTCCCTTCCATCCTCACTTGTAATTGTTGGTGGGGGAGTCATTGGACTTGAATTTGCTTGTATTTTTTCAGCATTAAACGTTGAGGTTACGATTATCGAAATGGCAGATGGTCTAATTCCAGGCGAAGATGAAGAAGTAGCCGCTTTAATTTCAAAGGAATTGAAAAAGAAAAAGGTTAACATTTTAACATCTTCTGGAGTTAATGAAATTTCCGAGGGTGATAATGGAAAGCTCATTCGTGTCAAACTAAGTAGTGGAGAGCATATTTCAATTCAAGCTGACCAGGTTTTAATCGCTTCTGGCCGAAAACCAAATATTTCTGCTGTTTCTGAGTTGAACCTTACCATGAATGGTCCGTTTATCGCAGTAAACAAGCAAATGAAAACAAGCTTTCCAAATGTTTTTGCAGTAGGTGATGTCATTGGTGGCTGGCAATTGGCACATGTCGCAAGTGCTGAAGGCATTGTGGCAGCCTCAAATGCTTGTGAGATATTTAAAGAAGTAAATTATAAGGCTGTCCCTCGTTGTATTTATTCTTCACCAGAAATTGCAAGTGTGGGTTTAACCGAGAACGAAGCACAAGCAAGTGGTTTACCAATCCGCGTTGAAAAATTCCCATTATCAGCAAGTGGAAAGGCAATGGCCATGGACGAACGGATTGGGTTCATTAAATTAATTGTAGAGGAAACATATGGGGAAATCCTAGGTGTTGTTATGGTAGGTCCTCATGTAACAGAAATAGTAACTGAGGCTTCTTCATTTATCCTTCTAGAAGGAACCGTAAATGAACTAGCAGAATTAATCCACCCACACCCAACTCTATCAGAAGGGATATGGGAAGCAGCAAGGGCTTGGTTACATAAAAAGAATACACTTGTAAATTTGAAGTAAAAGGTAAGGCAGACAGCTTGTTCAACAAAGAACAAGCATGTTAGCCTTTTTTTAGTTTTTGAATTTTGTTATTATTATGATAAAGGTTTCCATAATGTAACAATACATATATTTCTAATTTTATATTTTCGTTTGTGAGAACTTTACTAGAAAAGGTTGGTTGATATGAAGAGAACAGAGTTTACTTACAAGGAATTATATAATAAGTGGGAGAAGTTTATTAATGGTGGAAAGGATGTTACCCTATTAAGGAAGGAGGTTGCAGACTCTTGGATTCGATGTCGAAATAATAATGTAAATCCTTTTAAGAAGCCATTAGTACTATCAGAAGCTGAAATTAATAAACTACTAAAAGAAAATCAGTTTTTAATTAATATCGTTGCCCCTTTTATCAAGCTCATTACGGAGCTAACGAAGGAAACAAATTTTATTTTTGTCCTAACTGACTCTAAAGGAAACGTATTAGATCTTAGAGGTGGAAGAGAGGCTTTAAATCTAGCAGTAAAAAATAATTTTGTGGTGGGAGCTAACCGGGCTGAAAGCGCTGGAACGAATGCTATTAGTTTAGCTATTACAACTGGAAAGCCTTTTCAATTAGCTGGCCCAGAGCATTACAATGTAAACTTCCATCAATGGACATGTGCATCAGCACCCATTCACGATATTTTTGGTAATTTGATTGGAGTGCTGACACTTTCTGGTCATTTTTCATTAAAGCATACCCATACATTAGGGATGGTTATTTCGTTAGCTAGAGCAATCGAAAAGGAACTAGCCTATAAAGAAAAAATCTATGGAAAAGAAAAAAATCAGCGTAAGTCCTCTACAAATCTTTTTTCGTTTAACGATATCATCGGAAAAAGTGATGCCATCCAGCATGCCATTGAAATGGGGAAAATCGTTTCCAAAACTCAAACAAGAGTGGTCGTAGAAGGTGAAAGTGGGACAGGTAAAGAATTGATTGTACAAGCGATTCATAATGAAAGCGAACGGGTAAATGGTCCGTTTATTGCGATCAATTGTGGGGCCGTACCTGAACAGTTAATAGAAAGTGAATTGTTTGGCTATGAGGATGGTGCTTTTACTGGAGCCAAAAAGGGTGGGAAACCGGGAAAGTTTGAATTGGCAAATGGTGGAACCATCTTCTTAGATGAGATTAATAGTATGTCAAAAGATATGCAAGTAAAATTACTTCGTGTCCTGCAGCAAAATGAAATTAGCCGAGTTGGGGGAAGTGAACCAATTCCTATTGATGTAAGAGTAATGGCTGCATCGAACCAACGGCTTGAAGAATTAGTGGAGAAAAAAGAATTTAGAGAGGATCTATATTATCGATTAGGGATTATTACGATTCATATTCCACCACTTCGAAAACGACCTGAGGATATTCCGGATTTATTCGAATATCTCTTAAATAAGATTGCGGAAAAATTAGGTGTGAAAGTCCCTGAATATGATCGTTCGATTTTCATTTATTTAAAATCCTACCACTGGCCAGGGAATATAAGAGAATTGGAGAATAATATTGAAAGTGCCATTGTGTTATCACAAGGACAAAAAATAAATCTGGAACACTTTCCTAAAAAAATTATCGACCATTTATTTGTAAATACAAATAAAGATGACATCACAACATTAGAAAACATGGAAAAAGAATCAATAAAAAAAGCACTCGATGTCTTTGAAGGAAACATCACAAAAGTCTCAAAGGTATTAGGAATAACGAGAAAAACACTATACAAAAAAATTAAAGATTATAACATAGAACAGCAAGAACAAATAGAAGTTTGATAGAAAAGGGGCCTGACCTCAATGTCATAAAGATAACTTTACAAAAAATAACACTTTTTTTTCCATAAAAAATCACCACTTCTCGAAAGTTATACCAAAAACTGGTATTCAAGTCGAATATTATGGTGATTTTGAAAAGTCAATAGGGTTTTTGTGCCTTTTCTGACTATTTTTTGACACTTTTAATAATTCTCATTTTGTGGGATTTAATTGATGACATTAGGGTCAGGCCCCACGCTCTTACTCCTTCATCCAAAATAAGTAATTTAATTTTTTTTGAACGCTATCTAAGTGCATGGTTGTGAGAACCTTTGCTAGCTTTGGTTTTCCTTCCTTAATTGCATTGAAGATATCCTCGTGTTCTTTGTATACGGATTGTCTTTTTCCAATCAACCCAATATTTTGTTTAAGTGTGAGAGAGAGTGCTTCTTGGTACCATTCTGATAAATCATCTAATACTTTAATCATGAAGGGATTATGTGTAGCTTGGATCAACGCTTTATGGAATTGGAAATCTTCCTCCTGCCCTGGTAAATCAGGTGATGATAATGTCGATTTAATACTATCTAATGCCTTTTGTAGCTCTGTCAGGTCTTCCTCTGTTTTCCTCTCCGCAGCTAAATAGGCTGCTTCCGATTCTAATGTAAATCGTAATTCCAATAAATATTTGATTCTCATATACTCTTCAGTGTCTAATTCAAAGGTCGTAATTAAAAAAGTTAAATCAATATCCTCTAAAAAATGTCCTCCACCCTTAAGCGAAGAGATCACTCCATAAGATTTTAAAACACCTAATGCTTCCCGAACCGTTGAACGTCCCACATTATACGTTCTTGCCAATTCCATTTCAGAAGGGAGTCTGGATTGGCGTGAGTATACACCATCCTGAATTTTTGTAATGATGTCCTTAATAATGATTTGGGATAACTTCTTCTTATCATTTTTCATATCTTTTATCCTTTAAAATTTGTCATACAGATTTTATTGTTTTTATTGAAAAATACAATGAAATATCTTAAAATTATCAATATAATCATAAACAACAAGAATAATTTTGTCAATTATTAATAAAGTTGTCATACAAATTGGATGTTGGGGGAATGGAAATGGTCTATGATTACATGATTGTAGGTGGAGGGATTGTTGGACTTTCAACGGGATATGCACTAATTAAGAAGCATCCGCGTGCAAAAGTACTTATAGTAGAAAAAGAGCCTAGCCTGGCTGCACATCAAACGGGTAGAAATAGTGGGGTTATACACTCAGGTATCTATTATAAACCAGGAAGTTTAAAAGCTCGTTTTGCCAGAGAGGGTGGAAAAAAGTTAATTGAGTATTGTGAAAAGAACTCCATTCATTATGATATTTGTGGAAAATTAATCGTTGCTACAGAAGAAACTGAATTAGTAGAATTAGAGAAACTTTATAAACGAGGTTTAGAGAATGGTCTACCGGTTGAAATGGTTAATTACGATGAGATGAAGGAAATCGAACCAAATGTAAATGGGATTTCTGCAATAAAGGTACCAATGGCAGGGATTGTTAACTATAAGCAAGTATCAGAATCCTATGCAAAGGATTATCTGGAAAATGGTGGAGAGCTTAAGCTGAATACGAAGGTTGTCGATATTAGAGAAAAAGATGATGAAATTGAAGTTGTTACAGATCATGGTGTATTTCGCACGAAATATTTTATCAACTGTGCTGGGCTTTTTAGCGATCGAATAACAAAGATGGCTGGTGTGGACCCTAAAATGAAGATTGTTCCTTTTAGAGGTGAGTATTATAAGCTAAAAGAGTCAAAGTCTCATTTAGTAAATAACTTAATTTATCCAGTACCAGATCCACAATTTCCGTTCCTAGGTGTCCACATAACGAGAATGATAAATGGTGAAATTCATGTTGGTCCAAATGCGGTATTAGCTTTTAAACGAGAAGGGTATAAAAAGACAGACTTAAATGTGAACGATCTCCTTGAAATATTATCATATCCTGCATTTTGGAAGATTGCGAAACAGTA
This sequence comes from Neobacillus sp. YX16, assembly GCF_030123505.1. Classification (GTDB taxonomy): domain Bacteria; phylum Bacillota; class Bacilli; order Bacillales; family Cytobacillaceae; genus Neobacillus. The sequence goes on from NZ_CP126115.1 coordinate 2,489,451, forward strand.
TTTAAAGTATGGCTTAGGGGAGATGCATCGCTCTGTTAGTAAGCAAAAGTTCCTTGAATCGTTGCAAAGACTCGTACCTGCGATTGCGAAAGAGGATCTCGTCACAACTGAGGCGGGAGTGCGTGCTCAAGCGTTAACAATTGATGGTAAGCTAGTAGATGATTTTATGATTATAAAAAGCAAGCGATCCATTCATGTTTGTAATGCTCCATCACCTGCAGCCACTGCATCCATGGCTATCGGTGAAGAAATCGTTACTTATATTGATTCATTGTTAGTTGTATAGAATAAAGGAAGGGGTTGTTCCGCAATGTTGGAACAACCCCTTCTTAAATAAATCTATTTTAATGTAAATAAGGGAAAAAAGACGCCTGCATATAGCAGGCGTCTTTGCGTATTGAGGCGAAAAACCACACTCCACATAGTGCGCTCCAAAAAGGAATGTTTCTCGACTTACACAACTCAGCTCATCGCTCAATAAATATACCACAGTGGAAGGGGACAATACAACTGGAAATATTTTTAAAACAAATGACTTGATTATTGATACATATTCCTATATATTCAAATAATCAGATATACAAATTTAAAAGATAAGAAGGGTTCATATGTTTAGTGACAAAAGATTCCATCAATATTCCTTAAGTAATGTACCAAAGGATGTCCTATCAGGACTCATTGTCGGTGTAATTGCCATACCTCTTGGGATGGCCTTCGCGATTGCTTCAGGGGTGAAGCCGGAATATGGAATCTACACAACAATTGTTGCCGGAATCCTCATTTCCCTTTTTGGAGGCTCGAAGTACCAAATCGGCGGTCCAACTGGTGCGTTTATTCCGATTTTATTTGGAATCGTCATGACGTACGGATACGAAAATTTGTTAATAGCAGGATTTTTAGCCGGGATCATGCTGGTTTTAATGGGAATTTTCAAAATGGGATCATTAATAAAATTTATCCCAAGACCTGTAACCATTGGATTTACAACGGGGATTGCGATTACCATTTTTACCGGACAAATTGCTAGTTTCCTAGGGTTGACGGGGATTAAGAAACACGAAGAATTTATCAACAATCTAAACGAACTTATCATTAACATTGATACTATTAACCTTTTGAGCATCCTAACAGCTGTCATATGTTTAGCAACCATTATACTGACACCTATGATTGCCCCTAAGGTCCCAGGACCACTGATTGGATTAGTTGTTTCAACTATGATTGCAACCTTGCTTTATCCAGGGCAAGTAGCAACGATTGGCAGTGCATATGGACAAATTCCAAGTTCATTGCCACAACTCCAAAAACCTAATTTGAGCTTTGAAATGATTATTACTCTATTAAAACCAGCATTTATCATTGCGATGCTCGGCGGGATTGAATCCTTACTTTCAGCCGTTGTGGCAGACGGGATGACGAATAGTAAGCATAACAGCAACAAGGAACTAATTGGTCAAGGGATTGCCAATATGGTTACACCACTTTTTGGAGGAATACCGGCAACAGGGGCTATTGCCAGGACAGCTACGAATATTAAAAATGGGGCTGTTTCCCCATTATCAGGGATTATTCACGGGATTGTAGTATTACTTGTATTAATGTTTTTCGCTCCATTTGCATCCTATATTCCGCTGGCAAGCATGGCACCTATTCTAATGGTTGTTGCCTGGAATATGAGTGAACGCAAAGTATTTGCACATATATTAAAAACAAAGTCTACTGATTCGCTTGTCTTAGTCGTAACCTTTTTGTTAACGGTTTTTGTTAATTTGACAACGGCGGTTGAAGTCGGTTTAGTCATGGCTGCAGTTCTATTTACAATGAGAATGAGCAATCTGATGACCACTGCAAAGGCATTGCCAAACCTTGAGCATAAACATGCAAAGGTCGAGTCTCAAATCGTATCTGATACGCATGATTGCCCTCAAGTAAGTATTTATAATGTAGAGGGTCCATTATTCTTTGGAGCTGCGCAAACCTTTGAAACATCGATTATGAATACGATAAACTATCGTCCTAAAATTCTTTTATTACGGATGAGCAGGGTGCCATTTATGGATACAACGGGTGAGGCCAATTTGGCTAGTATTGTGTCCCATTTTTCAAAAAATGGTATAGTGATTATATCGGGAATAAAGGAACAGCCCAAAAATGTTTTGAAAAGTACGGGCTTATATGATGTGATTGGTCAAGAGCATTTCTTTGAACACACAGGTGACGCCATTCAATTTGCATTATCTGAACTGGATCGCAATAAATGTCTTGGCTGTAAACACTTCGCATTTAAAGAGTGTAAGAAGCTTTCGGCACAAGAAGTAATGGAAAGCAGTAAACAGAAGCTCTCGGCTACTTACTAGAACGGGATTAAGGACGTGAATGGATTGAATCTTGAAATGCAGCAATTTAAGGCGGAATTTTTCAAAGCTCTTGCACATCCTCTGAGAATCCGCATATTGGAGCTGCTAGCTGAAGGGGATAAGAATGTAAATGAAATTCAAACCCTTGTTGGCAGTGAGGGATCTGCTGTTTCACAGCAGTTAACGATTTTAAGAGCGAAGAATATTGTCTCGGGAACAAAAGAAGGAAATAAAGTCATTTATACGCTTAAAGATCCAATGATTGTTGAACTGCTAGCCGTTGCTCGACAAATTTTTAACAATCATCTTGTGGACGCGATTACGATATTAGATAAGTTCAGAGACGAGGGTCAATAACCCACCACTTACCTAACGGTTGAAGTGGGGGCTTGTAAAAAGCCCTTATTGACTACCCTCAGTCTCTTGCAGACTACGTTGGAAAGGTCATGACACCCTCGGATGCCCCTCAAGTAACCATGCCGAAGAATTAATTTTCCTCGGTTATTTTTATGTTTAACCCTAGGAATATCTTGTTTTTTTAAAAATCAATTAACTGTAATATTTGAACCATCTTTTTCCTTGATTTCTATATTACTATAAAGGTGTATACAAATATTATGAATTTAGGAAGTGATCCAATGATTTACGACTTGGTACTGCTGCATCCGCCTACAGTCTACGATTTCAGAAAAGAAATGCTATTTACCGGTCCAATCAGCGATGTGGTTCCCTCATCACCCGTTTTTGAAATGTACCCGATTGGTTTAACTAGTATCGGGGATTATCTTGAACGATTTGGATTAAAAGTGAAGATTGTCAATATCGCGAATCGAATGCTTTTAAATCCGAATTTTGATGTTGAGAAAAAAATTAAGAATATAAAAGCAAAGGCATTTGGGATTGACCTCCACTGGCTTCCTCATGCGCATGGAGGTGTGGAATTAGCAAAAATCGTTAAGAAGTATCATCCTAATACACCGGTTATGTTCGGGGGGCTTTCCAGCACGTATTTTCATAAAGAATTAATAGAATATCCTTGTATAGATTTTGTTGTCCGCGGTGATACAACTGAAAAATTAATCCTAATGCAGCTAAATAAGTTGGAGAAGAAGGATGTATCGGGATTTGCTGATATTCCTAATCTAACCTGGAAGCGAAATTATGAATATTTTTATAACGAAATTACCTATGTTCCAGATAGTCTCGATGAGTTTAATTTGCCAGGTTATCGCTATGTTATAGGCTCAGTCTTTAAATATTTTAATCTATTAGACCCATTGCCATACAAAGGATGGATGCAATATCCAAATACAGCTATATTAACTTCTAAAGGCTGTAATTATAATTGTTTAATCTGCGGCGGTTCCAAAGATGCCTATGAGTTAAACTGTAATCGGAAGAAGTTAGTCATGCGTTCTCCACAAAAAATGCTCGAAGATATTGCTTTAATTCAAAGATTCACAGGTGCACCTATTTTTCTTTTGAATGATATAAGGCAAGGGGGCAAGGAGTACGTTGATGAGTTCCTAGACGGCTTAGCAAAAATGAAGTTAAAGAACGAAATGGTCTTCGAATTGTTTAATTATGCAGATGAGAAATTTTTTGAAAGATTAAATAAGGCAATGCCAAAGTACAGTATCGAGCTTACCCTTGAATCGGCTGATGAAAATATCCGTAAATATAATGGCAAACTGCCTTGTACAAATGCCAAGGTAATAGACATGCTCCAATATGCGTTAAAGCATGGATGCACTAAAATTGACTTATTTTTCATGACGGGTATACCCAATCAAACGTATGAAAGTGCGATGAGAAATGTTGATTTTTGTGAAAAAATTCACAAAGAATGTGGTAGAGCTTCGAATATTTCGTACTTTGTTGCACCACTTTCGCCATTTCTTGATCCTGGAAGTCCGGCGTTTGAAAACCCAGAAAAATATGGTTATAAAAAATTCTGTAACAAACTAGAAGACTTCCGAGAAGCTATGAAACAACCATCCTGGAAAAATATGCTTAGCTATGAAACTAACAGCATGACAAGAGAGGAAATTGTAAAAGCGACTTATGATTCAGCTTTAAAGTTAAATGAATTTAAATACAAGAATCTTATTATTGCAAAAGATGTTCATGATGAGGTTAGGCTGAAAATAGATAAGTCAGTCGAGTTCCTTACCAGACTTGACGCACTGGAGCTCCTGCCAGAGGATGAAAAACTAAAAGAGCTTTCCATAATAAAGAAAGAAGTGGATCAAATCAATCGACACAGTATTTGTGGAGAGAATGAACTGAAATGGGAAGTCAAAAAGCTGTTTGCAAACTACCGATCACTAACCTATATTGGTTTGGAATTACTTATTAAAGATGTCGTAAAGGATATAAAATGTAAATTTGGCAGGATTGACAGGAATCAAGTTATGGATACAAATCGTAGCAGTAATCAGCACGAAAAGTAAGGTCATACAAACACCCCAAAAACACTACAAACCCCGAATTTTGTAGGCTTTTGTCTATCGTATTTTATTGACTATAAATCTGAAAAATGTTAAATTTTAGTCAGCCGTTGCACGAGATTAGATTTATGTTACAAAGCTTGTTCAAGTTTTAACTGAAGTTTGGATAAGAAAGTGGAAGTAAAGCTATCACGTTGTAATTTGGTGAATTTCACACATGGCTTAATCTAAGCCAATAGGAGGATTTTTTTACATGAAAAACGGTAAAGTAAAATGGTTCAACTCTGAAAAAGGTTTCGGATTTATCGAAGCTGAAGATGGAAACGACGTATTTGTTCACTATTCCGCTATCCAAACTGAAGGTTTCAAAACTTTAGAAGAAGGTCAAGAAGTATCTTTCGAAGTTGTTGAAGGTGCTCGTGGACCACAAGCTGCTAACGTAACTAAAAAGTAATTTATGAAGCCAATGATTTAACAGCCCGACCAATGCGTCGGGCTGTTTTTTGCATTTTGTGAAATAATCTTAACCCAGTATTGCCTTTAATTGCTTTGTTTTCCATCCTCATTTAAGTTGGTATTTTGCTATAATAGTATTTATGAGTTAATAAATGATGGGGTGACTAAAATGAAATTTATCCATACTGCCGACTGGCATTTAGGAAAGTTAGTACACGGTGTATATATGACGGATAATCAGCGTGAAGCACTAAATCAGTTTATAGAAATTGTTGCGGAAGAAAAGCCGGATGCGCTCGTGATTGCCGGTGATTTGTATGACCGTTCTGTTCCGCCAACAGACGCAGTAGAATTATTAGATGAAATTCTGTTTAAAATTAATGTTGAGCTAAAAACGCCTGTTGTTGCGATTGCAGGAAACCATGATAGCGCTGAACGTCTTTCATTTGGCAGCTCCTGGTATAAGCATAGCCAATTCTATTTATCTGGTAAGCTTTCGGATAGCTTTAAGCCAGTACAGGTTAACGGAGTCAATTTCTATTTAGTACCTTATGCAGAACCTGGAGTGGTACGACAACTTCTTGTAGATGATTCGATTCATTCCCATCAGGATGCTATGAAAGCATTGATTGGCAGGATGGAGGAAAATTTGAATCCCAACGAGCCTAATGTGTTGGTAGGACATGCCTTTGTCTTAGGCGGGCAGACTTCAGACTCCGAACGTGTTTTATCCGTTGGGGGATCTGGTTGTGTAGGTGCAGAGCTTTTTGAACCATTTTCTTATACGGCACTGGGTCATCTCCACAGTCCCGATGCCATTAAACATAATAAGGTAAAATATTCCGGTTCCCTATTAAAGTATTCATTTTCAGAAGCAAAGCAAAATAAATCGATTTCCATTATTGAAATGGATGAGAAAGGAAATTTTTCTCATCGCTCTAGGTTCTTGAATCCAACACATGACATGCGTGAACTTGAAGGGCATCTAGAGGAGTTACTAGATCCTTATTTTTATGAAAAACAAAAATTACATGATTATCTGAAAATTACCTTGCTAGATGAAGGTGCATTACTTGATCCGATTAATAAACTACGTCAGATATATCCGAACGTACTCCATCTTGAAAGGAAAATAGATATTACGGATTTGAAGAAAAAGCAGTCATTTAACATTACTCAAAATGAGAAAAAATCCGAGCTTGATTTGTTTGAGCAATTTTATGCGGAAATGACGACCGCAGAGTTTTCCGCCGATAAAAAAGAAGTTATGGCTGATGTGATTGGAAAAGTGTTAAGTGAGGAGGGTACAAAGTGAGACCATTAAAACTAACTATGCAGGCATTTGGCCCTTATGCAGATGTTGAAATCATTGATTTCACTCAGCTGGGGAATCGCACGATGTTTGTCATTTCTGGTAAAACCGGATCTGGTAAAACCACTATTTTTGATGCAATTAGTTATGCGATTTATGGAAAAGCAAGCGGCGAAGACCGCAACGGCCCCGAATTAAGGAGCCAATTTGCAAGAGCAGATTTGGTAACAGAGGTTTCTCTCGACTTTTCAATCCGTAACAAAGTTTATTCGATCACCCGCTTACCTCAACAGCCAAAAAAGAAAGAAAAGGGCGAAGGTTTTACGACATTACCAGCCAAAGCGGAATTATATAGTTGGGATGAGAAAGGTGAAAAGAAATTAATCGCCACCAAGATCAATGAGGTGGAGGAGAAGATTAAGGAAATTATGCTGATTGACAGCAACCAGTTCCGCCAAATCTTAATGATTCCTCAAGGTGAATTTCGTAAGCTGTTAACGTCCGACAGTAAGGATAAAGAAGTTATTTTACAGCGGTTGTTCCATACTCAAATTTATAAAATGGTGGAAGATAGGCTGAAGGTTGAATCAACAGAATTGAAGAATTCAGTTGAAATGCAGGTTCAAACTAGAAATGAAAACCTCAGACGTATTCAAACGGTAACAAACGACGAGCTAAAAGGATATTTAGAAGCAGACAGTGTTAACGATATGATCATGATGCCATTACTGCAGGACGAAATCAGTGGTATGGAAAGTCTGCTTGAAAAATTAGTTATTAGCTTGAAAGAAAAGGAACTGGAACAAGACTCCTTAAAAGGGAAGTTATTTGAAGCCGAAACGATTTTAAAGCAAATTCAAACAAGAGAAGCATTAAAAACAGAAAAAATTCAACTTGAATCACAAGTAGAAGTTTTTGCTGAAAAAGAAAAACAGGTACAACTTGCGCATAAAGCAGCATTATTGGCACAGCAAGAAGAGCTTTGCCATCGTCTAAAGCGAGAATTGGACCAACTGAAGGGAAATGTAACATCTATACAGAGCGAAATTGAAAAATTAGATGTTCTTACAAATCAATATGAGCAACTGTGGCAGGTAGAGCAAGAGCGTGAAGGTGAACGGCAAATAGCACTAGATACCATTAATCAATTAATAAATATGAGAGACGATGTTTATTCCTTTGCTGCTTTAGTAAAAGAGTATGCAATTGTGGAAGCCTCACTCAAGAGTGAAAAGGACAAGTATCAAAAAGCAGAAAATAATTTAGTTAGCTTGGAAGAACGAATCAAAGTACTAAACGACAAAAAGATAGACATTGAGAAAGGTAAGCTACAATATTTAGAAAATGACCATCAGATTGAAAAAATGGAGACCGAACTTGATAAGCTAGAAAAATATGAACTTAACCTGGGACGCCATCAAGAAGCAGTACAAGATCTTAAAGTGAAATCCAGTAAGTTCGAAAATATAACCGCTAGATATTTGGATGCAAAGGCACTAGTTGAAGATATGGAGAATCAATGGCTGCATGGTCAAGCATCACTTCTGGCAGCACGACTTACTAGTGGTGAGGCATGTCCAGTTTGTGGTTCAGAGCATCACCCCTCACCAGCTTCAACGAATCAAGCTCTAATCCCTAATGAAAAGGACCTGAAAGCTGCAAAGCAGCAGGCAGTTCTATTGGAAAAAGAAAAATCAGCAGCAGAATCTCAGTACTTTGAAAGTCAATCTATTGAAAAAACACAACGGGAAAAGTGTGAAGAGATTATAAACGAAATACACGCTTATCGGATTGATTTTAAGGAATCGGATTTACAATTAACGAAAACAGAAGTGATTTCTAACAGAAATAAGTTACTTGAATCACAAAAAATACTTGCTGCTCAAATTAAAATGCTTGATCAAATTAATCTTGAAATCGAAAAAAGCGATACGGAAAAAACAGCATTACAAAGGGCTATTCAGCAGTTTGCAGCACATGTATCAGAATTGACTGTACAGTTTACTGAGAAGAGAACGAATTTAACTAGGATGATGAAGGTTATTCCTGAGAATCTTCGTACTGAAGCAGCCTATGAAACAGCACTAACATCATCTAAAAAACATCATGAAATGTTAGTCAAAAGGCTCGAAGAGGCGCAGCAGCGATTACAAGCAGTGAAAGAAAAACAATCTGCTGAAACTGCCAGATTACAGGACGCGGTGATACACCACTCTAGCAAAGAGAATGAGTTGAAAACAGAAAAAGAACTCTTTGTTAATAGACTTGCAGAACAAGGTTTTATTAATTATGGGGAATACCATTCGGCTAAAAAAAGCGAAGCTGATATCCGTAGTCTTGAAGGTCAAATCCGCAGTTATCGTGAAGAGTTACGCTCTGTTTCAGACCGCTTAAAAGAATTGACTGAGCTTTTACAAGACATTAAGACCCCAGATGTTGATGGATTAAAAGTTTCTTTAGAGAATTTAGCCCGTGAAATTGAAGAGCTAACCAATCAGCGAACGGATCTATTTGTTAAAAAGAGAGACAATGTGGATATTTACAACAATGTCGAAAGAATTAATGAGCAAATGAAGGTGTTGGAGGAACGATATAAGCTGATTGGACATCTTCACGAAATTGCTAAAGGACAAAATACCTATCGAATTACGTTTGAACGCTATGTACTTGCTGCTTTCTTAGATGATATTTTGCGGGAGGCAAATGTTCGATTAAGGAAAATGACGGCAGGCCGATTTGAACTTCTAAGGAAAACAGACCGTTCGAAGGGGAATGTTCAAAGTGGCTTAGAGCTGCTTGTCTTTGACCAGTATACTGGTCAGGAGCGTCATGTAAAAACTTTATCCGGCGGAGAAAGCTTTAAAGCCTCTCTATCATTAGCACTTGGATTAGCAGATGTCGTCCAAAACTATGCAGGCGGAGTTTCGTTAGAGACGATGTTTATTGATGAGGGCTTTGGAACGCTGGACCCTGAATCACTTGATCAAGCGATTGAAGCACTGATGGATATCCAAAGCAGTGGACGCTTAGTCGGTATCATCTCGCATGTACCAGAGCTAAAAGAACGAATTGATATTAGACTAGAGGTTATAGCAGGGCAAACCGGGAGCAGGACGGAATTTATTTTTACAAATTAATAAGTTTGTTGTTTGGAGTGACCGAAACGTGAATAGAGATGGGCTCATGGTCACTCAAGCGTGTTCGGAGTGACCTGATGATGAAAAAAGTATTGTACTCGGTCACTGAAGCGGGTCCTGAGTGACCGAAAATAAAAAAAATGTAGTGATTATGGTCACTTAAAAAAACACGAGAGTTCATTGGGAATCTCGTGTTTTTTGTACTCATTATATTACTGTACCTAAATGGCTTTAAAATTGGGGAAAGGATATTGCGCTTCTGCTAGGGATGAGAGATTTGTCAGTTCGGCTACAAATGCAATTTGATTCCATACAGCCATGACTTTTTCAGATTGATGTGCCTTGTCAATCGCCTCACTAGACTTCCATTCCGCTATTTCAATGATTGTACCATCCTCAGTTTGAAGTGTTAGCAATTCACGTTCTGTTATTAATCCTTCATCTCTTAGGACGGGGATATGTACATTAAGGATTTCTTTTAATTCATTCTCTTTTCCAGGTTTCGGACGATATAGTGCCATAAACACGAGTTCAGACATATATTAGCCTCCTTATTTTTATAGTAATCATCATAACCGTATATACTAAAAAACGTCAACAAATCGCTTGTAGCGCGTTGACTTATGACATAAAAACATTGGTGATACAATGGAAAAATATTTTCAAGCAGATGGTAAAGATGCCTTTATTTTATTTTCAAAAACACATTGGATGACGATATTTATTTTAGGTGGAGTAATTGTCTTAATCTTTCTATTTAGAAGATTTCTTAGGAAGACAGCCCTCAATAGTATTGTCAGAATAGGATTGGCAGCCACTTTAATTATTTCAGAAATTAGTCTGCATGTATGGCTATGGCGTATAGGAGAGTGGACTATTCAATATTCTCTGCCATTCCATCTAAGCAGTATTTCCATCCTCCTATCCGCAGCTTTACTGCTTACTAGGAGCTATAGTCTTTTTGAATTTACCTATTTTGCAGGCGTTGGAAGCGCTCTGCAGGCAATGTTCACCCCTGATATTAGTGCTTATACGTTTCCCCATTTCCGTTATGTTCACTTTTTTATTTCGCATGGTGGAATCGTGGTGGCAAATTTATTTATGGTATTGGTAGAAAAATATAGACCAACTGCAAAGAGTATTTGGAAAGCTTTTTTGTTCTTAAATCTATATACTTTTTTTGTGTTTTTATTGAATTACTTTATTGCAGGAAATTATATGTATATCTCCGAAAAGCCAGTAAACCCATCGATTTTGAATTATTTAGGACCATGGCCATCGTATCTTTTTCCTTTAGAGGTCATTGCATTAATAACCTTTTTGTTATTGTATTTTCCATTCTGGTTCATTAATAGATTTGAAAAAAGAAAGGGCGTAGACAAATGACATCAACATTTTCCCATAAGCAAATGGCAGTAAATTGTTTTAATGATGTTTGGGACTATCTTGAACTATCAGAACGAACAAAATTAGAAGAAGAGAAAATGATTCACCTAACACATTCGTCATTTTACCATTGGACCCAGGTAGAGGATCATACGCTACAAAATCTATCTATTGGATATTGGCAGCTTTCCAGAGTTTACGCAGTATTAAATCTTGGTGAGAGATCCTTTTACTTTGCAGAGCGGAGCTTAGAAGTAAGTGTGGAAAATGATATCGAGCCTTTTTATATTGGGTATGCCTATGAAGCATTAAGTAGGTCAGCACTTATGATAGGTAAAACTGATTTATCAGATAAGTATTATCGGCTTGCAATGGACTTTGCCCAAAAAGTACATGATGATAACTCAAAAGAAATGCTTGTTATGGACTTAGAGACAATTAAATAAAAGAAAGATTTGAATTCACGTACGGTTCTGAGAGGGGCGCGACTTGTTGTTGCGCATAATCTGGCGTGAAAGCGCAAATAAAAGCAGTTGTTTTTTTGGTGTCCGCACATACTTTTGCTTATATTAGGCATATTTTCAAGAGTAATGACAATTTAATTTAACTAAATTGGAAAGGAAGATTTAATATTGTAAGACATGACGAATATTGTAAATAAGCTGTCAACGAGCATTCGAACATTTTGGTCACTAATCGACATTATCGGCTTCCGGGTTCTCTCATCCAACGGCTTTTCGGTCGTCAATCCAGCTTATTGTCTTCCGGCTTCCCTTGTCCAGACGATTTTGCAATCTAATACATAGATTATTTATTTCAGTTTTTTCCGGATTGTAACTGGAAAACAAACTTTCTCTTGCCAATTTTAATGAGCAGGTCAAGAGAGTTGTCTAGCACAGGCACCTTACTTTGAACATATTCTAATATAGTAATCAGATATTCAGACATATGAAAGGGGCTGTTGAGAGTGAATTTGGAAAATGAGATTGTCGATAAACTGGATAAAATTCATATATCGAAACAATCGGGCAGTGTGGAAATTAATAACCCAACAAGTTTTAAGTTATTGGGAAAAGGACACCAAGGGGCTGTTTTTCAAATAGATGAAAATCGCTGTGTGAAAATCTACTGTGTGAAACAAGACCTGGATCGTGAGCTTCATGGATTGCAACTTGGAGGTAATATTGGCATTTGTCCAAAGGTGTATTTAACGGGAGAAAATTTTATTGTTATGGAATACTTGAAATATCCAACTCTTTTCGAATATTTAGACCAGAATCCACTTGACAAGGAATTAACGGCCAAAATTATTGATGTATTGGATTCATTTGAACAAGCAGGCTACAATCGTTTCGATCATTCTGCACGGCACATCTATGTGGTTCCTGATGGGAAAATGAAAGTAATTGATGTGGTTCACATGATTAAACCTCAGCCTGTCCTCTTAGCAAAAAAACTAATTGGTGATATGGGGGTTAACGCTGAAGATTTCGTTCGATTTGTCCAAGAAATTAGTCCTAAATGGTTTAATCGCTGGGTAAATGATCCTGATTTTCTCGATTTAATGACGAAAGTGAAAGGACAAGTATAGGTTAAGTGTACAGTTTTTCCCTCATTCTATTCGCTTCATTTACTCTGTAACACCTATGAGAGAAAGGTTTTATTTTGTCTAGAAGACTCGCCGATAGGCGAGCCCTTAAAGGCGGTTAATGAGACGTAGTTCGTCGAAAAGCACAGCTTTTCGACTGGGATGCTTAAGCTTACTGAGCCCTTCCTTAGTGCACTAATGCTCGAAAAGAAAGGATAAATTTGAAAAATTTATCCTTTCTTTTTAGCCTAGAAAAGGTTCTGCCATGAGGCAGAACCTTTATTCCTTTATTTTTTCTTTTTTTTGGATTGTAAATTTAGCTCTGGTAATAGTTGTTTTGCATTAACAAGGTGGGTGACAAGCGCCTCCCTTTCCAATTCCGATACATCCCAGTCGTCAGGGATCGATTTGATTACTTCATGAATTGCCTTTTCTGGTATTGCCATTATTTTTTCAATCGCTGCATTTATCTCGTTTTGACTTTGCAGTAAAGAAACGCACCACTTATGAACGTTTAGGTTAACAGACACGTTAGGCATTTTCCTTAGTGTTTTGACGGTCCATTTCGCCTCAGAAAAACAACGGCCATGGTCGATCATATGGAGATAATACTCCCCTTCCTCAGCGGGTTCGAGCAGGACATTGTTCTCTTTACGATCTGTATTGCCTATCCAAAGATCGAATACCATCATTAAGGCGAGATGATCTCGATTGCTTACTTTTACGTGTTCATTCTGCGAATCCCTTAAGAGTTGAATACAATTGTCAATAAACAAACTGGCAAACTGGCTTCCAGAGGTGAACTTGTGTTTAGAAAGAACTGGAGACTCCTTAATAAAATCATCTTCTATTTGTACCACTTCAAAAGGTACAACCGGAAGGGAGAGAAGTTGGCCTAATTTACCGGCAATGTACTCGTTTACCATAACCCTCGTTCCAGATGGATTATTTTTGAACTTCACTACATACGTGCGACCATCACTAAAAAGAATGTGCTGAGGTTTGGAATAACCTTTAAAGAAAGTATCCAGCAGCTTAAAAGGATGTATGTTCTGATTCATACTAATTTAAATCCTCCTTTTTCTAATATGATGAAGACTCTGCTCCTAGACAAAATGAAGCAGAGGTAGATGTGACCGTAAGCCCCAAACAAAAGCCGTGTCCGAAAATAGGAATACGAGGCATCCTCCAAATGATATTCTCTGACTTTAGGGAAACCCAAGAAATCACTTTCCCATTTTGAAACCCTCTCTTGTTCTCAATTTGGTAAGGGAGAATGTCGGAGCGGCCTTCGCGCAATAGTCGCAAGTAGTCTGGTGATAAACCAATATCGAGTGATAGAGGCAAAATGTTTGAAGGGATATGGTCATATTTAATATTGATTTCACCTTGTCCTTTTTTGAGTAAAAAGTGTTTGGTCATCCCATAGGCAGCACTGTTTAATTGCTTGTTCACGATCACGAGCTCAACTTCTTGATCTTCTTTTATCGTGAGAGAAAGTAGATCATATGTGTCATGTTCAAATCCATAATCTGCCAATGCGCCTGGATGATTCATTGGAACGTCCATAAAGTCGTTTAGTTCCTCCAACCAATTCCAGTCGTCTGATGGATTACCAACGATAAGCTGTCCATCAACTTCATTATAAAAAAACAGGTAAATGATACGCCCGCCGAAACGAGGCGAAATCACTGCGGCTAAAACATTATTTCGTAATATGACTTCCTTATGACCGTCATTATCTAAATCAACTTCAAAAGCATGAATGAGGCTGGAGTTATCGCAATCATTTTCCCATTTTACTGCCTCCATCAGGATTGAGGTTGCCCGAACATGACTAGCGACTGCGCGTGCCCAAGGAGCGGGTAATGGGACACCGCTGCTGTCTGGATCGCTGTGAATACTGTTTGGAGCGTCGTGCCAACCTGTTTCATAAGTACAAGCAAGAAAGTGTTTTCGTGCTAGTTCAAGTAATGAAGACTGTGGATTAGTCTTAGATGAAAGCTTTTTTAGCTCATCCCACGTTTTGATCAAGGATCGTTGATAAGGAGCCCAAGCCTGTGAATTAGCCCAATTCATATAATCTTCACCAGCTCCAAACTCTGTAGCCAGCTCTCGGTAGGTACCAGTTCCGATAGGACGCTGGGGTTGAATTTTGTGATTAGCTAACCATGACTGAAGAAGAACGGGTGTAACATCTTGTCTATTAATCAACCATTCAAGGAAACAACGATAATGTTCAACGGCATGAGGATTCCAGGGTGGAATTCCTGCAACCTTCTCCATATCATCGCCATAGATTGCAATTACGTCTCGACCGTTAATGATCTCTTGCTGCATTTGCGACATTAGAATATTTAATCGTTGTTCATGCTTCTCTGTTTCAAGAGGGATAGATAAACGCATTTCATAAGAGAGCGGAAGCGCGATTAAACCTTGACTCCCCTCAATACGATGAGCTTCAAATAGTTCGGGAATAAAGCGCGGATTAAGATCAAAGTTTCCACGTGAAGCATTAGATAAGATCAAGCGGTCATCCACTAGAACATATTGAAACCCTCCATTAGGAAGACTTGTATCAGTAAGAATATTAGCTAGTTTTTGGGTATTCCATACTCGTTCAGGAACCCAAAATCCCGTTACCTCAGAAATTTCGGATCCAAGCCACGTTTCGAACAGACACAGTTCTTCTTCAACTTGATAGCGATTATGTTCGCGATCAAACAAAGGCATAATATTTTGGGCATACGTAGAACCAATAATCTCTACTAATCCCGATTTTCTTAATTCAACAATTTCTTCAAGAAAAAGCGGTTCAAACCAGGCGCATGCTTCGATAAACGTACCGCTAATATGGAGATGGAAGGGTATGTTATATTGGGAATGGAGATCAAATACTGCTCGTAAACTGGAGGTAGCGTCAGGAGGCCCAATAATCTCATCGATACCCGGACGATTGTCGTAGCCGTTTGTAATCAGGTATTGATTGGCATGGTGAACGATGGCAATGGGAATGGATGGACCGCTCATTTATAACCCGTTCCTTGCAAATACAGCTCGCACTTGGTAAGAAAAGGATCTATAATGGTAAATTTTCCTGTATTTAGGACACATAATTCATAGTGCAGGCTTTCAAAAAGGGAACGAGCGCTGTATAAAGAGATTCGATCAAGAAATGACTGTTTGTCGTAGGCAGGATGAGCATCAAAATACTTTTCAATGAAATACTTAATCATTGGTTGAAAAAAATCAAAATTCCCTTTCTTGAAAAAGCTGCTTACCTGAATTTGACATGCCAAATATGCTACATCCCAGGCGGGGTCACCTGCAAAATGGTGATCAAAATCAATCGCAATGACTTTTTTCTCATGCAAAAATACATTTTTTGTATGAAAGTCACCATGAAGTAACACTGCTTCATTTGTTCTGGTTTTTTCTGAATTTTCAATAAATTTATCATATATAGATTTTAGCTTTGCTTTTTCTTTTGGTATTCGTTCTGTAAGATCCTCATAAAAACGCCTCACGTCAGCATTGGCTCTTGTTCGTGTCGCTTCGCGGATCTCTGTAAGAGGAATCTCATGCATTCGTGTCAACCAGTCTGCAATCAGAAAGGCTAGCTGCTTGCTATTCATATTTGGATCATGTATACAATCGTCCAATGTTTTGCCAGGCGACTTAGACATAATCATCAATCTCCATTTCTGTATATAAGCGATGGGTTGTACTATCGTATACTGAGGGTCAGAACCAAATCCATTGTTCCACAAATATTGCATAAACCGATAGCTTTCAATTCCTTTTTTTTGATCAGAATACACTTTTCCAATTAATGATTCTTCTTCCAACTCTCCATCTTGATTACGGTAGGTTACAAGATATTCTAGGATCATTTTCCGTATTTTAGGGGTGGAGGAAATAAGTACAGCCTTTTGAACCTTTCGGCTTGTTCCATAGCAATCTTGATAGGCTGAAATGATATCCTCAATGGCAGGAATTTGTGCTTCGTTTGACATATTTTTATTAACTCCTTTCCTGATAAAATAAAAAAGCTTATTACGTAGTGTTTAAAAGCTTTAAATATAATTGGCGAGTATTCTCAGCTGCATGGCTCCAAGAAAATGACCGTGCCTCTACCGCACCTTTTTGCCCTAAGGCTTGTCTTAGCTCTGGGGTGTCTAACAGATGAATAATCGCTTTTGCCAGTTCCTTCGGCTGATTCGGCTCAATGACCTGTACATTCTTAATAATTTCCCCAACTCCGGTTGTAGTTGAGATGATTACCGGGATCCCTGCGGCCATCGCTTCCAATACGGTTATTCCAAATGGTTCAGATCTCGCTGGAAGAACGAACATAATGGCATTTTTGTAACATTCTTGCAATTTCTCCCCTAAGACTCTGCCTGCGAACTCAACGCGATCATCAATTTTCAAGCGGCGTGCTTTGAGACGTAACTTATGGAGCAAGTCACCCTCCCCTGCAAGCAAAAAGCGGACATCATTACGTTCTGTAAGAACAAGTTGAGCTGCCTGCAAAAAATCATCCGGAGCTTTCTGACCGGTCAATCTGCCAAGAAATAAGATATGTCCGTCTGTTTTTTGATAATCACGGGTCGCCAGCTGATCAAAAGAAGAGACGTCAATGCCATTGTAGATGGCGGTTATTTTTTCCGGATCGGCACTGTAGCGGTCAATCAGAATTTGTTTTGTCCTTTGAGAGACCGAAATTGTATGATTCACTGTACCCAATGCTTCTTGTTCAATGGTAAAAATCATTGGATTATATGACTTGCCAGCTGCTCGATCAAATTCTGTCGAATGAACAGTCCAGATGAGGGGGATCTTGTATTTTTGCGCGATTCCTGTTGCTGCATATACACCCATCCAATCGTGCGCATGAATGAGATCGATACCTTCCGGATTAAATACTTCATCCAGACGATTACGGAAATCCATCACAGAATCCCAAATGACACTACCTAAATATGAATAATTCGAAAAAGGCTTGCTCATCTGTACATGCTGAATTGTCATGCCATCTGGAGTTTCAAATTCTAGCTTCTTAAACGCAGGGAGGTAAAAATCAACACTAACCCCGATGCTTGTCAATTCTCGAACAATGGCTTGACAGTGGATGCCCAACCCCCCGGAAAATTGCGGTGGATATTCCCAGCTAATCATTGCTACTTTCATGAATTCCAAGCACCTCCTATTGACTTTTACCTAACTTTGCTTTTGCGATAGTGGCATTGAACTTAGGATGATTTTTCCAAGTGTTATACAAAGTGGGTTCAAATTCTTTTACGTACTGGAGAAAAACAGTAACCTGATTACCCATTCCCTTGATCATTCGCTGTGGAAACTGCTTAGGTGGTAGTTTGTTATGGCGGTGTAAGTTTACTACCTTAAGACTTCCATCCGGCATTAAGAAAATGAATGCGGGGTCGTGATCAAGACGGGTAAAACCAATTGCCTTAAAATCATCGAGAAGACCAAGAAGCTTTTGTATTAATTCAATGGTTAAAGGATTGTTTTTCAGGTAATCAGCTATAGTCGGCGCTTGTATGGACTCCATTACTACATAAGTCCCTCTTCTTTCATAAACAATTGGAGTAATTCCTCGTTCCGCTCCCATCTGAAGGGCCTGAAACTCTTTTTCGGCTTTTTCCTCTTCTTCGAAATACGCTGCACAACGAGTTGCATCAATGCCAATGACAACACGCTTCTCTTCCTGGATGATGATAGGAAGGTCTGTCGGATTATGAATGATTATTCCTGTAGATTCAGGCTTCGTCACCTTTATTTTGTTAATCTCATTGATTAACATTGCTTCATCGGAATTCTTAGACTTATGTTGCATAATGCTTCATCTCCCTCTTTATATTAAAAAAATGTAAAAAATATTAATCTACTATTAAGATATGATAAAGATCGAAAAGGAAACTCAACGCTTGTCCAGCTTATGAAAAATTTGGCGAAAACACTAAGAAAATAGTTTTTCAACCTAAAAAAAATTCAACAATTATTAAAAAGAAAAGGGCGAGTCAATCTTAAGGAACGATTTCATGAAAGGTTCAAGAAAACAGAATTAATAGGGGTTGTTCGACACATTTAAGTGGATGAAAACCACCACAGAAACAGAGTTATTTATTGCTGTTCTTATTTATAAAAATATATTTGCTCCATTATTGATTTCCTGATTCACCTTGCTGATTTTTCGAAGCACCCGTACTAAAAAAATACTGTTTTATTTACTATTTAGCTTGATTATCGTTTCGGTTGATTTAATAAACGTATTCCAAGACCTGTAATCCTTTAAACGCTGGAATCATTTTTATACTTTTATATACTATTCAATCTTTTTGTGCAGTCTTTTATTCACCTTGAAATGGTTTAGAGGTTTGGATTTGAGTTCAGGGGGTGAAAATAATGTCGTGGACTGAAACAGGATTTGATTTAAATGATTACTGTGTTCTAGTGGGTGTTATCATTACGTGGGGTATTTATTTCTTTATCCCAATATTATTCTCTAAACAATTCAGGGTCCTTATCTTTCTCTTCAGTTTAACTGTTGCGAGTATCATGGATAACTCTTTTGGAGTAACCCCATTTGATTATTATGATATTATGGATGGTCCCAGATATACTGGTATGGATCTCGTTGTCTATCTCCTTTATCCACCTTACGGCTATTTTTTCCTCTACTTTTATAAAAAGTTTTGTTTAAGCGATATATATATTGTTTTCTATATATCCATTGCGACAATAATTTCAATTTGCTATGAATGGTTTCTTTACAATGTTGGAGTTTTTCATTATAAGAATGGGTATCAAATCGTGTACTCAATATGTTTTTATTTATTTTTCCAAAGCATTCTTATTATCTATTATCGGTTGGTTGAATTTAAGCATTAAAAAAACCAGAAAATGTTCTGGTTTTTATTTTGTATTTTTTTCTAGGTACGTTGTTAACTCTTTAAGATTCTTTCCTTGATAAACCACCCCAGCTTGGTCAAAAAGAATATATGCCGGTTCTGTCTCAATGTTAAGCTCGGGATATGATTGCTGTGACATTTCAAGCTCAGGCAGACTCAAAATATTATTGACTTTTTCAGTGATTTTATTATTTTTTTCAATCGGATTATCATTATCCCCGATAACTAAAAGCGAATAGGATTGATCACTATCAGATAATAGATTTGGATAAGGGAAAGTAGTGTTTGTTTCCGTTTTAATTGATTTCTCCTGTTGATTTTGTTCTGTTGGTTGTTTTGTTTCTTCTTTAGGTTCAGTGTTTTGACAACCCACTAACAGTGTCAGTCCTATAACAATAGGCCAAGCGATTCTCTTCATTTAAAATCTTCCTTTGTTGTAATAGAATTCTTTTCTACACCATAGCACATAAATAGTTGCCTTGAACGGGCTGAATGTGGAGGATTCGTGAAATGAAAAAGCAGGATAAATAAGGATTATTGTCAAATAAGTAATAAAAACAGTTCTTTTGAAGGAGTGGGAGCGATGCAACAGATTACTGCAGGAATTGATGCTGGTGGATCTTTAATCAAAATCGTTTATCAGGAAAATGGGAGAATGCATTTTAAGAAATTTTCAATAAACAAGCTGGATTCCGCCATTTCGTGGTTGAAAATGGTAGCTCCCTCTTTAAAAGTTTCCATTACAGGCGGTAAAGCTTTTGGTATACAAAATTGTTATTTTCAAGACAGCGCGTTAATCCCTGAATTTCAAGCTACATGTGAGGGTGCACGTTTTTTACTAGCAAAAGAAAATAAGAGTATAGAAGAAACCTACTTGGTTGTAAATATCGGTACGGGAACATCGTGGCATCTGGTAAGCGGGGAAAAAGCGGAGCGAATTCTTGGCAGTGGAATGGGTGGAGGTACATTTACGGGGCTAGGTTCTTTACTAACAAAAGTACAGGATTATCAACTGCTTACTGTTCTCGCTGAAGAAGGAAATAAAGGAAACGTGGACATGCTTGTTAAGGATATTTATGAAGCAGCAGACAGTCCCATTCATGGTGATTTAACAGCTGCGAACTTTGCTAAGGGTAAAAAACTGAACCACAAGGAAGCGGACAGACTGGCCGCACTTTCCAATATGATCGCTGAAAACATTGTATTGTTAACCTCGCAGGCAGCAACTATTAATCGAGTAAAAAGTGTGGTCATCATCGGAACTGCAATTATTGGGAATCAATCATTAAAACATGGACTAGAATACTATTTGAATATGTTAGGTTTAACTACGGTATTTTTGGAAAAGGGTGAATATTGCGGGGCGATTGGAGCATATTTAAGTGTCTAAGAATGTTCTCTTGAACTATGTGTTCTTTAAGGATAAAGTAAAAAGGAAGACCGAAAAAAGTAGGTGGCAACTTGGAAAAACGATATTTTACAATAGGCATGGCTGGACATATCGATCATGGTAAAACTTCCTTGACGAAAGCCCTGACCAATGTCGATACTGATAGATTAAAGGAAGAAAAAGAACGACAAATTTCGATTGAACTTGGATTTGCTCCATTATATGAGGATCAGGATATTCAAATTTCGGTTATTGACGTGCCGGGACATGAGCGCTTTATTCGGCAAATGATTGCCGGGGTTGCAGGAATTGACCTTGTGGTACTAGTTGTTGCAGCTGATGAAGGAGTCATGCCGCAAACTAGAGAGCATCTGGATATTCTAAGGTTCTTAGGAGTAAAAAACGGGCTGGTTGCGATTTCTAAAATTGACAGGGTTGATGAAGAATTTATTGAGCTTGTAAAGGATGATATTTTAGAAGAATTAACAGGGAGTGTCTTTGAGGATGCCCCGTTTGTATTAGTGGACAGCCTTTCGAAAAAGGGCGTAGAAGAGTTAAAAGAGTTAATCATCAAAACGTTAAAAGAGCAGGAAATGAGAGATGCAAAAGGGGCGTTTCGTCTGCCGATTGACCAGGTATTTACGGTAAAAGGTCAAGGGACGGTGGTTCGTGGAACGGTTTATGAAGGAAACGTGGAAGAAGGTCAAACACTGAAGATAATGCCGCAGGGACTCGAAGTGAAAGCAAGGCAAATTCAGGTTCATCATAAGGAAGCGCAAAAAGCATATGCTGGCCAGCGTACAGCCATTAATCTTTCGGGCGTTTCGAAAGAGGATTTAGAACGCGGTAATGTTTTAGTATCATCTGAACACTTTATTGTTACGAAAACAGTGGATGTAGCAATACGGGTAGTTGAAGATCTCGAACATATGGTGAAACAGCGGATGCCGATTAAGCTTCATATTGGAACCACAGAGGTAATGGGACGGATTGTTTTTTTTGACAGAAACGAGATTAAAGAAGAAAACGATGAAATACTATGTCAGCTTCGTTTAGAGGAAGAAATCCTCACTAAGCGGGGTGATCGCTTTATTTTACGGCGTCCAAGTCCGCAAGAGACGATTGGCGGCGGCTGGGTAATCGATCCTAGAGGGAATAAATATCGGTTTGGAAATCAAACGATTGAAGAACTTGAAAAGAAAAAAGAAGGTTCGCCAAAGGAACGGATAACGGCTGCCATTTATGAAGCAAAAAGCCTATCTCTTAATGAGTTAATAAAAAGGACTGCACTTGAAGAGGAAACCTTAAATGAGTTTTTAGATGATGATGAATTTGTCTCATACAATGGTAAAGAATTTACACTCAAAATATTAATTAATTCGATTGAAGAAGACATTTATGATCGTTTACAGGAATTCCATCAATTGTATTCCATGAAACTTGGCCTTAATAAGGCTGAACTTTTGCAGTTCATGCAAAAAAGATTTCCGAAACCGCTAATTGACTTTGTGGTGGAAAACGGGATTGCAAATGAAGTCTTTAAGCGAAAAGAACAGTTTGTTTCATTGGCAAACTTTGTTCCACATGTACCGAAAAGCTGGCAAAAACGGGCTGAGAACATGCTAGGTGAATTAAAGAAGGATGAGCTAAAGGTTCGTTATTATAAAGACTATTTTTCTGATTCTGGTATTCCAGAGCATTTAGAGGCTGATTTAAGACGTTATCTTGAAGAGCAGGAGTTAGTCGTCCATTTAGATGAGCAATTTGTTTATCACGGTGATGTCTTTAAAGAGGCCGTTGAAAAACTGCGAAGTGGTACCGGACAAGAGTTTGAGGTAGGGGATGCCAAGGGAATCCTTGAACTTTCGCGTAAATATATGATTCCATTTTTAGAAAGATTAGATTCTAAAGGTCATACAAAACGAGTGGAAAATAAACGGGTTTGGCAAAAATAAGCAGTAAAAACCTCAATCCAAAGTAGTGGATTGAGGTTTTACTTACTATGAAAGAAATTCGCCAGGATTTAATCCTAACTCGCGGCAAATATCGCTGACCATTTGCATTTCATTGTGGTCAAAATTACCGTCTGCATACCCAATAGCAATACAATAGCGAGCAACTAAACGGGCAATTTCTGGTTTTGATCTAATTTTTCCAAGTGCACGGAAGGCTTCAGCCCGTCCAATCATCCGGTCGGCTTCAATCCGCGAAACAAAATAATTAAATCTTTGAATGACCTTATTGCTGTCAAAGACGCGTAACTCTTCGCTGGAATTAACAAATTCAATCATTTTCTGACGTTCAGTGGCATCCAAATATCCGTCTGCCATGGAAACCAGTGCACATGCTGCTACTACTGCCTCTAAAACATCCTGGCTTTTGTATCGGTTAAACAATTCCTGAGCTTTTCTTTTTGACTGATTTGCCCATTCTGTAATGTCCGTTTGATTTGGAGACCAATTGTTACCACAGCTGTTACAAGTAAACTTTAATTGGTTTTTACCAATAAAACCGCCAAGTAAACCTACAGGCCCTAGAATTAACCCGCCAATAGCTGCTTTCCCCAATCCAAATCCCTTTTGCCCTGTTCGAACATTTGATGAATTACAGCGCGGACAATGAATATCATCTCCATATGTACGATGGTTGTTCGGCGAAGAGGTTTGGGTTGGATATCCAAAAGCTGGCTGCGAATTGGAAGATTCCGGCTGTAAATGAATTCGCTGTTGTTGGTTTTGCTGATAATGGGTAGGACCATATTGATTTTGATTAAATGTATTTTGGTTATTAAATTGGTTTTGATTGTTATTAAAAAGATTTTGCTGCACAGGTGGTGTTGGTGCCGGTGCCGGTGCCGGTGAATCATCTACTGATACCCCAAAATTGCGGCATAAAGCAGCCAGTCCCCCTTGAAAACCGCTGGCAATTGCATTAAACTTCCATTCTCCGTTATGGCGGTATAGTTCAGCAGCAACAATCGCAGTTTCAACAGTAAAATCTCTGCCAAGATTAAAACGAAGTAGTTCCTCATTGGTTTGTTCATTAAAGATACGAACATATGAATTAGAGATTTGTCCAAAATTTTGCTGCTTCATTTGAGCGTCATGAATCGTAATCGTAAAAGCAATTCGATGGATATGGCTCGGAACTCTTTGTAAATCAATCCTGATTTGTTCGTCATCCCGTTCTCCAGCGCCATTTCGGTTATCCCCGCTGTAATTAATGGAGCCATTGCCGCCAGATGGATTATTATAAAAAATAAAATCCTGATCACTTTGAACCTTACCAGTTTGCCCTAATAAAAAGGTTGAGGCATCCAAGTCAAAGTTAGAACCATTATGTGCAATATCCCATCCTAAACCAACCACAACGTTTTGCAGACCAGGATGTGACTTTGTTAAATCAACTTTTTGTCCTTTACTAAGCGTAACTCCCAAATTTTCCACTCCTTATCATGTTTATTATTCCTATTTTCATTTATAAACCTAATTATGTAGAAGATTGAACTTACTTTCAATTATTTCATTTACTATAACTACGAGGTAAGTGATGATAAAGTTTCAAAATTATTATTTTTTCATTCCTTCTATTACAAATCCAACAAAGCGAACCTAAAATAAAATAGTTTTCTTCGGTAAGAACCATTTTGAAATAATATTTTAAAAATAAATTGAAAAAAGTAGAATAATAATTTATAATTTTAAGAAAATTAAGAATTTCAAATTAGGGGGTTGAATATGAAATTATACATATCTGTAGATATGGAAGGAATAACAGGTCTAGTTGATCACACCCATGTCGATTCCAACAAGCATAATTATGAACGGAGCCGAATCATCATGACAGATGAGGCAAACCATGTTGTAACGACTGCTTTTGAACAAGAGTGGAAGGAGGTAGTTGTAAACGACAGCCATTCCAAAATGAATAACTTGCTAATCGAAAGGCTGCATCCTGAAACACAACTTATTACAGGTGATGTGAAGCCTTTTTCCATGGTTCAGGGCTTGGATGAATCTTTTGATGGAGCCATCTTTGTTGGCTATCATGCCCGTGCTTCTTTAAAAGGAGTAATGTCCCATTCAATGATTTTTGGAGTCCGGAATATGTACATTAATGATGTGGCTGTTGGAGAATTAGGGTTTAATGCCTATGTTGCTGGGTATTATGATGTACCTGTCTTAATGGTAGCGGGTGATGATGGTGCCGCTAATGAGGCTGAAAAGCTTATTCCCAATGTCACAACAGCTGTAGTAAAAGAGTCTATTTCACGGTCTGCTGCAAAATCCTTAACACCTGCAAAAGCAGGACAACTTATCCGTGAAAAAGCAGCTTACGCATTAAGAAATAAAGGATCTGTAAAGCCGCTTATCCCGCCTGATTGTCCTTTGTTAGGAATTGAATTTGCTAACTATGGACAAGCAGAGTGGGCCAACCTAATGCCAGGAACAGAAATCGTACCTGAAACAACTATTGTCCGTTTTCAAGCCAAAAATATATTGGAAGCATATCAAGCAATGCTTGTCATGACTGAATTAGCGATGAGAACTACATTCTGTTAGGAAAGGACAAAGCATGAATACATATTTTATCAAACGATTTATAGCCATGATTATTACTCTTTGGCTTATCATAACAGGGACATTCTTCTTAATGCACTCGGTTCCGGGATCACCATTTAATGAAGAAAGAACAACGAACGAAGCAATTCAAAAAAACCTCGAAGCTTATTATCATCTAGACGAACCTCTCTTAGTCCAATATGGAAACTACTTATCCGCTCTACTGCACCTAGACCTTGGTCCATCTATCAAAAAATCATCACAGACTGTCAATGAAATGCTGGGAAGGGGATTTCCGGTTAGTTTTGAACTAGGATGTTATACACTTTTCCTCGCGGTCATTTCTGGAATTACACTCGGGATTATTGCCGCCCTTCGTCATAATGGAGTGATCGATTATCTTTCGATGAGTATTGCTGTCCTTGGAATATCGATACCAAACTTTGTAATGGCAACATTTTTAATTGAACAACTAGCTGTTAATTTTCCTATTTTTCCGGTTGCAACCTGGACTAGCCCGAAACATATGGTACTGCCAATTTTAGCTTTGGCAACAGGTCCAATGGCGATTATTGCGAGGTTAACTCGTTCAAGTATGCTTGAGGTTCTAACACAGGATTATATAAGGACTGCAAAAGCAAAAGGATTATCACCCGTTAAAATTGTTTTTAAACATGCTTTAAGAAATGCTCTTCTCCCTGTAGTGACTGTCTTAGGTTCATTAGCAGCGAGTATTTTAACTGGGACGTTTGTAATTGAGAAAATTTTTGCAATTCCAGGGATGGGAAAATATTTTGTTGATAGTATCAATAACCGTGATTTTCCGGTCATAATGGGTACCACCGTTTTTTATAGTGCGATTTTGATTCTCATGCTTTTTTTAGTCGATCTTGCATACGGAGTATTGGACCCTAGAATCAAGCTCCACAAAAAGGAGGCGAAGTAAATGGAACTGCGTAAACAGGAAGAACAGAATATTTCGCCTGGTATTCCTGATGAATGGTTTGTCCCTAAGGTACAAAATCAATCAGAAGCAGAAGCTGTCGTAAGACCTAGCTTGTCGTATTGGAAAGATTCGTGGTACCGGCTTTTAAAAAATAAACTGGCTATGGCTGGGATGGCGTTTTTGATCTTGGTAGCTATATTCGCCATTTTTGGTCCCATTATTTCACCTCACTCGGTTGAAACACAAAAGTTAACCTCTCAAAATCTGCCGCCATCCAGTGAATATTGGTTTGGGACAGATGATTTAGGAAGAGATGTATTTACACGAACAGCATACGGTGCCCGTATATCTCTATTTGTTGGTTTAGTTGCCGCCCTTATTGACTTTATTATTGGTGTTGTTTATGGAGGGATTGCTGGTTACAAAGGAGGAAAAACCGATAATCTCATGATGAGGTTCGTGGAGATTTTGTATGGTCTTCCTTATTTACTTGTTGTTATTTTGGTCATGGTAGTGATTGGTCCAGGGTTAACAACGATCATCCTAGCGCTGTCGATAACCGGATGGGTTGGTATGGCGAGACTTGTCCGCGGACAAGTCTTACAAATTAAAAACTATGAATTTGTATTGGCATCCAAAACATTTGGAACGAAAACAGGAAGGATTATTCGCAAGAATCTTTTACCAAATACAATGGGACCAATCATTGTCCAAATGACTCTTACGATTCCATCAGCTATTTTTGCAGAAGCGTTTTTAAGTTTTATCGGCCTTGGAATTCAAGCACCGCATGCAAGCTGGGGAGTCATGGCCAATGATGGTTTGTCTACGATTCTATCAGGATACTGGTGGCGATTGTTTTTTCCAACTCTATTTATATCATTAACTATGTTTGCATTTAATGTTTTGGGTGATGGGCTGCAGGATGCTCTTGATCCGAAACTGAGGAGGTAACATCATGGAAAAAATCCTTCAGGTTAAAGACCTTCAAGTCTCCTTTTCCACGTACGGCGGTGAGGTCCAGGCGGTTCGCGGGGTCAGTTTTGATTTACATAAAGGGGAAACGCTTGCCATTGTCGGGGAATCCGGCTGTGGGAAAAGTGTAACCTCCCAAAGTATCATGAGATTGATTCCTGAACCGCCAGGGAGAATCGCAGGTGGAGAAATCCTTTTTAATAATATGGATTTAATCCAGTTAAAAGAACCTGAACTGCGGAAAATTCGTGGTGCTAATATATCCATGATTTTTCAGGATCCCATGACCGCTTTAAATCCCACACTTACCATTGGTGAACAAATTATGGAAGGAATCATGGAGCATGAAAAGATATCAAGGGCAGAGGCCAAAAAGGCTGCGGTTGAAATGCTCCAACTTGTTGGTATTCCGAGCCCTGAAGCACGTTTAAAACAGTACCCTCATCAGTTTAGCGGCGGGATGCGCCAGCGGATTGTGATTGCGATGGCGCTAGTGTGCAGTCCCGACGTGTTAATTGCAGATGAACCGACTACGGCTCTAGATGTAACTATTCAGGCACAAATCCTGGAATTGTTCCGTGATATACAGAAAAAAACAGGTGTTTCAATTATTTTAATTACGCATGATTTGGGGGTAGTGGCCCAAGTTGCCGATCGAGTGGCAGTTATGTATGCCGGTAAGATTGTGGAAATAGGAAGCAGAAGGGAAATCTTCTATCGCCCTCAGCACCCTTACACCATTGGACTGCTTCAATCTGTGCCACGATTAGATATTGAAAAGGCTGAGCTGGTCCCGATTCCAGGAACACCGCCTGACTTATTTTCACCACCTGCAGGCTGTGCCTTTGCTGCACGCTGTAAGTATTCAATGGAAGTGTGTGAACGAGTGTATCCGGTTCAATCCTCGCTAAGCAACAACCACCATGTGGATTGCTGGCTGCAGGACGAACGCGCCAATAAATTGGTTTCAACGTTTGTAAAAATATAAAACTATTATTTAGGGGGAAGAAGATGAAGAAGTTTATTACGATGATGGTCTCTTTTTTGATGTTATTTGCTTTAGCCGCATGTACAGCAACTAATGATTCTGGAAGCGAGCCAAAGGATGACGGAAATGGTGATTCTAAGGAAAAAACGGAAAAGGTCCTCTATCTAAATAACGGACAAGAGCCTACATCATTTGACCCGCCTATCGGTTTTGATGCGGTATCGTGGAATGCGTTAAATAATATCATGGAAGGATTAACCCGTTTAGACGAAAATCATCAGCCAAAAGCTGCAACAGCCGAAAAATGGGATGTATCAGAGGATGGCAAAACCTATACCTTCCACATCCGTGAAGATGCAAATTGGTCTAATGGTGATGATTTAACAGCAGATGACTTTGTATTTGCTTGGAAACGGCTATTAGATCCAAAAATAGGTTCTGGAGCAGCATTTTTAGGCTATTTTATTGAGGGCGGAGAAGCCTTTAATACAGAAAAAGGAACAGCGGACGATGTGAAAGTAAAAGCAGTAGATCCGAAAACATTTGAAGTTACATTAACAAGTCCGCAGGCTTATTTCTTAAGTGTTATTGCAAATCCAGCGTTTTTCCCAATCAACGAAAAAGTAGCAACTGAGAATCCAGAATGGTTTTCTGAAGCAGATTCTTTCGTTGGTAACGGTCCATTTGCATTAACAGAATGGAACCATGACAGTGATTTCACAATGGTAAAGAACGACAAATACTGGGATGCCAAAAATGTTAAATTAGATAAAATCCATTGGGCTATGGTTGATGATACCAATACGGAATATCAAATGTTCAAGACTGGTGAACTTGATACCTCTGACGTTCCCGCGGATTTAGCAGAATCATTGTTTAAAGACGGCGATGTCAAAGTAGAGGACCAAGCAGGTGAGTATTTCTATCGTTTTAATGTAACAATGGAACCTTTCCAGAATGTTAATATCCGTAAAGCATTTGCGATGGCTGTTGACCAAAAGCAAATTGTAGATTTAGTTACCAAAAATAAAGAAAAGCCCGCATATGGTTTTGTTTCATACGGCTTTACGGATGCAGCAGGCAAAGACTTCCGTGAAACAAATGGTGACTTACTTAAAACGAATGTAGAACAAGCGAAGGAGCTATTGAAAAAGGGAATGGAAGAGGAGGGCTATTCAACTCTTCCTGAAGTAACATTGACTTATAACACTCTTGATTCACACAAGAAAATTGCTGAAGCCCTTCAGCAAATGTTTAAGGAAAATTTAGGTGTTGACGTAAAACTTGCCAATATGGAATCGAATGTATTTGCAACAGATCAAAAAGCATTAAAATTCCAGCTGTCACGCAGTTCATTCCTTGCAGACTATGCAGATCCAATTAACTTTGTGGAAAACTTCCAAACTGGACATTCTATGAATCGTACAGGCTGGAGCAATGCAGAATTTGACCAATTGGTTAAGGATGCGAAAAATGAATCAGATGAAAAGAAACGATTTGACTTTATGTATAAAGCCGAAAAGATTCTCTTTGAAGAAGCACCAATCATTCCAATCCACTTCTATAACCAAGTATATTTACAGAATGAAAGTGTGACAGGAATTGTCCGTCATCCAGTTGGATACTTAGAATTAAAGTCCGCGGATAAAAAGTAAATCAAGGAAAGGGATGTTCGCTGAACATCCCTTTTGTCCTAAAATTTTAGACTGACAAAAGGTGAGAAAGGGTGTTTTGATGAGTTTACTAAAACCAAACCGTCTGCACACAGGGGATACCGTTGGAGTAATTGCTCCAGCTAGCCCGCCAAATCAAAAAAATCTCGAAAAAGGAATAGAGTTTTTAAAGGGATTAGGATTACGGGTAAAGGTCGGAAAGAGTGTTGAAAAAATCTATGGCTATTTAGCAGGAATCGATGAAGAAAGGTTAGATGATTTACATGCTATGTTTCTCGATTCTGAAGTGAAGGCAATTTTTTGTGCATGTGGCGGCTATGGAACGGGGAGACTGGCAGCAAATATTGATTACGAAATAATAAGAGCAAACCCGAAGATTTTTTGGGGTTATAGTGATATTACTTTTTTACATACTGCTATAAGGCAAGAAACAGGTCTGATTACTTTTCATGGCCCCATGCTGGGGTCGGATATTGGAAAGGAGGACACTTATACATATTCAAAACAAGGTTTTCAGCAATTATTTAAGCCAACTGATGTAAGTTATACAGAGCGCTTTTCTCCTTTAGAGACATTGGTGGAGGGTGTTGCTAGTGGTGAACTTGTTGGCGGAAATTTATCCCTTATAGTCAGCACTCTCGGAACTCCATTTGAAATTGATACGACCGGTAAGATTTTATTTATTGAAGATGTGAATGAAGAACCAAGATCAGTAGATCGGATGCTGAATCAACTTAAAATGGCTGGGAAACTAGATGAGGTAGTTGGGATCGTTATTGGAGATTTTTGTGATTGTACATCAAAAAGGGAACTGTCTTTAACTCTTGAAGAAGTTATTAACCATTATGTTTTGTCAGCCAATAAACCGTCCTTAAAAGGGTTCATGATCGGACATTGTAATCCTCATATATCCATTCCATTGGGAGTAAAGGCTGACTTAAATACGAGTAATAGAAGTTTAATCGTTGAAAGCGGCATCTTTTAAAGGGGGAAAATCATGATTATTAAGGATATTGAAACATTTCGAGTAGCCGTTCCACTCATCAAACCTTTTAAAACAGCATTAAGAACGGTTACAACAGCAGAAGCGATTTTTGTAAGAGTAACGTGTGATAATGGAATTACTGGTTGGGGCGAAGCACCTCCAACTGTGGTTATTACAGGTGATAGCCTGTTAAGTATTGAATCAGCGATTCTCCAGGTAATTAAACCATTTCTTGAAAATAAAAGTCTTCTAAACTATGAATTAATTTTTCAAGGATTAAAGACTATTATGGTAGGAAACTCTAGTGCGAAAGCTGCAATTGATATGGCCTTGTATGATTGTATATCCCAATTTTGTAAACTTCCGCTATACCAGTTCCTTGGCGGGCACAAGAAATTGCTAGAGACTGATTTTACCGTTAGTGTGAATGGTCCTGAAGAAATGGGTGACGATGCGGTATCTTATATTCAAAAAGGCTTTAATGTATTAAAGGTTAAGGTTGGGAAAGACGATGTCTCAAAGGATTTAGAACGAATCAAGGAGATTAGAAAAAGAGTGGGCAATACCATAAAAATTCGGTTGGATGCCAATCAAGGCTGGACCGCAAAAGATGCGATTACAACTATTCGTAAAATGGAGGATATTGATTTACGAATAGAATTAGTGGAACAGCCAGTGAAAGCGGACGATCTAGAGGGGCTAAAACAGGTTACCGATTCTGTTGATACGCTGATTATGGCAGATGAAAGTGTTTTTACACCTAAGCAGGCATTTCAAGTTTTAAAGACAAGAAGCGCTGATTTAATTAATATTAAGCTGATGAAAGCGGGCGGAATCTATCAAGCTCAGATTATCAATCAGCTCGCTGAAACATGTGGAGTAGAGTGCATGGTTGGAAGCATGATTGAAACTAGACTTGGTATCACGGCAGCAGCACATTTTGCGGCTAGCAAACAAAATATTACTCGATTCGATTTTGATGCACCACTTATGCTGGTGAAGGATATTGTTGAGGGCGGTATTCATTATCAAAATAGATTTATCACACTTCCAGATTGTCCTGGCCTCGGAATTAAGCATGTAACGATAGAAGGAGGGGTTACGGTTGGATAAACGACTAGTAAATGTCCCAGTAGCAACTGTGTGGACATCGTATAACTCTGCAAGAGAATTGGATGTGCCAGCAGTTAGTAATCCGGTCGACATCGATCGATGGTTAGAAGGGTTAACATTTGAAACAAGACTTGGGTTGTGCGAACAAAACCTTGTACAAACTCAGCTTTTATATGGCGAAGAAGTCATCGTAATCGAAGAGAAAGAGAATTGGGCGCATATTATTATTCCGGATCAGCCGACATCAAAAAATATGAAGGGCTACCCTGGCTGGGTTCCGTCATCTCAATTGGTGAAATGTCCATTGGACTGGAATATTAATGAAGGTCCGGTTGTTATTATCACGAATCCTAAAACATTTTTAGAAGAATCAAATATTGAACTCTCTTATCAAACCATTCTACCTTTATTAAAAGAAGGTGAAGGAAAGGTTCTAGTAAAAACTCCTGATGGGACAGATTTGCTGAATTCAGACCATGTTACCATTTATGAATCGCTGGCAAATCGCTATAAGGGAAATGGAACTAACATTGTTGCCGATGGAGAAAGATTTCTTAATCTTTCATACTTATGGGGCGGAATGAGCAGCTACGGATATGATTGCTCAGGTTTCACCTATTCCATGTGTAAAGCAAATGGGTATATCATACCACGCGATGCAAACGACCAGGCAAATGCAGGAGAAGAAGTCAGTACAGAAGAAATAAAACCAGGTGATTTGCTATTTTTTGCCTATGAAGAAGGAAAGGGCAGGATTCATCATGTTGGAATTTATTATGGTGACGGAAAATTACTCCATTCTCCTAATACAGGAAAAACAGTTGAAATTATTTCATTAGCTGGAACAATCTATGAACAAGAACTTTGTGCAGCAAGGCGATATTGGGTTGAATCGGAGGCATAGTATGGTGAAATTATTACAAGTAAACAATTTAAAGAAACATTTTCATTTAGGAAAAAATGAAATCTTAAAAGCAGTGGATGGTGTTTCTTTTCATATCAATAAAGGGGAAACCTTTGGAATTGTTGGTGAATCAGGTTGTGGGAAGTCTACAGCTGGAAGAACCATTATCGGACTCTATAACCAAACCGAAGGTGAAGTTATTTTTAATGGAAAAAACATTCATACTTTAAAGTCTAAGGAAAGACATACCTTTCATAGACAAATGCAGATGATCTTTCAAGATCCTTATGCATCCTTAAATCCAAGATCAACAGTAGCTGAAATAATATCCGAGCCCATGGAAGTTCATGGCATATACCCGAATAAACAAGAGCGGTTAAAACGAGTCTATCAATTACTAGAGGATGTTGGGTTAAATCGCAACCATGCCAATCGCTATCCGCATGAATTCAGCGGCGGACAGCGTCAAAGGATTGGCATCGCCCGTGCTCTAGCATTAGATCCGGAGTTTATTATCGCTGATGAGCCGATTTCTGCGCTTGATGTATCTGTACAAGCACAAGTGGTGAATTTGTTAAAGCGCCTTCAGAAAGAAAAAGGGTTAACCTATCTATTTATCGCTCATGATCTCTCGATGGTGAAACAAATTAGTGACCGAATTGGGGTTATGTATTTAGGACAATTAGTTGAATTGACAGAAAGCAATGAGTTATATAAAAAACCTCTGCATCCATACACACAGGCGCTGCTGTCTGCGATTCCGATTCCAGATCCTGACATTGAGGATCAGCGTGAACGGATAATTTTAAAAGGAGAGCTGCCAAGCCCAATCAATCCACCAAGCGGCTGCGTCTTCCGAACTCGCTGCCCGATGGCGATGGAAGTTTGCTCCTCTGAAAAACCAAGCTGGAGGGAAGTTGAAGCAAGCCATTTCGTCGCGTGTCATTTATATGATAAAAACAAAACAGGTGACCATGATTATTCACAGGTTGCGGTTACTAAGTAGACTATGGAAATATTAAAAGAGAAAATTCGTAAAGAACTCTGTGGATTCGATGGGCGGATCGGCTTAACAATAGAAATAGAAGACGATGGAAATTTCTATATCGATAGCGAAGAGGTGTTTCGTTCGGCAAGTTTAATAAAAATTCCCATTTTACTAGCAGGGCTTGGGAGGCATAAGATAGGCGAACTCGACGTAGAACAACTGATTCCCATTTCAAAGGAAAATAGAGCAGGCGGATCAGGAATTTTATATGCACTATCTGATCAGTTATCATTGACAGTAAAAGACTTAATGACCTTGATGATTATCGTTTCAGATAACACAGCGACCAATATTCTGATTGATTTATTGGGGATGGAGAAAATCAATGCTTTTATAAAAGAAATCGGATTTGAACACACTAAGTTAAACAGAAAAATGATGGATTTTGCTGCAATTGAAAAAGGAATCGACAACTTTACAAATTCGAGAGAAATGATTCATTCCCTTAAATTGTTGAATGAAATAAACGATGTTATTGGAATCACAGGACCTCCAATTGCGTATCATGCATTAAGACATCAGCAATTTAGAGATAAGCTCCCTGCAATGGTGAACCTAGAAAAGATCACGGTAGTAAATAAAACCGGGGAACTTCCGAGTGTTGAGCACGATTGTGCTATATTTGAATATCAAGGCAGAAAAGGCTATGTTGCTGTTTTGACGGAGAGTGTCATCGATCAAAATGAAGCAAAACAAATCATAAGGAACATTGGAAAACATATTTCTGATTTTTTCATCCGAACACACAAAAATTTGCTGGAATAGTTAGTAATGATACTGATTTGGGTACATCCCGAGTCAGTTTTTTTATAAAAGAAATGTTTTACCCCGTATCTTTTTTCCATTTTGAAACGTTTATAGGGTAGAGAGTGTTAAAGGAGTGAACACAATGTCAAATGGATTTAGTGAGAACACCAGGGAAGACCAACAACATGAAAATAAGACAGATGATTCTTTTTGGATTGAATTTTATCCAAAACTACAGCGATATTGTCACTTTTTAGCCCAAAATAAATGGGATGGCGAAGATATCGCTCAAGAAGTTTATTTGAAAGCTAAGAAATATTCCACTGCAAAGCATAAGATGACCTCAGCTTTGGTAAATAAGATTGCTTACAATCATTGGATTGATGTGGTTAGAAAAAGAAAAAACGAATCAAATCATATAAATCATGAAATTTCTAGTCAATTAGCAGCGAGTCAGACTGATGATAGGATGAATTCGGTTGATTTATTGGTTAAGCATTTCACACCAAAACAAGCCGTCATTTTTATGCTCAAAGAAGCATTTCAATACCACTCAAAGGAAATTGCAGCTATTCTTGGGACAACAGAAATGGCTATAAAGTCCAATTTGAATCGTTCTAAAAAACGTCTTGAAAAAATAAATGAAAATGATCGTTCCTCCCCTATGGAATTATTTTGGGATGAAGAAGAACGAGATAAATTAGCTGATTTATTTGATGAATCGTTAAAAGTCCAAGATCCTAGCGTATTAATTGATTCACTCTCATCATTCAAAAGTGTTATGGATGTTTCGCAGCTTGTTTCAAGAAATATTGGATCGTATAGAATTCACACTCCTTCAAGCACTCTCTGTATGGCTGCTTAGCCAATATCTGCTTTCAAGGAGGATTTATCAATGAGTACAATTCCATATGTTATTGAACAATCTAACCGTGGTGAACGGTCCTATGATATTTATTCTCGTTTATTGAAGGATCGAATTATTATTATCGGTGATGAAATTAATGATCACACGGCGAACAGCGTGGTGGCTCAATTATTATTTTTAGCGGCGGACGCGCCTGATAAAGAAATTTCACTTTATATAAATAGCCCAGGAGGGTCCACCTCAGCTGGGTTTGCTATCTATGATACCATGCAATACATTAAGCCAGATATTCGTACCATTTGTACAGGAATGGCCGCATCATTTGGAGCGATGCTGCTGCTGGCCGGTACAAAAGGCAAACGTTATGCTTTGCCAAATAGTGAAATTATGATTCATCAGCCGCTTGGTGGCGTTAGAGGGCAGGCAACCGAAATAGAAATCTCTGCAAGACGCATCCTAAAGTTGCGTGAACATATTAATCAGATCATTGCCGACAGAACAGGCCAAACCATTGAAAAAGTAGCAAAAGATACAGACAGAGATTACTTTATGAGCGCCGAAGAAGCCAAAGCATACGGAATTATCGATGAGATTCTATACCCCAAAGAATAAATCAAAAATAATAATGCAAAATATGAAGAAAAAGGTTAGCCATTCGCTGGCCTTTTTTTATTGACACCTTTTATGACATGTCTTATAGTTAAACAGGTGAATAGTTTAACAGGTTAACTAATTTTAAAAAGTGAGGTGAAATGGACAATGGATAAAAAAGTCATTCAGGAATTAATCGACCGGTATGTGTCCGTTTCTTTTGATGTCAATAAGAAAGCAGCATCTTTACTTAAGTGTCAGATAGGAGAGGATTTAACCACTGACCAGCACTATATTCTAAGTTATATAAAGCAATCGCATAATTGCACATCGTCTGAATTGGCAGAAGCCTTTGATGTAAATAAAAGTGCAATAACTGCTATTATCAACCGGTTAGCAGACAGAGGTCTCATTGATAGAACCCGTGATGAAAATGACAGAAGAGTTGTTTATCTAACTTTAAGCGAAAAAGGAAACGAGCTGCACAACAAAACTCAGGAAAAAGTACACCTTTTAGTAGAGTCATTTATCACCCAATTTGATGAAACAGAAATTACTAATTTTATTAATACCTATGAAAAATTAGCCCTGATATTAACTACCATGAAAAAGGAAGAAGTGGGGGAATAAACGTGAGAGCGATTATTAAAGGAAAATGGCTTATCCTTATTGCCTGGATAGCATTGATTGCAGTGCTTTTTATGGCTGCACCAAATATGGAAAACCTTGTCCGTGAAAAGGGGCAAATTAACGTTCCAGAGGGCTACTCATCTACTCTCGCTGAGAAGATTCTTAAAGATGTCCAGTCGAGTGAAAATAGCGGGGATGAGCTGCAAACAGC
Source organism: Neobacillus sp. YX16 (assembly GCF_030123505.1). Taxonomy (GTDB): domain Bacteria; phylum Bacillota; class Bacilli; order Bacillales; family Cytobacillaceae; genus Neobacillus. The sequence goes on from NZ_CP126115.1 coordinate 2,526,703, forward strand.
ATTAGTCTTTCATAGTGATAAGAAGTTAACGAAAGAAGACTTTGATAACGCAGAAAAAGCAGTTAACATGCTTGAGAAGAATAAGCAAAAACTTGGTATTACCTCGATCCTAACTCATTTTAATCAAGAAGAATTAAAGGAACAGCTAATATCTGAGGATGGTAAAACCATTCTTGTTTCTGTAAATGTCATAGCAAATGACCGTGAAGGAAAAGAAATATCCAAAGACTTATATGAAGCACTTGATGCTGTTGAGATAGAACACTATTATACCGGAAACTGGTTAATTGCCGAAGACCTTGTAACCAACTCTCAAGAAGGTCTGAAGAAAACAGAAGGTATCACGGTTGTGTTCATATTGTTCGTCCTATTACTTGTGTTTAAGTCAGCTATTGCTCCGATTATTCCATTAGTAACGGTAGGATTTAGCTATTTGGCTTCACAATCCATTGTTGCTATTTTAGTAGATAAAGTGAGTTTCCCCTTATCAACCTTTACGCAAATTTTCTTAGTAGCAGTCTTATTTGGAATCGGTACAGACTATTGTATTTTACTGCTTAGCCGTTTTAAAGAGGAAATGACTAAGAATGATAATGTAGTAGAAGCAATTGTTATTACCTACAAGAATGCGGGGAAAACGGTATTCTTCAGTGGATTAGCCGTTATGATTGGATTTGCTTCGATTGGGTTTTCAACCTTTGTCCTATATCAATCAGCAGCAGCGGTTGCCATTGGTGTAGCGTTATTGTTACTGGCACTTTTTACTGTTGTTCCATTTTTTATGGCAGTGTTAGGAAAGAAACTTTTCTGGCCATCTAAGGGTAAGCTTGAACACGGGGAAAGTAAATTTTGGGGAATTGTTGGCAGGTTTGCTCTAGCACGTCCTTTAATTGCCTTACTCATTGTGGCAGCTATTTCAGTTCCAGCTTTATTTACCTACGATGGAGATTTATCTTTTAACTCTTTAGAAGAGATAGGTGATGAATTTAATTCTATCAAAGGATTTAATATCATTTCTGACGGCTTCGGTCCAGGTGAATCTATGCCTACTCAAATTGTCATTAAAAATGATGACGAAATGAATACTTCAGAATACATTGCTATTACTGAAAAAATAAGCCAAGAACTTAATAAAATTAGTGAAGTAGATTCGGTACGTTCTGTGACACGTCCAACAGGCGAAACAATTGATGATTTATATATATCTGAACAAGTAAAAAGTCTAGGTGACGGACTTGGCAAAGGGAATAAAGGAATTCAGAAGATTAGCAGTGGTCTTGCCGAGGCAGGAGACCAGCTTGAAGCCAACCAGCCTAAAATGGAAGAAGCTGTAGATGGAATTGGCCAGTTAATTACTGGTACGAATCAGTTACAGTCCAGTATGGGAAGTATTCAAGAGAACCTTGCTAAAATTGAAGATGGCCTAAATCAAGGTGCAACCGGTACTACTCAAATAAAAGAAGGCTTAACAGTTGTTAAATCTGAGTCTGCCAAGGTATTAGCAGGCAGCAAACAATTGCTTGAAGGTTACAAACAAGCAGAGAGCGGCCTTGCTGCTCTTTCCGGAAACTACCAACAAGTAGCAAAGGGTGTTAGTGATTTACACGATACCTTAGCGGCAACAAATCAATATTTTACTAATTTAGAAAGTCAATATAGTGGTATTGAGGAAAATGGTAACTATAAAGCTATAAAAATGACCATTCAAGGTTCACAGGCAGCAACAGCAGAATTAGCTGGAAGCTTAAATCAATTGAATGCTGGATTAAAAGGTGCACAAGACGGTATCAGTTTTGCTAATGGGAAATTCTCAGAAGCCATCGCTGGCCAAGAAGCCCTTGTGAAAGGAATGGAGGATCTCTTAAATGGTCTAACTGAGATTGAAGCAGGACTTTACACATTGGGTAATGGCCAAGGACAAATTGTGGATGGACTTCCTCAATTTTCAAATGGTTTAAGTGGTGTTAATAACGGTCAGCAGCAGATTATGACAGGTTTTCAAGACTTGGGTGGTCAAATTACGCAGTTGACAGATGGATTGACGCAAAGTGCTGATGGATTAAACCAAGTATCTGATGGTTTGGAGTCTGCTGAAGAATATCTAGCTGGAGTAGGCAGCCAAGAGAAAAATGGTTTTTATATTCCACAAGAGGTCCTAAACAGCCAAGACTTCGAACAAGTTCTAGATACCTATATGTCAAAGGATCATAAAGTAATGACAATTGATGTAGTATTTAGCAAGAATCCGTACTCAAATGAAGCCCTTAATCGAGTACCAGAAATTAAGAAAACTGTTGAACGGGTGGTAAAGGATACAAAGCTTGAAAATGCAGAAGTAGCAGTGGGTGGAGTATCAAGTATGCACCATGACCTTGATAAAATTTCACAAGCGGATTACTCACGAACAGTGGTGCTGATGCTGATAGGGATTACGTTTATTCTAATCATTTTATTCCGTTCCATCATTATGCCGCTTTATTTGATAGGATCGTTAATCTTAACCTACTATACTTCTATGGCACTAGCAGAGGTCATTTTCGTCAATTGGTTAGGTTATTCAGGTATTAGCTGGGCTGTTCCATTTTTCGCATTTGTTATCTTAATAGCGCTCGGTATTGACTATAGCATTTTCTTAATGGATCGTTTTAACGAATTTAGACATATGCCAGTAGAACAAGCAATCCTTATCGCTATGAAAAAAATGGGAACCGTTATTATCTCTGCAGCAATCATTTTAGGAGGCACGTTTGCTGCGATGATGCCGGCTGGTGTTTTATCCTTGCTCCAAATTGCGGCTATCCTCTTAATCGGACTTTCACTCTATGCACTCGTGATATTACCATTGTTTGTCCCAGTCATGGTAAAAACATTTGGGGTAGCAAACTGGTGGCCGTTTAGAAAAAATAACGATAGTATAGTAGATCATCATTCAACACATATGTAAAAAAAAGCAACTCGCTGATGGATTCAGCGAGCTGTTTTTTTAGGTTATTCAACAATTACGGTTCCTTTAAACATATTCATTCCACAGCTAAAGGTGTATTCACCCTCTTTATCAGGTGTAAAGGTTAACTTGGTTGTACCTGCCTTTAGGTTAACGTTATTTAAATCAAAATCAGGCATCATGAAGGTAGAAAAACAGCTATTATCACCTGGATTTGTAATATTTAATTCCACTGGCACTCCTTTTTTTACTTTAATAACATTTGGGGTGTAGCCAGTTGGTGTAATCATCATTTCAATTTTGGGATTGGTTTCCTTCGTAATATCTAGTTCTGTCTTTTTGGCTGAGTTACTTGTATTATTCTCTTCTGTTTGAGCGGCTTCGCTTTCACCAGGAATTTTAACCAAGTCACTGCTATATAAAAACAAGAATAAGGCAATGAGTACTAACCCAGCGGATAAGATATTAAATGGAGAAATTCCTTTTGTATCCAGTGTAAGTTTTCCATTTGTGCCTACAATAATGAATATTAGGACAAGGCCAAGAATAATAACATACACACCTAGTAATATTCCTAATATAATGGTTGGGTTATCGAACTGAAGAATTGCCCCCAATAGAGCACCCATTATTCCACTCACGACCCCAGTGGCTGACCCAGTCAAAATGGCAAGGATTCCTATCGGCTGACCAGCGATAAAACCAAGGATAAAGCCTATTAACATACCAAATCCAACAGGGAAAAATAATTCGCCTGAAAGTATACCGCTAATATAGCCAGCTAATAGTCCACTCATCATGGTTAGTACCATTACGACTATCAGGCCAGATAAGTTTGCTAGCTTATTTTTGTTCCGATGTAAAAGGAAAATAGAAGATCCAGTCAATAAACACATAATCACTATAGTGAAAATTGATAACATATACATTTAAAAAACTCCCTAAAGTTAATAAACAACATATGTAAATTATAAATGCAATGTATTGTATTTTTAGAGACTTTTATGAACGTTTAATGAACTTAGAGAAAAATAAAAAAGACGTCAGTAACGTCCGGTTAAATAGGGCATTATTCTTTCTTTTCATGATCTAATGAATTTTTATAGATTCTTTTTAAGGCTTCATTTTGCATTTTCATAAGTTCCAGTAAGTATTGCTTTTCTTCCTCTTCCTGTTCTACCTCATTCTTTTCTTCGTTTTTCAAGAACATCACCTCATTTACATAATTGTAACCTAAATAGTGGTTAAGAATAAAGATATGGAGAAATGAAAGTCAGAATAATTTTCCATAATAATATTTGACATTTTTGTATCTGAAATATATAATTTTGAAAAATAGTATTGAAACTGTGATGAGGATTAGTAAAATGTAAATGGTCTTACAAAGAGAGGAAACCATTGGTGGAAGGTTTCTTAAGACAAACATTTGAACCTGCCTCGGAGTTCTGTATCGGATCATTTTGTTGAAGATACATGCGGATAAAATCCGTTATCATGTCGAGAGTATAAAGCATTTGCTTTATGAATTTAGGGTGGTATCGCCAGGTCTTGGTCCCTTTTTGGGGCCAAGGCCTTTTTATATTCAAAAAAATAATGAGGTGTCAAAATGGCTAAGGAATTTGTAAAAGATGTTACCAGCATGGATGAGGATTTCGCCCAATGGTATACCGATGTAGTAACAAAAGCAGACTTAATTGATTATTCAAGTGTACGTGGATCGATGATTATTCGACCTTATGGGTATGCCCTTTGGGATAATATAAAAAATGAATTAGACCGCCGGATCAAAGAAACAGGGCATGAAAATGTCTATATGCCTTTGTTTATTCCAGAAAGCTTATTGCAAAAAGAAAAGGATCATGTTGAAGGCTTTGCACCAGAAGTAGCATGGGTTACACATGGCGGTTCTGAGGAACTTGCAGAACGATTAGTTGTTCGCCCTACATCTGAAGTTCTTTTTTGTGAGCACTATAGCCATATCATCCATTCTTACAGGGACTTACCAAAACTCTACAACCAATGGGCAAACGTGGTCCGCTGGGAAAAAACAACCCGTCCTTTCTTACGGACATTAGAGTTTTTATGGCAGGAAGGTCATACAGCACATGCAACGGATGAAGAGGCAATGGAAGAAACCATTAAAATGCTGAATGTATATGCAGCGATTTGTGAAGAGATTCTTGCAATTCCAGTAGTAAAAGGGCAGAAGACGGAAAAAGAAAAATTTGCAGGTGCGAAAGCTACTTTTACAATTGAAAGCTTAATGCATGATGGAAAAGCACTACAGTCAGGAACTTCCCACCACTTTGGTACAGGGTTTGCGGAAGCATTCAATATCCAATATACCGATAAAGAAGGAAAGCTTCAGTATGTTCACCAAACATCATGGGGCTTTACAACAAGAATCATTGGAGCCTTAATTATGGTCCATGGTGATGATCGTGGTCTAGTGATTCCTCCAAAAGCTGCGCCAACTCAGGTTATGATTGTGCCAATTGCACAGCATAAAGAAGGAGTTCTTGATTTTGCTTATGAGTTGAAAAAGTCTCTATCAAACGTTGCGCGTGTAGATATCGATGCAAGCGATAAAAAGCCAGGCTGGAAATTCAATGAGTACGAAATGAAGGGTATCCCAGTTCGTTTGGAAGTTGGACCAAAAGATATTGAAAACAAGCAGGTTGTGTTAGTGAGAAGGGATACATTGGAAAAAGTATTCGTTCCATTGGCTGAACTTGAAACAAAGCTTGCAGAATTACTCGATGACATTCAATCGAATTTATATAATAAAGCATTGAACCACCGTGAAGAAAGAACATCCGTGGCTGTGACGCTTCCTGAATTAAAGGAAAATCTTGAAGCGAAACCAGGCTTTATTAAAGCAATGTGGTGCGGTGAACTCGCGTGTGAGGAGAAAATCAAAGAAGATACAACAGCAACATCAAGATGTATCCCATTTGAACAAGAACAAGTTTCAACTACATGTGTATGTTGCGGTAAAGAAGCTGACAAAATGGTTTACTGGGCAAAAGCATACTAATATGATTTTTAGACTCTTCCTTATTGGAGGGGTCTTTTATTAATAGACCCTTATGAAGCCCGAAATCAAAAGAAAATTGAAATAGTGGTAACCAAGAAAGGCTCTTGATGCCCGAAATCAAAAGAAAACTGAAATAGTGGTAACCAAGAGGGTCTCTTGATTCCCAAAGTTAAAAGAAATCTGAAGAAGTGGTAACCAAGAGGGGCCATTGATGCCCAAAATCAAAGGAAATCTGAAGAAGTGGTAACCAAGAAACGTTCATGAATCCCAAAATTAAGGAGAAAATGAAAAAGTGATCCTCATGAAGGTTTTATGAAGCCCAAAGTCGAAAAAGAAATGTGAAAATGGACTTCATGAAAATCCATAGTTTCGAAAGGGGGAAACAATTTGAAACCAATATTAAGAGAATTTCCAGAGGAGTTTACTACCGAGAGATTATTAATCCGAAAACCCAAACTAGGTGATGGCAAAGCGGTACACAAAGCCATACAAGCTTCACTTAATGAACTAAAACCGTGGATGCCATGGGCTCATACGAATCAAACAGAGGAGGATGTAGAAGCAAATATACGTGATAGTATTGCCAAGTTTATTACACGTGAGGATTTAAGATTACATCTTTTAGATAAAGTAACTGGTGAATTTATTGGTTCATCAGGTTTACATCGAATAAACTGGGATATACCTAAGTTTGAAATTGGCTACTGGATTGATACACGTCATTCTGGAAAGGGTTATATTACCGAGGCAGCTGAGGCCATCACGAGTTTTGCGTTTACAGAACTACATGCAAAACGTGTTGAAATCCGATGTGATTCTACTAATACAAGAAGCAGAGCCATACCAGAGAAATTAGGATTTACATTAGAGGGGATATTAAAAAATGATAGTCTGTCAGTAGGGACAAAGGACCCAAGAGATACCTGCGTTTTTGCAAAAACTATATAATAAATGAAGCTATTAATTAGAAAGAGGTTTCCCGCCAGTTAGGTTGTGTGGACCTCTTTTTTTAGTGCAATAAAGAGTATTAAATGTTTTACAATTTAATACTTATTTTTATCCACTATAGTATAATTATGGAAGTTGGTAGAACTTTGAAAGGGGATAGATCATGACGACAATTAGTTTATTGAAAAAGACTGCCGGAGTTATTTTAGAAAAGAAGAAACTTACGAACGTGGTAGCTAGAGTTGGTTTAATTTTAGACATTTCTGGTTCAATGAGAACACTGTATAAGAATGGGACTGTACAAAAAGTTGTAGAGAGAATTTTAGCTGTTGCCAATCAGTTTGATGATGATGGAGCACTTGATGTATGGGTTTATGATAATGAATTTTCTCGGTTAAAGTCAGTAACAGAAAGAGATTTTGTTAATTATGTAGATGAGTATATTTTAAGTAACGATTTAATCCATAAATTTGGTAGAAATGATGAACCCCCAGTAATGGAGGATGTAATTAATAAATATACGGTTGAACAACCAGAGAAGGTTCCAACATTTATAGTGTTTATCAATGATGGCGGTTGTAAGAGAACGATTAAAAAGCCAATAGTTGAATCCTCCAATAAACCAATTTTTTGGCAGTTTGTCGGTATTGGTGATTCTAACTTTGAAGTGCTTGAAAAACTCGATACCATGGAAGGTCGTTTCGTAGATAATGCAAATTTCTTTCACATTAAGGATATTGAAAAAATATCCGATGAAGAATTGTATAACAATCTGCTGAATGAGTTTCCTGATTGGCTACAAGAAGCAAAATCTAAGGGAATTCTGTAAGGTTAAGAAGGTACTTTAGGTCTAGGATAAAGTATCTAAATATAACGGAATGTGATTTAAATCACTTACTCCTTGTGTGATATCTCATATAATCACTATATAAATAGTAATTACTACATAAGGAGTGTTAGTTTTGTTAAATCAAAAAACAATCGAAATCATTAAATCAACGGTACCTGTTTTAGAAAAACACGGTGAAGCGATTACAACACGTTTTTATCAAATGATGTTTGGGAATCATCCTGAATTATTAAATATCTTTAACCATGCAAACCAAAAACAGGGAAGACAACAAAGAGCGCTTGCGGGGACAGTCTATGCGGCAGCTCAATATATTGATAATCTTGAAGCAATCCTTCCTGTGGTTAAGCAAATCGCTCATAAACATAGAAGTCTCGGGATTAAAGCAGAGCATTATCCGATTGTCGGTAAACACCTATTATTAGCAATTAAAGATGTGCTCGGGGATGCTGCTACAGATGAGATTATCAATGCCTGGGGAGAGGCTTATGGGGTAATAGCAGATGTCTTTATCAGTGTTGAAGCAGAAATGTATGAGGAAGCCGAAAAACAACATGGTGGATGGGACGGTTTCCGTAGTTTTGTAGTTGACCGTAAAGTAAAAGATAGTGATGTTATTACATCCTTCTATTTAAAACCAGTGGATAACAAGGAAATTGCTCAATTTCTACCAGGTCAATATATTAGCCTAAAACTTGAAATTGATGGGGAGGAGTTTACCCATATCCGTCAATATAGCTTGTCTGATGCCCCTGGCAAAGATTATTACCGCATCAGCGTAAAACGTGAAGCCGGAACAGCCAACCCTGATGGAATGGTATCAAATTACCTGCATGACGGTGTAACAGAAGGAGAAATCCTAAATATAAGTGCTCCAGCGGGAGACTTTTTCCTAGATATTGAAAAAAATACACCTGTAGTGTTATTAAGCGGTGGCGTAGGATTAACACCAATGTTAAGTATGTTGAAAACAGTAGTTGAAGTGCAGCCAGAAAGGAAGGTAACTTTCATACATGCGGCGGCAAATGGAAATGTCCATGCACTTAGAGATGAAGTAGAAACACTTGCTTCTAAGGACAATGTAAACTCATTCTTCTTTTATGATTCACCAACTGAAGAGGATCGTAAGAATAATACCTTCGATGTTGAAGGCTATGTAACACAAGAGTGGCTTGACAACAACATACCAAGTTTAGAGGCAGACTTCTATTTCTGTGGGCCACTACCATTTATGAAATCTATTAATAATTCTTTAAAGAATTTAGGAGTAAATGAAGATAGAATTCACTTTGAATTTTTTGGACCAAAAGACAGTTTAGAAGAAAGTGCGAAGAAAGAACCGGTTTCCGTTTAGGAAATCGGTTTTTTTATGGATTGAAAGTTTGATTCAGCCAATAATTGTGATTAAATAAAAGGTAGAAATCGCCAGAAAGGATGAAGCTTTTTGAATAAGAATGTCATAAGGTCGGTAACCATGGTATCAGTATTTTTTTGCCTCCTCTGGCTGATTGGACTTGGGTGGGCAGTATCCGAATATTATGCAGGCAAGCCCGATAAAATCCCAGAGAAAAACGTTATTGAAAAAAAAGCAGAGAAAAAAGATGAAATGCATATTGTTGCCTTAGGTGATTCCTTAACAAGAGGAACAGGTGATGAAACCGGAAAAGGCTATGTTGGTGTCCTTATGGATGAAATAAAGGAAAAATCAAAGCAGGAAGTGCGGTTAACAAATTTAGGTATTAGCGGACAAAGGTCTGACCAGCTAAGGCAGCAAATTCAGCAAACAGAAGTCCAGCGGCAAATTCAAACAGCAGATATGGTTTTAGTCACAATGGGCGGCAATGATTTGTTCAGGGGTGGACAAGGGTTATTTGAATCTAATCCAGAAGACATTACTGAAATTGAGAAGAAATTCCTTGAGAACATGAATTTTATTTTCCAGCAGATTCGGGCAAGTAATCCAAATGCAAATGTTTTCTTCGTTGGCCTATATAACCCATTTATTGACTTAGAAGAGGGAAAAGAGATGTCAAAAGTAGTTCGTCATTGGAATTATCAGAGTGCGGAATTAAGTGCCACTTTCCCAAAGATTGTATTTGTACCAACATTTGATCTTTTTGAGCTAAAGGTCAATGATTATCTATATACTGACAAGTTTCACCCAAATACAAAAGGGTACCGTTTAATAGCTGAACGAGTGGCTTCATTGCTTACTTGGTAAGGAGACCGGCGAAGATGGAGAAAATAACTTTATCTGTACATAATTTGAAAAAAACAATCGGCAAAAAAGAAATAATTAAAGGTATTAGTTTTGATTTAAAAGAAGGCGAGGTATTTGGATTCTTAGGTCCAAATGGTGCCGGTAAAACGACGACTATCCGGATGTTAGTAGGATTAATCAAACCTACTTCAGGAAGCATTCAGATTGGCGGCTATAACATTGAAGAAAACTTCGAGGAAGCAATGAAACATCTCGGCTGTATTGTTGAAAATCCTGAATTATATCCGTATTTATCTGGTTATGATAATCTGCTGCATTTTGCGAATATGCTTGAAGGGATTGGCAAAGAGCGAATCGGTGAAGTGACGGAGCTTGTGGGACTAAAAGATCGAATTCACGATAGAGTAAAAACCTATTCACTTGGAATGAGACAAAGACTGGGGATTGCACAGGCGCTATTAGGAAGACCCAAGGTATTAATTCTTGATGAACCAACGAATGGGTTAGATCCTGCTGGAATTAGAGAAATGAGGGAGTTTATTCGGTTCCTTGCTGAAGATGAAGGACTGAGTGTTCTTGTTTCTAGCCATCTATTAAGTGAAATTCAATTACTTTGCGACCGAGTGGCGATTATTTCTAGAGGAACCGTGATTAAAACGGATTCTGTTCATAACTTGTTATCAAATAGAGAACGAGTTGTATGGCGTTTCCATCCAATAGAGGAGGGTAAGCAGGTTTTACGTTCCTTCACAACCATTGAAGAAAGAGAAGATGGGTCCATTTCGACGGAATATGATGAGATAAAAGCAGCAGAGTGGAATAAAATGCTTGTGGAAGCAGGTATATCTGTGACTGAAATGAATCGTAAAATGCCTGTATTGGAAGATTTGTTCCTCGAGTTAACGGGGGGTGATTCTATTGAATAAGCTGATTCAAAATGAAATGATGAAGCTGATTGCCAAAAAGCGCTTAGTTGTAATAGCCATTATTATTGGCATTCTGGTAGCTATGTTTACCTATGCCCAATATAAAGAGGTTGAAAGACAAAGAGAAAAGTTAGGAACCGACGATTGGCGGACGATGATCCAGCAAACCATTATTGACCAGCAAAACCGAATTAGCAGCGCTCGTATTTCGGATGAATGGAAAAAACAACTGCAAATTGCCTTGCAGCAAAATCAATATTATTTAGATCACGACATTAACCCCTCTGAGCCTGGTGCTCCTACCTTTATGAGGATTTTTTTAGAGAATTCAATTGAACTATTTATCCCTTTGATGGTGATGGTAATTGCCAGTGATATTGTATCCTCTGAGCATAGTCAAGGCTCGATTAAGTTACTATTAACGCGGCCAGTTAAAAGGTGGAAAGTCCTTCTGAGTAAATATATAAGTTTAACTTTTGCGATCTCTTTAATTGTAGCTATAGCCGGAATTCTCTCATATGGTATTTCAGGATTGGTGTTTGGTTATCAAGGGTGGGGAGCACCCGTATTGACTGGTTTTAGTGTGAGTGATGCAGGTTTAAATACCGCCAGCGTGAAGTTAATCAATCAATGGCAGTTTCTATTAATGGATTTTGGACTTGTATGGTTTGTGGCGATTGTCGTTGGGACTCTTTCCTTCATGCTATCTGTTTTAATTCGCAGTACGGCTGCTGGCATGGGTGTTATGCTGGCTGCCCTAATTTCAGGTGCGATTCTTAGCAATATGGTTTCGTCGTGGGAGTCAGCTAAGTATTTCTTTATGGTGAATTTAAAGCTAACAAACTATATGAATGGTAACCCGCCGCCAATTGAAGGGATGACATTGTCATTTTCAATGTTGGTTCTACTTGTGTGGTGGGCGATTGGATTATTTGTTTCATTCTTTGTATTTACCAAAAAGGATGTATATTAAGCCAATAAAAAAGATTTATTCATGCAAATAGGAAAATGAAAAAACCACCTGTAAAAGGTGGTTTTGCTGCCTTAATTGGGGGATTAAGGCAATGATTCAACAAGGGATATTCTATTCAATGGAAAGAAGGGGAGGGATTCCTTTTCCATAGGTTTAACCAATTACTGATTAGCTGTCATTTTTACTGGTTCTTTACTTACTCCAAAGTGCTGTTTAATAATAAGGGAAGGGCCGCCAAGGTTTAATAAATAGCGAGCTTCAATTACCTGTTTCATGAAAGCACCAAATAATCCAGATAATCTAAAGTTTCCAACTTTTCCTACTGCAGCAAAGGTTCCGATTGATGCAACAGATCCCTTGTGATGATATTCAAAAGCTGTCAATTTACCTCCTCTTAACGTTGCAACAATATTTTTCGCACATACATCAGCTTCTTGGAGGGCAACCTGTGCTGTTGGAGGGAGAGCATTTTTTTCATCCTTCATGAATAAAGAACAGTCACCAATACTAAAGATGTTTTTTCTATCATTAACTCGAAGGAATGAATCTACTGGGAGTTTGCCTTTTTCAATAGGTAAGCCGCAGTTTTGTACAATTGGGTTGCCCTTAACCCCACAAGACCAAATTAATGTACGAGTTGGAATCTCGATATTATTTTCAAGTACAACCTTCTCAGGTGTACATTCTAAGATTTTGGTTGATATATACATTTTAATATTAAACTTTTCTAGCACCTCAGTTGTATATTGGATGGATTCCTTAGGGAAAAACGGAATAACAGATGCCGCAGCCTCTACTGCAACAATTTTTACATCCTCAAAAGGAACATCATATTTTTTACAAAGGTTAGGAAGTCCTTCTGCTAATTCACCTAACATTTCTATTCCTGTAAATCCGCCGCCAGCAACAACAAAGGTGAGGCGAGATGAATCTTTGTCTTCTTTATAAAGAGATAATTGTCTAATGATTTGATTATAAATGGCTTTTGTACTTCTAAAGCTGCGGATGGCAAAAGCATGTTCCTTAATTCCAGGAATTCCGAATGTTTCAATATCAAAACCTAAAGCAATTAATAGGTAATCATATTCTACAGTTTCGCCACCCTCAAGGTGTACCGCTTGCTTTGTTATATCTACCGCTGTAACACTGCCCTTTATAAAATTTGTTTTTTCAGGATTAATCAATTCTGGAATCTCCATTGCAATTTGGCGATCAGCAGCAGTACCTGCTCCAGTTTTATGGAGTTGAGTTGTGATGTAGTGGTATCCATGTTTATTGATTAAAGTAACGTCTGCTTCCCCAGACTTTAATAACTTTTCTAGCTTTTTACTTGTGATGATTCCTCCGTAACCTGCTCCTAGTATCACTATTTTTGGTTTGCTCATTTTCATGCATCTCCCTATCAAAAAATAAGTTTATCTACGATTATAATGTGAAACTTTTCACATTATCTTTTAAAAAAAATATAGAGCGATTTGCTCTTTAACATTGTGAAGTATTTCACATATCTTATATATTCATAGAATACGATATCTCTTATGAAGAAACAAGTGGTATTTACTATTTAAATTTGTCGAATTGGTAAATTTTTTTCAACTTACAGGGAATGATAAATTCGTGCCAATTTAAAAACTGGTTAAATATTTAACGAATATAGTAAGAAAGAAGGAGAATTGCGATGAAAAAAAGAATGTTGATTATCTTGCTAGGTTTAATACTAGCGATGCCAGGCTTTGCAATAGCGAATGTACAAACGCCAGGTGGAAGTGAAAAACCAGCAGTACCAGGCTCTCAGGATAAAGATAGAGAGAAGGAGACAGAAGAATGTGATTGTGAAAAACAGGAGCATAATCACAAAGACTGGCAGGCAAAAATGGCGGAGCGTGAAGAAAAACTGCTAGGATGGGTGGATCAATTTACCCCTGATAAAAAAGCAGAATGGACAAAGGTATTAGCTGAGAAAAAGGAATTAAGAAACAAGTGGCTAAGTCCTGAAAATGCTAAGAAACGAGAAAAGTGGAAGCAAGAAAAAATGTCGAAGATTCAAGAGTTAAAAAAACAGTTAGATGAAGGAAAAATAACCAAAGAGGAATTTGTTCAAAGAGCTCACGGCGGTAAAGCGATGGGTCATTGGAAAACCTTCCATGACCTAAAGACTTCAGTTGAGGCGAAAAATGATAAGCGGGCAGCAGAATTATTAAATCAACTTCTCGAACAGTCGAAGCAACATAATGATAAAATAAAGACCATGTTAGCAGAATAGAATTGTGGGGTTGATCACTTGGCAAGAAATAGATTGTTATTGACAACAGCTGCATTGGGAGCAGCATATCTACTGAGAAATGATAAAGCTCGGAAGAAAATATTGAACCAACTTCAGAACTTTGCGGATAAATCGCGAAGGTAAAAAATGCAAGCTGCGATAATGCAGCTTGCATTTTTTTATTTCTTTAATTCAATCTTTTCCTTTTGTGCCTCTTTTAAATCATCCTTAAACTCTTCCTTAATGTCGTTCGTAATTCCATCTGTTGCACGCTTGAATTCACGAAGGGATTTACCAAATGCACGGCCAATTTCAGGCAGTTTATTCGGTCCAAAGACAATTAATGCAAGCACTAGAATTAAGATTAATCCTGGTACACCAATGTTAGAAAACATACCTAACCTCCTTTAATTTGTTAAATAACTAATTTAGATTGGACGTACTGTAATAAAAGCTTTGCTGTATTTTCAATCGATGATTCATGTGTCCGTTCAAAAGCATGGGAGGAATCTATTCCAGGACCTATTAACCCGTGTACGATGTCGTGCCCAGCGCGAATGGCTGCTGAGGCATCGGACCCATAGAAAGGGTAGATGTCGAGTTTGTATTCGATACTGTTTTCTTCTGCCAGCCGCACCAAATTCTTGCGAAGTGCATAGTGGTATGGTCCGCTTGCGTCCTTCACACAAATAGATACTGTGTATTCATCGGTTGATTGGCCATCCCCCATCGCGCCCATATCAACGGCTAAATACTCAACAGTTTCAGGTGGAATGTTTGAATTTCCACCATAACCAATTTCCTCATTGTTCGAAATTAAGAAATGGGTCGTGTAAGGTAATTGAATGTTCTCATTTTTTAATTGCTTCATTAATTGAAGTAATATGGCAACACTTGCTTTATCATCTAAATGTCGAGATTTAATAAAACCGCTTGGAGTCACCTCTACCCGTGGGTCAAAGGATACGAAATCACCAACCTCAATTCCAAGCGCTCTAATTTCATTTGCATTATGTACTTTTTCATCCAGTCTAATTTCCATGTTGTCTTGGTTACGTTCCGCTTTTCCAGCGTCTTTGTAAACATGGACAGAGGTTTGGTGCATAAGGATTGTCCCCGTATATTTCTTACCGTTGCTTGTTTCTATTTGGCAGTATTCACCTTCAATCGAGTTAAATTTAAATCCGCCAATCAAGTCAATCTTTAGTCTGCCGTTTGATTTAATTTCCTTAACCATGGCGCCAAGAGTATCAACGTGAGCAGTAAGCATACGATGCTGGCTAGTATCTATTCCAGTTATTGTTGCGATAAGGCCGCCTTTTCGGTTTCTTTTTGTTTCAATGTTTAAATCTGCAAGGTATTTTTCAACGTAGGAAATGACTTCATTGGTATTTCCTGATGGACTAGGGATTGATACTAAATCCACCAATAATTTCATTGTTTCCTCTGTGTTCTTGTTTGTCAAAGCTTTATCCCCCTTTTAGTAACACTCATACCTATTATAACATTTTATAGAAAAATCATTTGAAATCAAATTCCGTCAACTTTTTTAGTGTGCTTGCATAGTGTAGGAAGTGTGGATTTTTCCTAAAGAAGGATAAGGGTCTATAATATGGAAATAAAATGAATAATTAAAATTATCGAATAATTAAAGAGCATATGGGGGAGAAAAATGACCAGATTTGAACTATATCACCAAAAATCAAGGCAAATTTCCTGGAAGGGACCAATTTATTTCTTACTCACTTTTATCATAGTAACAGCGGGCTTCTTTGTATTTCGATATTACTATCTTAGCACAATAAAAATTGAATCACCTGATGAGAATCTAGGTTCCCAAGTAGTCATCCACCTGCCAGACGGAAAAGAGGTATTTACCTATGAAAATTATATTTTTGAAAAGGATGGAAGGACATACTATAAGGGTGAGCGTAATACCATTGATTTAACAGGGGGTACGGTTATCTACGAAAATTGGGAATAACAAAAAAAGACTAAGCGGACTAGTCTTTTTTTTATTACTTGAACCATCCCTTCTTTTTAAACCACAGAGACATTCCTAATACTACTAAAAACATTAATAATAAAGTGGAAAAATAACCATATTTCCATGTTAATTCAGGCATGTAGTGAAAGTTCATCCCATATATACCCGCGATAAAGGTAAGTGGCATAAATAGGGTAGTAATAACCGTAAGGACCTTCATCACATGATTAGTTTGATGTGAATTTAAAGAAATATAGCTGTCTCGGATATCAGACGCTAATTCTCGATTTGCTTCAACCATTTCAGTTAGTTTTAAAAGATGGTCATGAATGTCAGAGAAATATTCAATTTTTATCTGCATCCCTGACATCCTTTGGGAGTTTATGATTCGATAAACTAAATCTCTCATTGGGGTAATAGTATGTCGCAACGATAGAAGATCATGTCTTGTATCAAACAAAACTTCTAATAATGCTTCCATGGATCTACCTTTAGAATTTTCATCTATTTCATTTAAGGTATCTTCCACTTGATAGACAAGTGGGAAGTAATTGTCTACCATTTTGTCTAAGACATGGTATAACACTTGAGAAGGATTCCATTTTCTAGCTTTTGTTGAAAGAGATAGTCTGTCCCATACCTCAGCAATCTCGGGAGATTGGTGGTGATGAAAGGTAACGATATATTGTTCTGTAAGGAAAAAATTAATTTCTTCTTTTGTTAAGGTGAGTGGATTTAAAGCTTGTGTAACAAAAAAAGTATTTTCCTCATAGTAATCTAGCTTAGGTCGCTGCAGTGTATAGATACAATCCTCGATTGCCAAAGGGTGGAAATGAAGGGGATCATTTAATACCTCAATTTCGCTTTGAGTAGGCTGCTGAAAATCAATCCAATACCATAAATAATCTCCCTGGATTAACTCTTTTGGCTGAAGGTCGTGAATGAATTGATAATTTTGATTAACTGCAATGGTTCTAATCATCTTAAACACCTTATTTCATTTTCTGTTATTTAGAATTCTCCATTACATAATCATAACGATATATCGCGCTTTTTACAAAAATAAATGATACTTATTTGCGGAATAAAAATCCAAACTTTTAATAAAAGATGGGAACCTGGCAGCATTTATATCCATAATAAAAAGTATGGTAAATGTAGATGTTTAGATTTCAAACACAGAATTATTGGAATAAGAATAGGCATTCCTATTGGAATGCCTATTTTTTATTAAACGGTCTGTTCAGATTTTTTTCTCATTGCTAGAGGGATATAAACACAGAAAGGTTCGCTTTCCATATAGTCTCCTGTTACCGCATATGTTCTAGAACGGGATCCGCCGCAAATTTTATTAAATTCGCAAACTCCGCATTTACCTTTATAGTTATCAGGCTGTCTAAGGTCTTTAAAGACTTTTGCTTCACGATATATTTCTGCTAACGGGGTTTCACGGATATTACCGCCAACGATAGGCAGCAATCCACTTGGCATTACATCCCCAATGTGGTTAACGAAGGCAAAGCCATTTCCGTCATTTACACCCTTTGGTGCACGTTTTAAGCCATCGTGCATCGAAGCGAAATCAGTAGTGATTGAGTCTTCGTAGCGAATTTCACCTTTTTCAATAACGTGGTCACGTGCTTTTTCTTGTAATACAACACGACGGTAATGCTGTGCTGCAGTTGTTTTAATGTCATAAGGAGCTGTTTTACTGAGCTGGTACAACCAACGGAATACCTTTTCATGCTCGGCTGGAGTAATACATGCATCCATTTGACCGCGTCCTGTCGGAACCAGTAAGAAGATGTACCACATGACGGCGCCAAGCTCTTCAACTAGCTTAGACATTTCTTCAAGATGGTCATAATTGTAACGAGAGATAACTGTATTGATTTGCAGAGGCATTCCTAATTCGTTTAAGTACTTGATTTTTTCAATCGTCAGATCGAAGGAACCTGGCACACCACGGAATTTGTCGTGAATCTCTGCTGTCGGTGCGTCAAGACTTAAGCCCCAGCGTGAAAGACCAACCTCCTTTGCACGTTGCATTTTTTCCTTAGTAACATTCGGAGTTGCGCTAGGAGTCATACTAACACGCATACCTTTTTTAACTGCATAGTCAGCAAGTTCAAAAAGGTCTTCGCGCATCATACAATCCCCGCCTGAAAATACTAGCATTGGATTGTCCATTTCATAAATTTGATCAATTAAATTTATTCCTTCTTCATGTGTTAATTCACGAGGATCTGGAGTTAGCTGGGCATCAGCGCGGCAGTGAACACATTTCAGCTGGCATGCGCGTGTTACTTCCCAAATGACAATAAACGGGTTAATGTCATAATCAATTTTTTTCATTCCATGTGGATGTCCCATTGCATGTGGATGTCCTTTACTTAGTCCTTGCATACTTATCACCAAGATTCATAATATTTTTAAACCAATTAAAAACCATAAAAATTGTTTCTATAGGTTTATTATAAATTTGTCCTTTCGTTGTGCATGAAATGATTGTTACAATATTTCATAAGGTTTGTTACAAATTTTCTACAATCCTTTTTCAATAAAATACCAAACTCCTAATTTCGTTTTTGTATTTAATAGATAAAGTGATCTTAAATCCTTTATGGATAAGGGTTGGAACTTTTTCTAAGGTTTGTTACTAGAGGGCTTTCATTTCCGCATTAGGGAAATCCTTCCTAATTACCCAAATGTTTAGGATGTAATCAAATAGGCTTTCTCCTTTATGATGTATGTACTACGATTGAAGGAGACCTACAATGAAAAAACATTTACTGACAGTCGCGGCAGCTGCCGGCATATTGTTTACCTCTTTTGGTGGATCTGTTAGTGCGCATGAGAATGTCTATACAGTTAAATCAGGAGACACGCTTTGGAGAATCTCGCAAAATAATAATCTATCAGTTGCGAATTTAAAAGAATGGAATAAACTGACCAGCGACAGCCTCTATGTGAACCAAAAACTATCATTATTGGCACCTCACACACATGAAACTCAATCTGTTTCCACTTACACTGTACAAAAAGGGGATACATTATGGGGAATTTCCACACGTCATAAGCTAACAGTTGCACAGCTAAAATCTCTTAATTACATGACCTCCGATACCATTTATGTTGGACAAGTCCTTAAAGTTTCTGGTGCCGCTGAAACTCCGGCGCCGTCTCAAATTTCTACTGTTTCAAAAGCGCAAATGGTGATAACAGAAGCCAAGAAATATATCGGCACACCTTACCTATGGGGGGGAAATACTCCAGCTGGTTTTGACTGCAGCGGCTTCTCAAAATACGTTTTTGAAAAAGTAGGAATCTCTCTTCCAAGAACAGCAGCAACACAGTTTTCTGGTCTTAAGACGGTTAGCAGCCCAAGCTTGGGTGACCTTGTTTTCTTTTCAACCTATGCACCTGGTCCTAGTCATTTAGGAATTTACATTGGTGATAACAAATTCATTCATGCCGGTACATCTACAGGTGTAACGATTACCGATATGAATAATCCATATTGGAAACCTAGATATCTAGGGGCAAGAACAGCATTTTAATAGAACGAAAACAACCTTTATCAAACGATAAAGGTCTTTTTTTGTTCAAAAAATCTGATAATTTATTGTTTATGAAAGGGGATTTTACCTTTATACTTAACTATGAAGAGTAAATTAGATTAGGAGAAATTGATGTTTAAAAGAATGCTCAGCATATCATTATTATTTATTGTCATTGCCATTGGCTTTTTGCAAAAGGATGAATTACTTACATTAATAAAGTCAGGCGGAATCTTTTCAACTTTCATCAGCATTCTTTTTGTTGCGATATGCGTCTTTTTTCCTGTTATTCCTTTTCCAGTCCTAGCTGGTGTTATTGGCGGTGTATTTGGAACGACTCAAGGAGTAATCGTCACCATGACGGGAGCGATGGCTGGAACTATGAGTTTCTACTTTTTAAGCAGGTACGGTTTCCGGGATTATGCACAATCTAAGTTAATGAAATATCCGAAAGTCCAGGAATACGAGGACCTTCTTAATCGAAATTCATTTGTGGCTATTTTAACCTGCAGACTGATTCCAATCATCCCAGCGCCTGTTATCAACATCATTTGTGGTTTGAGTAACGTCAATTGGCTGATATTTTTTACCGCTTCCACGATAGGGAAGATACCAAACATCTTGATTTTATCATTTGCGGGTGCTTCTTTTAGCAGTAACAAGCTGTTTTCTTTTGGTCTATATGGCGGCTATATTCTCATTCTAATCCTAATTAATTTTGTGATCATGTATCGTAAAATGGCAAAGGAATCTGAGGACTAAACAATGTATTTTACTGGAAGATCTTTATCTTCAATTGTAATGACTTCTTTAAAAAAGCTTTTTAGAATAAACCATCGGGCTGGGTATGTATTCATAAAATCTTCCATTACTAAAGGAGAGTATTGGATTAAACAATCAAGATAGCTTCTATGCTTTTTTAGATCATGTAATAGTGCATGTGGAACGGTGTAGCAGTCATAAATTTGAAAAGGATTTAATTTTACCACTTCGATTTTATGTTTTTGTATGTATGGTAATATAGATTGTTCTTGAAGTTTAAAGCTTTCTTCCTTCGAAAGCCCCTTTAAACTTATCCGATCATTAATAAAGTAGATTCCTTTCATACCATGACACCTCTTTCTCTAGTGTTTTGGTATTGTTATTGACAGCTGAGGAAGGAAGTATACTTCAGTAATAACAAGATAGTAGTTTATTCCTAATTTATGGAAGGTGATGGAACATGGATAGTTGGGAAAAAGATGGATTTATTCTTAGTACAGATAAGCAATATCTTGATACTGATGTGATTCACCATTTTTTGAGTGTTGATTCATACTGGGCTAAAGGTATCACGATGGAAAAAGTAAAGAAATCGGTAGAGAAATCCTCGATTTGCTTTGGAATGTATGAGGGTGATCCTTCAAAAGGGAAAGCGAAGCAAATTGGTTTTGTCCGTGCGGTAACAGATTTTGTAAGATTCGCTTGGATAATGGATGTATTTGTCCTTCCTGAATATAGAGGAAGAGGCTTATCGAAATGGATGATGGAAACGATGGTAGGGCAATCCGAACTAAAAGATGTTCGGAAAATGATGTTATGTACTTATGACGCCCATGGTTTATATGAACAATACGGTTTTCAAACACTCGATGACCCTGAAATCTTTATGCAAAGAAAAATATAGTATATCGATAAACAGGCTGTCTGCTAATTAGTAGACAGCCAGTATTATTATGTTTGGGAGAGACAAAATGATTAGTGCTGCAATTCATGGATTTATTTTAGCCTTTGGACTGATATTACCTTTAGGGGTACAAAATGTTTTTGTATTTAATCAGGGGGCCACACAGCCAAAATGGACAAACGCGTTACCGGTGGTTTTAACAGCTGCACTTTGTGATACACTCTTAATTTCGTTGGCTGTTTTAGGAATTTCCGCTGTTGTGTTAGAAATCAGCTTTTTAAAATTTACATTGAGTGTGATTGGTATTGCTTTTTTACTATATATGGGCTATGTAACATGGAAAAGTAAACCTAGTAGCGAGGGGAATAGTGTTCAATTATTTTCAAGCCGGAAACAAATTACATTTGCCGCGTCTATTTCATTATTAAATCCACATGCCATAATGGATACCGTTGGTGTAATCGGAACAAGTTCATTAGCATACACAGGAATAGAAAAGGCAGTCTTTACTATTGTCTGTATTTTCGTTTCTTGGTTATGGTTTTTTGGATTATCCATCGCTGGTAGGTGGGTAGGAAAATTTGATTTAACGGGCAATTTCATTAACACATTAAACAAAATATCTGCTGTAATCATGTGGGGAACGGTGGTGTACCTAGTGGTTTCGTTGTAAAAAATTTACCCGGCAAATGCCGGGTATGGTTAAAAAATCTATAAAATAAAAGGGGGGGAGGATCGGTTCGGTGTTACTGAACCTATAATAATCTTAGCGAAAAAATATGAACAAACTATGAATGAATAATTAATAGATTGGTAAATCTGTGGAGGAGAGATAATGAAAGATTTCCATTGCTGTGCCACTTGCAAACATTTTAAAGCTGAAAGAAAATCAGAATCAATGATTTATTATTGTAGTCGTTTAGGATTTGAAACCAAAACGAATTATAAATTTAACTGCTGGAGTCCAAAAAAGAGCATAATAGATTTAATTGAGAAATTGAAGAAAAGATAAAAAAGGAGTTTTTGGAAGCAATGGCAAACACACATGTATTTTCACGGAAAGAGGAAGTTGCCAATTCGATTACGCACGGAATTGGTGCCATGCTTAGTATTGCTGCTTTGGTCATATTGATTGTTTTTTCCACACTTTACGGAACGGCATGGCACGTTGTTAGCTTTACGATTTATGGAGCATCCATGTTCATTTTGTATATGTCATCAACATTGGTACATAGTTTTCCTGAAGGTAAAGCGAAAGACCTATTTGAAATCTTTGATCATTCCTCTATTTACTTATTTATCGCAGGAACCTATACACCATTCTTGCTCGTTGTCATTAGAGGACCTTTAGGCTGGTCTTTATTCGGAATAGTATGGGGACTGGCGATTGCTGGTACGATTTTTAAATGTTTTTTTACAAAAAAATATTTATTTACCTCGACAATTCTCTATGTGGTTATGGGCTGGATGATGGTTTTTGCATGGAAACCCTTAGCCGCAAAGCTTCCTTCTGAAGGGATGACCTATTTAATGATTGGCGGTCTCCTCTACACATTCGGGGCGATTTTTTATGTATGGCGCGGATTTCGATACCATCACGCAATCTGGCATTTATTTGTCATCGCTGGTACGGTGCTCCACTTTTTCTGCATATTGTTTTATGTGTTACCAATAAGATAGTGGATTCAAAAAGGCGTCTGATATGAATGAGCTCTATAGTGACCGAACCTAATAAAAGGTAAGGGAAATGGTCACTATATGAGATATCGGTTGAGGGATGAAGTTAAACATCCGATTTGATAAATAGACGGACAAATTCCGCTTATTTTACTTTCGCTGGTTACTCACCCCTTTAAAGACAAGACATCTTATTTAAAATGGAGTGAGTTTTATCTCAAAAATCCAAGAGAACCTCATTTTGATGCATTACGGTGAGCCGTATCACAAGAAAGTGAGGTTATATTATTTTTGTATTCCTAATAAAGAAACTCGCCAATTTGGCGAGTTTTACATTTTTATTAATAATAACGATTCCAATACGACTGTCATTTCGGCACGTAGTCTAAGAAAAGCACCTCAAAACGGAACCATTTTTAAAAAGACGCTTTTTTCTAATTAATGGTTCTTCATGGAAAAGTAGGTATCCATCACTCTTCGCCCGATGAGAAAGTTTGCTCCATTATCTGTGGTTCCTTGGTAGGCCCAAGGGACAATCACAGCCATTGCCACTTCAGGATTGGTGCTAGGTGCATAAGTAACTAAGCTTAAATTCATAACCGGAGGCGGCTCCTTACCGAAATTCGCGCGTAATGGTCCATCATAAAATGCCTCGGCCGTACCAGTTTTCCCTGCAGGAGAGTAGGGAACGCCAGTAAAACGTTTATATGCTGTTCCTCCTGGTTCCTGGAATACTTTTTTAAAGCCTAATTGGACCCGGTCCATCCATGCAGGTTCAGCATCGATTGTATTCAGGACAGTTGGTTTAATTTCTTGGAAAACAGGACCAATTTCGTCTGTATTATTATCGATAGGCTCACGTATTTCCTTTACAATATGCGGTTTCATCCTTTTTCCGCCATTTGCAATGGTTGAAATATATTGTGCTAACTGCATAGGGGAATACGTATCATATTGTCCAATAACTAAGTCCATTATATGACCAGGGAGTCGGCTTGGCCCCTTAAGTCCACTAGATTCATTAGGCAGATCAATACCTGTTCTAGAACCAAGTCCAAAGCTTGCAAAAGAATTTCGGATGATTTCAACCGTATTTGGAGCAAGGCTTAAAGGCTGTTCAAATTGGTAATTTCCTTTACCAATTCTAATGGCAGTATGGAACATATAAACGTTTGACGATAACTTTAAAGCATCGACATCATTCAGAGTACCTAAATAGGAATAGGACTTTTTCAGTGGAGTGTCCTTGATTTTAATTCCTGTGTCATTAATACGAGTTCCTGGTTTAATAACACCTGTTTTAAAACCTGTTAAAACCGTAGCACCCTTCACGGCAGAACCTACGTTATAGGTAGTCGTAATGGTACCTAATGCGTCGTCCAGCATTTCTAATTGTCCGGTCTCAGGATCCTTAACGATTCTTTTTCCTGCCATTGTTAAAACCGCTCCATTATTCGGATCCATTAACACGACATAGGCGCGATCCAAAAGTGCGGTATTTGGACTATTTTTCAATCCCCAAAGCTCTTCTTCTATGATTTTTTCTACAGCTATTTGTAAATCCATATCAACGGTAAGGACGAGGTCCTTGCCTCTTTTCCCATCCGAAACCACTTGGGTTTCAATAACATTACCTTGCTTATCTGTAATCGTCTTAACCTTTGATTTGTGTCCGTGGAGTACATCTTCGTATTGCAGTTCAAGCTGGCTTTTTCCAACTCTGTCATTACGGTTGTACCCTAATGATAAAAAATGATCTAGTCGATCTGCAGGCAAACCTTCCTCGGTTTTCGTTACGTTCCCTAGGATTGATTTTATTGTTTGATCAAAGGCATAGGACCTATCCCAGTCTGTAGTCGTGTCAACTCCTGGGAGGGATTGTAAATTTTCACTCACAATCGCAAATTCCTCAGGTGTGACATCTTCATTTTTGACAATTTGCGGGGTAAATTTATAACCGCTCGAAAATTCAAGATAAATGGCCCAGACTTCTAGTTCTTCTGGTGTTAACGTACTTATTTCTTCCTTGGTGATTCGTTCAATCTTTAATTTATATAAATCATTATCCTTTAATTTTTTTTCTTTAAATAAATCTAATTCTTTTTTTGTGATTTTTGCTTCTGCTTTTTCCTGATTTTCATGGATCCAAAGATCCTTTTTTTCCCGTTGCGTCATCTTATCATAATTCTTAACAATTAATTTGGCCAATTTATCTGCCGTATCCAGCATCTCTTTCTGGCTGGCTCCCATATTTGTGTATGTAATCGCGCGTTTTGGAACATTGTCAACGATGACTCGGTAATTACTATCAAACATTTTTCCACGGGGGACAGGGTTGTTTATTGTAATATCCTCTTTTCTCTCCAACTCACGTTTGAAATTTTCCCCGTACACGATTTGAACAAATCCCAGGCGCAAAATTAGGATGGAAAATAACAAAAATACACTGAAAAATAGCAGATTTAGGCGGATTGGAAAATGAGATTTCTTCTTTTTCTTTTTCTCCAAATTTTTTCACATCCTTATACCTTGTTAGTATGTCCACATAAGAGAATTGGTAATTATTTATATTTTACGTTTACATTTGAAGAATTGTAAAGGATTTCCTATCAGTAATATCAGTTCTGAAGTTTTTGAGAAAAATCTAAATTTTGGTATTGACGATGTAGTGGATTTATCATATAGTATTAGTAATAAAATATTTCCTTTTTAAAGGGGAGTAGCTGGACAATAAAGTCGTCATTCCGAGAAAGTAATTTCTCCGGCTTTATTGGCAACGTGACGTTGTTAGCAAGACCTTTACTGCACAAACGGTAAAGGTCTTTTTGTATTTTTATGGCCTTTACCGGGGAAAAAGCGTGTTTCGCTTTTTCCTAGGGTAAAGGCTATTGGCCTTTACCTTGGTAAAGGCTTTTTTATTGCAGCAAAGGGATATTTTAGAAAAAAACTTACTTATTAGGAGGACTTATTGATGGACTTTTCTCTATTGCTGGAATATGGATGGGTATTGTTGGTGTTAGTGGCGCTGGAAGGATTATTAGCAGCAGACAATGCCTTAGTACTTGCAATCATGGTTAAAAATCTACCTGAAGAAGAAAGAAAGAAAGCATTATTTTATGGATTAGCTGGTGCGTTTGTGTTCCGATTTGTTTCATTATTTGTTATTTCTTTCCTTGTAGATGTATGGCAGGTTCAAGCTATTGGAGCTCTTTATCTGTTATTTATGGCGATTAATCATATTGTCCGAAAAGTAGCTGTTAATGGAAAATCAGAAATTAAACAGAAAGAGAAGCCTGCTAAGCAAAGTGGATTTTGGATGACTGTTTTTAAGGTAGAATTAGCGGATATTGCCTTTGCAGTCGATTCCATCTTAGCTGCAGTAGCACTTGCAGTGGTGCTTCCAGAAACTCCGCTTCCTAATATTGGGGGGCTTGATGGAGGAAAGTTCTTAGTTATTTTTGCTGGTGGGATTATTGGTCTAGTGATTATGCGTTTTGCCGCTAATCAATTTGTTAAGCTGTTAGAAAGAAGACCTGGATTAGAAATTGCAGCATTCGGTATTGTTGGCTGGGTAGGTGTAAAGCTTGCTGTTTACACTCTTTCACATCCATCGCTTGCCGTATTAAGTGAGGAATTTGCCCATTCAACAGAATGGAAACTAACGTTTTACGCCGTGTTAGTGGGAATTGCTGCAGCGGGTTGGTTCTTATCAAAGGATCAAGTTGTAGAAAAGGCGAAATTAGATACAAAAGCCTCATAATTTACCATCAATAAAGGAAAACTAATAATACTAAGATTTGAAAGGAAGCTGCATTCAATCGATTGCGGCTTTCTTTCAGTAAAATGAGCTGATTATGGGTATGAATAAACGTATACATACATTTATTATGGAGGTGTAAGCCTTACACCATGTAAGGTCAGCGATTGACAATCATAAATCTTCTATTAATTGCTTTACTAATCGCGTTAACTGGATTTTTTGTGGCGACAGAATTTGCTATTGTAAAGGTAAGAGGATCCAGAATTGAACAATTAATTGCAGAAGGCAGAAAAGGGGCGGAAGCAGCCAAACATGTGACTACCCACTTGGATGAATATTTATCAGCCTGCCAGCTTGGTATAACCGTTACTGCTTTAGGTCTGGGCTGGCTGGGAGAACCCACGGTTGAGAGCTTATTGTTTCCATTATTTAAGAGGTTGGAATTAAATGAGGCAGTATCCCATATTTTATCGTTTGGTTTGGCATTTGCTTCTGTAACGTTCTTACACGTGGTTATTGGAGAGTTAGCTCCTAAAACAATAGCTATCCAAAGAGCAGAAGAAATTACTCTTGCGACATCAAAACCTTTAATTTGGTTTTATAAAATTATGTACCCATTCATTTGGGTATTAAATAATTCCGCTCGAGTACTGGTTGGCTGGTTTGGATTCAAATCGGTATCTGAAAATGAATTGGGACTTTCAGAGGAAGAACTGCGTATACTACTTTCGGAAAGCTATGAAAGTGGAGAAATTAACAAAAGCGAACTGGAGTACGTAAACAATATTTTTGAGTTTGATGAAAGAATTGCAAAAGAGATCATGGTACCAAGGACAGAAATGGTGACCTTGAATATGAATGACAGTGTTGAAACGGTTAGGGAAGTCATTAAGAGAGAGAAATATACACGCTACCCTGTTGTAGTTGATGGGGATAAGGATAATATATTAGGACTTATAAATATAAAAGAAATTTTAACAGAAGAGATTAAAAAAGAAGAAATCCTGAAGGATACTACCTTACAACCTATGTTAAAACCAGTTATTCGCGTCATTGAATCGATTCCCATTCATGACTTGCTTGTGAAAATGCAAAAAGAACGATCCCATATGGCCATTCTGCTTGATGAATATGGCGGGACTTCTGGATTGGTAACCGTTGAGGATATTTTAGAGGAAATTGTCGGTGAAATCCGTGATGAATACGATACAGATGAAGTTGCTGAAATTAGGAAACTAGGTCCTGATCATTATTGTTTCAATGCAAAAGTATTGGTTAATGAAGTGAATGATCTTTTAGGGACCAATTTATCAGATGATGAAATGGATACGATTGGCGGCTGGTTTCTAACTCGGAATTTTGATGCTAAAAAGGGTGACGAGATTGAAGAAGACGATGTCATCTTCACCGTAAAAGAAATTGAAGGACATCATATTTTATTAATAGAAGCGAAGAAGGTTTTTAAAGCAGAAGAAAAAATCTAAACAAGCAATTCCGCCAAATTGGGGAATTGCTTGTTTTGCTATGTCAAGAATAGTGAGTCGATTTTTCAAAAAAAGTTTGACAATTTTGTGAACACGGTCAATAATTAATATAAAGAAGGGGGATACGTTGTTATGAAAAGTAGAGAGAAGTTCCTTAATGCTGTAACGTATGTCGGCCTAACGGTTCTAACTATTGGAATTTTAGCTTTTATTGCTGGGGTATTTGTAACCGGTTACAGTGTTTTGGTTCCAATTGGAATTGGAACATCAGTAGGTGCGGTATTTATTTTTCTGATTGGCGTGTTTTTAGTCGTAACAGATGAGATGTTAGAAAGATCATATATAGGGACGAAAGTAGTTCCAATTAAATCAAAAAAAGGAGCACCTATTCAATAGGTACTCCTTTTTCAATTACATATCCCAAACCATCGCAAGTAATGTTCCAAACACTGTTACTAGTGCAATAATCAAACCGTAAAATACATTTGTGTAAATTGCACCTTTATCCTTTGTCTCCCCAGCATGCATAAAAACAACTAATTGAAGTCCTGCTTGAATGAATGCTGTAACAAGAAGGATTGTCATTCCAGCCGCAAATGACATGTCTAAGAAATATACCGCAAGTGCTACGGTTGTAAGGAGTAAAGAGAATACAAAACCAAGTACTTGTTTCATCGGAAATAATTGGCTCATATTACATCATTCCTTTCAAATAGATGAAGCTGAAGATGAAAATCCAAACTACATCTAGGAAATGCCAATAAAGCGAGAAGATAAAAGCTTTATTGGTTGTTTGTGGCGTTAATCCACGTTTTTTTATCTGTAGAATAATAAACAATCCCCAGAAAAATCCAAGTGTAACGTGTGCTCCATGTGTTCCGAGTGTTGTTAACAAGGCAGATGTAAATGCACTAGTTTGAATTCCAGCACCTTCATGTACATAGGTAACAAATTCAAAAATTTCCACTCCTAAAAAGGCAAGTCCGAGAAGGAGTGTGATGGAGAAGAAGGTAATCATCGCTTTTTGTTTGCCGATACGCATCGCATGAATCCCAAGTCCAACAGTAAAACTACTAGTTAAGAGTAGGATTGTTTCAAAAAGAACGGGAGTAATTTGGAAAATCTCTGCTCCAGTTGGTCCGCTTCCCGTTCTATTCTCTAAAGTGAAATAGGTGGCGAAAAGGGTAGCGAAAAGCATAATTTCGGCACCAAGAAAGATCCAAAATCCTAAGATTTTTAAACTGTTTTCTTCGGTACTATATTCTAATGGAAGCGAGTTATCTATTTTCATCTTTTATGCACCTCGCAAGTTTGTTTCTGTTTCTTCAATTTCTTTAACAGAGATATAACGGCCATGGTCTTGTTCAAATGACCTAAGAGCCATACATCCGAAAATTCCTAGAGTAGTAACGACGACAGGAATCCACAAACTGAAAATAAAGGAGAATCCCCAAACAAAGAAGATACAGCTCATAATGAATGGGATACCGCTATTATTTGGCATATGAATTTTCTCGTATTCACCTTTAAATAGGACATGACCATTTTTCTTTGCATCCCATAATGCCTCATTGGAACGTACATCTGGTAAAATAGCAAAATTATATTCTGGCACTGGTGTATGTGTCGACCATTCTAGTGTACGCGCATCCCAAGGATCATTACTGATATCTCTTGATTCATAACGAGTACTATAGTAGATATTGTAAACAATTAACACAAAACTAATAGCCATTATTGCAGCACCAACAAACGAAACCATATTCATTGGTCCAAATCCAGCAGATTCAGAATATGTGTACATCCTGCGTGCCTGGCCATCTAAACCTGAAATATACATCGGCATGAATGCCAAGATAAAGCCAATAGACATTAACCAAGCCGTCCATTTTCCAATTCTTTCATTTAACATGAAACCAAACATCTTTGGCCAATAATAATGCAGTCCTGCAAGCATTGCATAGACGACACCAGGAATAATAACATTGTGGAAATGCGCCACTAAGAACATCGTATTATGATATTGATAGTCTGCTGCAGACATTGCAAGCATTACTCCGGTTACTCCGCCAAGTGTAAAAAGCGGAATGAAAAGCATGCTATAAAGCATTGGTGTGGTAAAAACTATTTTTCCTTTTCTCAGCGTGAGCAGCCAGTTAAAAATCTTAACTCCTGTCGGAACGGCAATCGCCATGGTTGTTATCGAGAAGATACTGTTTGTTAAGGCACCTTGCCCCATGGTAAAGAAATGATGTGCCCATACTAAGAAGGATAGAAGGGAGATAATAACCATCGACCCAACCATAGATGTATAGCCGTATAGGTTCCGACGTGCAAAGGTTGAGATTATCTCACTATAAATACCGAAAGCTGGCAGGATTAAGATATATACTTCAGGGTGACCCCAAACCCAGAATATGTTGGCCCAAAGCATATCCATACCGCCATTATCCATGGTAAAGAAATTAGTTCCAAATTGACGATCAAGCGTTCCCATAGCAAGTAACACAGCTAAAACTGGGAATGCGAAAACGATGATAACGTTCGCGATTAAAGCAGACCAAGTAAACATTGGCATTTTCATTAATGTCATACCAGGTGCTCTCATTTTAAGAATCGTAGTGATAAAGTTAATACCTGTCATTAATGTACCAATACCTGCAATTTGAATCGCAATCATATAATAATTGGTACCGACAGATTCACTAAATTCGTTGCCTGCAAGCGGGAAATAAGATGTCCAGCCTGCGTCAGGTGAGCCTCCAACAACGAATGAAATGTTGAACAGCATTGCACCCATAAAAAATAACCAGAAGCTTAATGCATTCAAACGTGGAAATGCAACATCACGTGCTCCAATTTGTAGTGGAACAACAAAGTTCATAAAGAACATGATGAAGGGCATTGCCATAAAGAGGATCATTACAATCCCATGTGTGGTGAAAATCTCGTTATAATGCTGTGCATCAAGCAGAGTGTTTTCTGGTACTGCCAGCTGGGCACGCATCATGATGGCATCAACTCCGCCACGGAAAAGCATCAACAGGGCAGATAATAAATACATAATACCAATTCGCTTGTGGTCAACAGTTGTTAACCATTCACGCCATAGGTAGCCCCATTTTTTAAAATAAGTTAATCCAGCAATAACGGCAATGAGTGTAAGGCCAATTGCAGCCATCGAAGCATAAATCGCAATACTTGGATGTGGAACGGCAAATCGATTAAAGAAATCCATTTATAATATCTCCTTTCAAGGGAAGATTACTTTTTATTTTAATGACCCGCACTTTCATGGCCATCATGGGAATCTGTGTGAGATTCAGTTTCAGGTGTTTCTGTTGATTCTTCGGAATGATTATGACCTGTTGGCGGCGGTGAAAATTCTAAGTGAGTCCCAGTGTACGTTTGTTGCCCAAGATGACCAGGTTCTAATAATTCCTCGAATTTTTTCTCCGTAATCGGTTTTGCAGTTTCTTTAACTTCTTTTACCCAATCGTCAAATTCATCTTGAGACATGGCTGTCACATTGAAGGTGTTTTCAGCAAATCCTTTACCCGAGAAGTTAGCGTTTCGTCCCATGAATTCACCAGGGACATCTGCAGCTAAGTGTAAGGTTGTAACCATGTCAGCCATTGCGTACTTTTGTCCGCCTAACTGTGGAATCCAAAAACTTGTAATCGGACCGTGAGAATAAAGTTTAAATTCAAGAGCTCTGTCTGTTGGTATATATAAGTAATTTACTGTTTCAATTCCTTCTTCTGGATAACTAAAGTGCCATTTCCAGTTAGAGGATGAAGCATAAACCACTAATGGCTTTGTATCTTCATATCCTTTCGGTTTTGCCTCAACAATGTAGTTACTTTGAACGGATATATAAGATAGAAAAGCAACAATTAATACTGGAATACCTACCATAATAACCTCAACCCAAAGGTTTCCTTCAATATGAGGTGGTTCATAATCTGGTCGTTGTTTAGAAGCGCGATACTTTACCAACATGTAGACTAACATTGAGAAAACTGCAATAACAATCAAGGACATAATTCCTATCGACAATAGGATGTCACTAGCCTGCCTTTCTGCTTGAGGACCTTTAGGATCCAAGACAAGTAATGGCTCACATCCAGCTAATACGGTGATGATTGTAAAAAACACTGAAAATAAAACCACTTTAATTCCTTTTTTGTACATGTTTTTTAACTCCTCTCATTGATTATCATTGTAGTTGTTCGTGAATTCATTCACAAACTAAGGTGGAGGTTTATATAAAATAATTACTACCTAATAATAAATACGTAATTGGTTTCATTATCCCGTAACACAATATTAACAACATTGGTGTGATGTTTATATACGTATTTTGAAGAATTTGTGACAAATTTGTTAAGGTTTTTATTTCCTTAAATAGATATTCAGTGGGATTGTCTTCAGCCTAAGTGATAAATAATTGTCTAAATTTAGATATTAATGGGATAATGTAGATGAATACATAGGAATAGGAGAGACATATTATGAAAGTCAAAATCAATCGCCATGCAGCGAAAGCATTGAAAAAAATGTTGGAAGGGCCGGAAGCAGAAGGGAAATTGTTCCGTGTTTATGTAACCAATATGCATGGTGACCATGCGCATTATGATTTAATGCTTGATACCCCAACAGAGCATGATGAAGTGGTTAAAACAGATAAGGACGTTGATTTAATACTCGATACTCGAGATGAATATCTAGATGGAGTTTGGATTCAAATGTTCCATGTTCCAAAAGAGGAATGGCTGATTACCAATCCATCAAAAGGCGGCCATCATCACCATCATTAAATATAGAAACAATAAATGAATTCCACCTGACGTTATTCCAGGTGGATTTTTTGATTGTAATTTTCAAAATATTTTCATATAATCCAATTACTTACTAAAGGCTGTGTTTAAATTGGGCACCTTGAACACAGCCTAACTAAAAAGGAGATCTGCGATGATTCGACGTTTCTTTTCCTATTACAAACCGCATAAAAAGCTTTTTATTCTTGATTTTAGCAGCGCGGTTGTTGTTGCGGTTTTAGAATTAGCCTTTCCGCTAGCAGTATCATGGTTTATTGATGAATTGCTGCCGGGGGGAGATTGGCAAACCATTGTGACAGTTAGTATTGCGCTTTTGACTGTTTACGTACTTAGTACCTTCTTGCAGTTTGTTGTGAATTATTGGGGTCATAAGCTAGGGATTAATATTGAAACAGATATGAGGCAAGAACTCTTTGAGCACGTCCAAAAACAGTCTTTCCGTTTTTTTGACAATACAAAGACAGGACATATTATGAGTAGGATTACCAATGACCTTTTTGACCTCGGGGAACTTGCACACCATGGACCTGAAGATGTTTTCATTGCCGTGATGACGTTTATCGGTGCATTCTGGATTATGTTGACGATAAATGTGAAACTAGCACTTGTCGCAGTTTTGATTCTCCCCTTGTTAGCATTACTAGTGGTAGTTTGTAATTTAAAGATGAATAAAGCTTGGAGCCATATGTACACTAGCATTGCAGATGTAAATGCGCGAGTGGAAGATAGTGTATCAGGAAGCCGTGTGGTTCAATCATTTACAAATGAAGATTTTGAGATTGCAAGATTTCGAAAAAATAATCATAAATACCGAAATGCAAAACTAGTTGGATATCGCGTGATGTCTTTCAGTTTATCTGGTATTTATATGATGACCAGGTTAATTACCATTATTGTACTTGTTTATGGAGCATGGCTAAGCTTTACAGGGCATCTTTCATATGGGGAACTCGTTGGATTTGTCCTCTATGTAAATGTTCTCTTTAAACCAATTGATAAAATTAGTGCAATTATGGAATTGTATCCTAAAGGAATGGCTGGATTTAAACGTTTTATGGAAATTATCGACTCCGAGCCAGAGGTACAAGATACGGATGATGCCATAGAAGTAGCTTCACTTAATGGTAATATTGTCTTTAAAGATGTTTCCTTTAGTTATGACCAGCAAAAATCAGTACTAGAAGATATTAACCTAAACATCCATGCAGGTGAGACCATTGCGTTTGTTGGCCCATCAGGAGCAGGTAAAACCACAATTTGTTCATTAATCCCTAGGTTTTATGATGTGAGCAATGGCAGTATTATGATTGATGGATTCGATATCCGTAATATGACAAAAAAATCACTCCGCTCTCAAATCGGAATTGTTCAACAAGATGTCTTTCTATTTACGGGAACTATTCGAGAAAATATCGCATATGGAAAACGGAATGCTTCAGATGAGGAAATAATAGTGGCTGCAAAACGTGCGCATCTTGAGAAATTTATTCAATTACTGCCTGATGGTTATGAAACAGAAATTGGTGAAAGGGGATTAAAACTATCCGGCGGTCAAAAGCAAAGATTAGCGATTGCAAGGATGTTTTTGAAAAATCCACCTATATTAATTTTAGATGAGGCTACATCTGCACTCGATACTGAAACAGAAATGGTCATCCAAGAAGCTTTAAACGAACTTGCAAAAAACCGAACAACACTGATTATTGCTCATAGACTTGCAACCATTCGGAATGCAGACCGAATTATTGTCGTGACGGAAGAAGGAATTGCCGAGGAAGGCGGTCATGATGAGTTAATTGAACAAGGTGGTATTTTTGCAAATCTTCATCGTGTCCAATACCAGCAATAACTTTCTTGGGAAAATCTCTACGAAGTAAGTGGGGATTTTTCCTATTTTGTGAGAAAATGGATAGTCTATTAAGGTAATGGTTTTAAAGGAGTGATTATTAATGGAAAATTATAAAAGTGATAATGAGATAAAATTAATTGCACTTGATATGGATGGTACACTGCTTAATGATGAACACGAAATTTCAGAGGCAAACCGACAGGCGATTTCGGAAGTACAAGAAAAAGGAATTCATGTAGTCCTCAGTACTGGCCGATCTTTAAGAAAATGCGAAAAACATGCGGATTCACTTGCGTTGTCCTCTTATTTAGTAACCGTAAACGGCAGTGAAATCTGGGATGATAAAAGAGGTTTAGTGGAGAGAAATCTTTTGAAAACAGAGTCCATTCAATGGATGCTAGAGCTTACTGATAAGCATAAGATAAGATTTTGGGCGATAAACACAAATCGAAACTGGTTTGACGAAATGCCGGAGGATATTCATGCGGAGGAATGGTTGAAATTCGGGTTTAACATAAAAGATGTACCAACAAGGGATAAAATTCTTAAAGAGCTAGAAGCAAGAGGAGAGTTTGAATTAAGTAACTCGACTCCAACAAATATCGAAGTAAACCCAGTTGGGATTAATAAGGCAAAAGGGCTGGCTTTAGTCTGTGAGCGCCTTGGAATTCATATGAAGAATGTTATGGCCGTAGGTGACAGTCTAAATGATTTAGCAATGATTGAAGAGGCTGGCTTAGGTATTGCAATGGGAAATGCTCAGGAAATGGTAAAACAAGCAGCATCTTGGGTCACCACAACCAATAATGAAGATGGTGTCGCTGTGGCAATCCGTAAATGGGTGCTTTAGTACTATCATTTACGGACATATAAACATTATACTGAAAAGAAATTTTTATTTTCATGAATTAAAATTGACTCTTTTGAGAAATACTTATAACCAAGAGAAATTGTTTAAAAACAATTTCTCTTGGTTATAATAATCTGGCAAGACTATATTGCAATTTCATGTAATTGTTACATGCTAGGAGGAGCTACAAAGATGGAACATGGTAAAGTAAAATGGTTTAACGGTGAAAAAGGCTTTGGATTTATTGAGCGTGACGGAGGAGACGACGTATTCGTTCATTTCTCTGCAATTCAAGGCGAAGGCTACAAAACGTTAGATGAAGGTCAAGAAGTAACGTTTGAAATCGAAAATGGACAACGTGGTCCACAAGCGGTTAACGTTCGTAAAGCATAATTAACCTTCTAACTCAAAAACAGACTCCAATTGTGAGTCTGTTTTTTTATTGTGCTGTGAGAGATTTTTTATTATGTAATGAGAGCCCGGAAGCCGTTCAAAAAAGGGAATACGGTCACTCATAAAGGTGATGAGAGCCCGAGAACGGCAAAAAGAAGAAAGAGAGATCACTCATAGAAGAGAGGCCTTTATAATAAAAAAACCTCTACAATAAGTAGAGGTTCATTATGTGATAAGTAAAATGGTTATTTATAGTATGGGGTTAATTTAGAAATTCATACATAAGGGTAGTTCATTTTACCTATTAGGTAGACTTTGAATTCAATATTTCCTGCACTCTGCCAACCTGTCCATCCGTTAACCTAACTTTTATCCCATGGGGATGAGAGCTGGAATTTGTTAAAATATCCTTCACTACACCCCTCGTAAGTTTACCGGTTCTTTGATCAGCCTTAAGTACAATATTTACCTCGATACCAGCAGTGATGTCTTTTCTATTTTGTCCGTTCATTAAACACCCATTTTTCTACGAGTATTACTTACTTTTTTCGTTTGTTGACTTTTCATTTTCTGGCTATTTTGAAGACCGCCTTGGCTGTTATTCGCTGCTGCAGCTTTGTTCTTCTTATTGGCTAACTGCTGCTTCATAGCTTCCTGCAAACTCATTTTCTTTTTTGGTTCTTCATTTTGATTTGTTTGATTGTTTTCTGACATTAGAAAATCCTCCTGAAAAAATATGAACTAGATACTTACAGTATAAGCTATTTTTTCTTAAATTAACAATTTAATGAGAGAAAGAAACTCTGGCGGAATACACAGAATATTCTTTTCTTTAAATTGTTTCGTAAGTTTGTTGATTAAATAAAAGCTATTTTATAATCATTATAATTTAGTATTGATTTTTATAAAATTTTAATTATAATGTAGTTAGTAATTAAATAGTTTACGAGGTGATTAAATGAGTAACGATAAAATATATTTAACAACAAGTTATGGAGCACCAGTTGGAGATAATCAAAATTCGATGACTGCGGGTTCTCGCGGACCAATATTAATCCAGGATGTGCATTTACTTGAAAAACTGGCACATTTTAACCGTGAGCGTGTACCTGAAAGGGTTGTTCATGCGAAAGGTGCTGGAGCCCATGGATATTTTGAAGTCACCAATGATATGTCAAAATACACAAAAGCAAAACTATTTAATGGGGTTAATAAGCGAACACCTATGTTCATTCGATTCTCAACTGTAGCTGGAGAATTAGGTTCAGCTGATACTGTACGTGATCCACGAGGCTTTGCTGTAAAGTTTTATACCGAGGAAGGTAATTACGATTTAGTAGGAAACAATACTCCGATTTTCTTTATCAGAGATGCTATTAAATTTCCTGACTTCATCCATACACAAAAAAGAGACCCGCGTACACATTTGAAGAATCCAAATGCGGTTTGGGATTTTTGGTCATTATCTCCAGAATCATTACACCAAGTAACGTACTTAATGGGAGACCGTGGTATACCAGCAACCCTTCGTCATATGAATGGTTATGGAAGTCATACCTTTAAATGGGTAAATGAAGAAGGTGAAGCTGTTTGGGTGAAATACCACTTTAAAACAGAGCAAGGCGTTAAAAATATGTCAAACGATGTAGCTGCTAAGCTTGCTGGTGAAAATCCAGATTATCATACAGAAGATTTATTTAATGCGATTGAAAAAGTCGACTTCCCTAAATGGAGGCTATATGTACAAATTATGCCTTTAGAAGACGCGAATACTTATCGCTTCGATCCATTTGATGTAACCAAAATTTGGTCACATAAGGATTACCCATTAATTGAAGTAGGTCAAATGGTGTTAAATCGTAATCCAGAAAACTATTTTGCAGAAGTAGAGCAGGCAACCTTCTCACCTGGTACGCTGGTTCCTGGTATTGAGCCTTCTCCAGATAAGATGCTTCAGGGGCGTTTGTTTGCTTATTCGGATGCACATCGCTATCGGGTGGGTGTAAATCACAATCTACTGCCTATTAACACTCCAAAGGTAGTAGTAAACAACTATCAACGTGATGGTCAAATGCGAACTGACCATAATGGGGGCGGTTCAGTATACTATGAACCTAACAGCTTTGGCGGTCCAACAGAAGCACCTCAAACGAAAACAACTGCATTCCCTGTTTCTGGTGTTGCTGAAAGTGTTGCCTATGACCACAGCGATCACTATACACAAGCTGGCGACCTTTACCGGTTAATGTCTGAGGACGAGCGGGCTCGTTTAATTGAAACAGTGGTAGGAGCAATGAAGCCTGTTGAGAGAGATGATATTAAACTTCTTCAGATTCAACATTTTTATAAAGCAGATTCAGAGTATGGAGAGCGAGTAGCCAAAGGACTAGGCTTGGCCATTCCTCAGGAAGTAAAATAAAATATCGAAATAACAAAAAGGCTGTTCATTTTGGACAGTCCTTTTGTTATTTTTAGATTATTTAATATAATATTGCTAAATTTCGACACCTTTTTTAACACCCTCATATTAAAGTAGTGCATAAGAGAAAAGGGAGATAGACTTAAATGAATAACAAAACAGCTATTGTAACCGGTACCTCAAGCGGATTTGGATTAAGTACTTCTGTAGAGTTAGCACGAAAGGGATTTACTGTTATTGCTGCCATGAGAAACAGCAATAAAAGCAGTGAGCTTTTGCAGCGAGCAAGGAAGCATGGAGTTGAATCCAAAATCATCGTTCATGAATTAGATGTTACGAATGAAGGGTCAATCAAGGCCTTTCAAACATGGATAAACGAGGAGTTTGGAAGAGTAGACGTATTGATTAATAATGCTGGATATGCTGGCGCTGGGTTTGTGGAAGAAGTATCGATGGATGAATATCGTCAACAATTTGAAACGAATGTTTTCGGAGTTTTCGCCGTTACCAAGGCCATTTTGCCTTTAATGAGGATACAAAAACAGGGGTGTATTATCAATATTAGCAGTATTAGCGGGAAAGTAGCTTTTCCTGGTCTTTCACCCTATGCTGCCTCAAAGCATGCCATCGAGGGCTGGAGTGAAAGTCTCCGCTTAGAAATGCAGCCATTTGATGTGAAGGTAGTATTGGTTGAACCTGGTTCCTACAAAACCAATATCTGGTCAACAGGTAAACAGGTTGCAGAAGAATCATTAAAGTCTCACTCTCCATATCAGGATTATATGCAAAGCATTGAAAAATATATTGCAGAAGGGGAAAACAGCTTTGGCGACCCCGAGGATGTGGCAAGAAAAATAGCTAAGATTGCAACAATGGGAAACCCGGATTTTAGGTACCCAATTGGCCGTGGAGTTAAAGCTACAATTATATTGAAAAATTTTTTACCATGGGGACTTTGGGAAAAAATAATACTAAGTAAATTGTTTATAAAATAGAGCATCTTATTATTAGATGTTGTCGTTTTTAGGAAGGAATTTTAGGAGTAAAGTGAGAATAGTAGATATATAAGCAACAAAAAGAGGAGTGATAGGATTGGAAATTCAAGTACTTGAAAAAGAAGAAATAAAGGTAATTGGAATTTCACGGAGTGGCACTTATTCTCAAATGTACAACATACCAGATTTATTTAATGAAATGAAAGAAAGGTTAGAGGAGGTACCTAATCAAACAAATGATGCAATCTTAATCGCGCCCTTTCATAGCAGAGAAACAGAATTCACCTTTTATGTAACGACACCAGTCGAAAAGGTAGAAAATGTCCCTGATGGTATGGTCGGATTTACCATTCCCCGCAAGAATTATGTTTATTCTTCCTATAAAGGAAGTCTTGAAGAATTAGAAAATACATACAGGCAAATGTTAGTTTGGATGCAAGAGTATGGGTATGAGTTAGACAATCATGCCTTGAGCTTAAAAGTGCTTAAAGAAAATGAATTTGATAGTGGAGGCGGCATGCATTTTGAACTTTATCTGCCTGTGAAAAGCTATAAGGATACCTACTAAAGACTGAATTTTGGGGAGAAGATTTTGTTTCCTCTTTCTTTTTTTAGCATTTCTCATTATTATTATGTATACTAATAGTAATCATATTGAATATTCCTTCGGGGTCAGGTGAAAATCCTAACCGGCGGTGATGAAGCATAGCTTCTTAGTCCGTGACCCGGTTAACAATTGTTAAGCGGTGGATCTGGTGCAAATCCAGAGCCGACAGTTAAAGTCTGGATGGGAGAAGGAAAAAAATCTGGTTTAGCCAAGGGAGTAGTTTACCCTTTTTTAAGCTCTATTTTCTTATTGCCTTTTCCAAGGACCCTGAAGTGTTTTATCTCTTCAGGGTCCTTTTTTATTCTTTTATGAGTGTTAGGAAAGAAGTATTTTTTCAAGGATTTGCAAAAAATAGGTAAGGAGGTCAAAGCTATGTTTACCGGTATTATTGAAGAATTAGGAGTAGTAGTCAATATCCAGCGAAGCGGTGAATCATTTGTTCTTACAATTGATGCAAAAAAAATTCTTAAGGATGTGCATCTTGGAGACAGTATCTCGGTAAACGGAGTTTGCCTGACTGTCACCAGCTTTTCTGGCAATCAGTTTACAGTAGATGTTATGCCTGAGACCGTGAAAGCATCCAGTTTACAATCCCTGAAACGTGGGGCCAAAGTGAATCTTGAAAGAGCGATGGCAGCAGGAGGCAGGTTTGGAGGTCATTTTGTTTCAGGTCATATTGATGGAACTGGCGTAATAAAAAGTAAAAAACAAGTTGAAAATGCAATTTATTACGAAATTGAGGCCTCTCCAGAAATATTAAGGTATGTAATCGAAAGAGGTTCAATTGCCGTTGACGGGACAAGCTTGACTGTATTTGGAGTTACAAATGAAACGTTTACTTTATCACTCATCCCCCATACATTATCTGAGAGTATTATTGGTCTTAAGGAATCAGGTGATATTGTCAATTTAGAATGCGATATGATTGGAAAGTATGTTGGACATTTTTTAACGAGCAGTCAAAATAATAGTAAAAAGAAGAGTCCATCCGGTATTAGCGCGAGTTTTTTAGAAGAGAATGGTTTTCTATAGTTACATCAAAATTGTTTTAGAAAGGGGAGATTAGCATTGTTTGATAATATGGAAGAAGCATTGAATGATTTAAAAGAAGGTAAAGTCATCATTGTTTGTGATGACGAAGACAGAGAAAATGAAGGTGACTTTATCTCTTTAGCTGAAAAGGCTACACCAGAGGTAATCAATCTAATGGCTACACATGGTAGAGGATTAATCTGCGTTCCAATTGACGAGGACTTAGCACAGAAACTTGAACTTTTTCCAATGGTTGCAGTTAATACAGATGTGCATGGTACGGCGTTTACAGTCAGTATTGACCATAAATATTCAACCACAGGTATTTCTGCCTTTGAGCGTTCCGCAACTGTATTAAGCATGCTTGACCCTGAATCTAAGCCTTCTGATTTCAAGAGACCAGGTCATATATTCCCTTTAGTGGCCAAAAAAGGCGGAGTTTTGAGGAGAACAGGTCACACTGAGGCGGCAGTAGATTTGGCAAGATTATGCGGATCTATGCCTGCAGGAGTCATTTGTGAAATCATGAATGAAGATGGCACAATGGCACGTGTGCCGGAGTTGCGGAAAATTGCCGATGAGCTTAATGTGAAGATGATCACCATTAAAGATTTAATTGAATACCGCAATAAAAAAGACAAGCTAGTTAAACGAGAAGTGGAAATAAATTTACCAACGGAATTTGGTGATTTTAAGGCTGCAGGGTATTCAAATGTTATTGATGGAAAAGAACATTTAGCATTAATAAAAGGAGAAATAAATTCTGAGAATCCTATCCTTGTTCGTGTGCATTCAGAGTGTTTAACAGGCGATGTTTTTGGGTCGTACCAATGTCAGTGCAGACCACAGTTACATGCAGCATTAACACAAATTGAACAGGAAGGAAATGGTGTGCTCCTATATATACGTCAGGGAGGCAGTGGTTTACTTGATAAATTGCGGGAGGATAGTCATAACACCTTCGAGGGAAATGAAAGGAATGGAATTGGAGAAGAGCTAAGGGAATTTGGCATCGGTGCCCAAGTTTTAAAAGATTTAGGGATTAGAAAAATGAAGTTGTTAACCAATAACCCGCGAAAAATTAAAGGCATTAAGGGATATGATCTTGAAATCGTCGAAACCGTTCCCTTGCAAATGGAATTACACGAGGAAAAAGTAAAATAAAAAACTAAAAAATATATGGAGGTTTTAACATGAGTAATTTTTATGAAGGTAATTTAGTAGGATCAGGTTTAAAAATTGGAATTGTTGTGGGACGTTTTAATGAATTTATTACCAGCAAATTGCTGAGCGGTGCACAGGATGCCTTAAAAAGACATGGTGTAAGTGAGGAAGATGTGGACATCGCATGGGTGCCAGGAGCATTTGAAATTCCGCTAATTGCTCAAAAAATGGCAAATAGTAAAAAGTATGATGCTGTTATTACATTAGGTACCGTTATTCGCGGTTCCACACCACATTTTGACTATGTATGTAATGAAGTAGCCAAGGGTGTTTCAAAAATTAATCTCGATAGCGGCATCCCCGTTATTTTTGGAGTTTTAACAACAGATTCGATTGAACAAGCAATTGAGCGAGCAGGAACAAAGGCTGGAAATAAAGGATGGGATGTAGCGACTGGTGCCATTGAAATGGCTAATTTAATCCGAAATATGGAATAATAAGATCGTTTTTGAAGAAATTTGTGAAAAATGATACATTTAAATTTTTATTCGATATAATAGGTCTATCATAAAAATATTTAAAGAATAGGTGCTTAAATCTTTTTCTTAAAGATTTTTAGCTTAAAAGGGAAGTTTGGTTAA
This sequence comes from Neobacillus sp. YX16, assembly GCF_030123505.1. GTDB lineage: Bacteria > Bacillota > Bacilli > Bacillales > Cytobacillaceae > Neobacillus. The sequence goes on from NZ_CP126115.1 coordinate 2,569,790, forward strand.
ATGCCAACGCGGTCCCGCCACTGTAAATGGGAGCAACCTACAATATGTCACTGTCAATTTGATGGGAAGACGTAGGAAGTCATGACCATGAGCCAGGAAACCTGCCTAATTCTTGTGCACCAAAAGACCTACGAGGATAGGGAGATGTGGACGACTAGAATCATTTTTTATAATGGAATCTATTCAAACCAACATCTCTACGTTATTGTAGAGGTGTTTTTTGTTTTTTGGGTGCAGGCTTTTTTATGATGTATTTTGACTTAAAAGTCATAGGGGGAAGAAAAATGAAAAAATTATCATCATTATTACTTATTCTATTGTTAACAATAGGTGCTTTGGCAGCATGTGGTGAACAGAAAGAACCTGTAAAGGATGAAGGAAACAGCAGCACTGAGCAAAAAGGAGAAGAAACAGCCTTTCCAGTAACCATAAAAGATGCATTAGATAATGAGGTTACGATAGAGGCAAAACCCGAAAAAATTGTTTCTGTTATACCGAGTAACACAGAGATTGCTTTTGCCTTAGGACTTAATGAAGAAATTGTAGGTGTATCTAATTTTGACAATTTTCCTGAAGAAGCAGCATCAAAAGAGAAAATCGGTGATATGGAACTAAATATCGAAAAAATTATTTCTTTACAACCCAATCTCGTATTGGCACATGAATCAACTGCTGATAATGGGAAAGAAGGACTTCAACAGCTTAGAGATGCTGGAATTGCCGTTTTAATTATTAATGACGCTCTAAATTTCGAAGAGGTGTATGACACAATCAACGTGATTGGAAAAGCTACAGGTGAAACAAAGGCTGCGGAGGATTTAATTAAAGGGATGCAGGATAAATTAGCTGAAATTAAAGCCAAGGCGGGCGAAATAAAGGAAAAGAAAAAGGTGTTTGTAGAGGTATCTCCTGCTCCAGAAGTGTTTACAACGGGAAAAAACACATTTATGGATGAAATGATCAGTTTGATTAATGCTGAAAATATTGCAAACGATCAAGAAGGATGGGTTAAAATGGATCAAGAATCAATCATTGATCGAAACCCGAATGTCATCATTACTACATATGGTTTTTATACTGAAAATGCTACAGAATTAGTGTTAGGTAGACAAGGCTGGGAAAATGTCAATGCGATTAAGAATAAGCAAGTTATCGATGTAGATTCTGACACTGTAACACGTTCAGGTCCAAGGATTGTTGAAGGAGTAGAGGAACTTGCAAAGGCTGTCTATCCGGAAGTTTTTAAATAATAAAGTATTAGCCTATTTGATAGCAGGAAGCTTCCTGCTCCTTTCAATTTTATTGGGTATTTCGATAGGAACCGTTTCGGTTCCTATCTTTACCATTATCCAAATCATAATATCGAAGCTATTTGGCTTAATTTCACTAGATCAAATTGACCCCATGTTTTCGAGTATTGTTTTAAACATTCGTTTACCACGAGTTATATTGGCTGGTTTAGTAGGAGCATCACTAGCGATTGCAGGAGCGGCCTTTCAAGGTCTATTAAGGAATCCATTAGCGGATCCCTATACGTTAGGCGTATCATCAGGTGCGTCCGTCGGGGCGGTACTCACTTTGTTTTTTAACCTATCAATCCCTATAATCGGAAGCTTTACGCTGCCATTACTCAGCATTTTGTTTTCATGGGTTACGATTTTTTTGGTACTGGCTTTCGCCCGAAAAATTGAACGCTCGATGAGAGTGGAAACGATTATCTTAACGGGAATCATCTTTAGTTCCTTTCTCGGTGCCATTATTTCACTCATGATTGCCTTAACTGGTGATGAGCTTAGGCAAATTATTGGCTGGCTCTTGGGAAGTGTATCGATGAGAGGCTGGGAATACATAAAAATTATTTCACCTTTTTTTGTACTAGGATCTGTCATACTTATTTTTAATGCAAAAGAATTAAATGCCATGTCCTTCGGTGAAGAACGAGCCCACCATTTAGGGGTAAACGTTCAAAAGAGAAAATTGATGATCCTGACTGCAGGATCGATTTTGACAGGAGCTGCAGTTGCGGTTTCAGGAACGATTGGTTTTGTGGGACTGGTGATTCCACATCTTTCTCGATTATTATGGGGTCCCGATCATAGGCACCTGCTTCCACTATCAATCATTACGGGAAGTGGATTTTTAATTGTAGCAGATTTAATCTCAAGAACAATTATTTCCCCAACTGAGCTGCCGATTGGAGTCATAACGGCTTTATTTGGTGCCCCGGTATTTGCGTTAATTCTGTTACAGAGAAAAAGAACGGAAAGAAGTGGATAAAGGATGCTTAGGGTTCAAGATGTTTCAGGCGGTTATTCAGATGAATCTGTACTCAAGGATATTTCCTTTGAAGTTCAAACAGGTGAGTTATTCGGGATATTGGGACCTAATGGAAGCGGCAAGACGACTTTGTTAAAAATGATTAGTGGAATCCTGCCGATTGCTAGAGGTGATATATTTATTAAAGAGAAAAGGCTTCAGGAATATAATTCTAAACAACTTGCACAAATCGTAGCGGTTTTATCACAACATTCACAGCAATCCTTTTCTTATACCGTTAAAGAAACCGTTTCACTTGGCCGTTATGCCCATCAATCAGGCTGGTTTCAGACCTGGGGAGAAATGGATGAAAGTATCGTACAGCGTGTAATGAAGCAGACGGGTATCGCTTCCTTCCAAAATAAAAGTATTCAAGAGTTATCCGGTGGTGAAAAACAAAGGGTATTTCTGGCGCAAGCTCTTGCTCAAGAACCCGAAATTCTTCTTTTAGATGAACCAACGAACCACTTAGATTTATCTTATCAAAAGGAATTACTGGATTTATTAAAACACTGGACGACAGAAACGGGTTTAACAGTCCTTTCAATCTTTCATGATTTAAATCTTGCAGGCTTATATTGTGATCGATTGCTACTGCTTGAAAACGGAAGTATTAATATCAACCATATCCCGAATGAAGTGCTAAGGGAAGAAAGAATACGAGACGTCTATCATACTGAAATTAAGAAGCATCCCCATCCAAGAGTAGCAGCTCCTCAAATGGTGTTATTACCCAAAGAGAAGCAGGAAAAGAAAAAAATACAAATCGATGAAAGGATGCTGCGAAGGACCAATGAGTTTATCGAGTTAAAAGCACCTTCACATTTAAGGACGATGTCTTCTGGGGTTATTGGATCGGGAACAGGCTGGCATCATACGTTTGTTAATCGACATGTTGATAAGGACTATAACTGCAGTGATCATCGCAAGGAAATGGCAGGCTTTTTAAAAGAAAAGGGCTTTGAACCTTCTGAAACAGTAGGAATGATGACAGCAGTCATCCTTGAAGATGTTTCCTTTAAGCACATCGAAGGGACTGGTTTTTCTGTCTTTGTTCTCGTAACCGCGGGTGTTGGTAACGCCATAGACTGTTCCAAAAGTGAACAGCATACCTTTGATCAGGTGCCTGGCACCATCAATACCTGGATTTTCGTTAATGGTGAGTTAACGGAGGAAGCATTTATTCAATCTATAATGACTGCTACAGAAGCAAAGGCGAAAGCACTACATGATTTAAGCGTTATCGATGGAGTGACAGGCACCATTGCTACTGGTACTTCGACGGATAGTATTTTAATTGCTGCTACCCAGACTGGTGAGGTTTTGGAATATGCGGGTACCATTACTCCTTTAGGAAAACTCATTGGAAAAGCCGTATACGAGTGCACGGCTGAGGGTATTCGAAAATCTCAAAAAAGGAAATTCGTATGATTGCCTATCATTTGATTGCTATAACCATTGCATATTTCATTGATAAGCTAGTAGGAGATCCCCCTCATTGGCCACATCCTGTTAGATGGATAGGATCGTTGATTTCATTCTTCGAAAAACGCTTAAATCATGGAAAAAGTAAAAGATTAAAAGGGGTCGCTATGCTCCTTTTTGTTTTATTGATAGCCTTCTTGATAGTAAAGGTATTTGTAGTAATTAGTTATAGGATTCACCCAATTGCTGGTATTATCGTTGAAAGTATTATTATTGCAACAACAATTGCCCAAAAAAGTTTAAAAGAAGCTTCGCTTGATGTCTATGGCCCCTTAGAAAAAGGGGACTTGGCTGGTGCAAGAATAAAACTATCTTACATTGTCGGAAGAGATACAGAAACATTAAATGAAGGTGAAATTGCACGCGGAGCAATCGAGACGGTGGCTGAAAATACGAGTGACGGGGTGACAGCACCGTTGTTTTGGGCCCTAATTGGGGGAGCGCCGCTGGCAATGGTTTATCGTGCAACGAATACCTGTGATTCGATGGTAGGATATGTGAATGATAGATATAAAGATTTCGGCTGGGCTTCTGCTAAATGGGATGATGTAATGAATTGGATTCCAAGCAGAGTTACAGGAATCCTTATGCTAATCGGGACAAAGCCTAACAAAATGGAGTATAGACGGGCTTGGATGATATTGTTCCGAGATGCCAAGAAGCATCCGAGTCCAAACAGCGGCTGGGGTGAAGCAGCGGTGGCTGCCATTTTAGGGATTCAGCTTGGCGGTATAAATTATTACAAAGGAATACTTTCAAATCGGGCAAGGATGGGGGAGCCTCTTCACCCCATTCAAGCAGGTCATATTTTATTAGCTAATAGAATCTTAGATAAAACAGTCTTTTTATTTTTGCTGTTTTTATGGATAGGAGGGATGATTCTTGAAATGGCCATCACATGGATCAAATCCGCAGCACCTTTTTAAGTCGATGGGACTTGCGCTCCCAGAAAAGTATATAGATTTTAGTGCAAATATTAATCCTATAGGTCCGCCTCCCCTGCTAAAAGAGAAATGGAATGATTTTTATCAAGAAATTACCGTGTATCCTGACCCATTTGCCGAAAAACTTAAGAGCCGGATCGTAGAAAGTGAACAAATTTCTGATGATTTCATCTTAATTGGAAATGGCGGAGCGGAACTCATTACCCTTGTGGCAAGGTTCCTTCAAGGAAAAAAGGTAATAGTGGTGGAACCAACTTTTTCTGAATATGAAAAGGCTTGTCGGGCTAATCATTGTGAGATTCAGTATCATCAATTAAAAGAGCCAAATTTTGTGCTAAGTATGGATGAGCTACGCCCAAGTTTACCGAGTGCAGATGCTTTATTCTTATGTAATCCAAATAATCCAACTGGTATTCAATATTCTGTATCAACCGTACTTTCAATTATTGAGGAATGTCAAAAACAAAAATGCTTCGTGATTTTGGATGAAGCTTTCTATGATTTTTTAATAGATTATCATTCTTTTATTCCTTACATATATAAGTTCTCAAATTTAATCATCATCCGTTCGATGACAAAAATGTTTGCAATTCCTGGACTCCGGTTAGGATATTTAGCTGCAACCCCAGATACTATTGTCAAACTTAGCACACTGCAGCCACATTGGAGTATCAATACCATTGCCTTATTGGCGGGAGAACTTTGCCTGCAAAATAAAGATTTTATTAATGAGACTCGAAGTTATATAAGGGAAGAACGGGAGCGGTTATTTACATTTTTTAATAAAAATACTTTTGAGATTACACCTTCCCAAATAAATTTTTATTTGTTACGAGATCCCTTTCTCAAGGATCAGTTTAGCTTTTTTGAATTTCTTTTACACCAAGGGATTATTCCTCGCCATACGTTTAATTTTCCAGGGTTGGAAGGAAATTGGCTTCGCTTTGCGATAAAAAGTAAGGAAGAAAATAGTAAATTAATGGAGGTGTTGCTGGAATGGCGGCAGCTTCATTAATCTTTATTTCTGGCGGGGTCAGGAGCGGGAAAAGCAGCTTTGCAGAAAAATTAGCACTAGAGCTCGCAAAGGAAAATGGTGGTCAATTAAACTATTTGGCAACAGGTGTGGCTTCGGACCAAGAAATGAAGGAACGAATTGCAAAACACCGGAGTGACCGAGAGATAGGAAAGTACCGATGGAGAACGATTGAACAGTCACTAAATATTGGGGAGATTGCTCATATTTTTAACGATGAAGATATTATTCTTCTTGATTGTGTTACGACCCTCTTAAATAATGAACTGTTTTCTGCAAACCAAAAATGGGATGAGTCTTTTTTGACAAAAGTAATGGAAACGATCATAACAGGGATAAATGACATACGTGACAGAGCAAAAGTTTTAATTGTTGTTAGTAATGAAGTTTTCCATGAGTCAATGGTCGAAAATGAACTAGTATTTTCATATGGACGTATTCTTGGGAAGATTCATCAGCAATTGGTGAAGGCCGCTGATCAAGCATTTTTAGTTGAAGCGGGAATAGCGATCAACATGAAGGGAGTTAGGATATGAAAGGAATTATGATTCAAGGAACCGCATCCGATGTTGGGAAAAGCCTCATTGTGACCGCGCTCTGCCGGATGTTTGCCAATGATGGAGTAAAAGTAGTTCCCTTCAAATCTCAAAATATGTCCAATAATTCTTATGTGACAAAGGATGGAAAAGAAATTGGCAGAGCACAAGGAATCCAGGCGGAAGCTGCAAAAATTGAGGCAACTGTATGGATGAATCCTATTCTTTTAAAGCCCCGCTCGAATCAGGATTCTGAGATTGTATATTTAGGTAAAGCGTTGAAAACTCTTTCAGGAAGAGGGTATCGAGAAACTTTTTATGAAAAGGGGCTTGAGGTGATTCAGAAGTCTTTAAATCAGTTATCAAGTGAATACGAACTAGTGGTTATAGAAGGTGCCGGGAGTCCGGTTGAAATCAATCTCAAGGATCGAGAGCTTGTGAATATGAAGGTGGCTGAGCTGGCAGATGTTCCTGTGATTCTGGTAGCGGATATTGACAGAGGCGGAGTTTTTGCAAGTATTGTTGGCACTATTGAGCTTTTTGAACCCGAAGAAAGACAAAGAGTTGCAGGCATTATTATTAATAAATTCCGCGGTGATATCAGTTTATTTGAAGATGGGATTCAGTGGCTGGAAAAGAAAACGGGAATTCCTGTATTAGGTGTACTGCCATATGTAGAAAAACATATGATTGATGGGGAAGATTCTTTGTCATTAAGCAATCAATTTTCAAACAGGAAAAAAGGGAATCTGGATATTGCTGTCATCCATCTCCCATTTGTTTCGAACTATAGTGATCTGGAACCATTTCTATATGAAGAGGATGTTTCGATTCGCTGGGTCAAACATCCTTCTGATTTTGGTAATCCCGACGCGGTCATTATTCCTGGGACCAAGAGTACGATCCATGATTTGAATACGCTAAGAGATAGACATTTAGATAACTTGATTCAAAATCATATAGAACATGGCGGTTATGTTGTAGGTATTTGTGGAGGGTATCAAATTCTGGGTGAAGAAATTATCGATGAAATGGGTTCGGATACAGGGATACCTAACAAAAGCGTGGCAGGATTGGGATGGATTCCAGGCAGAACCACTTTTTATGATGAAAAAGAAACAGTGAGAGCTGCAGGAGTCTACCACGAAAATACAGGTTTGATCACAAATGGAAAGCTAGAAGGGTATGAAATACATTTAGGGAAGACAGTACTACATCAGCAAGGCTGTTCATTTCTAGTGCTTGAAAATGGAAAAGAAGAAGGGTTTTACGGCAAAAATGGTCTAATTATTGGAACGTATCTGCATCATCTTTTTCATAATGATGAATGGAGAAATCATTGGTTAAACATGATTCGAAAAAGCAAAGGCTTACACAGTAAAGAAACCATTTATATAAATGAGTACAAAGATAAAAGATATGATGAAATTGCGGGAAAAATGAGAGAACATCTAAATTTTGAACAGCTAAATGACATGATCCATAAGTGGTGCTCAAAATGAAATTTCTAAAGGGTTTCTTACTCGACCTGCAATTTTTTACTGCCATTCCCATACGTTTTGAATTACCAATGGATATACCTCATCTAAAAAGTGCTGTTCAAGCCTTCCCTTTAGTAGGACTTCTACAAGGGGGGATATATGCCTCACTTTTTTATGTCTTGACTGAATATACGCCTTTGTCCACTCTTGCAATCGCGTTCTTTCTTTGGCTCATGAGTATTCTGTTAACAGGCGGAATTCACTTAGACGGCTGGATGGATGCAAGCGATGCTTATTTTTCATACGGCGATCAGCCGAAAAGGCTAGAGATTATGAAGGACCCAAGAACTGGTGCCTTTGGTGTAATCTCGGTTATTGTCTTGTTAAGCTGCCGTTTTCTCTTTATTTATGAGATTACCGAAAATGTACAAGTAGTTTCATACTGGATGATTGCAGCTATCCCATTTTTGAGTAAAAGTGTCATGGGTGTCCTGCTGCTTACTGTAAAGTCCGCTAAAAATGAGGGACTAGGCGCTTTATTCCAAAGTGCCGCAACAATAAAGGTATTATGGATTTATCCCTTTTATTTTTCTGCCATTCTTGGTCTCATGACTTTCGTTGATAATGGCTTCTTTCTTCTTTCGATTTTGATTGTTATTGCCTGTGCTAGTTTGCTAGTATGTCGCCGAAAAGCAGTAAGCTGGTTTGGTGGGATTACGGGGGATGTTTTAGGTGCTGCTGTGGAAGGGACTGAATTATTTTTATGGATGACACTGTGGTTATTGCATTATTTCGCCATGGCCTAACAGAGGAGAATAAACGGAAAGCCTATTTAGGATGGAACGATTCTTCTTTATGCACACAGTCTGCGAATCTGAGCACGAGCAACAGGTACGATCTCTATTATTCAAGTGATTTGCCAAGATGTATAACGACAGGGAATATCCTTTTTCCAAATAACGATCTGAATCTGTTACCTCATTTAAGGGAAATGAATTTTGGTCAATGGGAAGGAAAAACCTATGAAGATTTAAAAGAATTTCCTCTATATCAACAATGGCTATCAAATCCTACATCCTATTGTCCGCCAGGCGGAGAGTCATTTGAGGAATTCACACATAGGATTCAAAATGGGTGGGGAAAGATTGCTGGAAAAATTCTCTCTGAAAACATCGAACGCTGTGCCATTATCACGCATGGCGGAATCATTCGATATTTATTGTCTAAATATGCACCTATGAAAAATGATTTTTGGTATTGGCAAGCACCGCATGAGCAAGGATATGAACTTATTTTTGAAAGAGAAGCATTAAGGAGGGGTGATCGTTGCACTTTATTACGGGAGGTGCCTTTAACGGCAAAAGAGCATGGGTAAAGAATACTTACGGTTTAACTGGCAGCTGGCTTTCAGCTTATCAGGAAACACCTCTGACAGAAAACTTTAACCATATTAATAGTGATTTACTAGTTTTAGAAGGAATCGAAATTTGGATAAAAGAGTTAACCAAAACATATGATTCATACAGAAGCCGGGAAATTTGGATTCAAATCATAAACAATTGGCTTTCCTGGGAAAAAGCAGAGCTCGAGCGAAGACTAGTGGTAATTGGGACGGATATCACAAAAGGAGTTGTCCCGATAGAGAGAGAAAATAGATTATGGCGGGATGTAACAGGATGGGCCTACCAAGATCTTTCTGCAATGGCGGATAAAGTGGATGTCATTTGGTATGGATTAAATCAAACAATCAAACAAACGGGGGATGAGAAGCAATGAAACTTTATACAAGAACGGGCGACAAAGGAAAAACTAGTATTATTGGAGGAAGAGTAGACAAGGATGATATTCGAGTGGAAGCCTACGGAACAGTAGATGAAGTAAATTGTTTTGTAGGGCAGGTTATGACTGAACTCGATGAGGTAACTTTTAAGGATGTATTAGTGGATCTTGAGAAAATCCAGCATGAATTATTTGATTGTGGCGGGGATCTTGCCAATATTTCCGATAAAGTTGAGTTTAAGCTGGAGAAAGAAACCATTGAGTACCTAGAAAAGAAAATCGATGAGTATATTTTAGAAGCTCCAGAGCTCGAAAGGTTTATTCTACCTGGCGGCACAAAGCCCTCCGCTTCGATTCATATTGCCAGAACGGTGACAAGAAGAGCAGAGAGATTAGTTGTCTCCTTAATGAAAAACGACGAGAAAACGCCTGAAATAGCATTAAAATATCTAAATCGACTTTCAGACTATTTCTTTGCCTTAGCAAGAGTGGTAAATTATCGACTAAACGTAAAAGACGTAGAATATGTTCGGAGTGCAAAAGTGTTCAGGGATGGGAAGCGGAAAGATGAAAAGTAGAATGCTCATTTTACTGGCTTTATTTTCAGCCTTATCTGCAGTTGGGGCTGCGATTAAAATTCCGGCAATCATCGGCACTGTAGCTTTCGATGTTTTTCCAGCATTACTGGCTGCTGCCTTGTTAGGGAGTGGAGCAGGTGCCATTGTTGGTGCGTTAGGGCATTTGTTATCTGCCTTAATCGCAGGTTTTCCATTAGGACCGATGCATGGTTTAATAGCAATCGAAATGGCAGTTCTTGTCTATATTTTTGGTGTTCTTTATAAAAAGAATAAAAAGGTTATTGCGAGTATTCTATTTATCCTTGCAAATGCATTTGCTGCCCCATTGCCGTTTATTTTTTTAATGAATATAGCATTTTATGTCGCAATCGTTCCGTCATTATTAATCGGATCAATAATCAATGCAGTCATCGCTTTGGTGGCAATTCCACGGCTAAAATCGTTGGTCAAACAAGATATAATTAAAAGAGATGTAAAGTTATGAGAGATATCATCACAATCCCGTTAAATAATGAAGAATCGCTTATCATCGCGAGTGATAATAGTGGTGGTATTGGAATGAAAGAACATGATCTTATTCAGGTCTCCTACGAAACAGTCGCGTATTATGCATTTAGAGTAGCAGCAATGGAATGTATCGCAGCAGGGGGGGAGCTAGTTTCAGTAGTTCTTCATAATTTTTGTGGAGATGACTCATGGAGTGAACTCGTAAATGGAATTCAAAAAGGATTGGCAGAATTGAACCTAGGGAATATACCTATCACTGGCAGTACAGAGAGTAATTTCCATCTGAAACAATCTGCGGTTGGTTTAGTAGTACTAGGAAAAAAGCCTTTTGATAAAATAACAGAGAAGATTTTTTCAAATGATCTTAACTTTGCCGTAATCGGTAAGCCTCTTGTTGGGAATGAAGTGATGGATCATGCGCACGAGGTTGTACCTTTATCGACTTTCCGGAAAGTCTCTAACCTTCAGGATATTATGGTTTGGCCCGTCGGTTCAAAAGGAATCCTAGCAGAGTTCAATCAGATGTTTCCTTCTAAAGAATTTACAAAGGAAATGCTTGGAGCGGATCTTGACGTATTAAAATCATCGGGACCGGCAACTTGCTTTATTATTGCCTTTGAACAAGATCAAGAAGAGGCTATAAAAAAAATAGCAGCAGCGTTTTACCATTCCATTACAGTTAAATAAAATAGCACGCCGTTGTGGCGTGCTATTCTTTTATTCCTTGAAGTTTTTGGATAACCGTATCAATGCCTTTTCCGATTGAAATCATCGCATCTTCAAAACCTTTTTTCCATACTGGGGCCTGTTCTTGAATCTTTTCACCGAGCTTTTGGGCATTTTGATTTAATTCTTTTTTGATTTTTTCTGCCTGCTCTTTTATCTCTTCTCTTGTCTGTGTTTTACCAGCTAATTGGTCATTAATCGAAACGACATCAAACGTTTCACTTTGTATATGAGGGATGGATGATTTCATGATTTCTTTGAAAATCGGGACAACATTTCCAGAACCGCTGCTTGGTAGATAATGTTGTCGATCGGTTTGGTCATATCCTATCCATATCGCTGCGACTAAATTAGGTGTGTAACCAACCATCCATTGATCTTTCGTCCCGTTTATATCATTAAAGGGAAGCTGGGTGGAACCTGTTTTTCCAGCTATCTGAACATCAGGAATACGTGCGTTTTTGCCAGTTCCAGATTCTACAACATTAAGAAGCATAGCTGTCATCTTATCAGCATTCTCCTTTGAAGTTACCTTTGTGGTTTCCGGTTCCCGTTCCGCAATGATATTTCCAGTAGGACCTACTATTTTGGTAATAAGATGGCTGTCTTGTCGCTTACCGCCATTTGGAAATGCAGAGAATGCATTTGCTAATTGAAGCGGAGATACTCCTTTGTTCATTCCCCCTAATGCAATCGCAAGGTGTTTATCCTCTTTTTCGACTGGCAATCCAAAGGCTTTAAGCTTGTCTAATCCTTTCTCGAGACCAATTTCATTTAAGAGCCAGACGGCTGGGACATTTAACGAGTCTTCCAAAGCTTTATACATCTGAACCTTCCCCTGATAGGTTTTTGAGAAATTTTCTGGATTGTATTCTCCAAAAGAAGTAGGCTCATCAACAAGCTCGGAATTGAATGTATAGCCATCTTCAAGAGCTGGTGTATATACCGCGAGCGGCTTAATCGTTGAACCTGGCTGAGCCTTTAATTGGGTAGCTCGGTTAAATCCTCTAAATACATGCTCACCACGGCCGCCAACAAGAGCGAATACACCTCCTGAAGAGGGGTCCATCAGGACAGAACCGGTTTCAACAATGCGATCTTTGGAACTTTTCGGGAAAAGGGATTTATTATTGTTTACCTTTTCGAGTCCTGCCTGCAGGTTTTGATCTAATTCGGTATATATCCGGTACCCTCTGGTTAAAATTTCTTCCTGCGTTAATCCGTATTTATTGATTGCTTCGTTTAAGACCGCATCCACATAATAAGGATATTTACGCTCAACAAAACTTCCGCTGCCGCTATTAATCTCGATCTTTTCTTCCTTAGCCGCTGTGTATTGTTCCTTCGTAATCATCTCAAGCTCATTCATCTTGCTAAGAACGACATTTCTGCGTTTTATTGCAACATCATAGTTTTTTGTTGGATCAAGGTAATTTGGTGACTGCAATAACCCTGCAAGCAAGGCAGCCTCACTAATGGTAACTTCGGTAATCGTTTTATTAAAATATCTTTTTGATGCATTACTGATTCCCCATGCACCGCTCCCAAAATAAACTTGATTTAAGTACATTTGTAAGATTTCATCTTTTTTATAGACTTTCTCGATCTTCACCGCCAAAAATAGCTCTTCTGCTTTTCGTTTATAGGTTTGTTCAGGTGAAAGTAATGCATTTTTCGCTAATTGCTGTGTTAGCGTACTGCCGCCGCCAGTAATCTCTCCCGCAAATAAATTGTTGAAAAAAGCCCTCATTATTCCCTTAAGATCAAATCCTTTATGTTCATAAAAACGCTCATCTTCAATGGCAACCACTGCACCAGGAACATATTTCGGGAGCTCATCAATCTCAATCCCTCCAGTCCGATTGGTCGCTACATTTGTTGCCACACTTTCATTACGATCATAAATGACAGTCGGTTGACTGAGACCTTCCTTTAATGTCTGTACATTGGCTCTAGTTGCAAGCCAGCCGAAATAAACAATGGTTACGAGGATGACAATCAGAATAACTAATAATAATAGCTGTGTAATATGTTTCTTTTTCCAGAAACGGACAATCATTTCCCAATAGGGGCGTAATTTCTCCATTGTGTCTCCTTTCCTTCAAAAGGGATTTTGCTTTATTCATTATAAATTTATTATCAGAAAAACACCAATCATTGCCTTTATTGGAGAATGATAAAAATATTTAAATAACCTGTAGGGGGTTGATGAGGAGACTACGTCTATTAAGGTGAAGTAGGGAAACAGGAGGAAATTATGATTACAATCAAAAACTTAAGTCATGAATTTACTGTAGGAAAAAAAGGAAGACAAACCGTCATCCCAGTACTTAGAGATATTTCTATTGAAGTTGAAAAAGGGGAAATCGTAACCATAGTTGGCAGGAGCGGTTCTGGTAAATCAACTCTATTAAATCTTGTAAGTGGTTTTATTCACCCGAACGAAGGTGAAATTTGGATCAATGGTGAGAAGGTTTCAGAATTGAATGAGACCAAATTTGCAGATTTTAGAATCAAGAACCTCGGTTTTATTTTTCAAAGCTTTCAATTGATTCCGAGTATGACAGCTTTTCAGAATGTGGAACTTCCACTTATTTTAAAAGGGGTCAGTGAAGATAAAAGAAAAAAACAGACGGAGGAAATGCTGGCTAAAGTTGGTTTGTTAGATTACCAGGAACACTACCCAGGAGAATTATCAGGGGGACAGCAGCAGAGGGTAAGTATTGCTCGTGCTTTAATTGTTAATCCTCCTATTATTCTAGCGGATGAACCCACTGGCAGTCTTGACAGTGAAACAGAGGAAGATTTATTGAAGTTTATCAAGCAGTTGAATGCAGATTTAGGGATTACCTTTCTAATCATTACCCATGATGAAAAGGTAGCTGAAATCGGTCATCGAACCATTGAATTAGCTGATGGGCGAATGAAAGAGGAGGTGCTTGTATGAAGCTGAGAGACCAATTCCGTTTCGTTCGTCAAAATATGAAGAAAAATAGAACAAGAGTTTACATGACCATTCTTGCAACAGCAATGGGCTGTGCATTCTTAATTGTTCTTGCATCCGTTGGATTTGGATTACAAAAATCAGTTGTAAAGGAAATCTTAGAGGGCGGGATTGTTACCCAAATTGATGTTTATGGACAAGAAACAAATGATGGAAACGGTTATCGCCAGATAGAAGTTAAAGATATTCAAGCATTTGAAAAGCTTGAGGATGTTAAAGCCGTAACTACGAGGAAAATGCTCCAGCAGGAAGGTACCTATTCGATTGAAAATTATCAGCTAAGTACACAAACCGTGGTCGCTGACTTTCCGTCTGAAATAAAAGCAGGTTTTGAATTGTCAGCTGGCCGTCTGGCAATGGCAAAGGATGAAGTAGTGGTCGGCTATCATTTCCCACTCAATCTTTCTGTAAAAGGGGAGACGCAAAAAGAGTGGTTTGACGAAAAAGGGCAATTGAAAGAAGAATTTCGTTTCAATGGGGAACTTATTGGAGAAAAAATCAATCTTACTGTTCAAAAAGTAGAGGGGGGTAAACCTGTAGATAAGATCATACCCCTTACTGTTGTGGGTATTTCTAAAAAACCAACGAAGGAATGGCAAGAGGATAGAAGTGTATATATTTCAGAGGACATCCTGATGGAAATCGAGGCATTTACGGGAACACCAAAAGGGATTGTCCTCGATTCAAATAGTGGGGTGGAGTTAGCTGAACTTGAAGCTGATAAGAATACTTTTGATGATGTGAAAATTCACGCAAAAAATATGGAAGGTGTCCAAGGGATAGCGGACAAATTAAAAGAAGAGAAATACGCAACCTATTCAGTAGTAAATGAATTGAAGCAAGTTAATTTGATGTTTGCCATCGCAAAAGTAGGACTTATTTTTATAGGGACGATTGCGATTCTAATTGCTTCAATCGGAATTTATAATACGATGACGATGGCCGTAACAGAACGTGCGCCTGATATCGGTATTATGAAAGCAATCGGAGCAACTCCTCGAACCATAAAGCGAATTTTCCTGCTGGAGAGTAGTTATATTGGGTTGATTGGGGCATTAATTGGTACCGTTGTTTCCTACGGGATAAGTTACGCAGTTAACTTTGTTATTCCTCTAATCATTAAGCAGGCATTTGGTGAGGAAACCCCTCCTGATCTAATATTTAGCGATATTCCACTTAGTCTGCCGATTATCTGTGTGGCGATCTGTTATGGTGTTACAATCCTTTCAGGTCTTCGTCCTGCACAAAGAGCAACGAAAGTGGATGTTTTAAAAGCAATGAGAAGAGAAATATAAATAAGATTCTGTGATATTGGCGGACAACCATTTTCGGTCCAAGCATATGTTAGTAGAAAGAACTCCTATAACATAGGAAGGAGATGGGGAAATGATCAACTGGAAAGTCCGCTTTAAAAACAGGAGCTGGGTTGTGGCCTTTATTGCTCAGTTAATGATTGTTGCGCAAATGCTCTTGGGAGGATTAAATGCATTAGGGATTACTGATTTTCAACTTTCAGATGCCATTCAGCAATCCATTTTAACGTTTGTTAATGCATTATTTATTTTACTTTCGATGATTGGACTTATTCAAGACCCAACGACAAAAGGTATGAGCGACAGCGAACGAGCAAAAACATATAAAGAACCAAACTAATAACAGGTAACGCTCGACTTCCCAATGTGGTTGGTCGGGCGTTTTAATTTTTTGTAGAATATTGTTGGTAAAAGGAGATTGAAATTTCTGAATCGTCGATAAGGTAAAAGGTATAATTGAAATGAGGATAAATGAACATTTTGATAAAGATATCAGTAAGAAAGGGGTTCTTTACATGTGGTCCTGGTTTGGAATGGGTTTACTAATATATAGCCTTTTTATTATCCTAGAGGAGTCCATCTATCTTATTTGGAATCGATATGTTTATGGACCTAAAGTGAGAAAATCGAGACTTTGGAAAAGAATCATATTGGGAATGGTCTTTATTATTCGATTACATGTAAAGAATACACATAGAGTAAATTCAGGAAAACAATCCGCATAAAAAAATCCTTTACCAATGGTAAAGGATTTTTTTTATCTTACGTTTGGAAGATCGGTTGTAAGCGATGAATTTTGTTCAATTGGCAGGATAATATCGACAGTGGTTCCAAAATCAATTTCACTGTCGAAATGAATGGTTCCTTTGTGAGATTGAACTATTTTATAGCTGACGGTTAATCCTAGGCCTGTACCTTTTTCTTTTGATGAATAGAAGGGCTCCCCGATCTTTTCCAATCTCTCTTTTGAAATGCCACAACCATTATCTTTAACTGCAATAGAAACTTGGTTATTTTCGATTTGTTCAAGACTAATCCAAATGGTTCCACCATTTTTTGATGCTTCAATCGAGTTTTTTATTAGATTGATAAACAATTGCTTTAGCTGGTTTGGTTCACATTCTAGTATAAGATCCTCTTTCGGAAAATTGTACTCTATTTGAACATTATAAAGTGTCGCTTCAACACCCAACAATGAAATGACATCTTTCAGTATTTTTTGAATAGCTAACTTTGTATATTGTATATGTTGAGGTTTGGCTAATAGTAAGAGTTCACCAACAATATGGTTAATTCGATTTAATTCATCAAGCATAATTTGGTAATAATCTTGGTGCTTATCATCTTCCATTTGCAATAATTGTACAAAACCTTTTAAAGAGGTGAGTGGATTCCTAATTTCGTGGGCGACACTAGCAGAGAGCTCGCCAACTACCGATAGTTTCTCAGTTCTGTTATGACGTTCTTCTGTTTGTCTTAAAGTAGTAATATCTCGGCCAATGATTACTAATCCTTCCCTGCTTCCATTTTCATGGAACAGCGGGACTTTAATAGTATCGAAGATTTTGGACGATCCATCAGGCAACTGTACAACTTCTTCGCAGCGAGTAATAGTCCCTCTTTCCCACGTTTCTTCATCCGATATTTCACAGTTTAGAAGAGCCTCCGCATAAAAATCGGTATATTGTGCTAATTCAGAGTCCTTTTTCCCACGATAGTCGACATTCTCCAGTTGAAATAATTTCAATCCAAAATCATTTGACTGAATCCAACGACCTTCCCCATCTTTAAAGTTTACAAAATCCACCATTGAATTAATAAGGGTTGATAAACGTTTTTCTTGTTCTTTAGTGGAATTTAGCTCTTCTTTATTTAGGATTAAAAAATAAAAGATTGCACCTGTTACTATAATATAGAAAATCTCTTTTCCTCTTTCAACATAATAATCGAGGGAGGAGGGAATAAAATGTGTTATTACAAAATTACTTGCGTATATCCATATAAAGCTTGATATTAGGTACAGGAATACCAATTTCATTTTCTTCATGTAATTCTCCTGTTCTGGGAAAGAAAAGTTTTAGAAAATCAAAAAAAATATAGTCACATAGTATATAGTACTAGAAACTGTAGAAATATGGAACATCTGAAAACTGGAAATCAAAAAAGGTTACAAATTGGTAACGACTTTATTATAAAGTGTGTTACCGATATGGACCCCTTTTTTATGGACATTTTAAATGTAAGCAGCAAGGTTACTATCCTAACTTGCTGCTTCTTTCTTGGGTTATGTCAAATTTTGAAAAAGAGAAAATAGTAAATATAAATAAAAAAACTTGTTTTATCTGAAAGTTCAGAATAAAATTAGAGTTACATACCAACCGGTAGGTATGCATCCGGTTCTGTCTGCATAATATTATTTACGGGTTTTATGACTAAATTCTACTAATAAGGATGGAGTGAAAGGTATGCATTTACGTCTGACAGATGAACAAAAAATGGTCCAAAAGACAATTAGAAGATTTGTAGAAAAAGAATTGATTCCACTAGAAAATGAGGTATTGCGAAATGAAAGGGAAGGGAAACCAAGCCTTTCTAAAGAAGTACTAAAGGAGCTTCAATTAAAAGCAAAGGAAGCAGGTTTCTGGGGTATTAATACACCTGAAGAGTATGGTGGAGCTGATTTAGGGCAAATGATGATGGCGATTGTATTAATGGAGGTTTCCAAAACGTTCGTTCCATTTAGCTTTGGTGGTTCTGCAGATAACATCCTTTATTATGGGAACGAAGAACAAAAGAAAAAATACCTACTGCCTACCATTAATGGCGAGAAAAAGTCATGCTTTGCCATGACAGAGCCTGGTGCTGGTTCTGATACGAGAAACATCAAGATGACAGCTGTAAAAGACGGCAGTGACTGGGTGTTAAATGGGGAGAAGACGTTTATAACCGGTGGGAATGAAGCGGATTTTGTTATGGCGATTGCGATTACAGATAAAAATCTGCACCAATCTACTCAAGGGCGAGAAGGAGTTACCTGCTTTATTGTTGACAGGGATATGGGCTGGAAATCAGAGTATATACATACGATGGGTGAATGGGGTCCAGCCGGCCTAGTATTCGAAAATGTTCGAGTTCCGGAAGAGAATATTCTTGGTGAGTTACACAAGGGCTATAATCTTGGATTAGAATGGATTGGTTTTGCTAGATGGGTTGTCGGCGCAAGAGCGGTAGGTGCAGCAGAGAGACTATTACAGATGGCGATTGACTATTCAAAAGAGAGGATTACCTTTGGAAAACCGATTGCAGAAAGACAAGCGATTCAATGGCAAATTGCTGATTCAGCAGTAGAAATTGAAGCAGCTAAATGGTTGGTTTTAAATGCGGCCTTCACACTTGATAACGGTGAGGATAATCGTCACTTAGCTTCAATGGCAAAGCTTTATGGTGCGAATATGGGAAACAAAGTGGTAGACCGTGTGCTTCAAATCCATGGGGGAATGGGCTATACAAGAGAACTGCCAATCGAGCGCTGGTACCGTGAAGCAAGACTTTGGAGAATTTACGATGGAACCGATGAAATTCAGCGAATGATTATTGCTAGGAATTTGATTAAGGGACATGTTAAGGTTGGTCAATACGTATAATATTATTTGTAAGCGTTATCTATTAATTGCTAGAATTCAAGATTGTGAAAATGATAAGTTTGGGAGGAAATAGAAATGGCAGGTAGATTTACTGGAAGAGTGGCGTTTGTAACAGGAGGAAGCAGGGGGATTGGGAAAGGAATCGTTGAACGTTTTGCCGAGGAAGGCGCGAAGGTAGCGTTTATTGATTTAAATGAAGAGGCATTAGTAGAAACAACGAGTGAACTAAGAGAAAAAGGTTTTGAAGTTTTTTCAAAGGTCGCAAACGTAGTTGATGCCGAGCAAGTAGAAAGTGCCTTTAAAGAGGCGTATGATGCACTTGGCTCGATTGATATTCTAGTAAATAATGCAGGCGTTATTCGTGATAATCTTTTATTTAAAATGACAGACACTGACTGGCAAATGGTCATGGATGTTCACTTAAAAGGATCTTTTAATGCTGCACGTGCAGCTCAAAAGTATATGGTTGAAAATAAATATGGACGAATCATAAATATTTCATCCACCTCCGCTCTTGGCAATCGAGGTCAGGCAAATTACGCAGCCGCAAAAGCAGGATTACAGGGATTCACAAAAACACTTGCGATTGAGCTAGGAAGATATGGTATTACTTCAAACTCTGTTGCACCTGGGTTTATTGAAACGGAAATGACGAAGGAAACGGCGGATAGAATCGGAGTTCCATTTGAGCAATTAATTCAAGCGAGTGTAGCCAATATCCCTGTTGGAAGAAGTGGAAAGCCTGAAGATATTGCCAATGCGGTGGCATTCTTTGCCGATGAAAAATCTTCCTTTGTTAATGGTCAGGTAATTTATGTTGCTGGCGGACCGAAAAATTAAAAACTAAAGTGAGGCGAGGATAAATTGTTCAGTGATCAAGTTGGGAAACGTTCCACGAAAGTAAAAAACGTAGTGGAAAGAGGAGCGGTGAAGAAATTTGCGGAAGCCATCGGAGATATTCACCCTATCTATTTTGAAGAAGAAACAGGGAGAAATTCAAGATTTCGAAACAATATTGCTCCGCCAACATTTCCGAGGACGTTTGACTATGGAGTAATTGAGGGATTAAATCTTCCCAATAAAGGCTTAATCCACGGGGAACAGACTTTTCATTACGAACGGCCGTTATTGGTTGGTGAAGAGATTGTATGTTACTCCGAAGTAAAAAAATACTTTGAGAAAAAAGGTAATTTTGGTGAAATGGGTTTTCTTGTCCTAGAAAGCTTTGGTGAAGATTTAGCTGGTAATACTATTTTTAGTTCAACCTCGACAGTGGTTATTACTGAAGCAGTGAGGAAGGTGCTTACAAAATGAGTACTCTTACACAGTTACTAGTTGGTGAATCAGTAAAAGAAATTCAGTTAGAGCCTGTCTCAAGAATCGATTTGATTAAATATGCAGGTGCATCTGGAGATTTTAATCCGATTCATACCATTGATGAGGAAGCAAAAAAGGCTGGATTACCAGGAATAATCGCACATGGTATGTGGACGATGGGTAATCTTGCAAAGCTTTTTACACGATATTTTGAAGAGGGATTCGTCAAGGATTATTCCATCCGTTTTAAAGGAATGGTCTTTTTAAATGATGTGATTACACTGAAAGCTACCTTGAAGGAAGTAGATGAACCCAACCTTCGTTTCCATGTTCAGGCTGTAAACCAAAATGGGAATGAAGTTTTAAAAGGTGAGATTTTGTTTACCCAATATTAAAGATTAATAACCCGGCTAAAAGAGAGATTCATGCTTGAGGCTGGGTTTATTACTATGTTTTGTAATTAAAGGAGGAGAACCCTTTATGACCACAAAAATGACACTAAGCTATGCCCCGCCAGTATTTCCAACCAGGGAAGAAGAGAGAAATCACTTGAAACAAAAATTAGCGGCAGCATTTCGTTTATTTTCTAAATTTGGATTTGACGAAGGCGTTGCTGGCCATATAACTGCACGTGACCCAGAGAGGATGGATCATTTTTGGGTGAATCCATTTGGGATGCATTTTAGCCAAATAAAGGCATCAGATTTAATCCTTTGCAATCATGAAGGGACTGTAGTGGAAGGTAATTTTCCTGTTAACCGGGCTGCGTTTGCAATTCATTCCCAGATCCATGCTGCAAGGCCGGATGTAATAGCTGCTGCGCATGCCCATTCTGTTTATGGGAAGTCGTGGTCATCTTTAGGACGCCTTCTTGATCCGATTACACAGGATGCGTGTGCCTTTTACAATGATCATTCTTTATTTAATGATTTTACAGGTGTTGTTTTAGATACGGAGGAAGGGAAACGGATTGGTAAGGCTCTTGGAAATCGCAAGGCTTGTATTTTGAGAAATCATGGGTTGCTAACCGTAGGAAAGTCGGTGGATGAAGCAGCCTGGTGGTTTATAACTATGGAGCGTTCCTGCCAAGCTCAATTGCTCGCTGAAGCGGTTGGCACCCCTGTTGAAATTGATGATGAAAATGCAGCTTTCACATATGAAACTGTTGGTACAACAGATGCAGGCTGGTTCCAATTTCAGCCATTATGGAATCGGATTGTGAAAGAGCAGCCTGATTTATTAGCTTGATGATTGCTCTCTGATGAGTCGTAATTTGGTCTTTTCAGAGAAATATATACCTCCCGGAGGAATATACATGAGGATTGGTATAGCAGGTACTGGTGCTATAGGCGGTTATATAGGCGGATTATTATGTAAAGCCGGAAATGAAGTTGTCTTCTTAGCACGAGGCAATAACCTGAAAACCTTAAGAGAAAAAGGATTAACAATAGATAGTGAAGTAGAGAAGTTTACTATCAATGAGACATTTACTGATCAATATAAAGCCTTTTCTGATGTTGATTTGCTTTTGTTTTGTGTTAAATCAACAGCAACAAATGAAGTAGCTAAAAAGTTAAAGCCGATATTAAAAGAAGAATGTTTCATCCTTACCCTGCAAAATGGAGTGGATAATGAAGAAATTCTTTCAGCTGAATTTGGAGAAAATAGAATTCTTTCAGCAGCTACCTATATTCAGGCTGGTGTAAAAGAACCAGGGGTTGTGACTCAAATTGGCGCGTCCCCTAGACTAATCATTGGCGCACTAGATTATAGTTTGAAAGAAAAAGTAAATGAATTCTCCTCGTTATTTAATTCCGCAAGCATTGTAACGAATACCTCGAGCAAAATTTTAGAAATGAAGTGGAAAAAACTTATTTGGAATGTTACCTTCAACCCACTTACAGCTTTGATAGAATCACCGATAGGTGCAATTTATGATGATAAAGGATTAAATCAAATTGCTACTAATATCTGTAGAGAGGGAATTGCTGTAGCAAGAAAACTTGGATTTACTATTGAGGATAAATATTTTGAACAAATCATGGCTCAGGGACATATGGCACGGAATCATCATACATCTATGCTTCAGGATAGACTTGGCGGTAAGAGGATGGAGCTAGAATCTATCTGTGGTTATATTGTAAAAAAAGGGAAACAGGTGAAGGTAGATACTCCTGTCCTTGAAACCATTTATCACATTTTATCTTTTTACGAAAAATCATAGAAAAGGAAAAAATTCAATAAAGATAGATTAATATAGAAAAAATTAAGACTTATACTGCTTGCTCCAACCAGAATAAGCAGATTTTTAAAAATAATATGATTGTAAAATACTAACGAGAAATTTGGTGAAAAAATAGATATTGAATATTATAAATATTTTGTATATTATGTCCTTAGCAACATACCAACTAGTTAGTATGTAGAAAATTCATATAGATAGATAATATATGTCAATGGGAGGAAACGTCGATGCATGTGAAGGAATTATTTGATTTAACAGGAAAAGTTGCGATTGTTACAGGCGGAGGCAGGGGGCTTGGTCAACAAATTGCAGAGGGATATGCAGAAGCTGGTGCCAGTGTTGTGGTTTGTTCAAGAAAGTACGAAGCGTGTCAGGAAGTCAGTGAAGGGTTAAAGAAAATGGGTGTAGATAGCCTTGCATTAAAATGTGATGTAACCAATCCAGAAGATGTAAAGAAGGTGGTCGAAACCACTCTGGAAAGGTTTGGGAGGATTGACATCCTCGTAAATAATAGTGGTGCTACCTGGGGAGCACTGGTAGAAGAAATGCCGCTAGATGCATGGAAAAAGGTAATGGACGTCAATGTAACCGGTACCTTTCTCATGTCACAGAGTGTGGGCAAAGCCATGCTCGAGCAAAAGTCTGGAAAAATCATTAATATTGCCTCTGTGGCTGGTCTCAAAGGCAGTAACCCAAAATATATGAATACCATTGGCTACAATACCTCTAAAGGGGCGGTCATTACTTTTACAAAGGATTTAGCGGTTAAATGGGGACCACACGGAATCTATGTAAATGCAATTGCACCAGGTTTTTTCCCTACGAAAATGTCAAAAGGGCTGCTTGAGAATGGCAGCGAAGGAATTCTAGAAGGGACTCCATTACGTAAGTTCGGATCAGATACTGACTTAAAAGGAGTTGCTTTATTCCTAGCGGCACCAGCTTCTAATTTTATTACAGGGGACATTATAGTTGTGGATGGCGGCGCCCACGCAATGTAGATTGGAAATCAAATAGAGCCAAGGGGTGAAGTTAGATGAAAAGAGATGCTGTAATCGTTTCAGCGGTTAGAACAGCTATTGGCAGGCAGGGTGGTGCCCTTGCTGCAATACCAGCACATGTTCTAGGTGCAGAGGTGATAAAAGAAGCAATAAAGCGTGCAAATATTGACCCTGAAATGATTGATGATGTCCTAATCGGAAATGTTTTATCAGGTGGAGGAAATATTGCTAGATTAACAGCTTTGCAGACAGGATTATCGTTGAATCTGCCAGGTATAACGGTCGACCGCCAATGCGGGTCGGGTATTAATGCAATCAATCTAGCAGCTCAAGCCATTCGAGCAGGCGATGGGGATATTTATATTGCTGGTGGTACAGAGAGTATGAGCCGGGCGCCGTATTTGATGGATCGTCCTGAAAGGCCATACAGTGCTTCACCCCCTAGCTTTAGAAAATCACAGCTTTCACCAAAGGAAATTGGAGATCCTCCAATGGGAATCACAGCTGAGAATCTCGTAGAAAAATATAAGATTACGAGAGAAGAACAAGACGAATTTGCCTTTCAGAGTCAACAAAGAATGAGTGTGGCAATGGAAGAGGGGCGCTTTGATGAACAAATCGTTCCAATTACAATACCGGTAAAAAAGGGTGAGCCACTAGTATTTAAGAAGGATGAACATCCACGTCCGCAAACAACCCTTGAGGCATTGTCGAAGCTTCAGCCTTCCTTTTTAAAAGATGGAACTGTAACAGCTGGAAATAGTTCTGGATTAAATGATGCTGCCGCCGCTCTCGTCATTATGTCGAGAGAAAAAGCGGAAGAATTCAATCTAACCCCTTTAGCAGTTATTCGCTCCTATGCAGTAGCGGGTGTTGACCCGAATATTATGGGAATTGGACCAGTTCCAGCCGTGAAAAAGGTAATGGAGAAGTCCGGGTTAACATTAGAAGAGATTGATTTGATTGAAATCAATGAAGCCTTTGCGGCACAGGTTCTTGCTTGTAATCGTGAGCTTAACATGGATTTAGAAAAAGTAAATGTAAACGGCGGCGCAATTGCACACGGACATCCGCTTGGTGCTACAGGTGCTATTTTGGTAACGAAAGCTGTTTATGAACTAAAACGAACGAATGGAAGATATGCCCTCATTACGGCTTGTATTGGCGGCGGTCAGGGAATTGCTGCCATAATTGAAAAAGAGTAAAGCAGAGTGAAGCAGAGGCAAAATACTCTGGCGTGAACTTCAAGAAGAAGGACTGAAGAAAGGAGGAAGTATGGTTAAGTAATTAGGGAACCATTGGAGCGAGGATTGGCTCCAATGGTATCATCGTGTGAAATTAGGAGGGAAATATGGAGATATTGATTCAGCAATTGTTTAATGGGTTAACAATTGGAAGCGTTTACAGTCTAGTGGCTTTAGGATTAACGCTAGTTTATGGAATCCTTCACATTCCAAATTTTGCACATGGTGCATTATACATGATGGGTGGCTACATAACGTTAACCATGATGACTAAATACGGATTTCACTATTGGCTAGCAATTTTTATATCTATTTTGGTGGTTGGACTAATAGGCGTTCTAATGGAAAGGTTTGTTTTTCATCCTCTCAGAGAGGCACCACCCATTCATGATAAGATCGCTGCCATTGGTATTCTCTTATTCTTGGAAGCATTTGCTCAATTTGTCTGGGGAGCAGAATATCAAAGCATGCCAACTCCGTATGGACAGGTTGTTGAAATCTTTGGATTAACCTTCACGATGCAGCGCTTGCTTATTGTCATTGCCGCAATTGTCGTCATGATTCTTTTAACATTATTCTTGAAAAAAACCTTTACTGGTTCAACGATTATTGCCATGTCACAAAACCGTGAAGGAGCAAACCTTGTTGGAATTAACACAAATAAAGTTGCCATGCTTACCTTCATGATTTCTGGTGGTTTAGCGGCAATAGCGGCTTCCTTGAGCGCGCCAATTAATCTAGTATTTCCAGGAATGGGACATCTTGTTATTTTAAAAGCTTTTGTCATCATTATTCTTGGTGGGATGGGAAGTGTTCCTGGAGCAATTTTAGGCGGCTATATTTTAGGGTTTACTGAAAGCTTAGGGGCAACCTATATATCCAATGAATACAAGGACATTATAGCCTTTGTACTCCTTGTCATTATTCTATCAGTTAAGCCAACTGGTCTTTTCTCAAAGGGGGGCCACTAATGTCGAAGATTCAAAAAATTGTTATTCTCGTACTCATACTTTTTGCCATCGTCTTTCCTTTAATAAGCAAGAACGACTATTTCATTCATATTATGACACTTTCCTTTATTTGGATGATTGGTGTTTATGGACTAAATCTTCTAGCAGGTTTTACCGGCTACCTATCCTTGGCACATGCTGGTTTCTTTGCCATAGGTGCCTATTCTCTTGGGTTGTTAACCGCTAAAGCAGAAATGAATTTCTGGCCGGCTCTTTTTTTATCACTCGTCATTACTGGTGTATTAGGGTTCTTTGCAGGTCTTATCTCACTAAGAACGAAGGAGCATTTTTTTGCAATTTACACACTTTGTGTTGGCTACATTATTTATCTTGTTATTGATAAATGGGACAGCCTAACAGAGGGTGTACGTGGATTAATTGGTATTCCAGCACCAGCAAACATCGGACCTCTTTCTTTTGAGACACTTCATTCTCATTATTATTTAGTATTGTTTTTCCTTCTACTAGTTGTTCTTATCATGTATCGAATCGTTCACTCCCTATCAGGCAGGACCTATATCGCCATACGCAATAGTGAAGATTTGGCACAGACGATTGGGATTTCCACGATGAAAAATAAATTAACGGTCTTTGTTATTTCAACGGTTATTGCAGGTTTATCAGGGGCTCTTTATGCTTCATTTGTCCGTTTTATTGGACCTGATATTGGATCGATTGCTATTGTGTTTGATTTTCTTACCTATTTACTTGTAGGCGGGATTGGCACTCTAAGCGGTCCCATTGTTGGTACGCTGCTAATCGTCGTCCTTTCACAGCGTCTTCAGTTTTTACAGGATTACCGGATGCTCGTTTTCGGACCGGTGTTAACACTGTTGATTATTTTTTATCCTCGGGGAATTGTTGGGGCAGTGGCTGCCTTTGGTCAGAAGCGCAGAGGACAGGTTCATAAATCAAACATCCAAGCAGCGAACCTGCCAGAAGAACAAGTAAAGGAGGGGTAAGCATGATATTTCTAGAAACGAAGAAGTTAACTAAAAATTTTGGTGGTTTAGTGGCTGTTAACAATGTTGACTTTGTGATTGAGCAAGGAAAGATAAATGCCATTATTGGTCCAAATGGTGCTGGGAAGTCTACCTTTTTTAACTTAATCAGCGGCTTTCATCCTCCAAGCTCAGGACAGGTTATCTTTAAAGGACAGGATGTTACCCATATACCTGCTAATAAAATAGCTCAGCTGGGGGTGGCAAGAACCTTCCAAACTACCAATCTATTCGAGCAATCAACGGTTTTAGATAATATTATTGTCGGTCATCGATTACGGACAAAGTCTAATTTGTTCGATGCGATTTTCCGTACAAAACGGCTTAAAACGGAGGAAGCCCTTTGTCGTGATAAAGCATTGGAGGTTATTGAATTTGTTGATTTGCAAAAGGCAGCGCATAAACCGGTTGCAGGCTTAACACAAGAAGAGAAAAAAAGGACAGCATTTGCGCTTGCACTGGCGACTAATCCCGAAATTGTTTTTCTAGATGAACCAGCTGCCGGAGTCAACCCTGATGAAACAGAAGGCTTGGCAGATTTAATAAGAAAGATGGCAGATAAAGGAGTCACAGTTTGTCTAATTGAGCACAAAATGCAAATGATTATGAAGTTGGCAGACAAAATTATGGTGTTGAATTATGGTGAAAAGATTGCTGAGGGTAAACCAGCAGAAATTCAGAATAATGAAGCGGTGATAAAGGCTTATCTGGGAGGTAGTGCAATTGCTTAGTTTGAAAAATATCTCTGTCAAATATGGAGGCTTTACAGCTGTTCATGACATAAATATCGAAGTAAGTGAAGGAGAAATTGTTGTTTTATTAGGTTCAAATGGTGCAGGCAAAAGCACCACCTTTCGAACAATCAGCGGTTTATCTAAGCCTTCAAAAGGTGAGGTTTTTTTTGAAGGTAAATCCTTAAACAAGGTTTCAGCCGATAGAATTGTTCAATTAGGGATTGGGCAATGTCCGGAGGGAAGGAAGCTTTTCCCGGCAATGACGGTTCAGGAAAACCTGAAGATGGGGGCTTTTGTTCATAGAAGGAAGAAAGACGAAATAAAAAAATCCTTGGAGCATGTGTATGAACTATTTCCTATTCTCCGTGATAAGAATGACGATGCTGCCGGATCCTTAAGTGGTGGACAGCAGCAAATGTTAGCTATCGGCAGGGCTCTAATGTCAAAACCAAAGCTGATGCTGCTTGATGAACCGTCAGTAGGACTTGCTCCGTTAATTGTGGAGCAAATGTTTGAGGTCATTCAGCAAATAAATCGGGAGGGGACAACGATACTGTTGGCTGAACAAAATGCCAACGCAGCCTTAAAAATAGCAGATAAAGGCTATGTTTATGAAAATGGCTCTATTGTCCTTCAAGGATCTTCAGAAGAGTTATTTGCAAATGATGAGGTTAGGAAGGCGTACATAGGAGCTTAGAATTGTAGGTCATCTAAGGGGGTGATGTTCACATTCACCATGTTTTGCGACTGAAAATTCAATGAAAATACGAGGGGGAAAACCATGAAAAAAATGAAGTGGCTTTTTATATTCAGTATGATATTCGTATTAATTTTCAGCTTAGCAGCCTGCAATAGTTCTTCCAGTACATCAGGGAAAAATGATGATAAAGAAGATGATAATAAGAGTGGAGAAGTAGGAACTGTGAACATTGGGTATACAGGACCTTTAAGCGGACCTGCTGCCTTTTATGGTGAGCGTACCTTAAATGGTGTGAAAATGGCAGCCGATGAAGTAAATGCTGCCGGCGGTTTTGAGGTCAATGGCAAGAAGTACAAGTTAAATGTCGTTTCCTTAGACGATAAATACCTGCCAAATGAAGCGGGAGCCAATGCAAAGAGATTGGTTCAGGAAAATAAACCACCGATTATATTTACTCCTCACAGTGGTGGGATTTTCGCTCTACAAGTATTTAATCAGTTGGATAAATTTATTATTGGCGCATATTCTAGTGAACCGAAAATTACAGAGGTAGGTAATAAGTTAACCGTTCGAATACCGCCTCGTTATGATGGATATTTACAGCCATTTACAGAGTATGCAATGGATAACTTTGGTAAGAACGTTGCCTTTCTGCCAACTGCTTCTCAATATGGTAAGGACTGGTCAGCTAACTTAAAGAAATACTGGGAAAAAGAAGGCGGAAAGGTTGTTTACGATTCTGCAATTGACTTTTCAAAGGAAACAGATTTCTTCACCATATTAACGAATGCTCTAAAAGAAAAGCCAGATGTATTATTTATCGGTGGAGCATCTGAACCTACAGCGAAGGTAGCAAAGCAAGCTCGTGAGCTCGGCTTCAAAGGCGGTTTCATCGTTATGGATCAAGCGAAATTTGATGAAATGAAGGCAGTAACAGGTTCTTATGATTTATTGAATGGCTCAATTGGAGTAATGCCGCTTGTTGATTCTCAAGAGGCTGCGATACCTGATTTTGTGAAACGGTACAATGAAAAATACGGTGAGAATCCTGGTTCTGAAGCGGGACTAAATTATATTGGCATGCATGTGTTTGTTGAGGCAATGAAAGCTGCTGGTTCAGTGGATGATGTTGAAAAAATACGAGCTAAAATGCAAGCTGGTTTGGAAAATTTGCCAGAGGATAAAAAAATCTATGTTGTAGAAAAAATTGGTGATGATGGCGGATTTGAATTTGATTTGTCAGTCGCTGCTGTAGAAGACGGAAAAATAGTTCCAATTAAAGTAGATTAATAGAGATAGTTTAATAGAACAGGGCAAATCTATATAAAGCTCCCTCTTGTGTTTAGTAGGACACAAGGGGGGATTCCTGTGTGATTGGAGTTCCATTTTTTCTAATGGCTTTGTTCGTAAACTTTGTTGCTTTTCGTATGAATCAGGATTTCAAGGACATCGAGGCTATAAGTGACCGTAAGCGATAAAAAATCGTGGAAGTAGTAACTAATAGGGGGTATAAGTGACCGCAAGCGCTGAAAAATCGTGGAAGTGGTAACTAATAAGGGCTATAAGTGACCGTAAGCGCTAAAAAATCGTGGAAGTGGTAACTAATAGGGGGTATAAGTGACCGCAAGCGCTGAAAAATTGAAAAAGTGGTAACCAATAGACTACAAGTGCAACGTGTCCTCATCAGCCCCATTGTGAAAAATTCTAAGATAATTTCTGTTCAACTGAAAACAACAATATATGCGAAAATAGCCTTTCTAATAGTTCCTTTAAAAGGAGTTGGTGTTATGAGGCTTAGTGATTTGCTTGAAACAAACATTAGTCAGTTTGGTGAGTATCCTTTTCTACATTTTAAAGAAAAGCAATATACAAACATTGAATGTAAGATGTTTGCTGACAAATTCGCAAGCGGGCTCACCAAGTATGGTATAGATGTGGGTGATAGAGTCATCGTTTGTATGCCAAACTGTCCAGAAGTTATTTTTGCTTATCAAGGGATAACTAGAGCAGGCGCTATTATTGTACCAGTTATGTTTACCCTCCATCCAAAAGAACTGCATTATATTGCATTGAATTCTGGAGCAAAAGCAGTAATTACCTCTTCAAATATTCTAGGAAATGTAGAGAAGGCACTTGAGGGGTTACCTCTTCAACCATTAGTTGTCGTAGTAGATCAGCCTTCATGTGAACGAAGGTTAAACTTTTATGATGTTAAGGGTGAGGAGACATTTGTTCCTGGTAGTGAGCGGAAGGAGGATGATACAGCTGTTATTCTTTACACATCTGGTACCACAGGAAATCCAAAAGGTGTTTTGTTAACGCATAAAAATTTAACGAGTAACGCTCAAAATTCAGTCAAGCATAATGAACTTGAAAGGGGAACAACCATTGGCGTTCTGCCGCTTGCACATGTCTATGGGCTGACCATCTCCAATATTTGCCTTTTAATGGGGAGTTCAATAGTTACTTTTTCCAAATTTGACACGGAATCAATATTTAAAGCAATCGAGAAATATGAAGTGAAAACTTTTTCGGCAGTGCCGTCGATGATTCATGCTTTAGTTTCCTATTCTGATGCAGACCAATTTAATAGCTCAAGTCTCGAATCAGTTAGTTCAGGTTCAGCACCGCTCCCTGTCTCTCTACTGCATGCTTTTGAAAAAAAGTTTGGTGCCAAGGTTTATGAAGGCTACGGTTTATCGGAGGCTGCACCTATAGTAACGGCTCATAAAGTTGGTATTGAAATAAAACCTGGCTCAGTCGGAATTCCAATACCGGGAGTGGAGGTGAAAATTGTCGATGACAATGGAGTCGAGGTGGCATGTGGTGTGGTAGGTGAGCTTTGTGTCCGCGGTGAAAACGTGACACCAGGATATTATCAAAATGTGGAAGAATCAAGGCGTGTCCTGATTGATTCCTGGTTACATACAGGTGATATGGCACGAATGGATGATGAGGGGTATGTCTACATTGTTGATCGCAAAAAGGACTTAATTATTCGTGGTGGATTTAATGTCTATCCACGGGATGTCGAAGAGATTTTGAACGCTCATGCAACTGTTTCGGAAGTCGCAGTGGTAGGCATTCCTGATGAAAAGATGGGAGAAGAAATGGTCGCCTGTGTTGTGGTAAAACAGGAGGCAATTGTAAGTGAAGAGGAATTAATAGCTTATTGTCAGGAGCATCTAGCAAAAAACAAAACTCCACGAAGAATTGTTTTTCTTGAATCCCTGCCACGGAACGGTGTTGGAAAAATATTAAAAACTCATTTGAGAAAATCCGTGGCAGAAATAGAGATAAAGTAAAGTTACTAGGAGGTCAAAAATGGCAGAGAGAAAAATATTAACGACAAGTAAAAGAGGTTTATTGGAGGATTCATTCCCGTTTCGTTTATATCAAAAGGCGAAAAGATTAGGAACCTGGAATCCAGCAGATATTGATTTTAGTCAGGATGCTAGAGACTGGAAAACCCTCAATTATGAACAAAAGGAAGATATTCTACGCTTAATTTCACAGTTTCAAGCTGGGGAAGAAGCAGTAACGCTGGATTTACTCCCGCTTATCATGGCGATTGCAAAAGAAGGACGTCTTGAAGAAGAAATGTTCTTAACTACTTTCTTATATGAAGAAGCAAAGCATACAGAATTTTTTCGGCTTGTACTGAATGCCCTCGGCGAAAGAGGGGACTTGTCCCATTTCCATACAGAGACATATAAAAAAATCTTCTATGAAATCCTTCCAACCACGATGGAACGTCTTGTGACGGACCAATCTCCAGAAGCCATTGCAGAAGCCTCCGTTGTCTATAACATGTTTGTTGAAGGTGTCTTAGCAGAAACAGGTTATTATTCTTTTTACCAAGCGTTAGAAACTGCTAATATCATGCCTGGTCTTTTAGAAGGCATCGGGAATTTGAAAAAGGATGAGTCCCGGCATATTGGCTATGGCACCTTCCTGCTTCAACGATTAATTTGTGAACACCCTCATCTCTTTGATTTTGTTGCGGCGAAAATGACTGAACTTACTCCTTTGTCTCTTAGATTAAATGAGGAAGGGATAGCAGGAAGGGAGGTAAGTGCATTCGGCGGTGATCCAGCATTGGTCATGGATTTTACGCTTAAACAGCTGTCAGTAAGGATGGAAATTCTAGCACGAGCAAAAGGCAAAAAAATCGAAGAGATTTATAGATTCTCAGAAAGTGAATTAGGGGTTTTATAAAAAGGAGGAATAAAAAATGGCAGTAAAAGTTGAAGTTCAAAGTTTTCCGCTTTTTATTAATGGAAAGTGGGAACCTGCAAGCAATCAAGAAACCTTTGATGTCTTTAACCCTGCAACAGGAGAGTTAGTAGCGAAAGTAGCTAAAGGCACCGTGGCGGATGTTGATACTGCAGTTATGGCGGCAAGGGAGGCGTTTGATAACACCGAATGGAAAAACATGAACCCGAAAGACCGGGCTAAAGTTTTATATGCCATTTCTTATCAAATTGCAGAGCATGCCGAAGAGCTAGCCTATTTAGAAGCGATTAGTTCAGGCGGTACCGTACGCCGAATTGGAAACAGTGATATTTTACAAATGGTCGACCTTTTCCAAACATTGGCGAACTTTACATTAGAATATCCATTCTCTGAAACCTTGCCAGTACCGCCATTTCCAGGTCCGGCACATAATTTTATCTGGCGTGAGCCAATTGGAGTCTGTGCAGCAATAACACCGTGGAATCTACCGATGGTCATTGCAACCTGGAAAATCGCCCCTGCATTAGCAATGGGAAATACAGTGGTCATTAAGCCTGCAAGCTATACGCCATTATCCACCTTAAAGCTGGCTGAATTGATTTCAAAGGTTGTCCCACCTGGAGTCATTAACGTAGTAACAGGTCCTGGGGCTGAAATTGGCGAAGCATTAGTTCGTCATCCAAAGGTTGACAAGGTAGCATTCACTGGTTCTACAGAAATAGGCAGGAGAATCATGAGTTTGGCTTCTGAAAGTATTAAAAATACAACCTTAGAGCTTGGAGGAAAATCACCAAACATTCTTTTAGAGGATGCAGACCTCAGCATTGCCCTTCCGGGAAGTCTCTTTGGAGTGTTCTTACATTCTGGTCAGCTATGTGAAAGTGGAACTCGTTTATTTGTTCCAGATTCCTTATATGATCAAGTTGTTGCCGGACTTGTCGGATTAACAAGTAAGTTGAAGCTCGGAAACCCACTAGATCCTGCGACGGACGTAGGTCCTGTCATTTCAAAAAAGCAAAAAGAAACCATCCTTTCATACATTGAGGCTGGTAAACAAGAAGGAGCCACCCTTGTCTGCGGTGGGAAAGAAGTGAAAGTAGCTGGCTGCGAGGATGGATACTTTGTTGAACCCACCATTTTCACCAATGTGACCAATGATATGAAAATTGCTCAGGAAGAAATTTTTGGACCTGTATTATGTGTAATCCGTTATTCCGAATTAGACGAAGCCATTAAGATGGCCAATGATAGTATTTATGGATTGGCAGCTGGTGTTTGGACGCGTGATGTCAATAAAGCGTATGAGGTTGCAAGGAAATTGCAGGCTGGTGTCGTTTGGATTAATGACTGGCATATGCTTAGAAGCGATGCTCCATTTGGCGGATATAAGCAGAGCGGCATTGGCAGAGAAATGGGTCAGCAATCATTAGACGCCTATACACAAACAAAGCATGTTCACACATCGATGGCTCCAGAGCTTGAGAAACGCAACTGGTATGGAATTCTATTTGGCCAAAACTAATGAAGAGGTGAAGAAGATAATGAAAACTTCCTTATCACAGTTTATGCTTCGCACTGGAATATACAGTGGTTCGAATTCACGGGCAATGGTACCTAGCTTGTTTGCTGGACTAGGTGCGAAAAGAGTCGTTCTTTTAAGTGACAGAGGGTTAGAAAAAGCAGGTGTTGTTGAAAAGGTTGCAGAAATCTTTAACTTAACGGGTCATGGCAGCGGTCCACAGCTGGTCGGTCAATATCTTGATATTACGCAGGATGCAGAAAGCCGCTGTATTAATGATGCAGTCCGTTATGTAAAAGAGGTAGGCGGAGATGCCCTGCTAGCAGTTGGCGGAGGTAGTGTTTTAGATACTGTTAAAGGTGTTAAATATGCACTTCATAAAGGATTATCGGATATTAAGGAAGCAATTCCTGGAGGGCTTTTATACGAACAATTTCCAAAGGCAAACTTTATCCCGATTCCACATATAGCGATTCCGACTACAGCGGGAACAGGGTCTGAAGTTTCTCCAATTGCAGTTATTTTCAATGAAGATATCCAAATGAAGACAAATATTATTAACCCATTCATTAATGCGGATATGGCAATTCTTGATCCTGAATTAACACTTGGTCTGCCGCCTTTTATCACGGCCTTTACTGGGTTTGACGCCTTAACCCATGCCATTGAAGCATTTGCGTCGCCGACAGCGACTGCTCTGACTGATGCCTATGCACTGCATGCAATTAGGTTAATTGGAAAAAATCTTCCAGTGGCAGTGTCAGAAGGAACGAATATCGCTGCTCGGATGGATTTACTGCAGGCAAGCTTAATGGGTATTACTGCTTTTAGCTTTGCTTTGAATGCTATTCCAGTGCATAATTTGGCCCACGCCTATGGTGCATTGTTCCGGATTCCACATGGTTTGGCCAATGCTGTTTTCCTTCCAGTGGTCATGGAAATGGTTCCTTCATTATACCTGCCAAAAGTGAATGAACTTGCTGCGGCCTTGGATGTCGAGGTGAAAGGTGATAGTGATGAAACGGCATTAGCCAAAGTAGTAGAAAAGATTCGTTTATTGCAGCATAAAGTCGGTCTTCCTGCTGATTTTAAGCAGTTTAATATCACCGAAGAAAATCTTGAACAGACGATTCCTGCGGTGATGAAAGATCCAGCAGCACTAAGCTTCCCAATGCCTAAAGAATTGATTTTAGCAATTGGACAAAGAGTTGTACCACTTGCTGTGAAATAAGATAGTAGATTTCATCAAGCTAGTGGCGAAGAAGCTACTAGCTTTTTATTTTTTGAAAATGAGTCCTTTGTCTTATTCATTCTTTTTGCTATAGTAATAGATATTGAATCTATTTATTTGAGGTAAAACATGAAGAAAATTATAGTAAGCATGGTCGTATTTACTATTGCATTATTAAACACTAATTTACCAGACCAGCTATCGAGCTGGAATCCAGAAAAAAAAGTAGGTAGAACATCCTTAGTCAATAGGGAAATAGGAATAATGAAAAAAGAATCGTTTCTACCAGAAAGCAAACTTTTAGATGTTCCGCTCATCAACCAGTTCTCAGAACCTCATTTATATAAAGGCTGTGAAGTAACAAGTTTAGCCATGATTCTAAATCATCATGGCATTGAGGTTACAAAAAACCAGTTGGCAGAAAAAATAATTACGGTCCCGTTTGAATACCCTAATCAGAAAAAAGGGAACCCGCACGTGGGTTTTGTTGGTGATATGGCTGATGGACCAGGGTTGAGTGTCTATAATGAACCCATTTTTGATCTTGCTAAGGAATATGCAGGGGAGAAAGTCATGAATTTAACCAATAGTCCCTTTGATGATTTACTTAAAAAGGTAGGAAGAGGTATACCAGTTTGGGTGATAATCACCAGTAAATATACTCCAGGTACCGCTTCATTTGAAAAGTGGGACACTCTTCAAGGAACCATGTATGTTACCTTTAATGTTCATAGTGTTGTCATTACTGGCTACGACCAAAATTCTCTCTACATTAATGATCCATTTGGTTATAAAAATAGAAAAGTAGACAAAAAGAATTTTATTCTCTCATGGGAAGAAATGGGCAGCCAAGCGATTGCGATTGAAAAATAAAAAAATGGTTCAATCATTTGATTGGACCATTTTTATTTTTTCTCACGTAATATTACAATATTAACACGTCGATTTGCCTGGCGGTTTTCAGCTGTATCATTCGGATACAACGGTTGAAATTCCCCGTGGCCCGTAAATTGCATTCGGTTTTCTGCAATTGATTTTGAAGCAAAATAATGTAACACACTTACTGCTCTAGCAGAAGATAGCTCCCAGTTTGAAGAATATGCCGCATTTCCAATTGGAACATTGTCAGTGTGGCCTTCAATACTAATAGGGTTGGGTAGTGTGTTAATTAATTTCACAATGGCATCCAGTGTTTTAAACGAACTTTCTTTTAATACTGCTTTTCCTGAATCGAATAGCAAGACATCCTTTAATGCAATTTCAACGCCACGCCTAGTATCTTGAAGCGTAACAACGGCTTCGAGATTATTTTCAGCAACATATTTCTCTAATTGAGACTTTAAATTATCGAGTTCAGCATCTTCAATTTCATTTGTAATCGGAGCAGGATTTTGATCGGGAGCAGGTTCCTTTGCAATTTCCTTTTCAATTTCACCTTTTTGAGAAACAGAGAGACCTGAATTGGTGCTTTCAATTTTTGTGCCTGTAAATTCAGATTTGAATGACTCCATAATAGAATGAAACTTTTGATTATCTATTTCACTTGAAGCAAACAAAACAATAAATAGTGCTAATAGCAGGGTTAAAATGTCGGCATAAGGAATTAACCATGACTCGTCAACATGATCCTCATGTTCTTCCTCGAATTTTTTATGCAATCTGCTCATGAACATCGTCCTCAATTTTCTTTTCGAACTTCTTGCGTTCCTTAGGGTCAATATACACTACAAGTTTTTTCTCTAAGGCGCTTGGGGACACTCCTCGGTAGATGGCAAGCAATCCTTCGATTGTTAGAAGCTTTAGTTCTTGTTCTTTTTTCGAAATCCTTTTTAATTTATTCGCTAAAGGGTGCCAAAGTACATAACCAGAAAATATTCCAAGTAATGTTGCAATAAATGCAGCTGAAATTGAATGTCCTAGTTTATCAACATCGTTTAAATTTCCAAGGGAAGCTATGAGTCCAATTACTGCGCCAAGTACACCTAACGTCGGTGCATAGGTTCCAGCTTGTGTAAAAATAAGCGCCCCTGTTTTGTGTCTCTTATCTATAGCAGCAACCTCATCCAATAATACTTCCTCAATAAACTCAAGTTCATATCCATCAATTATCATTTCGAGCCCTTTTTTTAAGAAAGGATCCTTAGTATTACCTGAAATTTCTTCTAAAGCAAGTATGCCCTCTTTTTTTGCAATTTCTGAGCATTCTATTAAACTAGAAATTTGAGCAGATTTTGAAGGTAATTTCGGTTCAATAAAGGCAATTTTTAACAGTAAAGGGAATTTCTTAAGTTCACTGAATGGGAAGGCAATTAATATTGCAGCTGCAGTTCCACCAAAGATAATTAGATAAGCTGCTGGATTGTATAATGCCGATAATGAGGCACCTTTTAAAACCATCCCAACACCAATAGCTATTAGTGCTACCAAAATACCAATAAAACTAGACATGATAATCTCCTTTTATAAAAATAATCTATAATGTAATTGTACGTCACTCGAGAAAATCAGACAAATGTTTTTTGTTTTGTTTGAAAAGAATCAAACATCTTATCAAACAAAAAAGTAAAAACTACTAGATAAGTTTTTTTGGAAAAGTTATTTTTATACTAACTAAAACCTGCAACTACTGATAAAATAACAGTTATGGAATAAATTGTGATGTTATTAAGGCGAAATTACTAACCTAGTATTTACAAATAAATAATAACTTACCCAAATAGACCAACTCAACTAAAGTAAGGTGATAATAATGCACGATATTGGACTAGTAAGATTAAGCCACATAATTAAAGATTATTGTGGATTGAGTTTCAATGAACGGCTTTCTACTTTAAAGAAGAAGGTTGATAATAGAATTACAGAATTGGGTGTTACATACTCTGACTATTGTGAATACTTAACTCGAAATCCCTTGGAGTGGGATATCATGATCGAGTTAGTAACCATAAATGAAACGTATTTTTATCGTGAAGAAAATCAATTAATTGAATGCAGTTCAGTAGTCCTGCCAATGTTGAAAAAGAAGAGATTTGGCGGTCCTATTCGAATTTGGAGTGCAGCCTGCTCAACAGGTGAGGAGCCCTACACACTAGCTATGCTCATACAAGAAACCGGCCAATTCCTTCCAGGATCAATTGAGATTATTGCCACCGATATCAATAAAAGAGTTATTGAAAAAGCAAAAAAGGGATGGTATCACCAAGGGTCCTTTGCATTTAGAAGAATCCCTGAAAATCTGTTAAAAAAATACTTTACACCTATCGATTCAGGGTATCAAATTAAAGAATCAATCAAAAAAATGGTAAATTTTCAAAATTTAAATTTACTTAACAAACAAAACACGTCTCAAATAGGTGAAGTCGATATTATTTTTTGCAGGAATGTTTTAATCTATTTTGATCAGATGACAACAAAACAGGTAATAGATAGTTTACATGAAAATTTAGCACCGGATGGATATTTGTTTCTTGGACATGCCGAATCAATAACGGACAGCGATCTAGGTTTTCAAAAAGCATATTCAGAGAACACTTTTTACTATCGAAAGGAAACGAATCAAAATGAAACAGTACCGTATTTTAGTAGTAGATGATTCTGCATTTATGAGAAGGGCTATTAGTCTAATGTTGGATAATGATCCACAATTATTTGTGGTTGGAATAGCTAGGAATGGTGAAGAGGCTGTAGAGAAAGTAAAACGACTTCAGCCTGATCTTGTTACGATGGATGTAGAAATGCCTAAAATGAACGGATTACGGGCATTAGAAGAAATTATGAATTCAAATCCGGTACCGGTTGTAATGCTAAGTTCTCGTACTGGAGAAGGTGCAAAAGAATCGTTAGAGGCACTTGATTTAGGAGCAGTTGATTTCTTTTTAAAAGATTATCTACTAAAAAATCACGGAGATGGAAACCAAACTGAGGAATTTATTTTGCGTTTAAAAGGAATTGTTGAGACAAAGGTTTCAAGTTCCTCTCCTATCAAAACCACACCTGAAATAGGAAATAAACTCAGAAAAAAGCGCCAAACTGACCTGATTTTCATTGGCTGTTCAACGGGGGGACCATCTGCTTTGCAAAAAATACTACCGCATTTTCCCAAGAATTTTTCGATTCCTATTGTGGTGGCACAGCATATGCCACCAGGTTTTACTCAACCACTTGCAGAGAGGTTTGACACATTGTGTCAACTACAGGTGAGGGAAGCACAGAATGGTGAAACTGTGAAAGCAGGGACGATTTATATTGCTCCTTCAGGTTATCAAACAAGTTTTGAAAAAAAACTAGATGACTCTGTAATTTTTAAGGTGAATAAACATGATTCTGATAAAGCACTATATAAACCATCCATTGATATTTCATTGGAATCTGCAGCTCCAATTTATAGAGACAGACTTTTATCAGTCATTCTTACTGGGATGGGGATGGACGGTATGCGCGGATGTGGTTTCGTAAAAAAACATGATGGAAATGTGTTTGTGGAAGCCGAAGAGTCGTGTATTGTCTATGGGATGCCAAAAGCAGTTCTTGAAGCGGGTTATGTAGACGGGCAATATGAAGTTTCAAAAATATATGAGGAGATAATGTCTTTTATTTAATAGATTGATAACAAGTTCACAAAATCTATAAAATTGTAAGATAAAAACACAAACTCTATCAAAAACAATTCAAAGGTAACCATAATCATCGAAAATTTTCATGACGAAGAGCAGGCATATGAGTTATAATGTTTACTATTAGAAGTAGTAAGAAAACCGGAGGCGATAAATTTTTGGACATTACACATAGCCTAGTCAAAATAAATCAAACTAATATTCCTGAAGCTGGAATTCAAAGGTTATCCAAACAACTTGATGCCCCGGAGAAATCCTTTAATCAAATATTAGCTCTGTTTAATTTAAATGGAAAGATCCCTCAAAAAGAAGAGGCAATGAATTTAGTAGCAACGGGTAACCCAGAGGAAATTGACTTAATTACCCTCAATAATTGGGAGAACAGAAAAGAAGACCTAATGGAATTGGAATCTATATTGAACATTTTTTTGAGTGAAATCAAAATAGTTAATAACTCTACTAATTCTGATGAATCTAGCAATCTTCATTCGAGCAGCAAAACTATATCATTGGCTGATTATACAGCATATAATCCCATTCAAGAGGTTACATCGGATTTTACTAAGGAATTAATAGGATGGTTTCAGAATATTGAGAATAAAAATGAACCTGTTTCCATTGATTCAGATCATGTCATAGAGAAACTCACTAAATTAGTGGGTGCCCTTCAGATTAAAGAGGATCAAATAAGCTTTGATATTGAAGATGATGTTGTTCAAAAAATACAAATGACATATGAAGAAATAAAATCTTATCTGGACATATCAAAAACGACACCAAAAGGTAACATAGGGGTTTTGGAAGAACAAGATATGCCAAATAACTTAAAGACCAACCCCTTAACGGTTAGTGATTACATAACCAATATTGTGGAGGGTGCTCAGTCTGTAAAGAGAGAAGAAATCAAACTAAATAAGGGTGAAGTCCCAGAAATAAAAATTGCACAAACATCGCTTAACAATGCAGAAAGCATTAAGTCTATAAAAAGTGACATAACTACAATACCCTCCATGGATAACGGCCCGAAAATACATATTGAAGGGACTTTGCCAATTATGTTGGACCATGAACAAATACCACAGAACAGAGAAATATCTCCAAGCGGGGTAGAGGTCCGACAGACAATAGAGCGTACTATGGCAATATCATTTAAGAAAAGCAATTCTGCTTTAAATGGTGAAGAAACTGTAGAGAATAGCGTAGAAAGTAGTCAGACTCTAGGGAATGAAGAGCCACTGCCGTACAAAATAGAAAGTGGACAGATCCTAAAGAGTGAAGAGCCATTGCCCTCCAAAATGGAAAGTAGGCAGATCCTAAAGAGTGAAGAGCCATTGCCTTTCAAGGAAGAAAGTGGACAGGAACTAAAAAGTGAAGAGCCATTGCCTTCGAAGGAAAAAAGTGGACAGATCCTAAAGAGTGAAGAGACATTGCCTTCCATGGAAGAAAGTGGGCAGATCCTAAAAAGTGAAAAGCCATTGCCTTCCATGGAAGAAAGTGGGCAGATCCTAAAAAGTGAAAAGCCATTGCCTTCCATGGAAGAAAGTGGGCAGATCCTAAAGAGTGAAGAGCCATTGCCTTTCAAGGAAGAAAGTGGACAGATCCTAAAAAGTGAAGAGCCATTGCCTTCGAAGGAAAAAAGTGGACAGCCCCTAAAGAGTGAAGAGCCATTGCCTTCCATGGAAGAAAGTGGGCAGGTCCTAAAAAGTGAAAAACCATTGCCTTTCAAGGAAGAAAGTGGACAGGAACTAAAAAGTGAAGAGCCATTGCCTTTTAAGATAGAAAGTGGTCAGACACAAAAAAGTGAAGAACAATTACCATACAAAGTTTTAGATACTCTGACACTAAAGAGCGAAGAAACAATATCTACCAAGGTATCTAATAAACTAGAAAAAAGTTCGGTATCAAGTTTAGAAGACACATTAGACTTTCAAATATTGAATAGACAACCCTATATGGTCGATGACATTTCAAAAAAGAAGATAGATAGAGAACAACCTATCAAGGTGGCAGAAACGTTACAGGATTGGCTGTATGGAAGGCAAAATAGGATAGAGGGTAATCTATCATTCAAAACTGGAGACAGATTGCCAATGAAATTGGAAGAAATGGTGAATCAGTCTAGTCTTGAATCTAATAAAAATAATAATAAAGAAGAAAATCCTGTTGTTTCACCAACACTCATTCAGCCAAATTTTGACCCATCTTTAATAAA
Organism: Neobacillus sp. YX16; assembly: GCF_030123505.1. GTDB lineage: Bacteria > Bacillota > Bacilli > Bacillales > Cytobacillaceae > Neobacillus. The sequence continues at coordinate 2,612,199 of NZ_CP126115.1, forward strand.
GGAATCTATTTCATTTTCTAAAAATTTAGATGAATTACCGAGCTCCAAGCCTGATACAATGGGTGCAATATTATTCCAGCCTGGGATGGATCAGGACATTAGTACAAAAAAACCACAGAGTACGCCAAACCTTGCGTTAACGACTATTGTTCCAGAGGTAAGCGAGTTTGAAGGCAGTTTCTTAATCAGTGAAGATCCATTGCCTTCCAAGGTAGAGAGCCGTCAGATTTTAATGAATGAGCCACTGCTGTACAAAGTAGAAAGTGGTCAGTCTCAAAAGAGTGAAGAACAATTACCATACAAAGTTCAAGATACTCAGACACTAGAGAGCGAAGAAACTATATCTAATAAAGTAGATAAAAGTCAGGTATCAAGTTTAGAAGACACATTAGAGTTTCAAATGTTGAATAGACAACCCTATATGGTCGATGACATTTCAAAAAAGAAGCTTGATAGAGAACAACCTATCATGGTGGTAGATTCTTTACAGGATTGGTTAAATGGAAGGCAAAAAAGGATAGAGGGTAATTTGTCATTCAAAACGGGAGACAGACTACCAATGGAAGAAATGGTGAATCATTCTAGTCATGAATGGAATAAAGATCGTAATATAAAAGAAAATCCTGTTGTTTCACCATCACTTATCCAGTCAAATTTTGAACCATCTATAATAAAGGAATCTATTTCATTTTCAAATAATTTAGATGAACTACCGAGTTCCAAGCTTGATACGGTTAGTGTACCAATTTCACAATCTAGGATGGATATTGACATTGATACAAAAACTCCACAGAGTACGTCAAACCTTACGTTAGCAACCTTTGTTCCACAGGTAAGCGAATTTGCAGGCCGTTACGTAAGGATTTTAAACGGGCACATAGGAAGCACGGAAGCTAAATTTAATTTATTTCCAGAACACTTGGGCCATCTAGAAGTTAAAATCGTTTCTCAAGACGGACAGGTTTCGGTACAAATCGTTACTGACTCTTCCATTGCCAAAGAATCCTTAGAAGGTCAACTCCATCAGTTAAGGCAGTCCCTTCAAACTCAAGGCTTGCAGGTGCAAAAGCTGGAAATTGTCCAACAAATGCCAGATTCTTTCGATTCTAATCAAGCTGGATTATCGTTTTCACAAGGTAATTCAGGTTCATCCCAAGAACAACCATCCTATTACCTAACACGTGAAGAGACCAAAAAGCAATCGGGTGGAGAAGAACAGGAACTGGAGAGAGAGCACGTACCGTTGACATATGGAGAAACTGCACCAAAATCAGCCACAAGAATTGATTTCACGGCCTAGAAGGAGAGAAGGATAATGAGCAGTTGGGTGGATATTTCTAATGTGCCAAAGAATAATTCCATTTTTAATAATAAGAGCTTTGAACAAAAGAGTTCACTTGGTAAGGATGATTTTCTACGAATTCTTACCACACAATTATCACATCAAGATCCGTCAAGTCCCTTGCAGGATAAAGACTTTATTGCTCAAATGGCTACTTTTAGTTCTCTTGAGCAAATGACAAATTTAAACAAAGCATTTGAGAAGTTTGCTAATCAGCAAATGAGTCAGTTTGCAGGTTCTATTGGAAAAGAAATTACCTGGACAGAAGCAGAATCAACTATCCCCAAAACGGGTGTCGTTGATGGTGTATCCGTCCAAAATGGGAATTATTTTTATATGGTCGGGAATGAAAAAGTTCCTGTAGACTCTGTTACCGAAATTAAACAACTTACATCTGAAACGAAATAAATTTAATAGGCTATCTAAATAGGAGGATTACAAAATGTTAAAATCACTTTACTCTGGTGTTTCTGGTATGAAGGGGTTTCAAACGAAACTCGATGTTATTGGAAATAATGTTGCTAACGTCAATACAGTAGGATTTAAAAAGAGCAGGGTTATGTTTCAAGATATTATCAATCAAAATATTTCTGGTGCTACAGCACCTACTGGACAGCAAGGCGGGGTAAATCCTAAGCAAATAGGTCTGGGAACTAAGATAGCGGCCATCGATACTGTACATACACCAGGCAGTCCGATGACAACGAATATGGCAACCGATTTGGCAATTGATGGGGATGCTTATTTTGTAGTAAGTCCTGAAGATCCACTTTTAAATGGTAAGAACTATCTAACAAAGGCTGGGAACTTCAGTCGTGATGCAAATGGGGATCTGGTCAATTCAAATGGTTTTTATGTTGTAGGGACAGTTGTTTCTAATGGAGAACCAATAAATATTAATATAAATGTATCTTTTGATGAAAAAGCAAAAGCTAATGCTTTAGATGAGGAAACCGATCAATCAAACTTCACTTCCTACTCTATTGATTCTAATGGATATATTACTGTTGTTCGTGAGGACAGTGTGAGTGGTAAATTAGCATGGACGGAAGCAGATGGGTATTTTCTAAATGATACAGGGGACGAAAGTCTAAATGTTTCGATTGCAACTGCTGTTGTTCCGAATCCTAGTGGTTTGAAAAAGGTTGGAAATACGATGTTCGAGGTAACACCAAATGCAGCTACAGGTGAAGTTGTTTTTGGAAGAATTGAAGACAACAAAGGCGGTCAAATTACATCTGGTGTCCTAGAAATGTCAAATGTTGATTTAACGGATGAATTCACAGAGATGATTGTTGCGCAGCGTGGTTTTCAAGCAAACGCTAGAACAATTACGACTTCTGATTCTATTTTAGAAGAGGTTGTCAATTTAAAACGATAATTTAATTTAGTGTAAGTAGAGACTTATAACTCATGGAAGAGTTAGGGGGTATGGCCTTTGGCAGATATATTATCGCAACAAGAGATAGACGCCCTTTTATCGGCCATAAATAACGGCGATTTACAAGCAGCAGATGTGAAAATAAAAGAAGAAAAAGTAAAAGTATATGATTTCAAGCGTGCGATGCGATATTCCAAAGAACAGTTAAGGAGTATTACCAGAATTCATGAGAACTTTACAAGAATGCTAACGTCCTATCTTGCTACACAGCTTAGGACAAACGTTCAAATTGAAATCGATTTGGTAGAACAAGTGACTTATCATGAGTTTATTGCATCACTCCCATCTAAGACGATTTTGAATATTTTTGAAGTGAAACCCATGGATGGAAAGATGGTTTTAGAGATTAATCCGCTTGTTGCCTATGCTGTGATAGAAAGATTATTAGGTGGACAAGGTGACCCTTCAGCTCGTGATGGTTCATTAACAGAAATTGAAATGGTTCTCATGCAAAAGGTTCTACGCAAAACATTTGATTTGTATCAAAATGCTTGGCAAAATGTTGAGAAAATGAATATTAAGTGGGAAGCAATGGAATCGAATCCGCAATTCATACAAATTGCTTCTTCTAACGATACTGTGATTGTAATCGCACTCCGTGTCACGATTGGAGAAACGACAGATCGGATGACGATTTGTCTTCCGCACCTAATCGTTGAACCAGTGTTACCAAGATTATCGAATCAACAATGGTTTTCTTACTCAATGAAAGCCAACGTCCCACAACAAGATAAATTACAGCAAAACCTGGATCATGTTCGTGTACCGGTAATTGCTGAACTTGGAAGGGCAACCTTACCTGTTTCAGACCTGCTTAACTTGCAAATTGGTGATGTGATTGGAATTGAAACTGATAAAATTCAGGTCAAAGTTGGCCAATTTACTAGATTTGTAGGGAATCCAGGTGTTCAAAAAGGGCATTACGCAATTCAGGTTGATCAAGTAATTAACACGGAAGGAGATAATCTATAAGATGAGTGGAGCAACATTATCACAAGAAGAAATCAATGCACTCTTTAGTCAAATGGATAATAGTAACCAAAATTTCTCATTATCAATCGACGATTTCCTTAGTTCAATGGAGAAAGATGCGTTAGGCGAAATTGGAAATATTTCATTAGGAAGCTCTACCACTGCTCTTTCCGCTTTACTGAATCAACGAGTCGAAATTACTACACCTACACTCTCTGTAATAGAGCAGGCACGTATGGAGGAAATGATTCAGGAGAAGCATGTAGCCGTACATGTTGACTATACTGAAGGAATCCGTGGAAAAAATCTGTTAATGATTAAAGAAAATGACGCTAAAATAATAGCCAACTTGATGATGGGCGGAGATGGAACTACTCTTGAACCAGAACTATCTGATATGAGTTTAAGTGCAGTTCAAGAAGCGATGAATCAAATGATGGGATCTGCAGCTACATCCATGTCGACGTTGTTTAGTCAAAAAGTTGATATTTCACCTCCAACGATTGATGTACTTGGCTTTCCTCCAAAAAAATTGGAAAGTCTTCAGGATGATATTATTATCAAAGTATCGTTCCGTTTAGCAGTAGGCAGCCTAATAGATTCGAATATGGTTCAATTTATTCCGCTTTCCTTTGGTAAAGAAATGATTGGAAAAATATTGCAATATGAAGCACCTACTGCAAATAAAGTAGTAGAGGAAGTTAAGGCTGCTGGAGCAATATCTCCATCACCGACTACAGCTAATTATGCGCCACCTATTCCATCAATGGAAAAGGCTGAAATTTCTCATGTACAGGCAAATGCGAATGTTCAAAAGGTCGAATTTTCTACTTTCCCATCATCCTCAGATAAGTCTCAGGGCGTACCAAGTAATATCGACTTATTATATGATATACCCTTGGAAATTACGGTTGAATTAGGACGTACCAATTTGCAAATTCGTAAAATTCTTGAATTGGGTCCTGGAGCCGTCATCCAACTTGATAAATTAGCTGGAGAACCAGTAGATATTTTAGCCAATCAAAAGTTAATCGCAAAAGGTGAAGTGGTTGTGATCGAAGAGAACTTTGGTGTACGGATAACGGACATCATTAGCACTATAGATCGTCTAACTAAAATGACTAACTAATAAAACATAAAAGAACGGAGGAATATCTATGTCTAGGGTACTAATTGTAGATGATGCCGCATTTATGCGAATGATGTTAAAGGATATTTTAACGAAGAATGGACTTCAAGTTGTTGGTGAAGCTGTGAATGGATTCGATGCTGTTGAAAAATTTAAAGAACTTCAGCCTGATGTTGTAACAATGGACATTACAATGCCAGAGAAGGACGGAATTACGGCCGTTAAGGAAATTAGAGCGTTGTATCCGCAAGCAAAAATTATTATGTGCTCAGCTATGGGGCAGCAACCAATGGTATTAGAAGCAATTCAAGCTGGTGCCAAGGATTTTGTAGTAAAGCCATTTCAACCAGATCGTGTAATGGAATCTATTAAAAAAGTGTTGGGAATATAGGTAGTCATACGAGGAGTGAGCTTTCTTGGCTGCAGCAAAGTTAGGAAATTGCCCTAAATGTAGAAAGCTTTACCTGCGAATAAGAGACATCTGTGAAGACTGCTATCAAAAACAAGAAGAGGATTACCTGATGGTAGCCTCTTACCTCCGTGAAAATCCGGGAACTACGATTCAAGTACTTAGTGATGAAACAAAGGTTAGTATTGCTCTTATACGCCATTTTATTATCATTGGAAGAATTATCACGACTCAATTTCAAAACCTTTCCTATCCATGTGAAACGTGTGGAAATATGATTAAAACAGGAAAAATCTGTTCAACGTGTAGAGAAAAAATCAATCTACTTACTACCAATGATGAGAATTCAAACAACAATTCCGATGAAAAGTTGGCCGGAGGCTACATTACTAGATATTTGTAAAGAAAAAAGCGAGATGTATTGGGACTATGTGCCACTATGTCTCGTTTTTTTATTTTAATTACCAATCAACCAATGAGCAGGCGAAATATGGACGAGAAATTAGTATAGAGGTTGGAAATGTTCTAGAACAAACGGATGCCTTAAATATGAGTATTGAAACGCAAACCCACGAGGTTGAAGAAATGGTATATGCGATTGATGAGGGAAAAGTACAGATCGATAAACTAAAGTAATAATATTTACCTTCTGGAAGGTGTGGCAGGGTCAAATCTCTTCCTACTAATCAGGAGGTTTTTTATATATTCATAAAACACAAATGAAGGAAAAGTGTTTTCTAAACAAAAAAACTAAAAAACTATCAAAAGTAATAGTAGAATAGTCAAAATATATGCTACTATATGACTATTATAATAACTTTTATTTGATGTTTGAAGAGGAGAGGAATAAATGGTAAAAGGGCTTCCAAAAATCATAAAAAGAACAACTTCAGATGAAACGAAGAGTAAATTAAAGGGGAAACCCTCCAATGCAAAGCCTGGGAAGAATGTAATCATAACGAACCAGCAAAGTGAAGGGACAGGAGACAAAGGAAATAAACCAACCACTAAGCCATTTTGGACAGTGGTAAACTCCATTCCATTGAAAGTTAAGCTGTGGGGCAGTTTTATCATTGTTCTTCTTTTCCTTGGTTGTGTCTCTCTAGTGTCGTTCAACAATATCAATCAATTAAATGATCAAATGCTGTACATTGGAAATACACAAGTACAAAAAACTCAAATTATAGGTGACTTAAAGGAAGAGGTCAACAATATACGTCAAAATGCTGCAAAGCACGCCTATGAACGGGGCTCTGGAAATAAAGTTATAATGGAGAATTTTATCAATAAAGATATTGAAAATATTAGAAAGAATATTAAAGCACTAACGAAACTAATCGATTCAGATAAAGATAAAAAGCTGTTGGAAGACTTTAATAAGAACTTCGAAATAATGGCTGAATTTTTACCCTCATTCTATGAAGGTTCTAGAACGAATGACTATAGCATATCAGATAAACAGATGAAGCTATTAGCTCAAAACGGTGGAAGTACAATAGTAGCACTAAATCGCCTGGATCAAAATGTTACCAAAAGTACTAGTACAATTGTAAAAAATACAGAACAAGATTCCACAGATTCAATGAATGAAATCATTGTTGTATCGTTAGTGGGCGTTCTCCTAAGTGTTATTATTTTATTTTTCTCAACTAGATTAATTTCACTTTCTGTTAATAGGGTAGCAAAAAATGTAGACATTTCAACCATATCGGTTGAAGAAATTAAAAATTCGATTGAACGTACAGCAGTAAGTGCTCAAGAATTAGATACTTCCATGCACAAGGCAAATGATTCAATAAGTGCACTTGTTACTTCGATCCAGCAAGTTGCAGCAGGTAATGATGTGACAACTGAGAGTGTCGATGAAATATCTGCAGCTGTTGAGCAAATGAGTGCATCCATTAATTTAGTAGCAGGCAGTGCGGATTACTTAAATGTAACTGCCGAAGAAACATCTGCAGCGATTCAAGAAATGATGGCTTCGATTGAACAAGTTGCTGGTAATGCGGGTGATGTGAGTAAGAGTGTTGAACTTTTTGCAACTAGAATTGAAGAAATGAGCAAGTCCATTACGGGTGTAAGTGACAACGCAGTTAGCCTAACACATACCGCTGAACAAACGGCAGAAACCATTGAGGAAATGGTTGTTTCTATTAAACAGGTTGCAGGAAGTGCACATAAAGTGAATGAATTGGCAAACTCTGTTAAGCAGGATGCTCTTGAAGGTACATTATCCTTAAATGAGACATTGAATTTTATGAAAGAAATTTCTCAGGTTATCCAACAAGGAAGTATTATTATGGAAAACCTAGGGAAAAGTTCTGAAGAAATCGGCACTATTGTAAAAGTGATTGATGATATCGCAGATCAAACCAATCTGTTAGCACTTAACGCAGCAATAGAGGCTGCACGTGCAGGCGAACATGGAAAAGGATTTGCAGTTGTAGCGGATGAAGTTCGAAAATTAGCGGAGCGCTCTGCTAAAGCAACAAAAGAAATTTCAAAAATTATCAAGGGTATCCAAAAAGAAACATCCTTTGCAATTACAGCCACTAAAGAAGGAACCAAAAAAGTGGAAATTGGAAACCAGCTAGCGGATAAAACAAACCAAGCAATTATGAAAATTTCGGAGGGTATCTCACAGGTAACCGAAGAAATGAACCAAATTGCAAAAGCTACAGAAGAACAAACCAGAAACAGCGAATTTATCACCAAAGCGGTTGAAAACGTAACACAACAAACAAATGTAATGACTCATTCTACAAAAGAGCAATCCATCACAGCTGAAACAATTGCAAAGGGAATCGTTCATGCAAAAGAACTTGTTAACCAAATTACAATAGCGACTGCGGAGCAGGCAAAAGGCAGCAGTGCAATCGTATCAGCAGTGGAAAGTGTTACAACACAGTCAAATTCCGTTACAAACGCAACAAAAGAGCAAGCATTAACAGCGGAAGAAATTGTTCTTAACATCACCCACATGAAAGATATGGTCATGCAAATGACGATGGCTACCAATGAACAAGCTAAATATGGTAAAGAAATTGCCATTGAAGTTGAGAACGTTCGCAAACAAACGGAAGAATTAAATGATAGTATTGAAACCCAATCAAAAGAGGTAAATGGGGTAGCAGGTTCCATTCATGATGTAAAAGTGCAAATGGAGAAATTAAAATAAATGCTTTATAAAATAACGCTCTCGTGTAAATATACGTGAAGCGTTTTTTTTGTTTTTTGAAATATTTTGAAAGGTATTACCATTGTTAAGATTTTGTAAAAGACTACCCAATCTTAATAAAGATGCAAAAAATTATGTTAATATCAACAGTATAAATTACCTAGTTAGATAGATGGTGGAAGGAGATTGGGAGGGTGATTATTCAACTTTAATAATGGTAAAGTGGCTAATCAAAAACTATAAAAATATCTTATTTTTTAGATAATGGAGATTGATATGTATGTATAAAGATCTAAATTACAAAAGATTTAATATTATTAAATGGAAGCTACAAAATGTGTCGATGAATATTAAATTGCGGGGCAGCTATATCATCCTTCTACTATTTTTGGTTATTATTTCACTTTTGTCCTATAAGAATATCAATCATTTAAACACTCAAATGGAATATATCGGGAATAATCAAATCTCTAAGGTAGAATTATTAGGGAACTTAAAAAAGGAGGTAACAAGTATTCGTCTCTATGCTACTATGTATGCATATGAACAAAAGGCAAACGAAAAACTAGACCTAGAGGAAATTATTTATCAAGACATTGATACAGTAGAAGAAGCAATAATAAAACTAGAGAAATTTAAGCTTACTAATGAAAACGAAAAATTGCTTGCGGAGTTCAAAGGGAATTTTGAAAATTATATTACTTCCATTTCTGCTTTTGTTGAAGATTCTAAAACAATGGATTATGAAACAGTAAAAGGGCCATTGGCAATTCTTGCAGGAAAGACTATATTTTCCTTGGAGGAACTTGCAAAAGGGGTTACAAGTGATACCAATTCCATTATTGATAAAAACGAATTGGAAGCCTCTAACTCTATACTTCAAATAATAATAGTTTCGATTGTCGCTCTTGTTTTTTGTATATTCATTTCAATTATTATGACCAGACTCATTCGAAAAACAGTAACTAGTGTAGTAAAGAATATGGAATTATCAAGTAAATCTGTATCAGAAATCAATGTGTCTATTAACAAAACTGCTATTAGTTCACAAGAATTGGACACGTTTATGAGTAAAGCAAATGATTCTGTGAACGCACTTGTCGCTTCAATCCAGCAAGTGGCTGCGGGTACTGACGTGACAACGGATAGTGTAGATGAAATATCTGCAGCGGTTGAGCAAATGAGTGCTTCGATTAATTTAGTAGCAGGAAGTGCAGATTACTTAAATACCTCTGCAGAAGAAACATCTGCAGCGATCCAGGAAATGATGGCATCCATAGAACAAGTTGCAGGGAATACAGTAAATGTGAGCGAAACGGTTGAACTTTTTGCTATCAGGATAGATGAAATGAGCAAGTCCATTAAGGGTGTAAGTGAAAATGCAGTTAGTTTAACACATACTGCTGAACAATCAGCACAAACAATTGAGGAGATGGTCAATTCAATTAAGCAAGTCGCCGACAGTGCTCATACCGTTAACCAATTGGCCATTACCGTAAAACATGATGCGCTTGAAGGGACAGTATCATTGAATGAAACATTGAATGGTATGAAAGACATATCTCAAGTCATTCACCAAGCCAGTGATATTATGGAAAACTTAGGGAAAAGCTCAGAGGAAATTGGGAGCATCATTAAGGTTATCGATGACATAGCTGATCAAACTAATCTATTAGCACTAAATGCAGCAATCGAGGCTGCACGTGCTGGAGAGCATGGAAAAGGATTTGCGGTAGTTGCAGATGAAGTGCGTAAATTAGCTGAGCGTTCTGCAGGAGCAACGAAAGAGATTGCTAAACTCATTAAAGGAATACAAAAAGAAACAACATTTGCGATAACATCTATCAAAGATGGGGCTCATAAAGTTGAAATAGGAAACCTTCTTGCTGACAAAACGAATCAAGCGATTAAAAAAATTTCGGAGGGTATTGCACAAGCAACCGAAGAAATGGAGCAAATCGCAAAGGCTACAGAAAAACAAACAAGAAATAGCGAAATTATCACCAAAGCCGTGGATAAAGTAACGAAGCAAACGACTGAAATGACTCATTCTACAAAAGAACAATCATTAACAGCTGAAACGATTGCAAAGGGCATTATAGAGGCAAAAGACCTTGTTAATCAAATTACGATCGCGACTGCTGAGCAAGCTAAAGGAAGCAGTGCAATTGTATCAGCAGTTGAACGTGTAACAACCCAATCAAATTCCGTTACAAACGCAACGAGAGAACAAGCATTGACGGCTGAAGAAATTGTTCGTAACATCAACAATATGAAAGATATGGTAATACAAATGACTGCTGCAACCAACGAGCAGGCTAAATATGGTCAAGAAATTACGATTGAGGTTGAAAATGTTCGCAAACAAACGGAAGAATTAAATGATAGTATTGAAACCCAATCAAAAGAAGTAAATGGGGTAGCAGGTTCCATTCATGATGTAAAAGTGCAAATTGAGAAATTAAAATAATGATTGTATCAGGAAACGGCTTCGCTAGTATGCGGAGCTTTTTCTTTAATTACTTCTATAAAGTTTGATAAAACAACCATCAGACTTTCTAATTCATATGAAAAAGTACCTAAAACTATCAAAATAAATCAAATAATTAGCTTTATAGTATGGTAATATGGGGTATATATTCTACTTTTGTATGCGCTAAAAGCGAGGGGAGTTTGAAATGGAATTAAATGATTTTTTAGAGATGTTCATTGAAGAATCAAAAGATCATTTGCAAAACATTAATGATGAACTTTTAAAGTTAGAAGCTGAGCCAGACAACACATCGATTGTTAATGAGATCTTTCGCTCTGCTCACACTCTAAAAGGAATGGCAGCAACCATGGGGTTTGAAGACTTAGCATCTTTAACGCATGAAATGGAAAATGTTCTCGATCTTCTGAGGAACTCAAAATTAACGATTACCTCTGAAATAATGGATATCATTTTTACTTGTGTTGATTTTATTGAAAAAATGGTTAATAACATCGAACAGGGTGGAAAAGGGAAAGAAAATGTAACGGACATTGTATTCCAACTTAGGAAAATACAAAATCCGTCACTTTCTATTCAATCTGAAAATCAGGCTAAGAATGAGATCGCCGCTGCTGCGCAATTAGTAATGGATGAATATCAAGTTTCTGTCATCAATGAAGCTATTAAATTTGGTAACCATGCCTATCAAATATCGGTTACCTTGGATGAACAATGTGTGATGAAAGCGGTCAGAGCTTATATGGTTTTCCAAGTATTAGAAGACCTAGGGGAAGTCCTTCAAACCAATCCACCAGTGGAACAAATTGAAGAAGAAGGTTTTGATGATACTTTTAGTATTTTACTTTTATCTCCTCAGGAAGCTCAGGATATTCAAAAGCAATTGTTAAATGTGTCAGAAGTGAAATCAGTTCTTGTTGTTGAGCAAGGAAATCAAGAAGCAACAATTGGTGAGGAAGTACTAGTTAATGAGGTTGAAGTAGCGGAACCATCAACAAAACCAAACGGCACTGAAGATAGTGATTCCAGTAAGAAAAAACCGCGATCAAAATCGATCCGTGTCGATATTGAGAAGCTTGATCAGTTAATGAATTTATTTAGTGAGTTAATCATTGATCGTGGGAGACTTGAACAAATCGCCAAGAAAACGCAGCATAATGAGTTGACAGAAACGGTAGAACATATGACGCGTATATCAACCAATCTTCAAGAATTGATATTAAACATGCGAATGGTTCCAGTTGAACAGGTATTTAACCGATTCCCTCGGATGATCAGGGATCTTGCGAAAGAATTGAATAAAAAAATTCACCTGGTCGTAGAAGGTGCTGAAACCGAATTAGATCGAACGGTAATTGATGAAATTGGCGATCCTTTGGTCCACTTATTACGAAATGCTTTAGATCACGGTCTGGAAACTACTGAAGAAAGAGTTAACAGTGGGAAACCGGAAGAAGGAAAAATTGTATTAGAAGCTTATCACAGTGGAAATCATGTCTTTATTGAAGTGAAGGATGATGGAAGAGGGATTAATAGGCAAAAAGTGTTATATAAAGCTATTGAACGCGGCGTGGTAACGCTGGAGGATAGTCAGAATCTATCAGACTCACAAGTATATTCGCTGTTGTTTTCATCGGGATTTAGTACAGCGGATAAAATTTCTGATATATCTGGCCGCGGTGTTGGCTTGGATGTTGTTAAAACGAAAATCGAGTCTTTGGGCGGGGAAATAAGTATAGATTCAACACTAGGTCAAGGGTCTATTTTTCGAATTCAATTGCCGTTAACTTTATCCATCATCTATGCCATGTTAATCAAAGTGGCAAATGAAACGTATGCCATTCCATTTAATTCGATTGTAGAAATCACGAATGTGGCTGCAGATGAAGTTTTAACTCTTCATGGACAAAAGGTAATCCAATTTAGAGACCAGGTAGTGCCGTTAACTTATTTACAAGAAGCGTTTCATGTTCCTTCTGCACCAAAAGAGACAGAAGAACAAGAATTATTTATTGTGATTGTTCGCAAAGGAGACAAAACAGTTGGATTAGTGGTGGATTCTGTAATTGGCCAACAAGAAGTTGTATTAAAATCTTTAGGTGGCTATTTAACCAATTTATTTGCGATCTCGGGGGCTACAATACTAGGCAATGGCGAAGTGGCACTCATCATAGATTCCAATCAATTTATTAATTAGAAGACTTTGTTATAGGATGGTGCTGATTTTTGACCAAATGTTGATTGGAGTGGAAGGCACGAAGACTCCTGCGGGAAAAGCGAGACAGGCGAGACAACGCAGACACGCAGTGTCGAGGAGGCTCGGCGGTCGCCCGCGGAAAGCGAAGTGCCTGGGACGGAAATCAACATCTTTGTTTAACAGAGTAAATTAGAAAGGAAGATTCTAGTGGAGAGTTTCAAAATCGTCGCCTTTAAATTAGGAGATGAAGAATACGGATTAGATATAAAAAATGTTCAATCGATTGAACGAATTCAGCAGATTACGAGAGTTCCCAATGCCCCTCATTATGTAAAGGGTGTTATCAATCTTCGAGGAACGGTTACACCTGTCATAGATCTGCGAGCGAAATTGGACTTTGATCAAAGTGATTATACCAACCATACGCGTGTTATCATTACCAAATATAACGAAATACAATTAGGCTTTATTGTAGATCGAACAAGTGATGTAATTGACGCAGCATATGAAAATATGGAAAATACATCATCTATAAGCGGGAATACAGAGTTCTTTGAAGGCATAGCGAAAATAAATGGGCGTTTGATTATTTTATTAAATCTAGAAGAATTAGTAAAAACATCAAACAATTAATTTTATAAAAAGAGGGGATCGTATGAAGGTTGAGGATTCTAAATCACTCGTTTTTCGGGTAGGGAGCGAAGAGTATGGCGTACATATCACCCAAGTGGTATCGATTGAAAGAATGCAAGAAATTACTTCTTTTCCTAACCGTCCACCACATGTATTGGGCTTCACAACTGTGCGCAATATCGTGATCCCTGTGATCGACATGCGTACAGCTTTAATAGGGAATACAATCGGTGCTAATGAAACGTCTCGCATCATTATTGTTATGGTTAAGGAGCAAGAAATTGGTTTGATTGTAGATGCAGCAACAGATGTCATTGATATTTTACCTGAAAGTATTCAGCATCCTGATTTAATGATGCAAACAAGAGAAATATCCTATCTTAAAGGAGTTTCTAAATTAGAAAGTCGTTTAATCATCCTTTTAGATATTGAAAAGTTACTAGAAGACACCACAAATTTAGATGAATTGAAAAATATAAAAGATTCTCTCTAAATGAATGCAGCTGTGGACGTTACTTATAAAAGGGGAAAATGAAATGTTTAAAAAATTGAAAATGAACATACCGATGAGCGTACAACAAAGAGGCAGTTATGTCATCATCATCTTATTTTTCGGGTTTTTGGCTTATTTTGCATCAGATAGTATTAAAAAGATTGGTGAAGATGTAAGTGATATGGGGAAAACACAAATTCCGAGAATTGAATTAATTGGCACACTCAAAGAAGATTACACCCGAGTTCGGCTCTTTTTAATACAGCATGCCTTCGAGCGTGAGGCAGCTGATAAAGATCAAATGGAAAAATTGATCAATGAGAATATAGAAAAGATACGGGTTAGCATTAAAAAACTAGAGAAATCCAATAATTCTAAGAATGACGAAAAGTTATTGGAAGAGTTCAATCAAGATTTTGAAGAGTTTGCTGCTATTATTTTTTTCTATATCAGTCAATCAGAAAGTAACGATTATGAGTTAGTGAAAAAAGAAATGGAAACCTTGGGACCGCTAGGAGAAAAGACACTAACATCACTGGATAAACTTGCGTTGGATATTAATGAAGAATCGGATACGATAATTGAAAGTTCAAAACAGGATATCGATGCTTTTATTAAACGAATCTTTCTCATCGCAGTTTTCGGAGGACTTGTAAGTATATTAATCTCTATTGTTATGCTCAGAATTATTAAGCGTTCAGTTAGGAATGTCCTAACAAATGTAGATAAAACAACGCATTCAGGTAATGAAATTGCCTTAACCATCAATCATGTTTTTGAAAGCGCAAATGAATTAGATACTTCCATGAATAAAGCCAATGCTTCAGTCAATGAATTGGTTGCTTCTATCCAACAAGTGGCGAGCAGCACCGATATAACAGCATCTAGTGTAGATGAAGTATCCGCGGCTGTTGAACAAATGAGTGCGTCGATCAATATAGTGGCAGGAAGTGCTGATTATTTAAATGTTTCAGCTGAAGAGACATCTGCAGCGATACAAGAAATGATGGCCTCCATTGAACAAGTTGCGGCAAACGCAGGCAACGTAGGGATAACGGTGGAAGAAATATCTGCAGCGATTGAAGAAATGAGTTTATCCATAAAGGGAGTAAGTGAAAACACTTTCAGCCTAACTCAGACTGCTGAGCAAACATCAGAAACGATAGAGGAAATGGTACGTTCTATTCAGCAAGTAGCAGAAACCACACATTCTGTAAAAGAATTAACGGAAACTGTACAGCAGGATGCGGTTGAAGGAACTATATCTTTAGATGAAACCTTAAACGGAATGAAGGATATTTCTCAAGTAATTAACCAAGCAAGTCATGTCATGGAAAGTCTAGGGGAAAGTTCTGAAGAAATTGGAAGTATAATCGAGGTTATTGATGATATCGCGGAACAAACGAATTTATTAGCATTAAATGCAGCAATTGAAGCTGCACGTGCTGGCGAGCATGGAAAAGGCTTTGCTGTAGTTGCCGACGAAGTTCGTAAATTAGCAGAACGGTCAACGAAAGCAACAAAGGAAATTGCCGATCTTATCAAAGGAATTCAAAATGAAACGGCAGCTGCTGTTTCC
This sequence comes from Neobacillus sp. YX16, assembly GCF_030123505.1. Taxonomy (GTDB): domain Bacteria; phylum Bacillota; class Bacilli; order Bacillales; family Cytobacillaceae; genus Neobacillus. Next base: position 2,628,063 of record NZ_CP126115.1, read on the forward strand.
TCCATCAAAGCGGGAGAAGACAAAGTTAGAATTGGAAATCAGTTAGCGGAAAAAACGAATCTAGCGATTAAGAAAATTTCAGAAGGAATTGCACAGGTGACCGAGCAAATGGTACAAGCCAACCAAGCAACTTCTGAGCAAACTAAGAATAGTGAACTTATCATAAAAGCTGTTGAGAATGTAACCAAGAAAGCTGGAGAAATGGCACATTCTACACAACTACAATCAGTAAGTGCAGAAGAAATTGTAAAAGGAATCATGAATACCAAAAACCAAGTTCACCAAATTACTTTAGCTACTGCTGAACAAGCAAAAGGCGGACATTCAATTGTTACTGCAGTTGAAAATGTCACCACACAATCGAGCTCTGTTACCAATGCAACCAAGGAACAGGCGCTTACGGCGGAAGAAATTGTTCGTAATATCAATCATATGAGAGAAATGGTTCAACGAATGTCCATTGCTGCAAGTGAACAGGCGAAATACGGTGCTGTAATTGCCCAAGAGGTTGAAAACGTTCTAAAGCAAACAGAAGAATTAAATGGCAGCATAGAATCACAATCTAAGGAAATGGCAGAGGTAGCTGTTTCCATTGAGGAAGTAAAAACACAAGTGCTAAAATTAAGATAAATAATAGATTCAAAGGAACTCTCGTAATTACTTGCGTGAGTTTTTTTATTTGCATTGGTTATAAGTATTGTTGATATATATTATTAACATTAATGAAATTAATAAAAAAGTAGGGTATAATGACTATGTATATTTTGATAAATTTTGATAGATTTTTTTTGATGGGATTCGGAGGATAAGCATAATGAAAATACAAGAACCAGTAAGGATCAATATGAATGATCCAAGGTTGACTGCGACTGACCGGACTTCGAGTCAATCACCATCGTTTCAAAAAATTATGAGTACATATTCAAAAGATCTGACAAAAGATCACCTCCAACAGATATTGGTGAATATTGATCAACAAGGTCAAAAATTGAGTGAAAATCCAACCTTTAATGAACTTAGAAAATACAAGGATTTGGTTAAGCAGTTTATGGGTGAGGTTACAAAAAGTGGGATTGCTCTGTATCAAACAGATATCTGGGACCCTTATGCAGGAAATAAAACATTAAAAACAGTTCAAACAATTGATCGAAAATTAATAGAGTTAACGGATCAAGTATTAAACCAACAAGATAAGGGCTTATCCATACTAGAGCGAATCGGAGAAATTAAAGGTTTATTGATTAATCTTTATACGTGAAATATTGATTATTTTAGAATTGGGAGGGGATTAAAAGATGATAAGAGGTCTATATTCAGCTGCTTCAGGTATGATTTCTTTAGAGCGTCGACAGGAAGCACTATCTGATAATCTAGCAAATGCGCAAACACCAGGATACAAGAAGGACGACACAGTCCTCCGGGCTTTCCCTAATCTGTTAATGCAAAGGATTCGTGATTTTAATGAAAATGCAACTGGACCAGTTCCGGGTGCACCAACTATTCCCGGTAAGCCTGTTCAGATTGGTGAATTATATAATGGCGTTTATCTACAAGAACGTATTCCGAGCTTCAGTCAGGGGACACTTGTTCAGTCTGATAATCCCCTTGACATCGCCATCGAAGATCAAGGTCTTGCACCACAGATAATTAATGGTAAACAAGTAAAACCAGCTGCATTCTTTACGGTTCAGCTTCCGGATGGAAGTGTGGGGTATACCCGAAACGGGAAATGGGATGTAGATAGCGCAGGGAATTTAGTCACTTCTGACGGGTATCGAGTTCTCGGTGCCAATCAACAGCCTATTCAACTTACTGATAGCATCAGTAAAGGAGATATACAAATTAGCGCTGATGGGCAATTAATAGCCTATCCTAGTGACCCAAATAGAACAAGGGTTGCAGGTCAACTAGCCATTGCAGTGGCAGAAAATCCGAATGAGTTGCGCCGTGTTGGCGGGAGTACCTATCAGTCTGATAATCCACTAGTAATAAATAATCAAGGTGTTACGATTCATCAGGGGTTTATTGAACAATCAAATGTAGATCCAGGCCAAACGATGACAGAAATGATGGTAACAGTACGGGGATACGAGGCGAATCAGAAGGTAATTGGCGTGTATAACACATCGTTAGAACAGCTTTACTCTGTTGGAAAGATTAACGGATAAACCATAGAGAATGGGAGAAAAAAGAAATGAATACTTCATTATTTATCTCTTCGGGTGCTATGCAGGCATACCAGCAAAAAATTGATAATACTGCAAATAATGTAGCGAATGTAAATACAAATGGCTATAAACGAAAAGATCATAGTTTTTCGGAAATCTTGGCCTCACAAATCAATCATCAGGGGAGTATTGATCAGGAGGCTGGCAGACTAACTCCTGAAGGACTTCGGGTCGGATATGGAACACGAATTGGCCTTACACAGACCAATATGGAACAGGGCCAGGCAATTGCCACTGGGAATCCGTTTGATTTAATGATCAAGGGCAATGGCTTTTTCCAGGTGGGCTATCCTGGAGCGGCCGGGGGAAATGGTGAAGTAAGATTTACCCGAGATGGCAACTTCCACTTAACACCGAATCCCTATGTGCAAGGCAGCTTTCATTTAGTAAATAGTAATGGCGGTTATCTACTCGATCAAAATGGTGCACCACTTGAGTTCAATGATCAATATGATGTGAATTTTACAGAGAATGGTCAACTTCGATTGAAAGAGAAGAATGGTCAGGGGACTGAATTTCTATCGCCACAGCAGGTGGGGATGGTGGATATTCAAAATCCCAATGTACTACAGAACTTGGGCAATAATGAATTTGGGATTGATCCAGCTTTATTAGGGAATGGAACAACTGCAGCAGATTTTGTTCGGGTGATGGGCCAAGGAGAGGCGCAGTTGTCATCGGGTTATCTAGAGGGATCCAATGTCGATTTGACGACTGAAATGGTGGAATTGATGACCTCCCAGAGGAACTTTCAAATGAATGCTAGAGCGGTTTCATATGCCGATCAAATGATGGGGATCGCCAGCAACATTCTAAGGTAATATCTGGAGACGTAGATGCGTCTCCTTTTTACATAAAAACTATTAACTTTTATAACTAGAATCCGATAATCGTAGATAAGGGGTATATTGTCCTTTATGAACCATGAAAAAAAGGGGGTACCAACATGATCGAAAACAATAGCTTAAGGGTAACCGGTCTAGCTTCGGGAATGAATACAGACGAAATCGTAAGCAATCTCGTAAAAGTCCAAAGCGCCCGGTTAAACAAACTAACACAAAACAAAACACTAGCAGACTGGAAAACTGACACCTACCGGGATGTAAATAAAAAAATCGATGAATTCCGTAAGTCGATGGAAAACTTGCGGTTGCAATCAACATTTAACAAACAAGCAGTTATTTCTAGTGATTCAAAAGTAGAAGTTCAAATGGGCGGGACAAGTACACTTACGGACTTTACTATCTCAAATGTGACATTAGCTTCTTCAGCTAAACCAGCAATGGTTAGCTTCTCAAGTGGTGCTGCCAATGTCGCGGAGGATATGACCTTTAATCTCAATACTATTGATATTGCACTTACAAAGGATATGACCTTTGATCAGGCAATAGCTGAAATTAATAAACACAGCACCAATACAAAAGTTAAGGCAGCTAATGTTGGTGGATCTCTAGTTTTGACTTCAACTGATTCAACATCACCAATTAATCTTACATTAACAGGTACAACGACCTCTGATAATTCATTAAAATTAACTACCAATCCGCTTCCAATTGAAGCAACTCCAGCAAGACTTGGGAGTGTTACGATAAATGGGTCTAAAATAGAGGGAATATCCTCAAATAAGTTTACTTATGAAGGCGTAACGTTTACTTTAAAAGAACCATTCACAGGTAGTGTCTCTGTTCAAGTGAGCAGTGATACTCAAGGAATATTTGATAGTATTAAAACGTTTGTAGATAAATATAATGAACTAATTGCCGATTTAAATGGGAGATTAACTGAAAAAAAATATCGTGATTATCCACCATTGCTTGACGAACAGAAAAAAGACCTAAAGGAAAATGAAATTAAGCTTTGGGAAGAAAAGGCTAAAAGTGGTTTGTTAACGAATGATGCTACTATTCAAACCTTTTTAACTGAAATGCGGAATAGCCTTGGTTCAGTAATAGAGAATTCAACAGGTTTTAAGTCTTTAAAGGATATTGGAATTAACTTCTCAAATAATTATCAAGACAAAGGGAAATTAGTTCTTGATGAAGCCAAATTAAAGGGTGTTCTACAAACTAACTTGGAAGATGTTAAGAAATTGTTCACTTTCAAGGGTGGAGATAGTACTAGTTCCTCCACAACTGTGACAGATAGAACCAAGCATAATGAAAGTGGGTTCGCTTGGAGAATTTACGACCGCGTAAATTTAACCATTAGCCAACTTGGTACACTTGCCGGTTCACCGAATACCTCAGTGGATACAAAAAGTTTTATGGCTAAACAAATAAAAGCTCTGGATGAGAACATTAGTAGGGAAGAACGTAAAGTAAGTGCATACGAGGCGAGATTATGGAAGCAATTTGGTGCAATGGAAAAAGCATTACAACAGCTCAATTCTCAAGGATCATGGCTGTCTCAGCAATTAGGAATGTAGATAAAATTAAAAGCACAAACTATCAAAAATATGATAGTTTGTGCTTTTTTTGTTGAAGTTGGTATTCCATTAACAATGTTGAATCAAAGTGATAAATATTTTTGAGAAAGGGTGCTAAACTATTTTTTTGTAAATCCGATAAATAAAAACAAGCAAGTGTATCAAATATAAAAAATATTTGATAAAAGTACTAAACTACTAGTTTGAAATTCCGATAATAAATAATACCCAAGGGATTCCTTATTTACCACATGTTTGAAACTTTTCTACAAGACGCTAAACATTTCTTTTGAATCTCCGATAATAAGAAATGTAGTGGTAAAGAATTATTGGAGGTCGATAACGTGCTCATCGTAGGTAGGGAAATTGGACAATCTGTGATTATTGGTGAGGCCGTTAAAGTAAAAGTAATACAATTTGGCTCCAAACTTCGGCTAGCTATTGATGCACCAAAAGATATTCCCATCACCCAAGTGAAACAGAGTGGAATAGGGAAGAACAAGTTGAAAAAAGGAGCTAGAATCATTGGTTCCACTACACAAATTGGCGGTTACATAAAGGTTACAGTTATTCAAACTGAATCGGGTCTTTTGCGATTTGCAATCGAAGCACCAAGAGAGATTAATATCTTTCGAGAGGAATTGTACAAGGGTAATCTTCTCAAAGAAGATCAATTTGCACAAAGTTCTTTAGTAATTTGATAATTATATCAAAATCATTTTGTTAATGGACCCACCGGGTTTATTATAGATAATCTTCAAACAATAATAAGAAATATAGGAGGAAATAAATTATGCGTATTAACCACAATATTGCAGCACTAAACACACACCGTCAGTTATCAAGTGCATCCGATGCACAAAGCAAATCAATGGAGAAGTTGTCTTCTGGGCAAAGAATTAACCGTGCAGCTGATGATGCAGCTGGACTATCCATATCTGAAAAAATGCGTAGCCAAATTCGCGGTTTAGATATGGCAACTAGAAATGCACAAGATGGTGTTTCATTCATTCAAACTGCAGAAGGTGCTTTAAACGAAGTAAGTGATATGGCATTGAGATTAAAGGAACTAGCAGTACAGGTTACTAACGAAACTTACAGTACTGATGACAAGGCGAACATTGGTGCAGAAATGAATGCATTAGGGACAGCAATGAATGAAATTCTTACTGAAACTAAATTTAATGGTATTGATGTATTTGGCACAGGGGCAGCTATTAAGTATGGTGAGGATGCATCACTAACAGTAGATATTGCAGCAGCAACAAAAACTAACTTTGCTTTACTGAAAACAGCAACTGACGCTGCTGCCGCAACTCCAGGTGGTGTTACAGTTGCACTTGTTGAGGATGCTATCACTGAAATTAACACTAATAGAGCAACTTATGGCGCACAACAAAATCAACTTGAGCACGTTATTCGTAATCAAGGTACAACTGCCGAAAATCTTCAATCTGCTGAGTCTCGTATCCGTGACGTAGACATGGCAAAGGAAATGATGACTCAAACGAAGAATTCTATTCTTGCACAAGCATCTCAAGCAATGTTGGCTCAATCTAATCAGATGCCTCAAGGAGTTTTACAACTCTTGAGATAATGATTTAAGGGCGTCTTATCTGGCAACGGGTAAGAGTATAACTGGGTGAATTGCTGGAACTTCCTAAAGCCTCACCAACCACAACGTAACTGGAAACGGTAGGCGTAAAGGTTTGAAAATGATGGGGATGAAACAATGGATAATCAGCAGCCAAGCTCCTGTGAGGAAACTCTGGAGAAGGTTCAACGACTAGAGAAAACGGTCTAAGGTGAAAACTATGGCTATGAATCTCGTAGGGCAGCAAAAACTGTTCGAAGTGCCCAGCTCCATGAAATAATGGATGAAGATATAGTCTATTCTGTAATCGAAAGATACAGTCGCAAAGCAAGCGAACCAACAACCACAAGGAGTTCTACAACTTCTTCGTTAATAAACTTTTTGAAATTTGGAATCCTGGAATTACTGGGATTCCTTTTTCATTTACATAAATATTCAATATTCTTCCAATTTTATCCTCTACCACTAAACTTTTCCTATTATTGTCCGATAATACTGATAACATATTGTCAATAAGGGGGATGGGGATGCTAGATAAGATTACGATTGCAAACAATTTATCGGCTAATTCTCAGTTAAAACCAGTTGAGAAAGTGGAAAGTGTACCACAAGCTAAAGCGGTCACTCCAGAAAAACAAGAACAACGTCAACAACATGGGCAATCCAGGGAGAAGACGGAAAAAGTGATTGCGAGTATCAATGACTTTTTAAAAGCGTCGAATTCCCATTTGAAATTTGAGTTTCATGATGATCTTCAGGAATACTATGTAACTCTTGTGGATGATAAAACGAATGAAGTAATCCGAGAAATCCCCTCAAAGAAATTACTCGATATGTATGCAGAGATGACGGAATATGTAGGACTGTTAGTAGATAAAAAGATTTAAGATAGGTGGTGCTCTCATGCAGGTCCCTCAGATACGATTGCAGCAAACATATGCACAAATAGGGCTCCGGATCACTCAGCCTATACAAGAGCTTCAGCAGGAACCTGCTCGACTATCCATCAAGCAAACTCCAGCAACCATGAAAGTGACACGAACTCCCTCTAAGCTTGATATTAATCAAGACCAAGCACGGAATGAAATAAATATGAAAATGCCAGATGTTTTTAGTAGAGACAATGCGGAAGCATCCAGGCAAAAAGGGTTAGAAAATATCGCCGAGATTGTTCTAGAAGGCAATCAACTAGCCGCAATCGAGACTAAAACCGATGCACTTGCCGCAATTGCTGTGAATAAATCATTACCCGAACCTGATGACTACAATATTGCCTTTATTCCTAGCTACGGCTCAGTCCAAATCGATTACACTCCAACCCAACTCCATATAGAATGGGAAAAAGGGGGTGCGGATATACATGCAACACCTCATGAAATCACACATCACTATACTCCGGGCAAGACGGAAGTTTACCTTCGTCAAATGAATCAGCTTCAAATCGATATTGTTGGAGGCTCGATTAATACACAATCATAGGAAGGCGGTGAGCACAATAGCTCTCCGCCATCTTTTATGTGAGTATCAGATATACTAGTGAAATATATAGTTCATTTTGGTACAATGAAACAGGCTTCTCTAAGGAGTAGAAAATCTTTTATAAACATTACTAAACTTTTGATTGTTACATCCGATAATAATAGAAAAAGGAATAAAGGGGAGGGAATTGATTATGAGAATTATTGATATGAAATATGGTCTTTATTCCTACCAAAATCAACCTAAAAATACAGTTACACCAAATACAGCGAAAAAAGCCTCCGCCTCTGCGGAAGTTCAAATATCATCACGCGGGCGTGAAATGTCACAAGCCATGATGTCTGAACAAGCCGGGAGACAGCAACGTGTGCAGGAATTAAAACAGCAAATTGCAAATGGCACCTATCAGGTAGACAGTAACAAAGTTGCCAATAAAATGCTTGATTTCTGGACAAAGAATTCCCTTTAGGAGGAATACATCATGGAAGATGTGAAAAATCTCATAGATAATTTGGAAGAGATGATTGATGCTCATAAACGCATGCTCGACTTAGCAAAAGAAAAAAGAACATTGCTTGTTGAAGGTAATAGTGATGGTCTAAAGGCAGTCGTTTATCGTGAGAGCTCCTGTGTGGATGAGATTCAGAAGCTAGAGCAGCAAAGAAAACAACTCGTCCAAGAATACATGGTGAATAAGGGTCTTTCCGGACAATCTTTTTCGTTAGAAGAATTAAGCAATATTCAGGGAAGTCCTTTTGTAAGGACCACATTACAATCCATTTCGAAACAACTCCACGTTATAATCCGAGAAATTACCCAATTGAACGAGAGCAACCAACAATTGATTCAAGCATCTCTTTCCTACGTCCAATATTCTATGGGGATGCTTGTTAAAAAGGAACCGGCAATCGGTTATGGTCCCAATGCCAAAAACCGTTATTCCAATATGTTGGATGCGAAAATATAGCGAGAATAATAGTTCGAGAGATAAGGAGGGAACAGTATGACTTCAACCTTTCATGGCCTAGAGCTGGGAAAAAGAGCCCTTTTTGCGCAACAGGCTGCACTATCCACCACCAGTCATAACGTTGCCAATGCAAATACTACTGGTTACACACGTCAACGGGTGGAAATGCAGGCAACCAATGCTGTTAAGCTTAACGGATATCAATTAGGAACGGGAGTAGAAATAGACAAACTGGTACGTCTTCGGGAAGAATATTTAGATGTTCAACTGCGCGGTGAAAATCAAAAGTTAGGATACTGGGAAGCAAAAAGTGATACTTTTACCAAAATCGAAGAGCTGATGAACGAGCCCTCTGATCAAGCTTTGGCACATACGCTGGATGAATTTTGGAAGGGATGGCAGGATTTATCCAATAACGCCGATAGTGCTGCTGCCCGTTCGGTTGTCAGACAAAAAGGGGTAGCGGTAACAGAAACCTTTAATCATATTCTGAACTCCCTAAACACCATGCAAAGTGAATTAAAAGACGTTATCACCACGAAAACGAAGGAAATCAATATACTGGCAACACAAATTAGCAGTATGAATGATCAAATTTCGCGTTTGGTTCCGAATAGTTATGAACCGAATGATTTGTACGATCAGCGTGACGTACTGATTGATCGGTTATCCAAATTAGTAGATGTTAAAGTAACTTCTACTTCCAATGGCATGGTTGATGTGTCAGTAGATGGGGCTGTATTAGTTTCAGGTAAAAAGGCTAATAGCTTAAGTATTGATTATGATCCTGCAAGTGGCTTAGTGAATCCGCAAGAAATAAAGATTGCAGGAAGCACGATAAACCTTGAATCCGGGGAATTATTAGGTGTCATTGAATCATATGGGGTTGTTGGGGGAGAATCCAAATCCATCATTCCATCGATGAGAGATAAGATAAATAATTTAGCCATGACCTTTGCGAATGCAGTTAATACTGTTCACGAAAGTGGCTTGAACTTAGATACGATTAATGGTGTTTCAAACAAGCAGGTACCATTTTTTACGGGCACCTCGGCACAGGATCTAAAGGTAAATCCTGAAATTATGAAGTCGCTGAACTTAATTGCAGCAGCAAACGAGGAATCCCTGGGACAAACTTCAGCTGGGAATGGAAAAAATGCCCTTGAAATTGCCAATATTAAAATGGATGCTAGTCTCGAATTTCTCGGCAGTACTTCCACCATGGATGATTTCTATCGTAATATTATCGGACAGCTAGGGATTGATTCACAGGAAGCGCAGCGAATGAAAGATAACTCAGAAGTCATTGTGCAACAAGTAGAAAATAGACGATTATCCGTATCAGGAGTATCGCTAGATGAAGAAATGGCCAATATGATTAAATTTCAGCAGGCGTATAATGCTGCTGCGCGAATGGTAACGGTTATGGATCAATGCTTAGAAAAAGTAATTAACGGTATGGGTCGAGTAGGATTGTAAAAGGTGGTGTAGAACTTTGCGTGTAACTCAAAATATGCTTAATCATAATTTAATCTTTAATTTAGAGCGTTCTAATCGAACGATGGAAAAATATCAAGAACAGGTATCTACGGGTAAAAAGGTGAGTAGACCATCAGATGATCCTATTACAGCAGTCCGTAGTATGTATTACCGTTCTACTCTCAATGATATTGAACAGTTCAAAAGGAATGCCGATGAAGGGCTTTCTTGGATGACAACAACGGATGAAGCACTGGGTGAAGTAACATCAGTATTGCAAAGGGTGAGGGAGTTAACCATACAAGGTCTTAACGGTACGAATGATGAAAGCGGCCGTAACGCAATAGCTGAAGAAATTGATCAATTAAAAGCACACTTAGGAGAAATTGCAAACTCTTCAATTGGTGGAAAATATGTTTTTGCAGGGACAGATGTGAAAACAGCACCATATCGTGATGACCCAGCTAATTCCAATTCTTCGAAAGAGTTCCGAAACAATAACGAAGAGATTCTGGAATTACAGGTTGGACCAAACAATAGTGTTCCCATAAATGTATTCGGAAAAGATATCTTTAATAATGATGGCAACGGCGGAATATTTAAAGTGTTATCAGATATTGTTTCTAATTTTAAAAATCCGGCTGCTGGTTCCTCTGATCATCTCGATCAATTAGACAGTCAAATGGATAACATACTTGGACAACGCTCGGAGCTGGGGGCGCGCATGAATCGTATGGAATTAAGTATATCCAGGCTGGAAGGACTTGAGGTATCAACCACAAGTTTGTTATCAAAGGAAGAGGATGTGGATATTGCTCGTGTCATTATTGATCTAAAGGCACAAGAGAATGTACAACGAGCTGCCTTATCCGTTGGAGCGAAAATCATTCAGCCATCCTTAGTTGATTTCTTACGGTAATTTCTTTGGGTGACACTGGGAAAATAAGTGTCAGCCCTTTTTTTTGCCTAAAAATGGTTAAACGCTGACAGTTTTTCCAATGAAAAACATTTACTTACAGAGATACATTAATCTAAAGACAGCAGGAGGGGAGTTTATCTATGTATCCAAAAGTGAATCAAAATATTGTACTTGATATAAAAGGGAAGGACAAAAACTTTAAAACCATTGTTGCGGAGATTAGTGATAAGGAAATTTTAATCGGCTTCCCGATGGATTTAAATATTTTAGGTCTTTTGCCAAGAGGAACAGTAATTTATATAACTTATTCAGTAGGAGATGATTTATATAAATTTCTGAGTACCATTATCGGAAAAAGAAATGAAAATATGCCATTGTTCCGCTTGGTTAAACCGAAGGAAAAGGATATAAAAAAAATCCAGCGAAGAAACAACTTTCGCGTAAAAGCCAATCTGCCAATGGTGCTGAAGGACTCTGAAGTCACTACGGTTGATATTAGTGCAGGTGGGATCCAAATATCCTGCAAGGAAAATTATGAAATAGTCTATGGGGAAGTCGTTTCAGGAACCTTGCACATTCCAGGTGAATTAGAGGATGTTAATTTTCAAGGAATCGTGAAGCGAATCAGCAGGAATGCTAATGATGAAAGAAAAAATGTGGCGATTGCCTTCACCAATTTGAATCAAGGGAATCAAGAGAAAATCACACGGTACTGTTTTGACAAACAGCGGCAAATGCGTTTAAAATCGAAGTGAATACATATCGGCAAGCCTCATTAGGGGGCTTTTTTTAATCACAATTTCTGTCGATTCAAGTCGACTAAATATTTTAAAGATTTCTACAAATAATTTTACATATCTTTACAAAACTAGTATAATGACCATATAGTTTTATAGATTATGTTTTCAAAGGTTGAGAATCTCAGCATAACTTTTATAAATATTTGATTTTATTTGATGTACACCCTCAAAAAAACCACTTTGATACGAACAGTATAATAAGTCAATATCTAAGTTAAGAGTTTTATTGAAAATTAGTACAATCGTGTGAATACAATAAGTGAGAATATTTATTAATAAAGTTTTGCAGGAGGTAAATCATATGAGTTTGAAAAACGCCATTTTTGAAATAAAAGAAAGTATTATATATCAGAAAATTGGTCATTCTGAAGACGAATTTATTCAAAAGCTAGAATCAAAATATTCATTGAACATGGGTAAACTAATATTTTATTTTAATTTTTTGATGATCTTGTCGATGAAGTATGCAGAAATGTTGAATCCCACCACACAGTCCACCAAAAAAGTAAATCGAAAGTGGACAAAGGACGAAATTGAGTTCATGTTTCAATATATTACCGATCGTCAGGAAGAAGGAGCTCTCAATATTACTGAAATCATAGATGAAATAGCTCAACTTATTAACCGGGGCTATCAATCGGTAAATTATAAATATTATTCACTTGTTAAGGAAAAAGAGAAGAAAGAAAAAGAGAGCCCAAAATTTCAGTTTACGACGATTTCACAACATGAGGTTCCAGTATTATCTACTGAAACCATCGAAAAGACTCCAACTGAAACCCAAGTAAAGGAAAGCAGTCAGGCAAATGAAGATGATTTGTTAGATATTTTATCGGGTCTCATCACAAATGTGCAGCAGCTTCCTGGAATTCAATTAAATGAATTGCTTCGAAGTTTGTACCAGTTGACGAATATGGCGCTACAAAATCAGGATGCTGTTCAACAAATTGCGAATGTAAAGCTAGAAAGTGATCTTGAGAAAAAGGCACTTAAAGAAAAGTTAGCAGCCATGGAGGAGCAGGTAGCTCTTGAAAAAAAACGTAATGATGAGCTTCAGTCTGAGGTAAGGAAATTAGCAAAAGAAATTATGTCCTTTAGCCAACTAGGGGACGCATCCAAAATTCAAAATCTTAAATCGTACAACCAACGTCTAAACTATATCTTAGATGGCTCCGGCTTAGTAGTCCAAGTTAGCGGTTAATTTTACAAAATCATATAAAAGTTATTCCTTTGGAATAGCTTTTTATTTTTTTGCTTTGTTAAAGCTTAAATATTTATTTTGGCACTCTGTTGATTTGCGTGGAAGGCACGAAGACCCTTGCGGGAGGACGGGGCAGGGGAGACCCCGCAGGTGCTTAAGCACCGAGGAGGCTCCCCGAACTGCCGACGGAAAGCGAAGTGCCTGGAACGCAAATCAACAGAATAATTTAATACAGCTATTTTTTTCATAAAAACCCTTAACTATTTTTGATTTCATCCGATACATTTATTAACAGGCTAGATTTCGAAAGGAGTAATCATCATGACATTAAACAATCCATATCAAACCTATCAAAGACAAGCAGTTACTACCTCTAAACCGGAAGATTTAACGTTTATGTTATATCAAGGCATGGTAAAGTTTATCCGTTTGTCCAATATCGCTCTTCAAAAAAATAATTTTGAAGAATCAAATAAAAATAATGTAAGAGCACAAGATATACTATCTGAACTAATGGTTACATTAAAAAAAGGCTATGAAGTTTCTGATTCATTACTTTCACTATATGATTTTATGAAGTTTCGTTTAATCGAAGCGAATATAAAGAAAAGCACAGAAATACTAGAAGAAGTAGAAGGTTATGCTGTTGAGTTAATGGAAACATGGGCAACTGCTATGAAACAAACAAAAATAAAGGCATAGGTACATAATCGAATGGATGAATTGATTACAAATATTTATGAAACGACTGTTCACATGCAAAAGGCATTAGAGAAAGAAGACTTTGAGGAATTTGAGGAGCTTTTATCCAAAAGAAATGAAATGATGATTACGGTAGACGAATGGAAAGCAAGTCATTCCGAACACAGGTATTCAGCTAAAGCAAAAACAATCTTTGAAGATATTATTCGTTTAGATCAGCAACTTACATCCTTTGTACAAAATGAAAAAAATAAAGCCCAACACTCATTAAATCAACTTAAAAATAATAAACAGGTTTCGATGAAATACCTGCCTTATAGCAAACAAACCAATGGAGTATTTGTAGATAAGTCAAAATAGAAGCGTGTGTCCAAAACTGGACACATGCTTTTTTTACTGTTTTTTATTATATTTACAAACTAAATATAAATAATCCTATATATTCCTTCCAAAATACCATATGAATTTTTAACTAATTATGGTTAAATATATAAGTAACAATTCGACATAAACCTGTCAATATTGACTTATACTTGTAATTTTTCAACGATTTTGTAAGATTTATGTCTGATTTTGTAAAAATTTATTATAATAGTGACATAATATACAAATAGAATTAGGAAATTGAAGTGAGCGGAGAGGAAGATCTTCATGTCCCGGAGGCAACATTTTTTTATTAATGAACGAAATCAAACTAAAATTTATCATTTAATGGAGCATAAAATACCTAGGCCTTTTTTCTTAGAACCACTCAAAATCACGATTGGGAATCCATTAAATGAGACCTATTATATGATGAAAAATATCGTATATAGAGAAAAACAGATTTTAGCCTTGAAACGGGATGGGGACCAAAATACTATTATCTTAGTTGAAGCCAAAATTGAAGAAGGAAAATTAACCTACATATCTATGTTAACGGACGATGTTTTATCTGATGTTAGAAAAATATTAGAGAGTTGTATTCAGTAAATTATCACAGAAGGAGGCATATTCTTGATTATTGGTGATGATTGGTTTACTAAAAATATGCTTGTAAATACGTTATACAGAAATGAAAATTTGCGGAACCATCTGACTTCACAAACTGAAGCCAGTGATCTTTTTTCACAGGTCTTAAATCAATTATTAACTCAAAAAGATTTACCAGACACAGTACAGCCAAAGATTAATTCATTTGATTTAAATTTATATAGTTCGATTAACCCTTATAGTAATATGCCTGCAATGCCCATAAGTACGGGTGAGCCATTTAGATATCAATCTATTCATCCGGAAAAAATAAATCAAGTATTGGATGGTAAATTAACTGGTATGGGTGAGGCCATTGTTCGAGCAGGGCAGAAGCATAATATAGATCCTGCATTATTAGCCGCTGTTGCTCAACATGAAACAGGAAACGGCACATCAAAAGCCGCAATAGAGAAAAACAATGTCGCAGGGATGATGGGCAAAAATGGTTTGAAATCATATGCCTCAGTCGAGGAAAGCATTATGGATATGGCTCGAAATTTAAGTAAAAATTACCTAGGTGAAGGATTATCGAGCATTTCGCAAATTGGTGCAAAATATGCTCCTATTGGCGCAGCTAATGACCCAACCAAATTAAATAATCACTGGGTAACTGGTGTTACTCGCTTTATAAACCAACTGAAAGCTTAGAAACTAGTATTGTCACTATTTGGAACTCATCATCATGAATTATGGATTGTTTTCTATTATATTTCCGTCAAACTTAGGACATTACAAAATAAATATAGATATTCTTGCCTTTTTTATTGTAAAATTGTTTGAAGTTCATTCATTTTTGGTATTTATCAAAATATATCAAATTAATCTATTTTTTTAGGTGGAGGGAAATCACTTTGACCAATATCAGCCTCCTGCAATCTGCATTAAACGCATCTAGCTTACGGCAGCAAGTTATTTCTAATAATCTATCGAATGCAGAAACGCCTGGATATAAAGCCAAACATATAGTTTTTGAAGATATTTTAAAACAACACATATCCTCTCAATCCAATTTTGTCGGAAAGCAAACAAACTCCCGTCATATTGAAATTGGGAAGCCATCCTACATACCAACAGCACTAACGGTAGAGGAAACACAGACCTTTATGCAGAATAATGGTAATAATGTGGATGTTGACGCCGAAATGACCAATATGGGGAAAAATGCATTATGGTACTATACGTTAACACAGCAGCTTACCAGTGAATTTCAACATTTATCAATTGCGATTAAAGGAAGGAGTTAAGGGGGATGTTTAATTCATTAAATATTAGTGCATCAGCCTTAACTGCTCAACGCTTAAGGATGGATGTTATTTCTTCAAATATTGCCAATGCTTCCTCAACTAGAGGGAAATTAATAAATGATGAATGGGAACCATATCGCCGCAAAATGGTTGCGATGGAGCCTAGGGAGAAAACCTTTAATCAGGTATTACATGGAGAATTACAAAAACAATCACAAAATACTTTACAAGGTGTTCGGGTTACCGGAATTGTTGATGATCAAACACCTTTTAAATTAGTCTATGACCCATCACATCCTGATGCAACTGCAGAAGGTTATGTAAGACTTCCAAATGTAGATTTGTCTAAAGAGATGGTTGATTTACTTGCATCATCACGGGCATATGAAGCAAATGTAACCTCTTTTAATACAGGAAAATCGATGATGTTAAAAGCTTTAGATATTGGTCGTTAGGAGTGACATAAATGGAAATTTCAGGTTTGAATTCAATCAAAATCAATCAAAATCCTTTTCAAAAAATCGAAACGAAAAAACCACAAACTTCGTTTTCAAATGTACTGCAGGGCTATTTAAATAATGTTGATGCAAGTGTTAAACAGGCTTCCAATCTTACTGTTAAAGCGGCTGCTGGTGATGTTGATAATATCCATGATTTAACCATATCTTCACAAAAGGCAAAGTTAGCATTGGAACTTACAGTTACCGTTCGGGATAAAGCTGTAGAATCTTACCAAGAAATAATGAGAATGCAATTCTAAAGAATGACAGAAAGCTGGGCTGGGTGAGAAATGAAGCGATCATGGATAGATCAAATCAAACATACAAAAGAGCTCTTCAGCAGTTACTGGGGTACTCGCAGTTCTAAACAAAAAGGGATATTCATAGGGACCTTTTTATTTCTAATTATCTCCCTATCAACCTTTATTTTTTTTGCGTCTCGAACTGAGTATATCCCGTTGTATACAGGGCAATTGTCACAGCGTGAAGTGGGTGATATTAAGGCCGAACTTGATAAACAAGGATTTACAGACTATAAAATTTCCGATACCGGGACAATGGTCCTTGTTCCTGAAAAGGAAGCTCCGAACCTTTTAGTTAATTTAGCTTCGGCTGGATATCCAAAAGATAACAAAATTAATTTTGATATATTTGGAGAAAATCTTTCTTTCGGTGCAACCGATCGACAATATGACATTTTAGAACGTGAAGCCATGCAGAACAAATTGGCCAAAGTGCTTACAAATGTCGATGGTATTCAAAGTTCTGAGGTCATTTTAACGCTCCCTGAAGACTCTGTATTTGTACGTTCAGAGGAAGAAAATAGTGCAAGTGCATCGGTAATGGTTGAGGTAGAACCGGGAAGTAAACTTAGTTCCCAGCAGGTGAAGGCACTATATACATTGGTATCACGAAGTGTTGCAAATCTTCCCGTTGAAAACATAACAATAATGAATCAATACAGTGAAACATTGGATTTGCAGGAAAGCGATAGTGATGATCAGTCATTAGATAAATTTGGTGAACAACGGAAAATTCAACAAAATGTTGAACGTGATATTCAAAGGAATCTTCAAAATTTGCTAGGAACCATTTTGGGAACTGACAAAGTATACGTTCATACGTTTGTACGAATTAATTTTGATAAAGTAAAAGTTCAAGAGAATTTAGTGAAGCCATCAGAAGATAGTGATAAGGGTGTTGTAATAAGTTCAGAAAAAAATTCGAAAACTGCTACAGGGTCTGGAGGAAGTGCTGGCGGAGTAGTAGGAACTGGAGAAGAAGATGTTCCTGGATATACAGGTAGTAACTCCTCTGGTGACAGCAGCTATGAAGAACTGCAGGATAAAGTTAACTATGAGGTTAATCGGATTAACAACGAAATTATCAAAAGTCCTTATCAAATAGAGGATATAACGATTAATGTTGGAGTTCAATCTTCACCAGACTCACCGAATGAGCTGCCACAAACGACGCAAGACAATATCAAAAATATTGTGGCTAATACCGTTCGTACGGCTCTCGGACATCCTGAAATGTCTCAAGATGAAATCGACCAGCGTATTACTGTTTTCCCGCATGCTTTTGCCGAAAACAGTGTGGACGAAAGTAAAACGGAGTTAAGTTGGATGTATATAGTGGCTGCTGCGGCAGCAGGTATCCTCCTTGTTGGCGGAAGTATTTTGCTGATAATGAAAAGGAAGAAGAAAAATCAAATGGAAGAGGAAGAGGAAGAGGAAGTTGGATTTATTACTCCTGCCAATGAGCCAGATTATTTTGCTGAGCAGGAATTAGATGTCCAAAGTCAATTAAAGAAATTGCTTGATCAAAGACCAGAAGATTTTTCAAAGGTTATTAGAACTTGGCTAAATGAAGAGGAGGCGTAATTCCCTATGGCAACGGCCTATAAGTTGAGTGGTAAACAAAAAGCGGCGATATTGCTTATATCAATGGGAAAAGAGGCTTCCTCTAAGGTGTTTAACCATTTACCTGATGAGGAAATAGAACAATTGACCCTTGCAATCGCCAATATACACAGAGTGGATCCACAAGAAAAAGAAGAAGTATTAAAGGAATTTCATGAAATGTGTATTGCACAGGATTATCTGGCAATGGGTGGTATTAGCTATGCACAAGATGTATTAGAATACGCCTTAGGTAAAGACAAAGCGGTTCAAATTATTCAAAGGTTAACCTCTCAATTGCAGGTTAAACCATTTGATTTTGCTCGTCGTGTGGATGCAACTCAAATCTATCATTTTTTACAAAATGAGCATCCTCAAACCATTGCACTTGTTTTGGCACATTTAGAGCCGGAGCAATCTTCTTATATTCTGTCATCACTCACTGAGGAACTACAATCTGATGTTGCTAGGAGAATTGCCTTATTAGAGCAGGCCTCACCTGAAGTGATAAAAGAAGTAGAGAATATTCTCGAACAGAAACTAGCGGCAACGGTACGTCAAGACTATAGTGTGGTTGGAGGAATTGAGTCGATCGTCAGCATCCTAAATGGAGTGGATCGTACTACGGAGAAGAGTATCTTAGAGACCCTGGAAATGAAAGATCAATCATTGGCAGAGGAAATTAAGAAGCGGATGTTTATCTTCGAAGATATTATTAATCTTGATAAACGTGCGATTCAACGTGTAATTCAAGAAGTTGAAAACCAAGACCTTATGCTTGCATTGAAAGCTTCTAGTCCTGATGTTAAGAAAGTCATCTTTGATAATATGTCGACTCGTATGGTGGAAACCTTTGAAGAAGAAATGCAATACCTCGGGCCAGTTAGAGTCAAAGATGTTGAAGAAGCGCAAGGAAGAATTGTTTCTGTTATTCGTAGATTAGAAGAATCTGGTGAGCTTGTAATCGCACGGGGTGGCACGGATGTCTTATTCTAAAGTTTTCAAGGCTTCACAGCTTTCATTTATGAATGATGTAAAAATAATCGCACAGCCAACAGTTAAATTTACCTTGTCTGGTGATGGGGAATCTCCACCATCTCCTCATAGTGAGGAAGAGGGGAAAGCAACCCATCAAGTTCATTTCATGCTGGAAGAGGCAAAAGCTGAAGCACAAGCGATCATTGATAACGCACGGAAGCAGGCACAATCGATGGAAGAAGCAACTGATGCAAAGGTAAATCAATGGTGGGAAGAGAACCAAAAGAAACTTGAGAATTTGTCATTTGAAGCTAAACAGCAAGGGTACCAAGACGGATTTGAGCTTGGCCGAAAAGACTCTGAAAATGAACTTAAACAACAATACCGTGAAAAAATGGAGCAGATTCAGCATCTACTAAATCAGGCTTATCAGCAAAAAGAAGAGATAATCGCTGAAGCAGAACCGTTTTTGTTGGAACTAAGTACGGTGATTGCCTCTCAAATTATTAAGCAGGAACTTGATCAATCTCCAGATAAATTTATCGAGTTAATCAAACAGCACATTCTTCGAGTGAAGGAAAAAGAATCAATTACAGTGTGTGTTCATCCTGATGATTTTGATTTTATACAAGGACAGCGATCCCACCTCATTGCGATGGTAAATGGAGAAACCGAAATCAAAATCTTCCCGGATCACTCGATTTCATCTAAGGGCTGTGTTATTCGTACGGCTTTTGGAAGTGTTGATGCTCGAATTGATACACAACTAGAAGAAATAAAAAAGGTGATTTTAGAGGCAAGAAGGGTGAATGACCAAAATGTTGTCAGCTGATCAATATATCAAATTGGTTCGTGGAATGGATCCTGTTAGAGTGAATGGAAAAATAACTCAAATTATTGGCCTTACCATTGAATCACAAGGACCAGATGTAAGAATCGGTGAAATGTGTTCCATTTATCCGTCAGGGTCACAAGATCCGATACAAGCCGAAGTAGTTGGAATCCGAGAAAACAAGGTTCTGTTAATGCCGCTTGGAGAGGTTAGATCTATAGGTCCAGGGTGTGATGTTGTCGCAAGCGGGAAGCCGATGATGGTAAAAGCTGGACACCAATTACTTGGGAGAATCCTGGATGGTTTAGGTCAACCGCTTGATGGAAAGCCACTTCCACTTGGATTAAAGGAAGTACCGACACATGCCCAACCTCCTAATCCTCTTTCTAGACCAAGAATTAAATCTGCATTAGGTGTTGGGGTAAGAACCATTGATGGCCTTCTAACGATGGGAAAAGGCCAGAGGATGGGGATCTTTGCAGGAAGCGGCGTAGGAAAAAGCACCTTGCTGGGAATGATTTCACGGAATACCACAGCTGATGTCAATGTCATTGCCTTAATTGGAGAACGTGGTCGTGAGGTTCTGGATTTTATTGAGCAAAACTTGGGTGAGGAAGGGTTAAAAAAATCGGTCGTGATTGTGGCGACCTCGGACCAGCCATCCTTAATCAGAATAAAGGGTGCCTTAACGGCTACATCGATTGCAGAATATTTCCGTGATCAAGGTAAAGATGTCTTACTTGTGATGGATTCTGTTACACGATTTGCAATGGCGCAACGAGAGGTTGGACTGGCAATTGGAGAGCCGCCGACGACTAAAGGATATACCCCTTCAGTATTTGCAATGCTTCCACAACTCCTTGAGCGGGCTGGAACTGGACCAAAGGGTTCCATATCAGCCATTTATACAGTGTTGGTGGATGGTGATGATATGAACGAGCCGATTGCTGATGCTGTTCGAGGCATATTAGATGGTCATATCATCTTAAGTCGTGCGATCGGGGCAAAGGGAATTTATCCTTCTATTGATGTCTTGAATAGTGCGAGCAGGGTCATGACCGAAATTACCTCAGATGAACATTTACTTGCTGTCCGGAATTTTAAAAAGCTCCTGGCTTCTTATAATGAAGCCGAAGATTTAATTAATATCGGTGCCTATAAAAAAGGCTCCAATCGTGAAATTGATATGTCCATGCGTTTAAAGCCACAAATGGAAAATTTCTTGCGGCAAGGTATTTATGAAGGTTCTCGGTTAGAGGATGTTCAAAACTTATTAACTTCTCAATTTGGGGCGATCATGCGATGATATATAAATTTTCCTATCAAAAAGTGCTGGATTTCAAAGAAAAACAAAAAGAAATCGCTGAGCAGGAATTTGGAACAAGCAAGCTTAGGCAATTAGAAGTCGAGGAACAACTCGAGGACTTAGCATTGGAAAAAGAAAAAATTTTCAATCAGTACAATGATATGAAGCGCAAACCAGTATGGCAAATCTTAGAGGTTCAGCATGAAATTGAACATGTTAATCTACAATTGAAAAAACTGGAGCAAAAATCAGAGCAGATTTTTCATGAAGTAGAACAAAGACATAAGACCCTCATAGAAAAAACACAAGAAGCAAAAATTTGGGACCAATGGAAGGCAAAATCAGCGGCTGCCTTTAAAAAACAAATGGATCAAAAGGAACAGGCATTTTTGGATGAGATGGCTGTAATGCGGAATGCGCGAAGAATTTAAGGCGGGGATAACCAGATGGTAGAGAAAACTCGCGGAAAATTAGCCTCTTTTTTTTACATAGGGGTTATTCCGTTCATTATAAGTATTATTTTAATTGGTACTGCCATAAATTTTATGGGAGTTCCAGTCTGGAAAAGTGTGAAAGAGTGGGGAAACACACTTCCTATCATCAGTACGTTCATTCCCGATGATGGTGAGTCTAAAGCCAGTGCGAAAACCTCAGAAAACTCTGAGTACTGGAAACAACAATATCTCAGTGCGGATGAAAAGCTGAAAGAAAAGGATCTTGAAATTGATGGATTGAAAAAACAGATCAATTCTAATCAAGAAGGTCTGGATGAATTAAAGAAAAGTAATCAAGAATTACAGTTACAGATGGAAACCAAGCAAAACGAAAAAACCAAAAAGCAAATGGAACAAGTAGCTGCTATTTATGCGGATATTTCACCTTCTAAAGCAGCGTTAATGTTACAGAATATGTCTTTAGATGAAGCTGTTTTTACACTGATGCAGCTAGAACAAGATTTACAAAGCAGTATCATTGGAAGTATGAAGGATGCAAAGAAAGCAGCACAGATGACAACGGTGCTTCGTGATGCAGCCATGATAGGCGAAACCGATCCAGCATTGGTGAAAGAGCAAGTAGGTGAACTTGTTAAGAAGCAAGAAAATCCTACGACAGCATTATCAGAGACAATTGCGGGAATGAATCCCGTTCAGTCTGCCAGTATTATTCAATCTATGATGAAAACAAATTCACAAATAGCATTAGAACTTTTGAAGAATCTTACAACAGCTAGCCGGTCACAAATATTAACAGAAATAGCAAAAAGTGATACGAATACAGCGGCTCAAATTACAGCCAATTTAAAATAAATTGCCCAGGACTCCAAGGAAGGAGAAAATCATGAAATACCTCGTGTTGTTATTTGTTATGTCTATTAATCTCTTATTTTTTCAAACTACTATTCATGCTGAAGAAACGAAATCTTCAGCTGAACCTTCCGTCTATGACTCTATTCATAAGGATGAGGTGCAAAAATCGACACCCACTTCTCCCAAAGAAATGGATAGTACATCATCTTCTATTTTCCCACTATTTTTGAAGTTTATTTTCTCTTTCCTTTTGGTTATTGTTTTAATGTTTGCCCTATTGCGCTTTCTCTCAAAACGCGGAACTTCTCAATCGAACGGTTCGATTATCCCATTAGGAGGTCATGTGCTTGGTAGTAATAAATCCTTGCAAATCCTACTCATTGGGAAAACGATTTACATTGTTGGGGTAGGCGATACGATTTCTTTGGTCCGCACTCTTTCTGAAGGTGAAGAGTACCAGTACCTTTTAAAAAGCTATGAAAATCAAGCAGACACCTTAACACCATCAGATTTTTTAAAGGATTCCAAGCAAAAATGGAGTTCAGTACTACAAAAACAATTAAAAAAAATGCAGCGAGAGAACGATGAGGTGTAGGAAATATGATAAAGAAAGTAGCCTTTTTAGTTCCTATTCTTATTTTTGGAATCTATACCTACGCCCATGCTTCCATACTGCCTGGTATTGATTTAGGTTCAGATGATCCTGAAAAAGTCTCTAATACGTTACGAATTATTATATTATTAACGGTTATGTCGATTGCACCATCCTTTCTCGTGCTGATGACTTGTTTCACTAGGATCGTAATCGTTTTAGGATTTGTTCGTACTGCCTTAGGTACGCAGCAAATGCCGCCCAACCAAGTAATAATAGGATTAGCTCTTTTTATGACATTCTTTGTAATGGGTCCTACATTTTCTGAAGTCAATAAAGAAGCGCTACAGCCTTTTATGGATGGGAAAATGTCACAGCAGGAAGCATTTGATACAGCAAGTGCACCGCTTAAAGAGTTCATGACTAAACATACGAGGGAAAAAGACCTGGCATTGTTCATGGACTATGCCAAAATGGACAGGCCGGAAAGTATTGAGGATATTCCATTGACAGCATTAGTTCCTGCTTATGCGATTAGTGAACTCAAATCAGCCTTCCAAATGGGATTTATGATTTTTGTTCCCTTTCTGGTAATCGATATGATTGTGGCCAGTATCCTAATGTCCATGGGGATGATGATGCTGCCGCCAGTAATGATTTCGCTTCCGTTTAAGATCTTACTATTTATTTTGGTTGATGGATGGAATTTAATCATTAAATCATTACTTATGAGTTTTTAAGAAGAGGTGTGATCCATGACGACAGAAGTCATTTTACGAATTGCTCAAGAGTCTATTTATACTATTTTAATCGTGATTGCTCCCGTTGCCGGGGTCGCGTTGGTAGTGGGCCTATTAGTAAGTATTTTTCAAGCTACCACGCAAATCCAGGAACAGACTTTAGCCTTTGTTCCAAAAATAGTGGCAGTGTTCTTAACGATTCTATTTTTTGGGTCGTGGATGCTGAATTTTGTTGTTGATTTTACTCAAAACCTATTGGGTAATCTTTCACAGTTTGTCGGGTAGGTGATCATGATGGATGAAACTGCCTGGTGGACCTTTCTACTAATATTTGTGCGGATTACGACATTTATGATTACAGCACCCGTTTTTTCTGGCAGGCAAATACCCGTTATTTACAAGATTGGTTTTAGTATTGTTTTAAGTTTTCTATGTGTAGGAGTGGTGAAAGAACCAATCGATACCGTCACACAGGGTTTACTTCTGTTATTAATATTGAAGGAATTCTTCGTTGGTATTGTATTAGGATTGGCTGCCAATATCTTAATGTACTCCGTACAGCTGGCGGGCTCGCTGCTTGACTACCAAATTGGTTTTTTTATGGCAAATTTATATGATCCTACATTTGGGACCAATACTCAGTTAACGGGTCAGTTTCAAAATATTTTAGCGATCTTAGTTCTATTAGCTACGAATGGTCACCATTTGATTATTCAAGGAATACTAGCAAGTTTTGATTGGGTATCCTTACAAGCCTTGGTACCAGCGTGGATAGATGGAAGAATATCGACCTTTTTCCTTGATAGTTTAGTGAAGATGTTTTTAATAGGGTTCATGATGGCACTCCCAATAGTCGGTACGTTGTTTGTGGTCGATGTTGGTTTAGGAATTATGGCCAAGACTGTGCCGCAAATGAATATTTTCGTCATCTTTCCTCCTATTAAAATCCTCATCCACTTTATGATCTATATTGTGATATTACCTAGTTTCTTCTACCTGTTAAAGGTACTATTTGAAAACATGTATGAGGCCATGTATTCAATTTTAAAAATAATGGGGGCATAAAGGATGCTGCTTCGTTTAGACCTGCAACTATTTGCAGATGAAAAGACAGAAAAAGCCACACCGAATAAACGCCGTGAAACGCGGAAAAAAGGACAGGTCGCGAAGAGCCAAGAAATTTCTGCCTCCCTTACCTTGCTGCTTACCTTTGCTTTTTTATTAATAGGCGGCAAAAGCTTCATCGAAGGCTGCCTAAATATCTATCGTCATAGTTTCCAAGAATATTTACTTTGGGATCTATCGATTAAGAGCACTCAGCTGTTATTTAATCAGTTGCTGCTAGACTCAGCTAAGTTACTTGCACCTATTTTTATGGTTGTACTTGTGGCCGGACTTGTATCGAATTATGCACAAGTAGGCTTCATGTTTAATACCGAGTCCTTAAAGATGAACCTTGGCAAAATCAACCCTATTGAAGGTGCTAAAAATATTCTTTCCATGCGTTCATTAGTTGAACTGCTAAAGTCAATTTTCAAAATATCCGTTACGTCTATTATCGTCTTTATTGTCATTTGGAATAGTAAAAGTGAATTATTTTTACTAGGTGAGAAAAATATATGGGATGCTGCTAGATTCATAGGGACATTAATCATAAAAATTGGGCTCTATGTATCCGCTAGTCTATTTGTAATGGCGATTGCTGACTTTATGTATCAGAAATTTGAATTCGAGAAAAAAATTCGAATGTCCAAACAAGATATTAAAGATGAATACAAGAAAATGGAAGGTGACCCACATATAAAAGGGCAGCGGAGAGCCAAACAAAAGCAAATGGCGATGAATCGGATGATTGCAGAAGTGCCAAAGGCGGATGTGGTCATCACCAATCCAACCCATTTTGCCCTTGCAATTCGCTACGATGTTATAACGATGGAGGCACCTCAAGTAATTGCAAAAGGCCAAGATCATATTGCGTTGAAAATCAAAGAAATTGCAAAAGAACATAAAATTATGACCGTTGAAAATAAACCGCTGGCACGTGCGCTATTTGCTGCCGTGGAAATAGGTGAGACAATTCCAGAGGATATGTTTAATGCTGTAGGAGAGGTTTTAGCGTATGTTTACTTTCAAGAAGGCCGGTATAAGGGGATGATGGCATGAAGACAAAAGATTTATCCGTATTGTTTGTTGTAATATTAATTGTTGCCATGATGATTATCCCTATGCCAACGCTATTATTGGACTTTTTATTGATTATTAATATTTCCGTTTCACTTATGATCCTGTTAGTGGCTATGAATACAAAAGAACCGTTGGAGTTTTCTATTTTTCCAACAGCAATCTTGTTGACTACACTTTTCCGTTTAGCGCTAAACGTATCCACTACGCGTTCCATTCTGTCACATGCTGATGGGGGAGAAGTGATTGAGACATTCGGGTCATTTGTTATTGGCGGGAATGCTGTCATTGGTTTTGTCGTCTTTTTAATCCTTGTCGTTATCCAATTCATCGTTATTACGAAAGGTTCTGAGAGGGTTGCAGAGGTTGCAGCACGTTTTACATTGGATGCAATGCCAGGTAAACAAATGAGTATCGATGCAGATATGAATGCAGGATTAATTAGTGATAAGGATGCTCGTGACCGACGCAGGAAAATTGAAATGGAGTCAGATTTTTACGGGGCGATGGATGGTGCCAGTAAATTTGTTAAAGGGGATGCCATAGCAGGGATTATCATCCTTATTATTAACGTTATTGGCGGTTTCATTATTGGGATGACCATTCATGGAATGGGATTTGCAGAAGCTGCTAGCACGTTCACGCTCTTATCTGTGGGTGATGGTTTGGTCAGCCAGGTGCCGGCCCTATTAATTTCCACTGCAACAGGTATTACTGTGACCCGTGCTGCAACCAATGGGAGTTTAGGTTCGGACATTATGGGGCAGATTTTCAGTTACCCAAAGCTTCTTTACATCGTTGCGGGTACGATTTCGGTCCTTGGGCTTTTCACACCTATTGGGATTTTTCTTACATTACCTATAGCAGGATTACTGGCGTTTGGTGGTTACACCTTGCAGAATTCAATGAAAAAGGAAGAGCTCCGAAATGAACAAGCAGAAATGGAAGAAACCGTGGAGGACATCGGAAGTCCAGAAAAAGTCATTAACCTTCTACAGCTAGATACATTGGAATTGGAAATCGGGTACGGATTAATTCCGCTTGCAGACCAGAAACAAGGAGGTGACATTCTCGATCGAATTGTGATGATACGCAGACAATTTGCTATTGAATTAGGGGTAGTTATTCCTACGATAAGAATTCGCGATAACTTGCAATTATCACCTAATCAATATGTATTAAAATTCCGCGGCAATCGAGTTGCAACCGGTGAAGTATACTTGGATCATTTCTTAGCGATGAATCAAGTATCAGAAGAGGATGGAATAGAAGGTATCCACGTAGTGGAACCAGCGTTTGGACTGCCTGCTGTATGGGTTAATATTGAAGCAAAAGAAAGAGCAGAATTGATGGGATATATTATTGTTGATCCACCTTCTGTGATTGCAACACATCTAACGGAAGTATTAAAACGTTATGCTTACCAGTTATTGCGCAGAGAAGAAACGAAGGAATTGATTGATAACCTGAAAGAGAATCATCCAAACTTGGTGGAGGAACTAGTTCCTAACTTGTTATCAGTGGGAGACATTCAGAAAGTATTACAAAATCTTCTGCGTGAGCAAATCTCTATACGAGATTTAGCAGCCATTTTTGAAACATTAGCAGATTTTGCTGTGTATACGAAGGAACACAGAGTGTTAACTGAATATGTACGACAATCTTTAAC
The DNA here is from genome assembly GCF_030123505.1 of Neobacillus sp. YX16. Lineage (GTDB taxonomy): Bacteria > Bacillota > Bacilli > Bacillales > Cytobacillaceae > Neobacillus. Next base: position 2,656,124 of record NZ_CP126115.1, read on the forward strand.
ACGCCAAATAACAGAACAATATGCAGAAGATGGCGTCATTAATGTGTTAACGGCAGGTGCTACATTAGAAAAAGGGATTGCGGACAGCATTCAGCAAACTGAAGCTGGGGTACAATACTTATCCATGGATCCGCAAATGTCTCGGAAAATTACAGAAGAATTACATGAGCAAATTGAAAAAGTGGTTAAATTAGGGGGACAGCCTATTTTCCTAACGTCGCCATCGATTCGGATGTACCTTAAACAGTTTGTTGATAAGGTGATGCCAACCGTCCCTGTTCTTGCTTACACAGAATTGGAGCCAGATATCGAAATTCAAAGTATAGGAGTGGTAAACATATGAAGACAAAAAAAATTGTAGCAGATACCATGCCTCAAGCTTTGAAGATGGTGCGACAGCAATTAGGTGATAATGCAATCATTGTGAACACACGAGTAATTAATACCGGTGGAATTTTTGGTTTTTTTACAAAACAAAAATATGAAGTGACCGCCTATACGGTGGAAAAAGAAGAAACATCTATCGAATTAAAGCCGAAGGTAGAACCAAAAGAGAATCCAATCATTTCAGTGATTGAGAAAAAAAGCCAGGAAGTGAATAGTGCTGACGAACAGGAAAAACAAAATTCTGTTTTCCATAAGAATCCTCAAAGATTATATCAATACTACTCACAGCCTGAATTGATAAAAGAAAAGAATGCACCACAAGAGGTAAAACCTGAAACCATCGTAAGCGTAGAGAAAGCACCAGAAAAAGTGCTGAGTGAAACTGTAAGAGAAAAGAAAACTCCTCAAACGTCAAAGTCAGTAGTAATTGAAAACCAACTGCTAGACGAAATGAAGCAAATGCGAAAAATGATGATGACTTTGATGTTGGGAGAAAAACAGGTAAGTAATTTGCCTTCAGGGTTGTTAACGCACGTGAACCAGTTAAGAAAACAGGGTGTTAATGATGAAGTAATCGAGTATATCGTAAATAGTTTTATCGTCAGTAGTTTGTTAAAACAGGGTGAATCTAATCATGAAATGAGTGAGGAACTCATTAAGAATGAGATGATTGTGATCATTGAAGGAATTATAAATAAAAGAGTCTCGGACTCAACTACTATAAATGAAAGTACACGTTTGATCAATGTTGTGGGTCCTACGGGGGTAGGCAAGACAACTTCAATAGCAAAACTTGCAACCGTACAAGTATTAAGGCAAAAACGCAGAGTTGCAATGATCACAACAGACGTTTATCGAATTGCTGCCGTTGAACAGTTAAAAACTTATGCGGGGATATTAAATGTACCAATAGAAGTTGTGAAGTCAGTAGATGAATTAGGACAGGCAATAGAAAAATTAGAGCACTATGATCTTATTTATATGGATACAACCGGTCGGAATTATAAAGAAGTGAAATACAGGGAATCAATAAGTGAATTTATCAATCATCCCCAAAAAAGTGATAATTATCTTGTACTTAGCTTAACGACAAAGTTTGAAGATATGGAAATTCTATTAGTGGAATTTTTAGATAGTCCAATAAAAAAGTTAATCCTTACCAAATTTGATGAAACAACGACTTATGGTTCAATTCTGAATATAGCTTATAAATATCCTTATCAGTTAGCGTATATCACTAATGGACAAAGTGTCCCAGAAGATATAACCGTAATCGATCCGTCACTAATTGCTCGGTACTTAATAGGAGAGGAAAAGTAAGATGGATCAAGCCCAAAGTCTACGTGAGTATATGCAGCGATATAAGGATCAGTACCAAAAGAAGAAGACCGCTCGTTTTATCACAATAACAAGTGGTAAAGGCGGGGTGGGCAAATCGAATTTTACCCTTAACTTTGCGCTTGGCTTACAAACAGCAGGTAAAAAGGTCATCGTTTTGGATATGGACATGTCGACGGCAAATATAAACATTTTAATGGGGGTTACTCCAAGATATAGTTTGATTGATGTCCTTTATCAAAAGAAGCAAATTTGGGATGTGATTCAAAAAGGCACATATGGAATTGAGTATATTTCCGGAGGACTTGAGATTCAAGACTTAATGGAGTTAGATCAAAATAAGCTATTGTATTTTTGGAACCAAATCCAGGAACTAGAAACATACGCAGATTTTATTTTACTTGATACCGGTGCCGGCATTTCCAAAGAGCTCGTGGATTTTATATTAGCATCAGATGAAACGATTATTGTTACTACTCCCGAACCAACGGCAATAGCCGATTCGTATGCTGTTCTCAAAACGGTGTTACAGTTTACCAAACAAGTTCCAACGTTTCATCTCATGGTGAACCGTGCTCATTCTTATCGGGAAGCAGCTGAAACATCCAGGTCATTGATGAATGCATGTGATAATTTTCTAAAGCTAAAATTACACGCACTAGGTTTTTTAATGGAAGATGATCATATAGGAAAATCAGTTCGGTCACAAATACCATTTTTTATTGCCTATCCAAATTGTGGTGCATCAAAAACAATCAAACAAATGGTCAATTCCTATTTACCTGATATTGATGCCTCCGCACAGTCGGCACCTCCAAAAGGGATTAGAGGTTTTTTTGAAAAAGTAATTTCTCTAGGTAAATCGGCGAAATAGGAGGTTCATATGTTAGAAAATTTGAAGGTTAATATTGTTCTTGGATTTATCTCATTCCTTTTCACCTATTTATTCTCAATCTTTAACAATACTTGGCAAACAACTCTTTATAGAGCAGCAGCTGGTTTTATCCTCTTCTTTTTCTTAGGATTTGTTTTCCATATCGTTATGAAACAAATGGCCGGGAAGAGTCATCCTGCACACAAGGATATATCAGTGGAAGAAGTGGAAGTAAAACAAAAAGTGGAAAAAAATACCGCTGAAGTTGAAGAGATGACGGACACAGCCGGTTTCCAAACTGTTTCCCTCCACTCTTTACATAATCAAGAAGACGGTGAAAAAAGGTAAAATTGGCAATTCATACTGAAAACGGTGGTAATTAGGAGGGATAATTGTTGAGACCGGCTATGAAAGAAACCATTCCACACTACTCTTTATGGAAGGCTTATCGAGAGAACCACGATTCTAAATCGCAGGATCAACTGGTTAAACAATACTTGCCTCTGGTAGACCAAATGGCCAATCGTTTGGGCTCAAGTATCCCACAGCATATTATCCAAAAGGAAGACCTTGCCGGGCTGGGATATATTGGTTTAATCGAAGCGATAAAGAAGTTTGACTATAAAAAAGGTTATCAATTTGAAACCTTTGGACTATGGCGTATTAAAGGGGCAATGCTTGATGGAATCCGTCAAACAGATTGGGTTCCCCGTGGAGTAAGGGAAAAAGCAAAAAAACTTAATAACGCCCTCCGTGAGTTAGAACAATCATTAATGAGAACACCAACAGAATTGGAATTAAGTCAGCATACGAGTCTGTCTCTTGAGGAAGTGGACCAAGCATTTGCGACTTTATCTTTGTCAACATTGCTTTCATTAAATGAACCTTTAAAGGTAAATGAAGATGATGGGAAGCAGCAAAGCCGAATGGATCAAATTGCGGATGATCAAACCTTTTCTCAGGATAAGAAAATTCAAATGGAAGAATTTAAGAAATTGATCGCTGCATCCATTGATAAAATGTCTGAAAAGGAAAGATTAGTCATTACGCTAATATACTACGAGGGTTTATCACAGGTGGAAATTACTGAAGTTCTAAACCTTACAAAAGGGCGGGTTTCTCAAATTCATTCACAAGCCATCCTTAAAATGCGAAAGAGTTTTGAGGCGAAAGGTTTTTCATTGGATTCATTTTTATAAATTACTTTGCACACCCAATACTCAGGGTGTGTTTTTTGACTTTTTACTAAAATTAACCTAAACATTGAGATTAATTTACCGATATATATACTATTCGGATTTTCATATATATTTACCAATTGTTCCTTATGGAGCATGTGGAAACAACTTTGTTAGACAATGATTATATAAGGATGATTGATATTATAATGAAATCTACAATTGATTTTTACAAATCACTTTATGCGAAAGTCACATCGGAAAAAAATAACATAGAAGCTTTATTTAATGTGCAAACAAAAGTGATTGAAATGATGGATGATAACGACTCCTCACTTGTAGAGGTATTAGATATAATCAATTTACAGTATGAACAGGTTTTTAATGAAGGAGTGTGCACAATCCTGCTCGCAAATAGGGATGAAGAATTTCTTTATATCGGATCTGCACCTAACCTTCCTGTTGAGTATTGTGAATACATAGATGAATTTCTTAACAATTCTAATGGGATTAACGAAGGGAAGTCTTCATACTTAAAACAAAGTTTTGTCGTCTCGAATATTGCTGAAGATCCACATTGGAGTGATTGTAAAGACAAAGCTTTAGAACACGGTTTTAAAGCATGGAGGTCCACTCCCGTGTTTGATCATGTACAAAATCTTTTAGGTGTTTTTTCTATATTGTATCCTTATCATAATAGCCCTGATGAGCAGGAAATCCAATTTATGGACCATGCTGTCAAGCTGATTAGTTTGGTCATTCAACATTTCCATGCTAAGGAAAAAATAAACTTTCTGAGATTTCATGATGAGTTAACTGGACTACCAAATAGAAAACTTTTTCAAGAAAAAGTGAATATCGCAATAAACCTATTTAAAAAAACACATGGGAAAATGATAGGGGTATTGTACTTTGACTTGAACCAATTTAAACTCATTAATGATACATTAGGACACACTATAGGGGACTCGCTTTTAATAGGTGTTGCCCAAAGATTAAAAGCGTGTATTCGAGAAAAAGATATCGTTTCCAGGCAAGGAGCAGATGAATTTTCATTATTAATTGATTTTGTTTCAAAACAAGAAGTAACGATTGTGGCCAATAGAATACATAATATATTAGCAAAATCATTTTGTATTGAAGGGCATGAGATTTTTGTTACACCTAGTATTGGTATTAGTCTTTATCCTATTGATGGGAAAAGTGGAAATGAACTTTTAAGGAAAGCGGATGTGGCAAGAAATCAGGCTAAAAAAGTAGGAAGTACTACCTATCAATTTTATGAAGCAAAGTGGGATGAAAGAACAAATGAACGCTTATTAATTGAAAATGAACTAAGAAAAGCTTTAGATAAGCAAGAGTTCCAGTTACAATACCAGCCAATTATAGATCTAGCTACGAGTAAAATTACCGGAGTCGAAGCATTAATCCGTTGGTACCATCCTAAATTAGGAATTATTCCACCGGATCGATTTATACCGATTGCAGAAGAGACAGGTTTAATCGTGTCAATTGGTGAATGGGTTTTAAGAACGGCATGCTATAAAATGAAGTACTGGCAGGAAAGCGGTTACTTGCTGTCGACAATATCTGTAAATATTTCTATTCGCCAATTCTATCAGCCTAACTTTATTTCAGAAATGGAGCAAATACTAAAGGAAACGGGAATCACCCCAAGATGTTTAACAATCGAGATAACAGAAAGTATGACAATGGATGTAGAAAAAGCTACCACCATTTTAACAAGTTTAAAGGGTTTGGGAGTTAATATTTCCATTGATGACTTTGGAACTGGATATAGCTCATTGAGTTATTTGAAAAAGTTTCCAATTGATTATTTGAAGATAGACCGCTCCTTTATTAAGGACATAGATAAGAGTAAAGATGATGAAAATATCGCAACCACCATACTTTTAATGGGGCAGAACCTCGGATTAAATGTAATCGCTGAGGGAGTAGAGACAAGTGAACAGTTAGGAATCCTGAGACACCACAATTGCAATGAAGCTCAAGGTTACTTGTTCAGTAAGCCTATTTCTGACGAAGAATTACAAGTGTTGGTTGAAAAACTTTCGGTGTAACCAATTAATATTTTTTGAATCCTTTTTATAAATCATATATAATTTGCGATAGGGTCATCAAATTGTCCTACATAATTTATTACGATTAGGAGTTTTTACAATGGAAAAAGTACTTATTTTTGGTCACAAAAACCCTGACACAGATACAATTTGTTCTGCGATTGCTTATGCAGATTTGAAGAAACAACTTGGAATGGATGTTGAACCAATACGTCTTGGAGACGTTAATGGAGAAACGCAATACGCTCTGAACCATTTTAATGCGGAGGTCCCACGCTTAGTTGAAAAGGTAGCAGCTGAAGTCAATTCAGTTATTCTGGTCGACCACAATGAGCGCCAGCAAAGTGCGAATGATATTGCTGATGTTCGTGTTTTAGAGGTAATCGATCATCACCGTATTGCGAACTTTGAAACAAGCGATCCATTGTATTACCGTTGTGAGCCAGTAGGCTGTACAGCAACGATTTTGAATAAAATGTATAAAGAAAACGGCATAGAAATTAAAAAAGAAATTGCTGGACTTATGCTGTCCGCGATTATTTCTGACTCATTATTGTTTAAATCGCCAACTTGTACAGCAGAGGATGTAGCAGCTGCAAAAGAATTAGCTGAAATTGCTGGTGTCGATGCGCAAGAGTATGGCTTAGAAATGCTAAAAGCTGGTGCTGATTTAAGTGACAAAACAATTGAACAATTAATTTCACTTGATGCAAAAGAATTCGACATGGGATCAAGCAAAGTTGAAATTGCACAAGTAAATGCAGTTGATACAGCTGAGGTACTTGCTCGTCAAGAGGAAATAGAAGCTGCTATTTCGAAAAATATCGAAGAAAAGAACTTAGATTTATTCTTATTTGTGGTTACAGATATCTTAACGAATGACTCTGTTGGTTTAGCTTTAGGAAGTAAAACGAGCGCTGTTGAAAAGGCATATAATGTTACCTTGGAGAATAACACTGCAGTATTAAAGGGTGTTGTATCTCGTAAGAAACAAATTGTACCAGTATTAACTGATATTTTTAATCAAGGTATTTAATAATTAAGGCCGTTCTTATTCAATAGGAACGGTTTGTTTTTTAGAGTAACTAATACGTTGACTGTACACTTTCTGCATGATATATTAATAGTATTGTAGAGAGGGGTGAGTAGGTTGGGAAGTTGTATCGTATCGGTGAAATAGCCAAGTTAATGAATCTCTCCAAAAGAACAATCGATTACTACACCCAAATAGGCTTACTTAACCCTATTCGGACGGATTCTAATTATCGATTGTATGGAGAAGACAGCATCCAAATTATGCATTTAATTGAACATTATAAAAATCTTAATATGCCACTTGAAGAGATTAAGTCTTCCATTGAATTAATTAAGACGAAGGATTGTGTTGATAAACAAAAAGTAGATAAACATTTTGAACAAATTGGAATCTTAATGCATCATCTTAAAGAAGAAATTGAAGCAATCGAACCTATACTTCAAAAACTAAACGGCAATCAAAAAGAAATGGTTGTGAATAAACTCTCTTCCCAAGGTGTTCCATTAGCCCAAACATTATTATTATTACTAAGTTAAACTTATATTTACAAAAACCAGGAGGTGTATTCCTTACTCACACTTTGAGTAAGGAGACCATTGACCATAATAAACTTGATTGTAATTGCAATTTTAATTGCTTTTACGGCATTCTTCGTGTCTTTCGAATTTGCCATTGTAAAAATCCGTAGTACACGAATTGATCAGCTAGTAGCAGAAGGCAATAAAAAAGCAATTGCAGCTAAGAAAATTGTTTCAAATTTAGATGAATATTTATCAGCGTGTCAATTAGGTATTACCGTAACAGCCTTAGGATTAGGTTGGTTGGGTGAACCGACTGTAGAACACATGCTTCACCCATTGTTTACTAAATTTAACATAGCTGAATCAGCAGCTGGTATCTTGTCCTTTATCATTGCTTTTGCGTCAGTAACCTTTATTCATGTTGTGGTAGGTGAACTTGCTCCGAAAACCATTGCGATTAATAAAGCCGAGGCTGTAACGTTGATATTTGCAAAACCTATGATTATCTTCTATAAGCTTATGTATCCTTTTATTAAAGTATTAAATGGATCAGCACGTGTAATCGTTGGGTTCTTTGGATTAAAACCTGCTTCTGAACATGAAGAAGCACACTCAGAGGAAGAGCTGCAATTAATTATCTCTGAAAGCTACAAGAGCGGGGAAATCAATCAGTCTGAATACAAATATGTGAACAATATCTTTGAATTTGATGATCGTATTGCAAAAGAAATAATGGTACCTCGTACTGAAATCGTTGTATTTGATCGATCACAAACTCTAGCAGAATGTCTAGAAATTGTGAAGGTAGAAAATTATACAAGGTACCCAGTCATTGATGGTGAAAAGGATAACATTGTTGGTATGCTGAACATGAAGGAAGTACTAACAGATTATATTAGTGGTAAAAACCTTGATACACCCATTGATGAATATACCCGTCCTGTTATCCAGGTCATTGAATCGATTGCCATCCATGATTTATTAGTTAAAATGCAAAAAGAACGTGTTCATATGGCAATTCTAATGGATGAATACGGTGGTACTGCAGGTTTGGTGACTGTTGAAGATATTCTGGAAGAAATTGTCGGAGAAATTCGCGATGAATTTGACGAAGATGAAGTCCCGGATATCAACAAAATCAGCGAAAATAAAACCGTGGTCGACGGAAAAGTTTTAATAGATGAAGTAAATGATTTATTCGGTTTAGACATCCAGGAAGATGAGATGGATACCATTGGCGGCTGGATTTTATCTGAAAAAATGGATGTTGTCGAAGGTGATAAGGTTAAATATGGTGATTACGAATTTAAAGTACTTGAAATTGATGGTTATCATATTAAATTATTAGAAATTGTTAAATTAATGAAACATGAATCTATAGCTTAACCTAACAGTAAAAAGACCCAGGTGTTCCTGTGGTCTTTTTTTTTGACGAATAAAGGGTGGTTAGTGTCCTATGATTTTACAAATTATTTTTAATATAATAATTCACGTTGGTATTTGTCGAACAATTTATAGAGGTGTTTTGGAAGTTTTCACTTAATATATAGTGTAATAGAATTGCATCAAAAGTACTATTTTTGAGGGGGAATTGTGATATTAATATTTTCTATGGAATAGTAATTATATAAAAACAAAGGAGGGTCAACTTTTCAACCTGGTCAAGATGTGTGTGTCCGTTTTCTTATTTCAATTAATGGAATATGGCTGGTGGTAAATATGAACCTATTAAGTTCTATTGCAGAGTTAGGTAATTATCTATTGTTTTCGATTTTGGTTGGTTATGTTGTCCTACAATTTGTTTCGGATTCGCAAAAACCAAGTATTCAACTTCCAAAGCCACTTTTGCTTATCTGTACGCTTGGGATTATACTTTTTACTTTTGTGCCCGTGTTCACTTTAATATTGTTATTTGATGAATCCGTCGGGTTTGTTGCGGCCGCTGCCTCTGTTTTGACGCGTTTCCAAATTGGGCAGGGATGGCTGTTTAACACAGTGTTTACTATTTTCTTATGGTTAACCTTGTATCTAAATCGCTCAAAATATTTACAGGCATTCTGGATTGTTTTAATGATTATAACCATTGGTTATAGCAGTCATGTTTCAACTCAATCGTTTGTTGTTGGCCTATTTTCTCATACCACACACTTCCTTATGGTAACGATTTGGGTGGGTGTCGTCCTTCAGGTGTCTTGGTTTTCTAAAGATAAGGAACATTGGTCTGAGTTCCTACAATGGTTTTCACCGTTGGCTGTAGTATGTATGATTAATATTTTTGCAACAGGGTTTGTCATTATGTTTACCCTTGAGAAGCCCGCAGAATATGTAAATGGTTGGGCAACACCATACGGACGTATGTTATTGTTCAAGCACATAAGTATCGTTCCAATTATTATGTTCGCCTTCATTAATGGGATATTAACAAAAAGAGTTTCAACTGCCTCGAAATATGATCCTCGTAATTGGTTAAAAGCAGAAAGTGTCATTCTTTTACTTGTATTTTTCTTTACAGCAGTTATGGGTACATTATCACCACCTTATGAAATGGTCTATGCTGCGCAAGAAGGCACAGCACCAACATGGGTAGATTGGCTGTTAGCAAAGAACCTTCTTGTACCGATAGAAATTGAATTCTCTCCAACCTTCTTATCTATCATTTTGGTTTCAACAGCACTTCTATTTTTGTTGTTAATATTTGTGAGTTATAAAAGTATGAGCCCGGTTTTTGCCACCGTATTTGGGGGTTGTTTTATTCTCACTTTATACTTAGGCTTAATGTTTTCTTGTGTTCTATATCCAATTATTTGAGTAATAGCTAGGTCTGCTCTAACTTTTACTGTTTTGAAACGTAAATAGAGAGTGTACATGAAAGAAGGTATATAAATTTTGAACTGGTCATATAAAATTCTATAGCAGTTTGGACCTATAACTTACATACTATCTGGAAAATGAAAGGGGTACAAAGGTTGAAGCAAAAGGAGTCATTTTTACTATTATTCTGTTTTCTAACCCTATTTTCAGTTGTATCTCTCTCAATTGTTTTTATCATTCATTCATCCGACTTAAAATACGCCCTGGCATTTGATAAGGTAAGACCTGCCACAGTATCAAAGACCGGTGTAAAACAATTTTCTAGTAATCAACAAATAGTAAAAACAACTAGCAATTCTCCAACATATGTAACCTCTACTACGAACAGTCAATCGAACGAAGCAATTATTCAAACGAAGGCAGCAAAATCCAATGCGGCACCCATTTCATTGGCAAGGCTAGATATGCCAAATGAGAAATGTCTCAAAGGTGCACCTGTGCGTAATTTTAATATTACAGCGATACAGGTAGATATGGTCTACAACAAATTTGGCGACCATGACCCAAAGGCGAAAATATATGCCCTACAAGAAGATGTTGAGAAAATTCGACAGGCGATTGCTGAAAATCCAGGAAAACCGGTCAAGGAAATCCGGCCGCTGGCACTCCGTGCAAATAAAGGTGATTGTATTAAAGTTTCCTTTAGTAATCAATTGAGTGAGAAGGCATCCATTCATATTGAAGGGGTTGGATATGATGTAAGGGGATCTGACGGAACATCGGCAGGATATAATCCTGATTCAACTGCTTCACCAAACACAGAAATTAAATACACGTGGAATGCTGTGGATGAAGGAACTTTCTTTTTCTACAATGGCGCCGATCTCACTTACTTCACCGATCCAACTGGCGGCAGGGGGACAATGGGTGATGGTTTATTCGGGGCGTTAATCATTGAACCAAAAGGGGCAACATGGACTGACCCTGTAACAGGAGAAGAGTTAACCAGTGGATTATATGCAGATATCCATTTACCTGGCCAACCCGATTTTCGGGAGTTTACTTTGTTTTTCCATGATGGGATTAGCGCTCAATTTGGTACCCCTCCACCTCCTGGAACTCATGAAGAAGACCACGAGGAAGAAGGGGAGGTACCTCATGAAGAGGAACCCCATGTAGAGGATCCAAATGAAAAAGAGCTTTATGCTGTAAATTATCGTGCAGAACCAATGGATGAACGTTTGAAAAACACAATGGGTGAGGATGGTAAAGATCCAACAATGTTTTATTCATCCTGGGTTTTTGGTGACCCGGCGACTCCTATTACTAGAGCCTATGTAGGTGACCCGGTTAGATACCGAGTCATTGGAGCAAACAGTGATGAAAATCATGTTTTTCACCTGCATGGGCACAGATGGAAAAGTGATACGAAGAAAACAAACACCGTAGATTCTGATACCTTGAATATTGGTGATACCCAAACGGCTGAATTAGCATTTGGTGCTGGGTACGACAAAGATAATACGGGGGCTCCAGGGGATTATTTATGGCATTGTCATTTGTTCCCACATTATTTAGAAGGCATGTGGGGGTTAATGAGGGTATTCGACAAAGCGCAGGCTGACTTGCTGCCCTTAGCAGATAGGGAAGCACCATCTAGTCCAACAGAACAAAACCCTGGTTTTCCAAATTATATACCTGGTGAAATAGGCAAACGTGCTCCAAAGCCGCCGGACCCAGAATTGCGTCCAGCAACAGAATCAGAAAAAGCGGCTTTAGGTGCGCTCGGACCAGGAGCACCTAATTTTGATCGCTGTCCGAAGGATGCTCCTATTCGAAAATATGACATTGTCGGGATACAAACAGAGATTATATACAACAATGCAGGTGATCGTGATAAGGAAGGACGAATGTATGTCCTCGCAGAGGATGAACAAAAAGTACTGAGTGGGCAGTTGCGGCCGCGTCCCCTCGCCATTCGGGCCAATCAGGGAGATTGTGTAGAGGTAACATTAGAAAACCATTTATTCAATGCTAATGAACCCAATGCCTTATCGATACACATTCATTTTGTTGCATACGATCCTTTAGGCTCTGATGGAACAGCAGTCGGCTGGAACTACAATCAAGGTACGGAGCCTGGTGAAAAAATCCGCTATCGCTGGTATGCAGATGAAGAGGGATCAATTCTTTTCCATGATCATACCTCTGCGGGTGAAAAAGGTTTCCATGGTACATTTGGAACATTAATTGTTGAACCAAAAGGATCTAAATGGCTGGATCCAAAGACCGGCCGGGAAATAAAATCTGGAACGGAAGCAATGATTGTTCACCCAGAAAAAGAAGACTTTCGTGAGCAGGTTATGATTTACCATGATTTTGCAAGACTTTGGGATAAAAGTGATAACATTCTTCAGTTAGAGACTGATCCATCAAATTTCAAGCACGCGCATGGGTATGCAGCTGTCAATTATTCAAATGCACCATTTTTTAGAAGAAATAATAGTGATCCTGCATACGTCTTTAGCTCTTGGGTACACGGGGATCCTCAGACTCCAATTATCCAAAGTTATCCAGGAGATCCAATCAAAATCCGTTTAATCCAAGGAGCCCATGAAACACAGCATAACTTTAATATCCACGGATTAAACTGGAAGCGTGAATCAGGGGTAGAGGATTCAGAATTAACGTCCACCCAAACCATTGGAATGTCTGAACAATTTATCATGGATATACAACCTAACCCTGTTGGAGTCCAGCAACGGGATTATCTATGGTCTTCTCAACCGATTGAAGACTTGTGGAGCGGGTTATGGGGCTTTGTCAGAGTTTGGGGTGAAAAGACACCTGCTCTCCAAAAATTGCCAGATCGACCACAACTAAAAACTTCTGTTGTGCCCTGGAAGGTAAGTCAGATGAAGAAAAATGGAAAAAGGCCACCAAAAGCACTGGCACCAGGAAATCCCTGTCCTCCAGGGGCGTTGGTAAGGAAATTTGATTTAACCGCCTTTATGAAAGACATAGTTTATAACAAATATGGTGACCATGATCCATTTGGAATGATGTTCTCGCTTACCAAAGACTATCTAGATATTAAAAATGGCAGGAAAGCGGCCGAACCGCTTGTCATTCGGGCAAATGAAGGGGAGTGTATTCAGGTTACCCTTTCAAATCAACTACCGTTGGATCCACCTGAAAACCTGGCAGATCCAGCTCTGTTAATGGCTAATCAGGTGAATTGGAAGAATTCTAATCGAGTTTCTTTGCACCCGCAAATGGTGAAATACGATATGCAGGGATCTGACGGTGCAACTATTGGCTACAACTATGATCAAACCATTGGACCAGGTGAAAAGATTACTTATCAATGGTATGCCGAAAAAGAATATGGAGGTACTATTCTTTATGACTATGGAGACATCCGTAGCCATCGACTTCATGGTGCGTATGGTTCACTCATTATTGAACCGAAAGGCTCCAAATATCGTGACCCGAAAACGGGTGCTGAAATAACTTCAGGTGCGAGGGCAGATATTATTGTGCCGGATAAACCTGATTTTAGAGAGCAAGTGTTAATGTTCTCAGATGGTCTCTATACCGTCAGCAAAGGTGGAAGTGCTCCAACCCCAGGTACAGCCGATCTTGATATGGAAGATAGGGGAGAAAAGGGTATTAATTATAGTTCAGAACCGTTTAAGCACCGATTAGCGGCAAATCCTGATAAATCATTAATTTTTAGCTCCGTTATACATGGCGATCCATCAACGCCGATGCCGGAATCCTATGTTGGTGATCCTATCCGATTAAGAGTAATGCAGACTGCTGACCGTTCAAGAGGAAGTGTGTTTACCCTCCATAGTCATCGCTGGCGCTATCAATGGACGGACCCTAACTCTAAGCTAGTATCAAGTCAGGGCTCACTTACCCCAGGGGAGACTTTGGACATTATCCCAGTACAAAATGATGGGATATTTAATCAAGTTGGTGACTATGTCTACCGGGAAATGAAGCTAAGGAGATATTTGGAAGGTGGGTTATGGGGGATGCTTCGTATCCATAATCAACCAAAAAATCAATTGCTTGCCCTGCCAGACCGTCGTCCAGAGCCGCCAACAAACATCAATATCAGTACCGCACCAAATAAGCAGTTGTTATATATTAGCTGGAATACCAGTGTAAATAAAGAAATTGTCGGTTTTAATGTATATCGAAAAGCGGTTCCTAGTGCTGGATACCAGAAAATGAATAAGGATGTCATTCGCTCCTTAACCTATACCCTGCCAGTAAACTCTACTACACTAAAATACTATTATACCGTTACAACAATAGATAAATTTGGGAACGAATCAATTTATGCAAACCCCAAAATAGTAAAAAGTAATACCTTTCATATTAAGAAGTGACGAGAAAGAGAGCGGAGGTTTTGGCTTCCTCCCTCTTTGCAATACTTCTTTAATATAATTTTTTAGATAGAAAGATAAAAAGAGGGGAGAAAGGAAGGGGTAGAAGACAGAGAAATGAAAGTTACCTAGTTTCTGAACGAAAATAGTGTAAAAGAAAATTACAAAGGTGGGCTGCTACTAATGTTGCCAAGAGGATTAACAAGAAAAGTCAGGAAGAAATCGCCTATAAGAAAGTTTTTACTCGTACTATTGACTACCTTAATTGTTATAAGTAGTGCGGAATTTGGGATGAATGGTGCAAATGCTGAATTAGTAATACCAAATAAGGATATTCATAAACTACAAAAAGTCGGACCAATTCATGAAGACTTTGGTTACCCCGTGTGGTATAAGGACTATAATGGCCTCAGACTTGAACTTTGTGCGGATGTAGATGATCCATATTGTGCTTTGGATCCGGCAGAGATACCAGATCCAACTAAACCGATTTCATTTATAAACGATAACTTTCCAGCTGAACTATTTTATCAGCTAGCTGGCTCAGAGATTGACCTGCCTAATGGAGGAAGAGCGATTGCAACCTTTGCACTGGAAGCAGCATGGGCGAATGAGGAACCTCTGGATGGAGACCAAATTGTATTCGGGCGGGTACGTTTTCGAATTGATGGTATAGCAACAGGAAGTGAATATACGATTTACCATCCTTATGGGATTGATAAATTTACCGCAGTAGAAGAGGATGAGGATGAACCAGATGTTGGAGAGATTAGATTTGTTGAAGACATTGGGGTAAATGGTGGATTTGAGGGT
The DNA here is from genome assembly GCF_030123505.1 of Neobacillus sp. YX16. Taxonomy (GTDB): domain Bacteria; phylum Bacillota; class Bacilli; order Bacillales; family Cytobacillaceae; genus Neobacillus. Next base: position 2,671,563 of record NZ_CP126115.1, read on the forward strand.
GCCATGAAGAGCCGAATTGGAACTTTCTTGGAATGGGATGACAAAGGTACAAAGGCACCAGTAGGATATGTAGGAGATCCAAATCAAGATCATACTATAAAAAATGGTTATGTTAATGAAAAAGGTGAAGAACAAAACTATTTTAGAATTGTAGGAGATGAACATTCAGGACTAACAGATGGCCTTGATGAAAATTCATCTAACTACTGTGGGAAAAACTGTATCCAAACCGATTTATTTAGCTTAATGGGTAAAAAAGCTACAAATGCAGGTGTCGATGTTACACGGGCTACATACAGCCTAACAGAAAACGGGGGAACAATTGATGTCTTTTCATCGACAGAAGAAACAGAACAGCAGGACATTGAAGTATCAGCAACTGGTATGGATCCAGTTAATTTATTTGGAAGCAATGGGCAATATTTTGCCCGTATTTCTTTCGAGGGAAATACGCCACCGAAATTAACTGTTACCAACAAGACAGACAATCCAGATAGTGTAAAAACCATTACTCCAGATGATAAAATAACTTCTACAGCAGAATATGACATAAAAGGGGAGGATAAGATTCTCACCATTTTTGCAGAATCAAGTGACAAAGTAAATCCTATAAAATTTTCAGTACTTGGGTTATCAGGGGATTTTAATGAGAATGGATATTTGATAATAAAAAATCCGACTTATATCCCGCCAAACATTACAGTAAAATCCACCAGGATTCGAGATGAAGATGGTCCTTATGGTCTAGAATTGGGAAGAGTCACAATCCCTGTTGATGTAAAAGTCGGTACTTTCGAGTCAGAAAGTATTGTACCAAACGTTTTAATGAACCAGAATGTAGTTGCTGGAGAAGAAGTTACTCTTGATGCCTCGCAGTCTACGGGACCAATTGGATCCTATAAATGGACCAAAGCAAGTGGTCCTGATGTTGTACTAACAGATGGAGAAACAGCGGTTGCGAAATTCAAAGCGCCAGACCCAGGTGAAGGGAAAACATCAGAGGCTATAAAATTTAATCTAACAATTACCTCCAAAAAAGGTACGTCTTTTACTATAAATGATGTAACAGTCACTGTAAACAAGCCAGCTGGTGACGCCATTTCAGCAGAGGCAGGAGAAGACCGATTAGATGTCGCTCAAGGTAGTACAATAACGCTTGATGGAAGCGGATCTTCACAAGGAGAAGGGATCAAATATTCTTGGAAACAAATATCTGGTAGCACGGTTCCTATTACAAATGCTAACACAGCTAAGCCAACGATTGTTGTACCTAAGGTATACAGTGCTGAAAATAATAATGCAATAGGTACATGGGAATTTGAACTTACAGTTACGGGACCAGGTGGCACAGATACAGATAGAGTAAAAATAATAACTATAAAAGATGCATTAACAGTTACGAATGCAGAACTTCGTGGTTCTCAATGGAGAGTAAGTGGCACATCAACTGTTGCGGGGCCAGGTGTAAAAATTACTATCTATTTAGAATCAAGTTCAGGACCGATAGAAATCGGTTCCACATCAGTGGCTCCAGGAAATGCAGCTGGTGGAGCTTGGACTTTCAGAGGAACAGCAAGACTACCTGGTACAATAGTTAGGGCTGGAACTTTAAAAATTGTTTCTACTTCAGGTGGAGAACTTACTAAAGTAGAAGTAAGAAGATTTAGATAAAGTGCAAAAAAACTTTATCTGGAAAGTGATAATATTTCTTTCCAGTTGTTTTACCCTGTTTGAAATAAAACATTCTTCCAATATCTTAAACGAAACGAATAATATTATTTCTTCGTCTAATATATAAAAGGTTTTGGAAAGGTTGAAGTTATGTTTTTCTTAATATTATTTATAATAGGGATGGTCATCCCGTTCTTATTGATAAAGGTTAATCCCAGCTGGATGGTTTGGGTTCCATCAATCATTTTATTTTTGGCCGCCATTGTTATTTATGGAAAGGCGGAGTTTTTTCCTGGTGAGGGGATGGCTGACTTAGCGGAACGGCTGTATTTTTTGCTTTTTGGTGTAACGGCAATCGGAAGCTTTGTAGGTGCTATCATCGTCCAGTTTATAAAGAAATAATAAACAATTCGGAGCCAGGTCCTTTATCATAGGAATCTGGCTCTTTTCTTGAAGCCTTCGGCATGTAACTAGGAAAAGGCTCATATGGTGTAGAAAGGAGGTATCAAATGATTAGTATAAATGGTGTGATTGTAGGGCTAGAGGATCTCCAAAAAGAAATTACGAATAATGAGCAAAGGGCAATTTTGAAGCAAATGGTGAGTTATCATGTGGTTTATTATTACTCGTCACTACAACAATTGAAATTTGAATTATTATTCCGAGTAAATACAATTAAGGCTGCAACGGCCTTAGATAAAAGTGGTGCGAAGTTTACTACTTTTGCTTATTCCTTTCCCAACAGGAAGTACTGGTATCGATTGCCGAACGGAGGGTTTCTTTTACGTGAGGGGTTCAATCCCTCTGAAGGAATTGAGGATATAGTGAAAAATGGAAAGTTATATGCTTTTGAATGTGCAACAGCAATCGCGATTGTTTTGTACATCGCTGCCCTGTATACCATTGGACCGAGGGCATTTAATACGTATTTTAGAAATCTATATTTAATGGATTGGCAATTTGACGAGGATCTTCCTGTATATCAAAAAGATGGGGAGGATTTCCTCATTGGTGATGTCTTACATTTTAAAAATCCTGAATTTGACCCAAAACAGCCTTGGTGGAGAGCTGAAAATGTAATCTTCTTTGGTCATGATAAATTCTTTGGGCATGGAGTTGGGATTAGAGATTCTAAGACCATCATTAACTTCTTAAATGGAAAGAGAAAAGAGAATCCTACGCAATCTGCTTATCTTATGCGCATGATCACAAGGCCAAATTATAGAACGATTAACCTATTACGTTAAAAAATAAGGAGCTTCCGTTATGGAAGCTCCTCTTATATATCAACCGTGTAATCTTCCGTCGAAATCCGCACTAAGCCGTTTGCTGATTAGATAATCCAGTTCACGCCGTTTTTCAACTTCCATTCTCACATTTAATTTTCTTTTATATTCTTCATAACATACTCCATGTGCACTCAACATCGCTTTTTCCATTTCATTTGTGTACTTTAGTTTCAAATAATGGATAATGAATCCCTCCGGTTTTTACCGCTTTAACGGCTTTATGGGTAACACAATTACAATGATAGCACTACAAATATTTCCATACAAAGTCGAAAAAACAGCATATCTGGCTGTCAGCTTTCGTGACATGGATACTCGTGAATATAACTCTTACGTTCTTAAAATAGGAGCCATATCCTCCCAATAAGAGCTTGTAATGTCTTTATCTATACATAAGAAAGCCCATTGCATTTGCAGCAATGGGCTTTCTTGTTATGGGTTGCGAATGAAATTCTTTTAATTCATAGATTTATCTAACATGAAATCAGCTTTTGGCAGTGTAATAATCTTGCCGCCAATTTGTACGTGTACGGTATCGTTGAAAATGGCTTTTACAATTCCCTTTAGTGAAACACTTGAGTTGATTGAGATATCCTTTTTATCAGATTGATTTGCCATATTAATCAACACCTTCCAAAGTTAATTATAAAATATTATATATGAATAAAAACAAAAAAAGCGAGTAAAAAGTCTCAGAAAACCAAAAAATATATAATTTGTTCATGTTATTTACAATCGACTGCAAAGGGGTGTGAACATAGATTGAAATAACATGAACTATAGTTCAAGTATTACATGTTAAAGTGAGTCTGTCAATGGGAACATGAACTATGGTTCAATATTTATTTTTTGTGGTATAATAATTTATGAGGTGAGAAAAATGTCAGACCGAGAAGACCAGCTGGTTGGTGAGTTTCCACAAATTCCAAAGCAAGAACGTGCCCAAATAAAAAGGGATTTGTTATTAAAAAGTGGTCATGAATTATTTATTTCAAAAGGATTTGAGCATACAACAGCAAAGGAAATCGCCGCACATGCAGGGGTTGCAACCGGGACCTTTTATCGGTACTTTTCGGATAAACGACAGCTATTAATGTCTTTGTTAGAAAATCAAATTGAGATGTTAATGCCGCCTGAACCAAAATGGGGTGTTTCAAATCCAGAAAGTATGTTAGCTTCACTATTAGAATTGCATGATGAGCGTCTTAAAAAGATGGGCATGCAGCGACTTGTTCCTGAATTACTAGCTAAAGATAAAGAATTTGCTGAGGTATTACAAGCCGCAAAACGAAAGATTTTTACCAGGATTCTTTCTGGATTAAAAAGGGCATACGATAATGATTTAACTTGGAAAGATTTAGATTTAAATACCGTTACTTGGTCAGTGATGATTTTGGCCGAGCATGCCCATGAGAAAATGAAACAAAGTGGGGATCAGACAGATTATCGTGAAGTAGCTAAGGTGATATGCCGTTTAATTTTTCCACCAGAAGTCATTAAACAATTACGCACAAATGAAACTGTAACAAAAGAAGAGTAACGATTTCCGAAAGGATGTAAGCGATAGAAATGGAAAAGACCCTTGATATGAAGGATTTAAAAGCAATCAAAATTGAATTGACTCGTTTTATGATGGCATATAAATTTGCTTTAGATGAAATGACCACAAAAATTAATATACTTAAAGATGAATTTAATTATATTCATGATTATAATCCAATAGAACATGTTAAAACACGATTAAAATCACCTGAAAGTATCTTCAGAAAAGTTCAGCGAAAAGGGTTGGATTTCAACCTAGATACTATGAAGGAAAATATTAAAGATATAGCAGGTATAAGAATAACCTGTTCGTTTATTTCAGATATTTATGAAATAAGCAGCATGATTGCCAATCAAAAAGACATTCGAATTCTAGAATATAAGGATTATATAAAAAATCCAAAGCCAAATGGTTATCAAAGCTTGCATATGATTGTGGAAATTCCGATATTCATGTCCGATCGTGAGGAATTAACCTGTGTTGAGATTCAAATCCGTACCATTGCCATGGACTTTTGGGCAAGCTTAGAACATAAAATTTATTATAAATATAACAAAGCAGTTCCTCAAAAAATGCTTGATGAATTAAAAACAACAGCCGAAATGGCTACAATGTTGGACAATAAAATGGAAAATCTTCATAAGGAAATCAAGAAAATGAAACTTGCTGACGAAGCTGAGGATATGCGTCTGCCAATTGGCATTGGAAACAACAAATTGAAATTATTAGAGACATTTATGGAAGAAAAACTCGGGATTAAATAACAGAATCTGTTAAAAAAACTGGTTAATACTTTATGGTCAAAATAAAACTGACATTTAGTGTCAGTTTTTCTTTTTTAGGAATAAGATTGTGCTATCGCTTTACGATAGGGGGGTATGATATAATGACAAAAAATGAGGTGATGGGAATGTCTTTTGAACATGAAATTGATGAAGAAATGAATAATGAATCCTGCTGCAGTATTGAGGGCAGCCACCGAAAAAGCCATCATTCCGATAAGGTGAAGAGTAATCTTGTTACTAGACTTAATCGAATTGAAGGGCAAATTCGTGGAATTAAAGGTTTAATTGAAAAGGATACTTATTGTGATGATGTGATTACGCAAATTTCAGCCACGCAATCGGCACTTAATAGCGTTGCCAAACTACTGTTAGAAGGCCATCTCAAATCGTGTGTGCTTGAAAGAATTCAAGAAGGGGACCATGAGGTATTAGATGAGGTCCTGGTTACGATACACAAATTAATGAAGAAATAATAGTCTTCCTCGAGGTCGTACTTAGTGTACGTCTTTTTTTTATTCCATTTATTGTTTTTGCTAGAAGGAATAAGAAAAAACGGTGCAGAATATTATAGTTATAATATTCTGATAATTAAGAGGTGAGGAATATGAAGGCAACGAAGATCATCCTAATGGTATTTGCAGGACTCATTCTAACTTTTAGTTTTTATGCTTATACAGTATTTTACGGGACTCCTTGGGGAAAAGAACAGCAAGAAGGAAATATGCAGAACTATATAACGGAAAAATATCAGAATGAATTTGTCCTTACGAAAATGAATTACAATTTTTTAAGCGAAACCTACCAAGGATATGCCTATCTTAAGGATCATTCGAACCTCTTATTTATCATTGAGCAAGATGCTGATTCCTTGCGTGGTTACTCCGATAATTATCCGAAAGTATTGTGGGATAGTGAGTTAGCAACAAACCTCAAAACTCAAATCAAAGAACTTTTTCCAGATTTGGACGAAGGAATGTTTAAAGCACAGCAAATCAAGGACAAAGGAGAAATCCTTGGTCCGAATATTCCTACCTATGAAGAAATAAACGTTTCAATCCTCACTACCTCTATTCCTATTGATATAAGGATAAATTGGTCAAAAATAAACCAAAATAACGAATTACAGAAAATGAAGAAACTTAGTCAATTTTTACAAGAAGCTCGGTTCCCTGTACTATTTGAGGTACGATACTATGAAAATGAAATGGATGAACAGGCTAAGGTCTTTTTTATTACAGAAGAAGGGGATATTATTGAAAAATAGTGCTCCCATACAGGGTGCACTATCTCTCAAGTTTTCTATTGTAATAATTTGTGAGTGTGATTCAGTAAAAGATTTTTTAATCCGCGCCTTCTAATCATAAGAAAGCCAAGGTTATTGTTGGTTTCAATGATAGAATTATTTTCTAGTAATTGGTAGCTTACTTCATCCTTCCATAAATAGGAGGTTGAGTGATTTTCTTTTTCAACTTCTTTGATGTAATAAGAAGGAGTACATATCCGATTAATATTGTTGTTTTTTCTTTTTAAAGAATTTAGTGCCATTATTGGTTTCATCAAAATTCCCCAAACTCCCCCAAAACTCATATTTTTCATTGGTGAGCTGGTTAATTGGTTAATAGCTAGTTTCCGGCCATCTTTAAAGAAAACCGCTGCTTTCACAGCGGATGCATGATGTACATCCCCTGATAAAATTATACACCTACTAGGCTTCCAGGTGGCCGCCTGGTTGAGGAATTCTGAAAATCCCCTCCCATTGTACTTCCAAGCTTCAAAATCAAAACTAGTATGGACATTAACTCCCAGCACTCTCAAGGGGTAAACATAATCATGTAAAAACGTTTCAATAAGACCTAATCCATAAAGGGGTGTTGGTGAAACAATAATCAATGGATTTCCGCTTTTCCACCGGCTGTTAAATAGGCTGCTTGTGACATTGTCCCAGCCTTTTTTGCTGAGCAATTGTGGAGCCCATACGGTTTCTTCTATTAGCTGACCAAATTTTTCAGGTCTAGGTTCACTATCATATTCCCTTTGGGTACGTGTATCCAAAAATAGCGCATTAGGGATTGTAGGTGCAACAAAATGCCAAGAATCAAAGTTCCATAGAGTTTCTTTCCATTCCTCACGGTTCGCATCTATTTTTCCAAGGGAAAGACTATTAAAATAAGTTTTCATTATCCAGATGAAGCCGTCATCAAAGGATTCAGGTGCGTTTCCCCATCCTTGAAAGGCCCAATATGCTGCCAAGCCATTGGCAATTACATGACTCCCTAAGGAGGAGTTTCTGACACTTTCCTTCCACATATAGGATAAATTCCAATCGTCCGTAATGTCATGGTCATCAAACATCATGTAGGCTGGAATATTTGCCAGGAGCCGTCTGATCCGATAAAGAGATTGCTGAAATGAAATCATTGTTTCCTGTTGCTCTGTATAACGGTTATAAAGGCGAGAATTTTCAAGTTTATTATCCTTTGGGTATCTTTCTACATCAGAGAAAACAAAATATACTTGTTGTTTATTGCATAGTTCATCGAAGAATTCAAAAAGGTTATTTTCTTGTGCTGATTCAAAGAGTTGAGGGCTCCATGAGAGCAGATACATTACAGCATACTCTCCGAATTTCATTAGGTGGTTGTTGGCATGTGAAGAGGTGAAATGGCAATAGTTCTCTATAATGTATTTTCTGCCGTTGACTTGATTTAATGCAGCTTGAAAGGGTTCATTCGCAAGCCGGTTATCAATTAATTCAAGCTTCTCTCCCGAACCTATTAATTCTTTTTCGAATGTAGTAATAACCGGAAACAAAGAATCTGCTACATCGTCTGCATAAATTTGGTCTCCCATAAGAAAGAGTGTAGTTGGACGTACTGTAAGATTATTAAATTCTTTTTCTAGTAAGAGGTCAGCTGTTGTGAGTGTATCGTCATCATCCCCATGAGGCTTTCGACATGATCCATAGAGGACATTGCAATGTTGGTCCGAGCTATTAAGATAAATGGCAGGATAGTCAAGATTACCGTAGACAATGGAGTGTGGGTTATCTTTTGAAAGGAATCCTAGAGTATTTAAATTATGCAGTTCAGAGCCTTGTTTGAAGTGGATATTATATCCAAGTAAGGTAAGGTATCCATAGGAAAGGTTCCGCTTAAAGGCGTTAGTTTAATTAAATGGACAAATAGTTGTTTCCCCATATGTATCGTATTGGTTTCGGACTTTGCATGAAACCCATGGTATTCAAATAATTCGGTATCCTTATTTGAAGTGATACGAAACACTTTTGCATGAATTCGGTACCTTTTGCTCGTCGCAATCCAAATCGTGATTTGTGTTGGTTCTGCCCTGCGAACAATAGGACCTGACAAGATGATTGGTAAGGTTAAGGAATTCATTTTATCACCTCAGATCAATTTTTGTACCAACATTATATTCGCTTACTTAGGGAAAAGTATGACAAAAGAAAAGGGTGATTGGGGATTGAATTGTAGAAATATTGCCAATATTTATTCCGATTATTTATATTTACTGCATTATAATTAAGGTAAGACATCAAAAGGTCGTACGTATATGGTTCATTTGTAAGTGAAAATTTTCCCATGGAGGGTAGGATGATTTATGAAGACATTGATTGTTTATTGCTCATCTCATGGCACAACAGAAAAAGCTGTCCAATTACTGAGTGAGTGGATGGAAGGAGAAGTATTAGCTGTCGATTTAAAAAGGGATAGAATTACATTTGATGTAAGCGAGTATGACTTCGTGATCATCGGCGGTTCGATACATGCCGGCAGTATTCAAGGGAAAATTAAGCATTTTATCGGCAAGCATCATGATGAGTTGTTAACCAAAAAGCTGGGCCTGTTTCTCTGCTGCTGGCATGATGGCGAAATAGCTATTGAGCAATTCGATCTCGCTTTTCCAGAGGAATTAAGGAAAGTTTCAATCGCAAACGGTATTTTCGGGGGAGAATTCCTCGTCAGTAAAATGAACTTTATTGAAAGGCAAATAGTTAAAAAAGTGAGTGGTGTTACCGAGGATACCTCGAATTTAGATACAACGGCAATCATGACCTTTGTGATGAAAATTAATTCAACCTTTGCTCATGTATAAAAAATACCTGACTCCCCATGGGGTCAGGTATTTTTTATAGGCTTAACAGATTTTTTGAATCAGTTGGATTGAATTATTTTTTGGTGAATTAACTAAAGGACTCACTTCATAGGCTTCCATTAAACTATGCTCAAGTGGTTTAAGTAAGTGATGAAGCTTATTAGTCTCTGATATAGAAGGGTCTAGCCAAAATTTTTCATCTTCAGGTTTTAAGATTATAGGCATCCGGTCATGGATGTCTTGAACCAGCTTGTTCGGACTCGTGGTGATCACCGAACAAGAATAAATTGATTTTCCTTCGGGGGATTTCCAATTCTCCCAGAGACCAGCCATTGCAAATAATTCATTTGATTTCAGCTTAATTCTCATCGGAATTTTGGTCTTACTATCAACCTTTTTCCATTCATAAAAACTATCGGCCACAATCAAACAGCGTTTTTTCTTATAGGCATTACGAAAGCTTGGTCTATCAGATAAAGTCTCGGCACGTGCATTAATCATTTTATAACCAATTGACATATCCTTCGCCCAGGGCGGAATTAACCCCCAACGTAAAAACCCCATCTTATTATGCGATCCATTATTAATCACCGCTAACACCGATTGCGAAGGAGCCACATTATAACTAGGCAAATACTCCTCCTCCTGCAGAAAAAACTCCACATCAAACCGATCAATCAACTGATCAACCGTAGCCGTCAACGTAAATCGTCCACACATTTTCAAAACCCCCTTTGGTGCCTGTCACCGAAGTGACAACGTAGTTGTCACCATTTATACATTGTATCACCAATTATACATCGAATTATATAGTGTAATGTATAAAATGGAAATTATAGGCGAATAATGTTTAAGGTTTTTACTATGAATATCAACATGAAAGAGGTTACGTATGAGAATTTGGTTTAATAGGTGGTTTACGACGGTTACGCATTTTATGGAGTTGATTCGTGGGAATGAGGAGGGACGCCGGTTTGAGATTTTCGGCACTCATTCGAATAAGGACGCTCTCTATTTACAGTATTGTGATTATGCCTTTACAGAACCTACCGTGTCAGGTGAGGAATATATTGAGTTTTGTCTGGAGTTTTGTCAGAAGCATAAGATTGATATTTTCATCCCTAGAAAAGAGAATACTCGAATCGCAAAGAGGCTGGCTGATTTTGAAGCAATTGGTGTGAAGGTGTTGGTATGTCCAGACTCAGAATTGATGGAGACACTGGATAATAAAGCAGCTGCCTACCATTCCATCATGCAAAAGGAAGAGAATGGGGCAAAACTTGTTTCGATACCAGATTTTTATGTTGTTAATAATATCAACGATTTCAAAACCGCGTATCAATGTTTGCAGGATAAAGGACATACAGTGTGTTTTAAACCTGTTGTTGGTGAAGGAGCCACTGGTTTTCGCGTTATTGAGGATCGGATTGAAAGTATTGACCAGCTGTTTAGAAGGGCAAGCAGCCGTCGCCTCCCATACCATTACGCATGTGAAATTTTAGGCCAGCAAGAGGTTTTCCCAGATTTAATGGTGCTAGAGTATTTAGAGGGTCCGGAATTCAGCATTGATTGTGTTGCATCGACTGAGCAGCTGTACGCTGCCATACCCAGGATGAAGGGGGATGGAAGGATTAGAGAAATCTTAGATCACCATGAGCTTATTCAACTTGCTCATCGGTTTCATCAACACTTTCCTATACCGTTTATCTTTAATATTCAAGTTAAATATAATCAGGGTATCCCTAAGCTGCTCGAAATCAATCCCCGAATGAGCGGGGGCATGCATTTTAGCTGTTTAACAGGACTGAACCTTCCTTACCTAGCCATAAAATTATTGCTAGGTGAAGAAATTGGCCAGTTGAAGCCAAGATTTGGAATTCGGGCTAGTCATCTCGAGAAGGAAATGATTCTTGATAAAGATCTTTTTGCGTAATATCTAACACCAACAACGCCTTGGGTAATTTCCCAAGGCGTTGTTGGTTTATGTCATTATTTATTAATTACCTGGATTTTTTCAGTGGTTTCAGGAACTCGCAGTAAAACGGCTCCGCCAATGATAAATAAAATAACTAAACTAAATACACCAGCATTTGTATTACCAGTTATTTGGGCGGTAAATCCAACTAAAGCCGGCCCAAGAATAGAGGCGAATTTATAAAAAATATTATAGAATCCAAAAAATTCGTTAGCATTTTCCTTCGGTACCAGCTTCGCAAAATAAGAACGGCTAAGAGCCTGAATCCCGCCCTGTGAGGAACCGACAAGCATCGCTAAAATCCAGAAATCTAAGGTTGTTTTCATAAAATAAGCATAGATACAAATAATAATATAAATAAAAATGCCAACTAATAACATTCTCTTTCCTGTGAATTTATCTGCCAGCCTTCCATACAGCATAGCGAACGGAGCAGCAATAACTTGTGTAGCAAAAAGAATTATTAACAGATTTGTAGATGATATCCCAAGATCAGTTCCATAGGCAGTGGACATAGTGATGATCGTGTGAACGCCATCAATATAAAAGAAATATGCAATAAGGAATAGAAATAAAGGACGGTAAGCTTTTATCCTTTTAAGAGTTAGAAATACTTTTTTAAAGCTGGTAGAAATCGGTTTTGCAACCCGATCGACGTAATAGACCTGTTCAACATTTTTTAACATTGGAATCGTAAAGGTTCCCCACCAAATCGCGGTGATTGCAAAGGCTATTTGCGTGGAGACGGTTACTGATAAAGGCAGAACCCCTTGTTGAGATAATAGAATGAGAGCAATACCGATAATGAAAGGAATAGTACTTCCGATATAGCCCATAGCAAACCCGCGTGCGGATATCTTATTCATCCGTTCTTCACTCGTAACGTCTACAAGGAAGGCATCATAAAAGATATTGGCTCCTCCAAAGCCAATGACGGTAATAATATAACAGATTAAGAGGATAAGCCACTGATTAGTCGGAACAACTGCCAACAGTGCCGTAAAGGCAATACCTAGAATCACAAAAAAGGTAAATAACCTCTTTTTTAAGCCTTTAAAATCCCCAATAGTTCCTAGAATCGGTGCACAAATCGAAACGAGGAGTGTCCCAAAGGAATTTGCGTATCCCAAATACGCAGTAGAGGTAGACCCTGCAAGACCTGCACTATCTGCAGCTGCTTTAAAATATAAGGGAAAGATGGCTGTTGTAATTAAAATGGAGTAAGCAGAATTAGCCCAATCATAAAAAACCCAGCTCTTTTCTTGCTTCGTCAATCGACTCATAGAGTTTTCCTCCTATTTACTTGTAAACTAAAATGCTAAAAGCTCCTGGATTATTTCTACATTTTTGTAACCTGAATTTACTCCTCTTTAAAATAAATATATGCGGCCTCATCACAACTTTTACAAATGGCCACCCAATTATTTAACTTTCCTTTAGCATTGATGGAAATGAGCTGTGTTTATGAAATAGCATATTTGGCTTACTTGAATTAATGGTATGTCTATCATTATTGTACAATATATAAAAGGGATAATTGTTAATTTTTCTATAATTTTTACCCTTTTGGTAATAATGCTAATTAAAAAAGCCAGTTCCTTTTGGGAATCCGGCTTTTTGCTTATTGTTATGCTTTTTGTACTTGGACTAGCATGGTTTGATGGGCGTTGCCTTTAGCCAGCGGGGTGATGCGCTGACTGGTGAGGACGTTGGCACATCCTCCTGTATCGACTCCGTTTTTATCTGGTTTGTACCAAGCTCCTGCCTGCATGGCAACGACTCCAGGCATGATACGGGTGGTGACTTCGGCAGGTATCATAACAATGCCACGATCGTTATAAATTTTGACTTTATCACCTTTTTTAATGCCTCGCATTTCGGCATCAGCAGGGTTAATCCAAAGCACCTGTTCAGCCACTTCCTTTAACCATGGGTGGTTAGCAAATGTAGAATTGGCTCGGTTTCTTCCTTTCCATGTAATACATTGGAGAGGGAAGGTGGCTTTTAATGGATCCTGTGCGCCTTCCCATTCAGGAATATAAATTGGAATCGCTGGAATTTCACTATGATTCATATCATATAAGCGTTTGGAGAATATCTCAATTTTTCCAGATGGTGTTTCAAATGGGTGATTGGCAGGGTCTTCAATTTGATCCTTGAAGGCAATCCTTGGTCCATCATAACGCCAATAATGAATCCGTTTCTTCTTAAATTCCTCGAAGGTTGGAGTGCTCGGCTCGACTTTTCTCGTTTCATCTAAGATATATTTTATCCAGCCGATTTCATCGCGACCCTCGGTAAACTCCTGTCCTACACCAAGACCTTCAGCCACCTCTGATAACCAGTCATAATCTGAGCGCGATTCGTAGTAATTCTCCACAACTTTTTCTGAAAGAATGATATAATCTCCAGATGCCCATGACTCACCGATATTCCAGCGTTCAAAGAAGGTGGTCTCTGGTAAAAGAATATCCGCATATTTCGCACTTGGTGTGAGGAAATGGTCGCTGGCAATGATGAACTCTACTAAGCTTTCATCTTCTAGAATTTTTTTTGTTTTATTGATATCAGGCTGTTGGTTAATTAAGTAATTACCAGCTAAATTAAAGATTAATTTAATGTTAGATGTAAGCTTATCGCCATCCTTAAGTCCATTTTTGGTAGTGACCTTGCTAGGATCGGTGATCGCATCTGTCCAGTTCATTATGGAAATACTCTCTTTTACTGGATTTTCAGGAACAGGGATACCCATCGGGAATTTTCTTGGAATTCCGCCATAACCTGATGCCCAGCCGCCTGACACACCAACATTTCCTGTTATCGAAGCTAACATCGTTCCACCGCGTGCAATCCTCTCACCACTCGCATGACGCTGCGGGCCCCAGCCTTGAATTAAGGCTGCTGGCTTAGCTGTAGCATATTCACGGGCGAGCTCTGCGATTTTCGCTGCAGGCACCTTACAAATTCGCTCTGCCCATTCAGGTGTTTTTTCGATTCCATCCTTTTTACCAAATAAATATGAAACTAGTGATTCTTTCTCAGGCACACCTTCAGGCATGTGTTCCTCATCAAAACCAATCACAAATTTATCGACAAAGTCCTTGTTATGCAGGTTTTCATTGACAATCACATAAGCCATGGCATCCATAAGTGCATTGTCAGTCCCTGGTAATAAGGGAATCCATTCATCCGCAAAAGCAACTGCCGTATTGGAATATCGAGGGTCAATCGAAATAATCTTGATTCCGGCTTCTTTTAATTTTTTATAATAATGAAGGGTGTTACCGAAAATGGTTTCAGAAGGGTTGTGTCCCCATAAGAGAATCAGCTTTGAATCTTTGAGAGAATCGAGACTGTTCCCGGTTTGGTGGGTACCATATGTATAAGGTGTTGCAGCAGCAGTGTTCCCCATACTTACGGAATGGTAATAGTTTAGAAACCCACCACTTAATACCATTAATCTTCTTGCGAGCTGAGCGCCGCCTACTGTACCGCAAGTAACCGCGGTCCCCTGATGAACGTACCTGGAGGCTGGGCCGTATTGTTCAGTAATCCGTTTGGTTTCTTTTGTAATAATAGCAACCGCTTCTTCCCAAGAAATTCTCTCAAATTTACCTTCGCCGCGTTTTCCGACTCGCTTCATTGGATATTTTAAACGATCTGGATGGTATTGATTTTTCCGGTAAGAGCGTCCTCTTACACAGGCTTTCATATATGGATTAGCTTCATCTAATTCTTGATCACTACGGGTACTTATTCTTGTAATTACCCCGTCCCTTACATGCGCCTTTATCATACATTTACCACCGCAGTCTAAGGTGCTGCAGGTAGGAACAATGGTTTCACTTGCTTCTACAATATTTTTGTTTTCAGATAAATATTTCGTGGACCAGACACCACCGGCAATAACTGGGACAGAGGCAAGACCTGTCCATTTCAATAATGACCTTCTTGACAGTTTACTCTCGCCAATTTTAGATAATAGATTTTTATCACCCATTTTTTAATAGGCCTCCTTCATGGCAGGTATTAGTTCATTTTCTAGATTGAGGTACTCTTCTAAAAGCAGGGCAGCACCTTGGTATAATGAAAATCGGGTTGATTTGCTCAATAGTTCACAAAGTGCCGGACACCATTTCAGAAGATGATTGTTCAAAAAGGAATATTGATCGTCCAATAATGCTTTCTTTGTTTCAACATCTTCGCAATCTAATGTTTTTTGAATAAGATAACTAAGAAACTCTAATTCAATCACAATATGATCATCAGGCTCGTTACTTTCGCGGATAAATGATAAACCATACTTTCGATAGCACTTCCTAACCTCCAAAGTTATTTCATCAAATAGTAAATGCTCACGACTTAAATAGACAGATTCCCAAAGTGGGGCAGGGAGAGAATTCGGACCAACAAATAACCGATTATATTCTTCCTTCAATTGTTTGGTTTTCTCTCCGTCATCTGCATGAAGTTCTTGAATAGAAGCATCTATGAGACGAATTCCTTCACTGATTTCACAAAGGGACCTCCATTGTGAATGATTTATTATTGTAAATAACTGCTCCTTTTCTGGTGATGCATCAAAAATAAAACGTATTAATTGATTAATATACATTCGATTCTGTAAAAGGGAAGCTTCATTCCATTTGGTGCTCTCGATTGTAGACATAATTTCTCCTTTCAAACTAACTACTATTTTAATAGTAACCTAAGTTATCCTTGGAAAATTTCTTTCTGTAAATAGTTAAGAAAAATTTAATGACTTCTTTAACAATATTTGGACTTTGAGAATGATTTTCATTTGGACTTGGTTTTGTAATGGAAAGAAGGAGATGTACACATTTTTCCTTTTATAGTCAATTGCCTTTACACTTTATACATCAATTGAATTTATTATAATAGGCAGTAAATTTTTCTAGGGAATAGGGAATAGACAAGCCGATTATCCCAATGAATACTGCCAAGATAACGAAACCAATCAAGCTGCCAACTTGAAAAGGAAGGAGTGAAAATATGTATATTGAGAATTTAGAACAATGGATGCAAAACATTAAAGTAACAAACCTGGTTAATGCCGATGTGGAAGTGGTTAATAACACACCGTTAGTGATGATGGGAAAAGGACGCCAAGGTGCAGTTTTTCAAATATCGGATGACATCTGTGTAAAGGTGTTCGGGAATACCGAGGATTGCGATCGCGAATATTATGCTTTATCCCTTGGGCAGCAGACCTCTCTCTTTCCAAAGCTCTATGGGAAAGGTCCACTCTATATAGTGATGGAAATTATCAGGGGTGTTGATTTACGCGAATTTTTACAATCACAGCCATTAACAAAGGCACTTTCTGCAAAATTAATTGAAATGCTAATCACGTTCAAAAAAATTGGGTATGAGAGAATTGACCATCATAAGCGTCAAATTTATCTGCAGCCTGACGGCAGTTTAAAGGTAATTGACGTAGCGAGAACTATTTGGCGTGATCGAGTTTATCCATACCCACGTAAATTATTGACTTCCTTAGGGGAAGAAAATAAAGCAGTCTTTATGGCGCATGTTCAAGAAATGGCACCTGAATTATATATGGAATGGCTTCATTACATCCGTATGGAGGAAATCTCCAGGCAAATTACGGAGTTACTTCTTCCGCAGGAACCGGATAAGAATAAAATAAAAAATCTGAGTAATAGTTTATTGACAACAGCGGATGAGAAAAACTACGTGGTGCTCCTCCAGGGTCTCGTTCATAAGGTTTTCAAGGAAGAATGGATCAAAACGATGCTTGCACGTGGAGCAGATCCGGAAAAAGTAATGGAAAAAATCGATGCACATTGGGACAAACTTGAGCAAAGTTTTGAGTCAAGACATCCAGAAAGTGATAGCGGTTATGAGGGTCAAAGACGTTTCGAAGGAGATCGAAACTCCAAAGGAGAAAGTGAATCCAGAAGAGGGAAAAGCTTCGAGGGAGAACGTGACTCCAGAAGAGGGAAAAGCTTCGAGGGCGATAGAGGGCGTCGCAGCAAAGGCGCTAAGGGTGGTAAAGGTAAATACTACTCGGGAGATAGATACGATGATCGCAACCGCCGTG
Source organism: Neobacillus sp. YX16 (assembly GCF_030123505.1). Lineage (GTDB taxonomy): Bacteria > Bacillota > Bacilli > Bacillales > Cytobacillaceae > Neobacillus. The sequence continues at coordinate 2,689,024 of NZ_CP126115.1, forward strand.
ACGATAAGCGAGACAAGAACAAAGGCAAGGATAAAAAACGTCGTTAATCGATATTAAGGGTAGAACATAGAGACCTAACAGGGTTGAGGAGGAGCCTAATGAAAACGAGGAGAAACCATTATGAAAGTATTAGTAATCTGGCGTCTGCTGACAGTTGGCGGGGTGAATGCCGGCTGGCGCAATCGCTCGATTTATTTTAAGAAACATGGAATTGATACAGAGTTTTTATACACCACGGATCATGGCGGGCTTCACATTATGGAAGATGCCGCTCCCGTTTATTTAACAAAGGATGAACAGGAGATTACCAAGATTATTAAAAACAATCAGTATGACGCCATTATTGTTGTTGACACGGGTGCTGCTTTTAAATGGATTCGTAAAGCAAAATATAAAGGTCCAGTGTTAGTAGAGGCACGCACCCCAGAACTGATTAAGCTTAATCCACATATAAAATCATTCAGAGGGATAGATCCGAAAGTGATCATTGTTCCATCACAGTATCAAAAACGATTAGTCTCCATATTAACTGACGAAATTCCGATTCATATCATCTACAATGGCATCGATACGTCATTTTACCAAGCATTGACTGCCGAAGAGATAAATTATGAGAGTGAACCGCACCTTCCAAATGGAAAAAAAATAATTGGATGGATTGGGAGATTGGACAAACGTAAAAACTGGCAAATGTTATTAGAAGTAGCAAAACTCATGAAAAGTCATCGGGATGATATTGAATTTTGGGTGATTGGTGGTGCTCAAAGTGTACAGCGGGAGGAATTCGCAGCGAAATGGCAGGAGGAGCAGCTCACTGATATAGTCAAATGGTTCCCAGTGATTCCCTATCAGCAAATGCCACATGTTTATGCGAAAATTCGCCAATCAGGCGGCTGTACGCTGGCAACTACTAAGACCGAATCTTTTGGTAATACATTTATTGAATCAATGGTTTGTGGTGTACCAGTAGTTGCCTCAAAAATGATGCCGGTCACGGAATTGGTTGTACACGGGGAGCATGGGCTGCTTTTTCGTGGTCAAAATGTAGAGGATGCTGTTAATCAGCTTTCTGGCATTTTGGACAACCCAAGCCTCCATCAACAAATGTCAAAGGCTGCGATTGAGCGCGTCCATGAAAAGTTCGCAATAGAGGTTGTGGCAGAACAATATGTTCATTTATTGAAAAAAATAGGTGGAATCGACTCCAAGAACGTAAATGGGGTGCATAGGGATGATTAAACCAATTGCATACAAGAAAACACTAGAAGGAAAATCGAATGCACACTTGATAACATTTAATGATGGACGAGACTATGTCGTGAAATATTTCCAGCCTGGATTTGAGAAAACGTTGGCAAATGAATGGGTCTCCTATTGCCTAGCAAGGTACCTTGGACTACCAATACCCTTTGCACAATTAGTAGAAATCCCTAAAGAGTTTTCCTCACAATACCCTGAACTCTCTCAAATGACTCAAACACAATACCAATTTGCAAGTCTTTACGTGCCAGACTGTTTTGATGGACATAAAGTGACAGAGGTTCCTACTATTTCAAATAATGAAAAACTAGCAGGTGTTATTTTATTTGATTACTGGATGTGCAATCGTGATCGAACAAGGAAAAATATCATTCTATGTGATGACAAACCGAACTCCTATCGCTTGTGGATTATCGATCATGCGGAAGTGTTTGCTTCCTATAATTGGACACTGCAAGATATTGAATCACTGCCGATTACCATTTTAAAAAGTGCAACCCATCAAATGATGGCCTGTTTTATCAAGAATGAGGAGGAGTTTAAAGAGGAGCTAGATATCATTCAAACGCTGCCCATTCATTTAATAGAAGAAATTGTCGCACTCATTCCAGAAGATTGGCAGGTTACGAGTGAAGAAAGAAAAGCGATTGTTAGTACACTGCACACACGTCGTAAAAGAATACTCAAAAAGTTAATGGAAAGGTTTATCAAAAGAGTTTATCTGCCAATACATGAAATAGATGAATGACTCCCTTGGCTATATTTGTGAAGGGAGTTTTATTTTATAGAAAATGAACTTTTAAATAAATGAATTTAATAGGTTACTAACGTGACCGGAAGTTGTCCACCTGCATATATAAGATTAAGGAGAAAAGGAAAGGAGACAACATATGAAAATCCGTAAGGCCATTATTCCAGCAGCTGGCCTCGGAACTAGATTTTTGCCAGCTACGAAAGCACAACCAAAAGAAATGCTGCCGATTGTTGATAAGCCAACCATTCAATACATTGTTGAAGAAGCTGTTGCTTCTGGAATTGAGGAAATTATCATCATAATCGGCAGAGGAAAAAGGTCTATTGAGGATCACTTCGATAAATCGTATGAACTCGAAGACACACTTTTTAGAAAGAACAAACTTGAAATGTTAGCGGAAGTTCAAAAAATATCAAACTTAGTAAATATCGTTTATGTCCGCCAGAAAGAGCCGAAAGGGCTTGGACATGCTATTCTTTGTGCGAAAAGTGTGATTGGGGACGAACCATTTGCGGTTTTACTTGGTGATGATATCGTTATGTCGGAAATTCCCTGCTTAAAGCAAGTCATTGATGTATTCGAATATTATAATAGTTCGGTTGTTGCCGTTCAAACTGTATCAGAAAATGATGTCAGTAAATATGGAATTATTAAGCCAAAGGGGACGATGATTGAATCGGATTTATTTCATATTGACTCTCTTATTGAGAAACCAAGCATTGAAGAGGCTCCTTCGAGATTTGCGATTATGGGACGCTACGTATTAAGTCCAAAGATATTTGAAATCTTAGAGCGAATTCCAATGGGTCGAGGGGATGAATTACAGCTGACTGATGCAATAAATGAACTGAATAAACACCAGGCCGTCTTTGCCTATAACTTTCAGGGAAGCCGCTATGATATCGGAGATAAACTTGGTTTTATTAAGGCCACCATTGATTTCGCATTAAGCCGGGAGGATATCCGAGAATCTGTGTTAGCCTATTTGCAAGAAGTAACAGAGAACGAAACCGGTCAAAATAATAGGAAAGAGATTGATAATTGATATGAAGATTGCTGTTTTAGGTACAGGCTATGTAGGGCTGTCAACAGGTGTTTGTTTATCACAAATCGGTCACCATGTCACATGCATCGATATTAATGAACAAAAGATTAATCAATTACGTAAAGGGATTTCCCCCATTTATGAACCTGGTCTTGAAGATTTACTAACTTCTAATATGGTCGCAGGCAGATTACATTTTACAACCACTATTAATGAGGCGTTAGCTGACGCAGAAATCATTGTTGTTGCGGTTGGAACGCCTCAAGGTGATAATGGTGCAGCAGACCTTTCCTTTCTAGTACAAGCTGCAGAAGATATTTCCTCCCATATAACTCCTGAGAACATCATTGTTATTAAGAGTACAGTGCCAGTTGGAACGAATGATTTTGTCAAAAAAATGATGGAAGACCGGTGTGGTTTTAAGGTGAAAATGGTGTCGAATCCTGAATTTCTCCGCCAGGGTTCTGCCATTGAGGATACTATGAAAGCTGATCGAATCATTATTGGTTCGGAAAGTGCAGAGGCTGCAGGGAAAATTCAAGAGATGTATCGACCATTAAATGTGCCAATGCTTTTAACAAGTACAAGAAGTGCTGAAATGATAAAATATGCTTCGAATGCTTTCCTAGCAACGAAGATCAGTTATATTAATGAAATTGCCAATTTATGCGAAGCAGTCGGTGCAGATGTACAAGATGTTGCTAGAGGAATGGGCAAGGATAAGAGGATCGGTGAAGCGTTCTTGAACGCTGGGATCGGCTATGGAGGCTCCTGTTTTCCAAAGGATGTAAAAGCATTGCTGCATACCGCAGGGTTAAATGGAGTTGAATTTCCGTTATTAAAAGAGACCATTGCCATTAATGAATATCAGCGAGAATTGTTGGTAACAAAGGCATTAAAGCGATTTGGAGGATTAAAAGGCAAAAAAATTGCGATGCTAGGTCTAGCCTTTAAACCAGAAACAGATGATATGAGAGAAGGACCGTCTATTCCGATTGCGGTGGAATTAACAAAATTAGGAGCAGAAGTCGTTGCGTATGACCCCGTTGCTACTGAAAATGCAAGAAAAATTATCGGAGATACCATTAAATATGCTGGTTCCATTCATGAAGCCCTTGCAGAAGCGAACGCCGTATTTATTGTCACCGAGTGGAACGAGGTTAAACGTATAGATGTAGCTGAGATGATATGGAATATGAAAGAACCCATCATCTTCGACGGCAGGAACTGTCTTTCTGAAGAAAGAATCCGGGCATGTAGAGCCGTAGAATACTATCCAGTAGGAAAACCACCCATCATTATATAATAACCAGGCATGATCCTTGCAGAGATATTTGACTGCAAAAATCATGCCTTAGCTTTTTTCATTAGAAGCAAACTTTGATACAATAATCAAAGTAGCAACTGAAAATACATAATGAATCTCATTGAAGAATGTTGAGTGTCCACTGGAGACGGACATTTGTACATTAGTGGTGCCTGTCACCATAGGAAGGTGTGAAAAGATGGCAATTGAACATGAGCAGTTGGAGCGAAGTGGTTTGACTCGTTATGTTCCTCCTAAGGGGGATTTTGAGGGGTTTCGTGATGATGAGCATTACCGTGAGAAGTTGAAGGAGTGGGGGCTTTCGTCTGCTAAGGAGGCGAAGCGGGAGTTTTTGTTTAAGGAGAGGAATTACCAGCGTGTGGTGACGATTAAGGGGTACGAAACGTACGGAAAGTCAGATGAGTTTAACACGCTTGTAATAGAGTTTCAGGACGGTAATTTGAGCTGTATCAACCCAGCTTTTCTGAAGGAAATGCAGGCTTCCAGTTTTGGCAGAGAGAGCATGCTTCAGGTTGAGGAGAAGGATTTCAGTACACCAGAACTCGGTTCAGAGGGTTCAGAGTCTCAAGCAGAGGCAAAAACATCTGAATTAAAACCAGTACCAAAATCTGAGCCTAAAAAACGAAAGGCAACAAAACCGAAAAAAGAGCAAGAACCAAAAATTGAGCTTCCAGCAGATAAAGTACACTTTACCGCAAGCGTTAAGCAGTTTGCACTTACGTACAATCCATTTAATGAAGAAAATGATGAAGTCGTCGTTCTTGAAAATGTCCAAATCATACAAGAACCGCCACTTGAACTTGGACTTGCTTGGTGCAGCCACAGTAAAACTCTTAAGAAGTTTGAATTGGCACCAGGAGATCAACTTGAATTTGACGGAAAAGTGGCAAAGAAGAAATTGGCAAAGGGTAAGGATGTAGAAGAAGAGTTCGTTGTTGATGCAGCGGTTCTATATAAAGTAAACAATCCATCTAAAATTGTTAAAAGCTAATAGTAGTGATTCTCCTCAACAGCAGTGTTGAGGAGTTTTACTTTTTTTGAGACTATACAATCTTCATCACCTTACCGAAAGGTGCTTTCGGAACAAATTCTGTCGGAACTAGCCAGTAAACCTCATAGGGTACTTGCATGTCTTCCGGTAAAAATCCTGTTAAATCGGTGATATAGAAAACGGTATCGATTTTCTCCTCTTCCGCCCATTCCAAAGCCAAGGTATAAGAAGCCTTACCATGAGTGTGATACTTAATTTCAGTGTTTTGTGTAATTGGCTCTGTAGTCCGAATTTTAAAATCAGCTTGGACGAGTGTGGTTCCAGGAGTTAGCTCTTTGAAAAATGTAACAATATTTGTGATGAGATCAATTTTTGTTTCATTTGTAGAGGTATCTACGATTAAAGCCAGTTTTTTACCTTGACGGTCCTGTATGATTTTTAGTAAATTTTTGTGCCATTTCATCCCTAGTTTTTCCCCTCTCTATCAATAGTCACAAAAATTATTATGCTCATAATGAACCTATGAATTCGATTAAAATTATTTCGTTTTATGTATAAGAAATAAAAACAGAAAATAGTTGTAGATTATCACATAGGATGTATACTTTTATTATATTAGTAGCACTATTTTTAGATGGGAGCGAATTTAATGGAAGGGAAATGGTTGATTGCAGATCGTGATCTAAATGAACGAGAGGGATTAAAATGGCTGTTAAAATCATCCTCCATACCTGTGTCCACGATACTATTAGCCTCCAATTATCAAGACTTTATCGTTACATTTGAGAAAGAGTCACCGGATATCATTTTATTAGAACTGGATATGGTTAGCAGCGATAATTGGTCTAGCTTTAGAGATTTAATACAAATCTATCAACCTATTTTGCTGTTAACAAGTGCGGAGGCTACCTTTGAAAAAGCTCGCTTAGCGATTGACCTTCAAGCCCTAGAGCTAATGATTAAACCGTTTTCTGCCACCAAGGTGAAGTCTGCTTATCAAAAAGCAACAAAAGGACTGGATAAGAAACTGGATTCGAAAGCTATTCCTCCTTTACAATTCTATAAGGAATTATCCTATGAGGCACTGTTTATTTCAGAGCGTGCAGTTTCAGAGGACTATAAAATGGCTGCGTTTAAAATTGAAAATACAAAGAACCTTGATGTCCTGTATTCATTTTTAACCGATTATCCTTTTAAAGAAATTCATGGGATATTCCCTTTAAACGATATGGTTGTTCTTTTATTTATAGAAACTTGCCAGAATAGTAAAGAACAGTGCCAAAAGGCAATGAGAAAATGGGAAGAGGAATTCTCTGACACGCTTGCTATTGTGGTACGTAACAATAAATTACCACAAGAATGCCTTAAAGAAAAATTTATAGAAACGCAGAAAATGCTGGAATTTACCTATTATCATGGCTATCGGCAAATTGTGGAGTTTAAGTATACTCCTGAATGGATACATATCGATCCTTTTTTGGCACCCCCTGAACAAAGGGTATGGGTGGACATGCTAGCAAATCATGATATAGAAGGTATAAAAAAATGGCTTTATGATGAATTTCTCCAATTGGAAGATCCTTATCCAGATCCAGGATTGGTAAGAATTAGGCTAACGAGCATCTTAGCGCAAATAAGACGCTTTATGAAAACCTATGATTTAGACGAACAGCAAAATTATGAAAAAGAGTACCGCTATATCTTTCATTCCATTTTGTATGATAGTGTGCTCTATCGGTCAGTACAAAATTTAATCTTATTTGTTCAAAAATTATTTTTAGCAGCAGGCTCTAATCCCCAGTTGTTCAAACAAGACCTCGTAGAGCGAGGAATTGCATTTATTGAGTCCCATTTTGCTAACAAGGATCTAAAGCTAGAGGATGTGGCAAAGTATGTCGACAGAAATCCATCATATTTTAGCCATTTGCTCATTTCAAAAACAGGTAAAGGCTTTACGGACATCCTTTCAGGTATAAGACTAAAGGAAGCGAAAAGGTACTTGCTTGAATCCAATAAGCCAGTAAAGGAAGTAGCACTGTTGGTGGGTTTTCATAATCCCAATTACTTTAGCAGAATCTTTAAAGAGGTATTCGGAGTAACGCCGAGAGAATATAGGATGAATAAAAAGTGATAAGACCTAGAACATACTGGGTCTTATTTTTTTTTATGGCTGTGTTAAAGGTAAATGTGGATATAAGAAAGTTGATTTGTGCGGAAGGCGCGAGACTCCTCGAAAATGCTATCATATTTTCTTCGTGCGTGGGCAGATTCGAGGAAGTAAATCAATGTCCTGCAGGAGGACGGGACAGTGTAGACCACGCAGGCGCTTTAGCGGCGAGGTGGCTTCCCGAACCGCCTCGTGACAGGCATAGACGGCCTGTCACTGCGGTGATTATTCAAAGAAGCTATCCTTAGTGGAGCACAAATCAACAGCCCGATTCAACATAGCTTTTCTAATAAAAGTATACTTTTCTAAAAATAATATAGTTATAGGCTAAAAATAAACGAGTTATATAGAGAAATAGTGCTAATTTTCTAATGATTGATTTGTATTTTTCAGAAGATTATATTTTTATAATAAAGGAGAGATAAAAGACATAGAGGAGTGAATAGTATGGAAGCTAGTACATCTAAATCAAGAGTAATTAAGAATTATAAAGGGACAGAATTACATGCTAAGGGCTGGATTCAAGAGGCTGCACTAAGAATGTTAATGAACAATCTTGACCAAGAAGTAGCAGAGAGACCAGAGGATTTAGTGGTGTATGGTGGAATTGGGAAGGCGGCACGTAATTGGGAATCCTACGATGCAATTGTAAAATCACTCCTAGAATTAGAAAATGATGAAACATTATTAATTCAATCAGGTAAACCTGTTGCAGTTTTCAAATCACATAAGGACGCACCTCGTGTGTTGCTGGCAAACTCCAATTTAGTTCCTGCCTGGGCAAACTGGGAGCATTTCCATGAGTTAGATAAAAAAGGGTTAATGATGTACGGACAAATGACAGCGGGCAGCTGGATTTATATTGGAACGCAAGGTATTGTCCAAGGAACCTACGAAACGTTCGCGGAGCTGGCACGACAAGAATTCAGCGGATCACTAAAGCATACCATTACTTTAACTGCCGGTCTTGGAGGCATGGGTGGCGCACAGCCGTTAGCTGTAACCATGAATGATGGAGTTTGTCTGGCGATTGATGTTGATGAAACTAGAGTCGATCGAAGAATTGAAACCGCTTACCTCGACGTAAAAACGAGCGATTTAGAAGAGGCTATTAATCTTGCATTGGAGGCAAGAAAGGCTGGCAAGGCGTTATCAATCGGTTTGATTGGAAACGCTGCTGAGCTCTTGCCGATTATGATTGAAAAAGGGTTTATCCCGGATGTGTTAACTGACCAAACTTCTGCTCATGATCCGTTAAATGGTTATGTTCCAGTTGGTTACAGCTTAGCAGAAGCAAGGGATCTTAGAAAAAATGACTCTGTAAAATATATAAAACTTTCGAAGCAAAGCATGGCCATCCATGTAAAGGCTATGCTGAAGATGCAGGAAAAAGGTGCTATAACCTTTGACTATGGTAATAACATTCGTCAGGTGGCGAAGGACGAGGGAGTAGAAAATGCGTTTGATTTTCCAGGCTTCGTGCCAGCGTATATCCGTCCATTATTCTGCGAAGGAAAAGGACCCTTCCGCTGGGCGGCATTGTCAGGGGATTCTGAGGATATTCGTAAAATTGATGAAGTGCTACTTTGTGAATTTAAGGATGATGAGCATCTTTGTAAATGGGTAAGAATGGCACAGGAAAAAATTAGCTTCCAAGGGCTTCCGGCTCGTATTTGCTGGCTTGGATATGGAGATCGTGCGCGCTTAGGGAAAATCATTAATGACCTGGTTGCCTCTGGTGAAGTATCGGCACCGATTGTTATTGGCCGTGATCACTTAGATGCAGGCTCTGTTGCATCCCCTAACCGGGAAACAGAAGGAATGAAGGATGGAAGTGACGCCGTTTCTGACTGGCCAATTCTCAATGCCATGATTAATGCAGTCGGAGGTGCCAGCTGGGTTTCCCTTCACCATGGCGGCGGAGTAGGTATGGGATATTCTCAGCATTCCGGAATGGTCATTGTGGCAGATGGTACAAAGGATGCAGAAGTTCGTTTGCAACGGGTATTAACAACAGATCCTGGTATGGGCGTTGTTCGTCATGCTGATGCAGGATATGAGCTAGCGATTAAGACAGCAAAGGAAAAAGGCATCAAAATGCCAATGCTGAATCAAGACTAAGAGGTGATAGGGTTGGCTAAACCAATTTTTATTAGAAATGCTTCTCAGCTCGTGACATTACAGGGAAGTTCACAGGCTCCCCTTGTAAAGGAAGCGATGTCTGAGCTTGGTGTGATTGAAAATGGCAGTGTATGGATTGAGAACGGAGTCATCTGTGCTGTAGATAAAGATGAAGTACTCTTTGAAAAATATCAAGACCGTCTAAGTGAAGCTGAGATTGTGGATGCAAGTGGAAAGCTTGTAACACCAGGTCTTGTAGACCCTCATACCCATCTTGTTTTTGCTGGAAGCAGGGAAAATGAGTTTAATATGAGGCTGCAAGGAGCCACCTACATGGAAATCATGAATAGCGGCGGCGGGATTCATGCCACGACTAGAAGAACAAAGTCAGCCTCTCATGAAGAGCTTTTTGAAGAAAGCTTTGAACGCTTAAATCAATTCCTGCGTCACGGCGTGACAACAGTTGAAGCGAAAAGCGGCTATGGGATGGAGTGGGAAACGGAGCTTAAACAGCTTGAAGTCGCGAAATTGCTCAATGAAAAGCACGTCATCGATGTTGTTTCTACCTTTATGGGCGCACACGCCGTTCCAAAAGAGTATAAAGAGAATCCAGATCAATTTGTGGAGCTGCTCATAAATGAAATGATTCCAAAGGTGGCGGCGCTGGGATTGGCAGAATTCAATGATGTTTTTTGTGAGCATGGTGTATTTACCCCTGAACAATCAAAGCGGATTCTAGAGGCAGGGAAGCGTCACGGATTAATGGCTAAGATTCATGCGGATGAAATCGAGCCATATGAGGGAGCTGAATTAGCTGCCGAGGTGGGGGCGATATCTGCAGACCATTTATTAAGAGCGTCTGAGAATGGAATGAAGGCGATGGCTGAAAAAGGTGTGGTCGGCGTGCTGCTCCCGGGAACCGCTTACTTTTTAATGGCGGATTCAGCAAATGGTAGAAAAATGATTGATTTAGGTGTGCCGGTTGCATTATCGACCGACTGTAACCCTGGCTCATCCCCAACAGTGTCTTTACCGTTTATTATGAATCTTGGCTGTTTGAAAATGGGGATGACGCCTGCAGAGGTGATTACTGCCGCGACGATCAATGCTGCACATGCAATTAATCGCGGCCTAGAAATTGGCAGTTTAGAGGTTGGTAAAAAAGCCGACATCACGATATTTAGTGTTGATAATTATATGAAACTTCAATACTCATATGGGGTTAATCATACGCATACAGTCGTGAAGTCTGGAAAGGTAGTTGTTAGGGGAGGTCAATTAGTTGAAGAACTTTCTCTATCCAAAAATGAATCCTTCTAGTTTTATGTGGGTAAGGCCTGAAAATGGGGCAGGGTTGAAGGTTCATGAATGGATTCAGCCAATTACTGCTTTGACTGACCCTGAAAAGTGCAAGGACGCCGAGGTTGTCATCCTCGGTGTTCCTTTGTCCCGTTCATCGATTAGTGCTTCAGGTGCTTCAGAATTTCCCGAAGCCTTCAGACGCTCATGGCGGGGCTTTGCTACTTATAATCTAGATGATGATGTCGATTTGTCTGAAATGACTGCACTTGATGCAGGAGACGTTCCTATGCATGTTACGGATATTGCTAAGTGTCATGAGAATATTGTTGAAGCATCAGCAGCTATTTATACGCATTTCTTTAATTCGAAGGTTTGTGCCATTGGTGGAGACCACTCCATCACAGCGATGATGGTGAAGGGAATGAATCAGGCAAAGCCTTCAGAAAAAATTGGGATATTGCAATTCGACACCCATTTTGATTTACGGGATTTGTCAGATAATGGACCTTCTAACGGAACACCCATGCGAAATTTAATTGAGAGCGGTGTGGTAGTAGGGAACAATATGTACAACATTGGTCTCCATGGATTTTTTAATACCAAGGATTTAAAACAGTATGCAGATGAAAAAGGAGTCAACTATTTTACACTCCGTAAAGCTAGAAAAAAGGGAATAGAAGAAACCGTTCTGCAATGCTTAGAAGAGTTATCTTCAAAGGTTGATACCATTTATTTAACAGTAGATATGGACGTGTTAGATATTGCCTATGCTCCAGGGGTACCGGCATCAACGCCGGGGGGCATGACAACAGAAGAACTGCTAGAAGGGGTACTAGCAGCAGGTCGTCATCCAAAAGTAAAAGCAATGGACATCGTCTGTCTAGATCCGCAAAAAGACACACAAGTCCAGCCAACAGTGAAACTCGGAACTCACGTATTCCTAACTTTCCTTACGGGAGTCATGCTTCGACAAAGTGCTAGCAACTAGATAGCAGTTGATATCGAATTGATAGCTACGGTGACAGGCACCACAAAAAGACATTTCATCCAAATTGTCCACCTCGGGTGGACAATTTGGATGAAATTAGGATGGTAAATTATACTAGGGGGATGGGTATGGGTGCACCGAATCTTAAGATAAAAGTAGAACCAGATGCTAAACAAATTTATTCTACTAAAAATATTCTGAAATTTTTGATTTATAGTTTAATTGGAAGTTTTATGTTTTTTATTCCTATTACCTTAAATAATGTTTCGTCAATTCCTATTGATCATATGGTAACGTGGATTAAACAAAGTTTCCCTTCTTTCGTCTCTGTTTATGCTTTCATTGTAATTTTATTAGGGGCTGTTTATCCGTTTATTTCAAAAACATGGAATAAGGACAAGGTTACGATAGTATTTTCTATCTTAAAAGTACTAGGATTCTTTGTTGCCATTCTATTATTTTTTAAGGTAGGACCTGCATGGTTGATGGCTCCAAATATGGGCCCATTCCTTTTTGAAAAGTTAGTTGTATCTGTAGGTCTAGTTGTTCCAATAGGTTCTTTATTTTTGGGGCTCCTTATTGGATACGGCTTACTAGAATTTATTGGGATATTAATGCAGCCAATCATGAGGCCGATATGGAAAACCCCTGGACGTTCAGCTGTGGATTTGGTAGCTGATTTAGTAGGTGGTTACTCTCTTGGTTTATTAATGACTAATCGCCTTTATAAAGAAGGAAAATACACGGCAAAAGAAGCTGCCATTATCGCAACGGGGTTTTCAACCGTTTCTGCGACATTTATGATTGTCGTAGCCAAAACTCTCGGTATTATGCATCTATGGGGTTTGTATTTTTGGGTCTCATTAGTGATCACGTATGTAGTTACCGCACTTACCGCAAGAATTTGGCCATTAAATAAAATGAGCGAAGTGTATATTTCGGATAAAGCAGACCCAGAGGTAGTGATTAAGGAAAAGTTTTTGCAGCATGCATGGAAACATGCAATGGAAGGGGCAAATAATTCTTTAAGTCTTGGGAAGAATTTATGGGAAAACCTGCGAGAAGGATTTATTATGACCATGAGTATTCTCCCTTCCATTTTATCTGTCGGACTAATTGGTTTGGTTTTGGCTGAATATACACCTGTATTTGATATTGTAGGCTATATTTTTTATCCATTTACTTGGGCTTTACAAATTCCAGAACCTTTCCTTGCAGCAAAAGCTTCTGCAGTTGGAATTGCTGAGATGTTCCTGCCTGCGCTACTCGTAGTCGATGCTCCTTTAATAACAAAGTTTATCATCGCAACGGTTGCCATTTCATCCATTCTATTCTTTTCGGCATCTATTCCTAGTATCCTTTCAACTGAAATACCGATAAGTATTCCACAGTTAATCATAATTTGGTTTGAACGGACAGTATTAACATTAATTTTAGTCACGCCAATTGCTTTCTTGTTTCTTTAATTGAAAGCTGTGTTAAAGGTGAATGTTGATTTTTTATGAAATGATTTTTGCGAAATTCGCGACACTCCAGCGGGAACATGAGCCAGGTGATACCCCTTAGTGAGGAACAATCGAGTAGTCTGTCGTGCGAGCCAGTGGAAGGGGATTGGATTTAGCAAGTATAAACAAAATAGATTAACAGAGCCAAAAGAAAAAATTGTTCCTTTTATAAGAGAACAGTTTTTTTCTTTTGGAAGTTGACGGCTGATGAACATCCTTTTAATTGGCTATGAATTCTGACTGATAAATGAAGGTATAATAACAAAAGCAGGTCTATTATATTCCATAAAGTGATTCTGCGAACCTCCTTTATCCTGAAATGTACTTATTAAAATGACCATTGAGGTGAACAGATAATGCCAATGCTTAATGTGAACGGTGTCAGCCTGTATTATAATGTAAAAGGAAATGGAACTTCTATAGTTTTTATCCATCCTCCTTTACTTACGAGTGAGAATTTTAGATACCAAATAGATGAACTATCTCATGATTTTAAAGTGATTTCTTTTGATATAAGAGGGCATGGAAGAAGCCAGTATTCAATCAAACCGATTACGTATACATTAATTATCGAAGATATTAAACATTTATTAGATCATTTAGAGATAGAAAAAGCTTACTTATGCGGCTATTCGACTGGAGCTTCTATTGCCTTGGAATTCATGCTGACCTATTCCAACAGATCCTTTGGGAGTATTTTAGTTAGTGGAATGTCGGAAGTTAGCGATTTTTATTTGAGGAAAAGGATTTCTTTAGCGGTTAAACTTGCAAATCCTAGGACATTTTCTTTTCTAGCGCAGGCGATTACATGGGGCAATTCCGATACAAAAGAGACGTTTAGAAAATTGTACAATGAAGCAGTTAAAGGTAATGCCAGAAATATTAATCAATATTACCAATATAGTTTAAAATATAATTGTACAAATCAATTAGAAAATATCGATCTTCCCATATTAATGGTCTATGGGAAGAAAGACAAATCATTTCATCGGTATGCGAATCTCTTAAAAGATAAATTGCTAGACAGTGATTTAAAGTTCATTGATAAGGAAAAACATCAAATACCTACAAAAGCAGCGGGAGAATTAAACCATTTGATTATCGATTTTGTTAAATCACATAACGAGAAAAATATGTAGGGAAACTATAGTTATTTTAAAGAAAAGAAACGATTGTAGGTATGGATAACTCGGGTAATAAAGAGATCCCAAAAGTTTGATGAAAAGTTTACCCATAAAGCAACTATACTTCCTAACATCGCGCTGCCAATAATATCAGAGGGATAATGCTGTCCCATCCAAATACGAGATAAACCTGCCAGGAAAGCTAATACTGACAGGATACAACCTAATGTGCGCTTGTAAAAAAGTACTGAAATTGCTATTGCAAATGCTAAGGTCGTGTGTTTACTTGGAAATGAAGAATCCTTTTTTGAAGGGACCGGAGCTAATAGATTAACCCTTTTCTTTGAAAATGGTCGAGCCTTAAAATAAACCAATTTAATTACACTAGTGAGCAGTAATGTAATAACTGCAGAAATTCCTGCAAAGGTAGTAAGTCTTTTATGTATGTTATTTCGAAACCACATGATTAACAAAATTAACGCAAAAAGATAGCGGAGTTTTTTAGAAATAATTATCATAAATGTATCAAGAAAACGATATCGGCCTGTGAATTGATTTATTAATCTAAATACTTTGTCGTCCATGAATATGCCTCCATATAACGTGCTGACAATATTTTTTCCTTAAAATAATTAATTATGTAAGCGGTTTCTTTGTAATAAGTATTAATTTGAAAATTCGGGAAATTTTTTATATTTCTTGGGAAAGCGCAAGAACAGACATTACCTGAGTTCTGATGTCAAATGTTGTTGTCGTAATAAGATGGGAAATATCGATATTCTGCAAGCTGCCAGACGGAATAGAGTATTTTTTCGAATAAAGTGAGGAATAAGCGTGAAAATTGTCGTACTTTCAGATACTCATTTACCAAAAAGAAAAAAAGGCTTGCCAGCTAGATTATTAGAGGAATTGCAGGATTCAGATATGATTTTGCATGCAGGAGACTGGCAAACCATTGATGTTTATAAAGATCTTCAGTCTTATGCAAGAGTTGAAGGTGTATACGGTAATGTGGATGACCACGAAATAATTGGATTGGTACCTTTTAAAAAAATGGTAGAAGTATGTGGCTTTAAAATCGGGATTACCCATGGACATGGTAAGGGGAAAACAACGAAAAAACGTGCAATTGAAGCATTTGAAGGTGAAAATGTAGATTGTATTATCTTTGGGCATTCTCATATCCCTGTGAACCGATATGAAGGGGACATATTAATTTTCAACCCAGGATCACCAACTGACAAAAGGAGACAGAAGCAGTATTCTTTCGGTGTGTTCTTCGTAAGTGATAAAATAGTAGCAGAACTTATATATTTTGATGAAGTGTAACAACGGTTGGAAGGAGAGGATAAACTATGTCTGAAGGAGTCATCGTCTATACTACAAATGACTGTATTGAGTGTACTATGGTCAAAAAAGTCCTAACCGAGGAAGGCATACCTTTTGAGGTGAGGGATATTTCAACGAACACAGCTTATCAAACAGAAGTTGAGAGGTACGGCTTTTTGGGCGTTCCGGTAACGGTGTTAGGAAATAAAGCAGTAAAAGGTTTTACAAATGAACTGAAGGAAATAATGGAAATAGCAAAAAAGAGCTAATTTTGGTTAGCTCTTTTGTTCTTGTTAATAGCCCGCTAGCTTTTTCGCATAAAGCATATTGGTTTTTAAGATTTCATAGTATAGGTTCGGATAACCGGCGACTAGTGCTATTTCATGTGAGGGATTGAAGTAATCAATTTCAGAAATCCAGATATCGCCTAATTCTCCGATTATTATATCTACAGCTGCATTAGCAAAATGTACCCCCATGCTCTCAATTTCTTTGACGGTGTCAATAGCAATGTGGGTTAATTCCTGATAGGTCAGGGAGGCATACAAATCACTTTGCTGCAAGAAATCTGATACCATCTCTTTTTGAAATTTAACCAAAGGCATTAATTTACCTTCATTCTCTCCAGATTGGTCTCCTCGGGTAAACAACCCCATAGCCATCCACTGACCTGATTGATCTTTAACAGTAATGATTCGTATCGAGATTGTTCGATAGCCTGTTACATCAATCGATTCCTGAATCAAATATTCTCCATCTTTAAAATATTGTTTAAAAATGGAAAAGGCTTGATCCCGATTATTAAATTTGAAAGTCTTCGTTTCCAAGGTTCTCAAATTAGATATAACGAGAGAATTCGAGTTTTTCAAATAAACTCTTATTGCCGAGCGATTTGCGTTGTTAAGTGGTTTAACTGTTAAATTAGGGAATTTCTTTAAAAAGTAGTACAGATCTTGAGGAGAACCATAAAGAATGGTATCGGGCAGGTAACATTTAACACCAATTGAACTTGCTAATTTCTTGTGAATATTAAATCTAGTGAGAAAGAAATCATTAAAAACGACATCGCCAAGGACAGATTTGAAATGTTGAATCCATGCAGAGCTTACAGAAGATGTCATCACAAAAATAGAGGCAGGATATGGGTAGGTACCTTCTTCCCATTGTTTTGTCCGAGGATTATATAGATATCCTTTCACTGTATGATTGATTTTATCAACATGGTCAAGAGAAAAGACAAGAATTGCCCCTTTAATCTCATGATAAAGGAAGACATAATCTCGTAGTTGTTCAAGATATTTCTTGATTGAGCTTTGATAATAACCAGCAAGTAAACCTATAAAGGGTCCTATTTGTATTTCATTGCCATTTTGTTTGATTTCAAGGCTGCAATGCTGAGGTATGTTCAGCATGTCCAAAATATCTTCAGACAGGCTTGCCCCATTCAAGGGCAGTTTATCAGAAATATCTACAATTGATTGATAGGTTTTTCCTCCGAATCTGATCTTTCTAGCTGTAATTTGAGTAATTCCCATTGATTCTGCTAATTTGGGATGAAGAGTCAATATCCCACTGTTAGTGGTGTTTTTTGATATCAGAATAACATTATCCATTTTTATTCCTCCCAACCATAAATACTGGATACGTTATTATATGTACCAATAATCAGTTTGTCTTTAAAATGGGAGCGATTCTAACAATTTGGACAAGTGTACCATTGTTATACCGGTATAAGGAGGGGTGCGATTATTTCTCTTTTTCATCACTCTTTTTATCTTCTTCTTGTTCTTTAGGTGCACCATATATTTGATTGATTTCGTTAGCCAATTCATCTAGAAATTCATCTGTCAATAGCGGCTTTTTTCTTTTTGACATATATTTCACCAATCCTTAATTTTTTTTGAAAATTTTAATTTACATTTGATAAACACAGGAGTATGATAATCACAGTTTCATATTTCTAAATCGCTGAGACCAATTGGTGCGGGGGAACCATTCATATGGATAGTATATCCAAGGGGTGAATCCTTTAAAAGGTAGGGCTACTCAATGGCCCGAATCCGACAGCTAACCTCGTAAGCGTTAATGAGAAGGAAGGTGGAGCTTGTTGACAGAGAATATATGTCTACAGGTCTATTTACTTTGACTTGTAGGCATTTTTTTTGTGCGTTTTTTGGCAAGTTAGAAAGGTAATAAAAAGTTATTTACAATTTATAGTTACTCGGGAGTGGAAAAAGTGGTTTCTTCAGTCAAAAGATTTTTAATTGGCAGACCTTTAAAGTCAACAGAATTAGGGGAGCAAAAGCTCAATAAAACAAAAGCGTTGGCAATTCTTTCCTCTGATGCTTTATCATCGGTTGCGTATGGACCGGAACAAATCCTGATTGTGTTGGTTACTATAAGTGCGGCTGCCTTTTGGTATTCCATTCCAATCGCAATCGGGGTTTTAATCTTATTATTGGCGTTAATTTTATCCTATCGACAAATTATTTTTGCCTACCCTCATGGCGGAGGAGCATATGTAGTATCAAAGGAAAATTTGGGTGTGAATTATGGGCTGATATCGGGAGGTTCACTACTTGTTGACTATATTTTAACGGTAGCAGTTAGTGTTTCAGCTGGAACGGATGCCATAACATCAGCCTTACCAGCATTACACGACCATAATGTGGGCATAGCGATTGTTTTTGTGTTATTTATTACAACATTAAACTTAAGAGGTGTAACAGAGTCTGCTTCTATTTTAGCATATCCTGTATATTTATTCGTCCTCGCTTTATTCATTTTGATTGGTGTAGGTATATATAATATCGTAACCGGTCAGGTTCCAGCGGAATTGCATACGCCTGTTGGTACACCTATTGCTGGGATTTCTTTATTTCTTCTTTTAAGGGCTTTCGCTTCAGGAAGTTCAGCACTTACAGGAGTTGAGGCGATTTCGAATGCAATTCCGAACTTTAAAGATCCAGCCCCAAATAACGCTGCAAAAACATTAGCAGCAATGGGAGGATTACTTGCTGTATTATTTTCGGGAATTGTATTTTTAGCTTATTATTATGGAATTAGGCCAAATGAAACGGTTACAGTAGTCTCACAAATTGCAGAGCAAACATTTGGGCGGAATTTTATGTATTTCTTTATTCAAGGGACTACGGCTTTGATTTTAATTCTTGCCGCCAACACAGGGTATACAGCTTTTCCTTTGCTGGCAGTAAATTTAGCAAACGATAAATTTATCCCAAGAATGTTTAAGATAAGAGGAGACCGGTTAGGATATTCAAATGGGATTATTGTCCTAGGCTTAGCTTCCATCCTCTTAATTATATTTTTTAAAGGTCAAACAGAGCACTTAATTCCACTATATGCGGTTGGAGTATTCATTCCTTTTACGTTGTCTCAGACGGGAATGATGTTAAAATGGCTTCGTGAAAAGCCAGAGGGCTGGAAGGCTAAGCTATTTATTAATACCTTAGGTGCAGTGATTTGCTTTATTGTAACCATCATGTTCTTTTTAACTAAGTTCGCCCAGGTTTGGCCAGTATTGGTATTTTTACCAGTCATTGTTGTCGTCTTTTACCGAATTAGAAAGCATTACGAGGCCATGGGTGAACAACTTAGAATAAATACCAACGAACCTGCGATTCCAATCGAAGGGAACGTAATAATTGTTCCTGTTGCAGGAATAACACAAGTGGTAGAAAACTCACTAAATTATGCAAAATCCCTTGGCGCGGATCAAGTACTTGCAGTCTATGTTTCCTTTGAACGTGACGATGAAAAGAAATTCGAAGAAAAATGGAATACATGGCAGCCGGAGATAAGACTTGTAACCCTTCACTCCCATTACAGGAGCATCATTCAGCCGTTGACTAAATTTGTTGATACCGTTCAGCATAAGGCCAGTGAAGCGAACTACAGGGTAACAGTCATCATTCCACAATTCATCCCTAAAAAAGGCTGGCATAATATCCTGCACAATCAATCAAGCCTATTAATAAAAGCTTACCTTTTATATAAAAGAAACGTAATTATCACAACCGTTCCCTATCATCTTAAAAAATAAATAAAAGAGCAGCTTCCATTTGGGAGCTGCTCAATTTTGGTTGTTTTCAGAAATACAGAAGATACATCCTGGTACTTCAAAGGTGCGCCCATTAGCAGTTAAACGGATAGAGCAGATGGCATTACCAATAATGGTTTCATGGAGGAAATGTATGTTGGATAGAATGGCGTTGTCATTAAAGTTTACTCCAGAGGCTTCCCCTTTGGAAGTCAGAATCATTCCGATACCTCCGCCCGATACTGGTTCACATGTTGGTAAACTTGATAACATGGATTTAAAAACAAAGCTATTGTTTTGATCTTGATGGTCACCATAAAGAATGGAGATAAAACTGTTTTTGACTGAACAATTAATATCACATATTCGTGCAGATACCGTAATCATGCCGCTGGAGGGAAAACGATTAATTAAGGTTTCAACTGGTACGGCAGTTGCGGATAATGTTGCACGACAATCACAACTTTCCATAAAACACCTCACATTAATATTTAATAATTATATATATGAAAAAGCTTGTCTTTTGGATTGGACAAGGGGAAAATAAAAGAAATTTGATAAGTTGAGATAAAGTACCTTAATATGAGAAAATAGGGGCTAGAGGTGATGAATAAATGAGCAATTTGAAGGTTAAATTTGACTTACATACACATCATGACCGGTGCGGGCATGCCAGGGGAGGCATTCGTGAATATATTGAAGCCGGTATAGAAAGTGGATTGAATATCATCGGGATATCAGATCATACACCATATTTCTCAAGCGAAGAAGATCATCCTTTTCCACATATAACAATGGCAACCAGTCAATTTCCCGAATATGTAGAAGAAGTCTTAAAGTTAAAACAAGAGTACTCTGGTAAAATTGATGTCCTTTTAGGAATTGAGGCAGATTTCTTTCCTGAGCAGGTAGAAAACTATCGACCGTATTTTGACCGTTATCCATTTGATTATATAATTGGATCTGTACATCAAGTGGATGGAGTTAGCATTTTTAATAAGAATCGCTGGGAGGGCCTGAGCTCCAAAG
This sequence comes from Neobacillus sp. YX16, assembly GCF_030123505.1. GTDB lineage: Bacteria > Bacillota > Bacilli > Bacillales > Cytobacillaceae > Neobacillus. The sequence goes on from NZ_CP126115.1 coordinate 2,710,026, forward strand.
AACAAATACGAACGAAAGAAAACTATTATTCTTTAATTGAACAATCTGCTCGCAGTGGTATGTTTCAGATTCTGGGTCATATTGATGCAATGAAGGGCTACTATCCAGACTTTTCAAACATTCAAACTGCGGCAGTTGAGCATACCTTAAAGGTCATTGCAGAATGTGATATCGCTATCGAAATCAACACCTCTGGAAAAACGAAATACGTTGGAGGGTGGTATCCAGCTGACGACATTTTAGAGATGGCACTCCATCACGGAGTAAAAGTCACCTTCGGTTCAGACGCCCACGACCCACACCGAGTCGGGGACGAAGTCGAACAAGTTCGTACCCGACTCAAAGAAATAGGCTTCAAAGAATGGGTCTACTTTAAAGCAAAAAAGAGATATGCAGTCAATATATGAATAGGTGTATAAATGGTGACAGGCACCAAAAAAAAATGTAATGGCGAAGACTCCATTACATTTTTTCTTGTTTGCGTTTTTGTTTTCGGATTTTGGGTATTGTTCTAATCAGGTAAATCCCACCGATGAGTGCTAGTAGATTCAATGAATCTCCAAGGTTAATGGTTAAGCTGAAATTGTTGTTGACCCGTACGGTATTCTTATTTTGGTTGGTACTCGGAAGAGACTTTGATTCCTGGTTTTCTTTTGACAAGTGAACCACCTCCATATGAATAGTATATCTAGTATTTCATACAGAAAATGCCAATTTACTAGAAAAAAATTACTAGTTCTTTACTAACAATACTTTCGTATATTTCCTAGTTCTTGAAAACATAAGTAGAAATACAAAGGCACTGCCTATCCTCATAATGGAATTTAACTCCATTGATGCTTGTATGCCTAGACCTTCTAATAGCAAAATACCAATCTGAGGAGCTATAAAGGCAATAAATGATAGGAGTACATTATAAGTTGTGATACAATACGTTCTCGTTTCGGCAGGGGATTGCTCTAACAAAAGGTTGAACAATAAGAGCACAACCCCGGAAATAAAAAATCCTGATATTGCTTGGACACAAGTTAAATAGAAAAGGTTGGTAGACAGAATCGTTAAAAAGGGAACAAGTGCCATCCCAAGTGCAGCCCATACCAGCATGAGGGTATTGGATTTTTCCTCCGCCCATTTCTTCCACAATGGGAAAGTGAAGATTTGAACCAATTGACATGCCACCGAAAAGATACTAATCCAAAGGATGGTCGCTTCTGCGATTCTAACATGATAAATATTGAATATTCCCCATGACATCTGCCAGGTGAAATTAAAGCAAAGTGCTGCAATTAAGAACCATCTGTAACCATGGTCTTTAAAAATAGACCAATCCATCGACGATTTTTTAGTACTAGTTACGGGTTGAACTGTTTCTTTATGTTTCATTAAGCAAAACACTTCGAGTAAGCCAAAAAGTAAGGCTGCGAAAAATAACCACTGGTACGCGGTTGCATTACTGGTTTGGTTTTTCATGATAATCCCGATAATAAGTGTGGAAATCATTCCGGCAATCGTTAATAGCCGGTTACGATCACTAAAAAAAGTACCCCTTCGTTCGTCTTTAATCATACCGCTAATTAATGTTTGCCAGCCTATGTTAGATATTGTGGCGGGTACATTCATAAGTGCGATAATGATTAAGAATGCCCATGCTTGATAAGGTGAGGAGATATAAACAACTCCGATGAGCAGCAAAAAAAATAGGCGAGCCCATAAAACTGCCATGCCTACTGTTTTTTTCTGGGTCTCCAAACGATTTAACAGAATGGCAGCAGGAATTGTCATCAAGAGTGCAATTAACGGGGGTAGTGAACTTATCAATCCAACCTGGTAATTGGTCGCTCCAAGAATGGATATAGCAAAGATGGGATAAAAGTTTCCTGCTAGGTTGATAGCAATGGTAGAAACCATGCCGTGATAAATACTAATCTTTTCATTATGTGTGCGCACAAATCTTCACCAGTTTTCTCTATTAAATAATAACGATAATATTATACTACGGTATCCGAAATTTCTATATAAAACTTATGAATATTTATTGAAAAACATCAGTTTGGATCTTTTGAAATTCTTTATGAAAATATAGCCAAAATCGAGTATAATAAAACCTTGGCTTTTATATTTTTGTTTTTAGGAGTAATTTATATGAATCAGACTTTTACGTTGAAGGAAAAAACAAAACAAATTTTTGTTATGTTAATACCTATCTTAATCACACAGCTTGGAATGTTTTCAATGGTCTTCTTTAACACCATTATGTCGGGTAAATACAATTCCTCTGATCTAGCCGCTGTTGCGATTGGATCGTCAATCTGGAGCCCGGTATTTATGGGGATTAGTGGAATACTGCTAGCAGTTTCGCCGATTGCAGCTCAGCGATTTGGGGAAAAGAAAAGCAGGGAAGTTGCTTCAGTTGTAAGACATGGTCTTTATCTGTCCTTTATGATCGCTATTATGGTGATTGTACTTGGAATTTTCTTTTTAAATCCAATATTGGATAAAATGAATCTACCTAGTGATGTACAAAAAACAGCTTTTGACTATCTTGTAGGGCTAAGCATTGGAATTCTTCCTCTATTTATTTTTAACGTGCTTAGGTCCTTTATCTATTCATTAGGAAAAACACGAGTAGTCATGTACATCCTTCTCCTGTCTTTACCCATCAATTTCTTTCTGAACTATGTGTTAATTTTTGGACATTGGGGATTTCCGGAACTTGGCGGCGCAGGTGCTGGTTTCGCTACCTCGATCACCTATTGGGTGATAACGGGAATGACGGTGTTCATTGTAAAAAAGCAGGATCCTTTCTCGAGTTTTTTCGTTTTCGAGAATCTGAAAGAATTCTCATGGGCGGAGTGTGAGGAAATATTAAAAATTGGTGTCCCTATGGGTCTTTCAACGTTTTTTGAAACGAGTATGTTTGCTGTAGTAACGATTCTTTTAAGTAAATTTAATGTTACGACAATAGCGGCCTATCAATCCGCACTTAATATAGTTTCATTTCTCTATATGATTCCGATTAGCATTTCGATGGCCCAAACGGTTCTAGTGGGATATGAAGTGGGGTCAGGAAGATACAAGGATGCCAAAAGCTACAGCTGGCTAGGAATCTATTTGGCTATTATCATTGCCCTTATTACCGGAGTTTTCGTTGTACTTTTCCGCTATCAAGTAGCAGGATTTTATTCAAATGAAGCAGAAGTTATCAATTTAACAGCACACTTTTTGATCTTTGCTTTGTTCTTCCAAATCAGCGATGCCATTCAAGTCACCGCACAGGCAGCTTTACGGGGTTATAAAGATGTGAATCTTGCTTTTATTATGACCTTAATCGCATACTGGTTAATTTGTCTCCCAATTGGATATGGATTGGCAAACTTTACAAATCTAGGAGCAACCGGCTATTGGCTGGGACTTACAGTAGGTCTATTGGCTGCCGGAATCGCCTTATCATGGAGACTCATCTACATTCAAAAACGAAAATTTATAGATACACATAAATTAAATGCCATATAATCAACATCGACTCATAAAAAGTACTCATCACCTTTAATGGTGATGAGTACTTTTTATGAACCAACTGTTCTTCTGTGGTGGACAGTGTCCACGGGCGGTGACAGGCACAGAAAAAAGTACAATTTCTACCATAAAAGTCTATTTTTCTACAATAATATCGGAACTTATATGGTATAATGTGATGCATTGTAAAAAATAGAAGGAAGGGTGCGGGATAGTGTTTAAAAGGTTTTTACAGTTTTGTTTCTTTTTGTTAGTAATTTTGTTTGGGTTCCCTATGCTTGGTTCTGCTGAGAAGATTGTAGTGGTTGATCCTGGTCATGGTGGGGCATTTACCGGTACATGTGGATATACACGTGAACCTGGAAAAGATTTATGTGAACGAGATGTCAATTTAAGTGTAGGTTTAAAGTTAAAAGAGGCATTAAAAGGGACAGGTATAAAGGTTTATCTGACGAGAGAATCAGATATCCATTTTGCTCCTTTTTTAAAGAACGCTAATGGAAGTTTAACTGGCGGAGACTATGATTTACGAATGAAAAAAGCCAATGGCTTTGCCAACGGAAACAATGATAACAGTATATTTGTATCTGTTCACCATAATGCTTCTCCTACTAGTACATATGTAAAGGGTTATGAAACTTATTATTATGATGGTGTGAAGCATGCTAAGCCTGAATATCCTCATGATCCATTGCAAATTAAATACTTACAGGATAGTAAGAGATTAGCAGAAATCACACATCCGAATGTGGTGAAGGATTTAGGTTTAATAGACCGAAGGATTCGTAGTGATCAAAGCTTTGTGGTGATTCGAAATGCACAAATGCCCTCTATATTAGTGGAATTAGGGTATATGACAAATCCACAAGAAGAGGCTAGAATCAAGACAACTGATTATCAAATAAAAGCGGCTCAGGCTTTAGCAAAAGGTATTGTCAATTATTTCAAAGTTTTTGAGGTTTATAGAGACAGTACAAAGTTAGCAACATTTAAATCGAAACAAGAAGCAATTAATTTTGCATCTAAACAAACTGGTAATATTAAAGTTTTTGATAAGGATCAACAATCTTACATTTGGGAGAATGCAAATTTCCAAGTATATCACAAAACAAATGGTCTACTAAAAAGCTTCGCTACGCAAGAGGACGCGATTGCGTTCGCAAAACAAAATGGAGAAACTAGAGTCGTTTTAAAAACAAATAACTTTACAATATGGTCAAACTTTCTTACTAAATTGTATGTGTTGACCGATATTAGTGAATCCTATTATCGCTATTATTACGATGTTGAAGAGGCCATCGCAGTTGCTTCACAGTCTATCAACAGAAAGGTCCTTAAAAAAGGGACTAACGATGTGATTTGGACTAATATTAGTGGTCTTGAAGTTACAAGGAAGATTGACTCAGAGAAAGTATATGGAATCGATCGATGGGAAACAGCAATTAATGTTTCAAAAGAGTTATACCCAAATGGTTTCTCAGCAGAAAAAGCTCAAAAAACGGTCATCCTTGCTACAGGGTTAAATCCTTGGGACGCATTGTCGGCTGCTTCACTATCGCCAGTGTATGATAACGCGCCATTATTACTGGCAAGAACAATTGAAAATCTCTTACCAGAATTGAAAAATGAGTTAGTTCGTCTTGGCGCTGAAAAAGTAATCATTGTCGGAGGAACTGGAATCGTTGGAAAATCCACAGAGGATGATATTAACGCATTAGGAATTTCAACAGAGCGTCTTAGTGGGATTAATCGTTATGAAACCAATCTACAAATTTTATCCAAATTAAAGAATGTAAGTGGTGTATTCTTAGCTTCAGGTGAAAGCTATGCAGATGCATTAGCAGCTGCACCAATTGCCGCAGCAAACAATTGGGCTATAGTATTAACACTACCTAACATGATCTTTCCAGATGCTTTTACTTTTATAAAAAATAAAGAGGTTGCGATCATAGGTGGTACTGGGGTTGTTAATCAACAAGTAGAAAATAAAGTTACAACGCAAAATGGTCAAAACTTAGTTCATCGATTAGGTGGACTAGACCGTTATGAAACAACAGCATCGATGTTATGGTATTTTAAAGATTTAATTAAATCAAATAAGGTTTATGTTACGACAGGAACCAATTTCCCAGATGCAATGGTTGCTGCACCTTTATCAATTAGTACGAAAGCTCCATTAATTCTTGTTAATGATGTTGTCAATAATGTAAATAAAAATATTGAAGCATTTTTAATGAAGTACGCAGAGGAAAATATAATTACCAATGTTGACATGATCGGTGGCAGGGTATCAGAGTCTGTACATGGAACAATTGTGAAAAAATTAAACTAATACTTAAAGCAAAACTCGGAATAAAACCCGAGTTTTGCTTTATCTTGAAAGGATGATATAGATGAGTAAATGGATCATTGTACTAGCCTCAATCACTTTTCTGCTAATGGGGTGTGCTAATGATTCTTCTAAGGAAGGTAGCACCGAAAAAATCGTAAAAGAAGAATCACACAATTCTCAAACCGAAATAACAGAAGAAACGAACGTAGAGGAAGCAGAAGACAAAGACATTGATATATCTATATCAAATCAAAGTCAAATAACATTTACTGACTATCGACCAAAGGCAGGAGCAACAAAACTTTTCTATGATCAAGGTACATTGATTTTTACAGAAAAAATAATTGCAGTAAATGATCAATATATCCAACGTGTAATAGAGTTAGGGAATGCAGTAACAGTCCAAGTGTTGAAATGGACTGAAGACGAAATAACAATTGTCTATGAGTCGTTTGAATCGGCAAACCCAACCGAAAATATACTTGATACCTTTACACCTAGCGAAAAAATACAGCCTATTGTAAACGCAAAAGGAAATAATGATATTAAAGTATTGGACACAAAGGCAAGTATAAAAATTCCTCATGGAAAATACAATCAAGTTTTGGTCGTAAAAAAGGCAACCCACGAAGTCGAAAATGCGGAGACTTTCCTTACTTATTACTTTGCACCTGGAGTGGGAATCATAAAAGAAAGTTATGAAATGACAGGTGAACAAGGGTATCAAACAGGTAGTGAATTACAGGAAATAAAATAAGCAAGACGAATAAATAAGATAATAGAAATTGGACGATGACAAGGCTGTCATCGTTTTTTTTTTTTTTGAAATCAAGTCGTTATTGTGGTTAATAAGTACATATTTAGTACCTTATGAAAATTATCTAGAGGAAATCATTCGAGGAGGAGGTACTAGTTAGTAAGTATTATCTTGAAGGCTTTTATGGGAAACATAGATGTATTATGTAAACTTATTTTTGCAATTATTGTGGGAAAAGTAAATATGTATACTTTGTGTATCTGTGAATTTTCAGTTAACAAGCCAAAATGGATTTTTTGAAGTAATCTGTAAGCATTAAGTATTAGGATAAAAGATAAAATATACTTGAATAAATTAAATGTTGAACCACGTCATATTGAAAAATTGAGTAGTTGTTAAAAAGAATCTTTCATTATACGTAATAAATAACCGTCCGTCAATATGTGTTAAGAATCATTGATGTGCATACATGAAAGACAAAAAATTATTTATTCGATAATGGATTTACATAAATATACTAGTAAAATATACTTGTTTTGAGGAGGGATTTTGTGGAAATGTATGATGCAAGCAGTGAAAAAAGAATCACCCTCGGGTAATGATCTTCCCGGAACGATACCCAAGGGTAAAGCTAGTTGAGTATACAACTTTATCGTTAGTATACTCTTATTCTTAAAAAAATCAATAACCACTATTAGAGAAGAGGGTAACTGATTTATGGATGTTAGAGATAAGCATTTACTTAATGAAAAGACTGTTCTAGTAACAGGAGAGTACAGTAAAAGAGGAGAATTATGGTCAAGAGTAATGGAAGGGCAAGAAACCTTCCTCGTGAAAAAGACACCAATAGCGGTAATCGAGGAAACATTATTGCATGTGGGCTCGGATTTCCTAGGAGCAAGACGTAGTTCTAAATATCTGCTTTCGCCGATAAGGATGCACCCTATTAGTGTAAATCCTCAAATGGGCATCTTATTGTTTCCAACAAAGAATATGAAGTGCCCTAACTGCATATGGTTTTCACTTATCCATGTAAAAACAACAAAGCGGGTTGGAGTCAATCAGACAAAAGTGTTAACGAGCTATGGTCACACAATCTTAATTGATATGACAGAAAGAGCCTTTCACACTAGACGTCATAAAGCTATTGAGCTTCAAGAAACCATTTCCAGAAATCTAAGATGTCCCATATTTTTCTATGTGGAACCAAAGACGAGCTATTATATTAGTAAAAAACAAAAAGAAAATAACTTTAGCCTTGAGAAAAAGTAATTCAATGAGAGCAGCTTCCTTATCGGAGGCTGCTCTTAAAATTAGGAAGTTTAGATTTACGGCGAACCAGAAGATCTAGACATGCTAATCCGACCCCCATTAATATCGGGAAAAACGTTAGCCCAATGGTCTGATCATACAACAAGAAGCCAAAAATATTAATCAGTTCAGCTAGAATCAATCCGAGTATAAAACCAGTAATAAAAATTTGTAGTGTCCTCATTCTAGACAAACCCTTTCACTCTTCACAAATCATTATCCCCTTTCAAAAATATATTCTAGTAACAGTTTAGCAATGAAACTAATGCTTCATAATGAGCCAAGGACGTAACTTTTTCTAAGTCTCTAGTCCTAAATGCAGAATTAGTCGTGGGAAAATACTCATTAAATGGATATTTAACCTAATTTGCTAAACACTAACTAAATATCAAACAGTTCAAGAAGCCCTACTAGGAGTTAAATCTAAATGAAAAGAAATTTTTTAAAAAGTAATAAACGTTTCAAATTTGAAACAAGTAAAGAAATTTTTGATGAAGAAACATTTAAAAAGGATGATTCTTTCTCTGGGGATTTAGCTAGTGATGAGAAAATTATTAAAAAGCTCTATAATTTTCCGCAAAATATAGATTTTAAGGTGAGGCAATTAACAATCCCGATGATGGGAAAAGAAGGTGCTATTTTTTATATTCCATCATTGACCGATGTGAAAATGGTTGACGAGCATACTCATACACGGGGATCATTCGGCAAAAGAAGTAGCATTAATTATAAGTGCCAGTGCGATAAATGAGGAGAAAAGCTTAAACAAAGCGATAGAAGAATTAAATACTGGAAATACCTTACTGATTATTGATGGTGAATCACTGTGCTATGTGATTAATACGAGTACGGCGGCCGGTAGAAGTGTTGAAAAACCACAAAATGAAACAACATTATTTGGTCCAAAGGAAGCATTTGTTGAAAGAGCAGATATAAATATTTCCCTAATCCATAAAAAAATTAGAACGGAGGACTTTACAGTTGAAAAAATGGTGATTGGTGAGCGCTCACATAATGAAGTGTTTATTATTTATAACAAAAAGCTAGCAGGCGAAAGGGTTTTAAAGGAAGTAAAGGAGAGGATTGGGGCTGTTCAGAGGGACGCAGTACAAAATCTAAGCCTTCTCATCCAGCATATTGAGGACAAGAAAGCTAGCTTATTTCCGACCATTTTACTGACCGAAAGACCTGATAGAGCTGCTTCTTTCATTGAGGATGGCCATGTGATTGTGGTCATGAACAATTCACCATTTGCAGTGGTTGCCCCCGCGACCTTTTGGGCTTTTTACCATTCTGCAGACGATCATTACTTAAGGTTTATTTATGGTAACTTTACACGGTTCCTCCGGATGGCAGCAATGTTTATTACATTATTCACCCCGTCAATCTATATAGCGATTACGAACTATCACATAGAAATGCTGCCGCCAGATTTATTATTAGCCATTGCAGGTGCAAGGGAGATGGTGCCATTTCCTGCCATTCTGGAACTCTTGATGATGGAACTTGCCTTTGAATTAATAAGAGAAGCGGGAATACGTGTACCCACTCCAATCGGACCAACCATTGGTATTGTTGGGGCTTTGATACTAGGGCAGGCAGCAGTTGAAGCCAATGTCGTCAGTCCTATTGTAGTAATCGTTGTTGCACTCACAGGTCTGTCTTCATTTGCAATAAGTGATGTAAATTTAAATTATGCGATAAGGATTGCAAGATTTGGATTTCTCCTAGCTGCCAGCATTTTTGGGATATTTGGGATGGTAGGAATTTTTTTAAGCGGCTTATTTTATCTAACGACTATAAAATCGTTTGGTGTTCCCTATTTTGCACCGTTAACTCCAAAATACAAATCTTCTGACGACACATTATTCCGTAGGATTTTAACGAATGAGCGATTTAGACCTGCTTTTGTAAAAACAAAAGATTTAACAAAGAAGCCAGTTAAAAACGAGTGAAATAGGGTGGTGAAGGTATGGTGAAGGTAGAAAAGGATCTGGTGGGGGGCAGGGAGTTCTTTGCGATAGTCGTATTTATGATTGCTACAAAAGCTACCGATATGACCGCAACAACTATTTTCGATATAACCCAAAATGCCTCCTGGATGGTCATCATTTGTTCTTTTTTAATCATCCTGCCTTCCTTACTGGCCCTGAATTTTCTGCTGAAAAAATTTCAAGACAAACACCTATTGGAGATTACTCAAGCTGCGTTTGGAAAGTGGATTACCTTTATCATTGGGTTCGTATTATTCTTAATTATATTATTAAATACCTCCTTTGAAACAAGGAGTTATACGGACCAATTAATGACCATGAATTTTCCCAAAACACCAACGTTTATTCTTTATCTCCTCTTTTTACTGATTTGCTTAGGCGGTGCAAAGAAGGGCTGGGAATCAATCGGATCTGTGGCATGGATGGTCTTTCCCTATGTTACCTTTGCATTAGTTCTGCTCGTTCTTTTACTCACAAAGGATAATGTATTAAATCGGATTTTTCCGTTATTTGGTCCGGGTAAATGGGAAATAGCAAAGACGAGCTTTAAATATGTTTCACTTTATGGAGATGGAATGGTCATTGCGATGATGTACCCATTGGTAAAAGACCATAAAACGTATACCAAAAGTCTATTTGGAGCGCTAATTTATTCGGTTTTCATCCTGGCAATACTTTATCTTTCCTATGCACTATTATTCGATTATCGAAGTGTAGGAAAAATAACATACCCTTTTAATGAGGCAATTCGATTGGTATCGATAGGGAAAGTGATTACAAACATTGAAACCTTTTTCTTAACCTTCTGGTTATTAACAGTGATTGTGAAATTCTCCGTATACATTTATTTGGTTAGTAGAGTCTTTGGATTTGTGTTTCATATTGAAGAATTCGAGCACACTCTCATTCCCATCACCATATTGATTCTGCTAATTGGCTTATTGCCGGAGAACCAAGTAGAAAACATTTTTGTAATGCGTAATCAAATCTTGACCTACGGGAAATATCTTATGCTGTTTCTGCCAATGCTCCTTGTGATTGTTATCAAGTTAAGAGAGGTGGTCAAGGGTTGAGATTATTAGTTATTCTCATCTTAGTCTGTCTACTAACGGGGTGCTGGGATCGAAAAGAATTAGAGCAAATGTCCTATGCAACAGCAATAGGATTGGATATTCCAGAAGGTGTTAATTTAAACGAAATGCAAGCTGTGGACGTCACTTTTCAATTTTCGAATCCCAAACTCAATATTAGAGGAGCAACAGGACAAGTGGATAAAGGCGAAAAAAATATTATTACTCTTACCGCACCTGACTTTATCACAGCCAAAAACATGGCAAACTCATTTGTGACCCGGCAAATTTCATTTAGTCATGCCAAAACGATTGTGGTTTCGGAGGAATTAGCAAAATCAGATATGTTTTTAAGGTTCATTGGTACGGCCTTAAAGGAAAGAGAGGTAAGAAGAGAAACTAGCATTATTGTTTCAGAGGGCAAAGCAGCTGAATTTATTCGTAAAAACAAACCAGAAATGATGATTCGACCCCACAAATACTATCAATTTATTATCGATCGCTCAGTTGAAACAGGTTTAGTGCCTGAAGCAACCATTAACCGATTATTTGCGATTACAGATGGGGATGCAGATTTATTCTTAGCCATCTCTGGGTCAGTAAGCGAAAAAAGAGAAGGCAGTTCCTTTAGGGAAGAAGACCAATATATTGCAGGCTCTGTTCCGAAAAAAGGAGGAAATCCTGTTCAGTTGATAGGATCAGCGGTTTTTAAAGAAGGAAAAATGATTGGGAAACTAACAGGGGAAGAGACAAGGGTCACACTCCTACTTGATAATACCTCAAGGATAGAAGATATGTTTGTGAGTTTTAATGATCCCGTAGAAAAGAAATACAAAGTTGCCGTTCGGGTGAAGAAAAAAACAGCTACAGATATAAAAATTAAATTGAGAAAAGGTCCTCCAAAAATTAATGTAAAGGTCCCCCTTGAAATTGAACTTTTATCCGTTCCGAGTATGGTTGATTATGCGGGTGATATGAAAAAACAAATGATCTTGAAAAAATGGATTGCAAAGGAAATTGAAAACAATATGATCCCACTGGTGGAAAAAACACAGAAGGAATTTAAATCGGAGCCCTTTTACTGGTCGTTAGCTGTAAGGCCATTATTCAGTACAACAAAAGCATACGAAGAATGGGATTGGACGAATAAAAATTACCCATTTGCCGACATAACAATTGATGTTCAGGTCGATATTATTGGATTCGGCAAGCAGCTGAAGGAATCTGAAATGGAAAAGGTGAAGGATTAATGAGGATGATATTTTGGGCAGTTATCCTCTTTGGCGGAGCGTATAGCTTTCTCCATGCTTATTTTTTATTTAAGGATAAAAATAAAATAGGCGCATTCGGCATATCACTAGTTGGTTCAGTCATATTGATTCTTACATTTTTAGTTAGATTGAAATAAAACAGAGATCCTATGGGATTTCTGTTTTTTATTCTTGTTTAGTAAAGGGAACGAAGGAATAAAATTGGTAAAATGGTAAAAATTATTAAGTAGGAGGTGTGAGTTTGTCCTTATTTCGAACAAAGAAACGCAGTATCAAAAAACCACAATTGTTAACTCCAAGTAAACTGGTAGAGGAAAAGGGCAGCACACCAACTTCTAGCTCTTTAATAGAGACGGAGAAGGCAGTAAAAGAAATTCTTGGTGTTAATGGAGATTTGCAAATAAAACATTTTAAAATTTTTGGTCAATTTTCAGCAGCGTGCGTATACCTTTCAAGTTTAGTTAATCAGGATGTAATTAATCAGGATATTTTAAAGCCATTAATGTATGAACCTGAGCATTTAATGGGCAGGGAAAAACCCCTTAACAATATAATCAATCTCATTATAACTGAGACTATTTACCATAGTCAGGCGAAGGTTGGTGAAAGCGTAGATCAATTAATTGAGTTGATGTTACGCGGGGAAACTGTCATTTTTATTGATGGAATTAAGGAAGCCATTCATATTGGAACACGGAAGGTAGAAAAAAGAGCCATTGCCCAACCAGAAACCGAACAAGTTATTTTAGGACCACGGGAGGGTTTTATCGAAAATATCTCTACCAATATTTCCTTACTTAGATATCGACTGCCAACACCAGATTTTCAAGTGAAAACGATGAAAATCGGGCGCTTAACTAAATCAACAGTGGCAATTTGTTATCTGAAAGGAATAGCAAATGAGACGGTTATCGAGGAAGTGGAAAAAAGGCTCTCAGAGATTGACATTGATGCCATTCTTGATGTTGGGTATCTAGAACAATTTATTGAAGATAATCCTTTTTCACCATTTCCTCAGACCCAATCGACAGAAAGACCAGATAAAACTGTCGCCAATTTAGTAGAAGGGAGAGTTGCTATTCTTGTCGACGGATCTCCTTTTTCTATAATGGTACCTGTTGTTTTTAATCAATTTTACCAAACCACCGAGGACTACTCTTCAAGATTCTTAATGGGGAGTTTTGTGAGGCTGGCCCGTATGCTGGCGTTAGTATTTTCTTTAATATTTCCTTCTCTTTATGTTTCGCTTATTTCCTTTAATCCTGAGTTGCTGCCAACAGAATTTGCAGTGGCGGTGGCAGGAGGACGAGCCGGAGTTCCGTACCCGGCAGTAATCGAAGTTTTGATTATCGAAATCTCGATGGAAATCCTAAGAGAAGCTACCGTTCGGCTGCCAAAACAAGTAGGGGGAGCATTATCGATAGTCGGCGTGCTAGTCATTGGCCAGGCCGCTGTTGAGGCAGGATTGTCTAGTCCAATAACAGTTGTTGTTATTGCCTTAACCACAATTGGCTCCTTTGCAACACCAACGTATACAGCTGCGTTCGCACTGCGAATGCTAAGATTCCCCATCATGATCTTAGCTGGGATTTTTGGATTATTCGGCGTAATGGTTGGAGTCATCTTTATCTTTAATCACATGCTATCCTTAAAATCATTTGGTGTTCCGTATATGGCACCTGTTTCTCCAGAGAATTATCAAGGAATGAAGGATGTTATTATCCGAAGCCCACTATGGTGGATGCCAAAAAGACCTGGATTTCTTCAGCCTGCCAATCAAAATCGATTGAGTCAAAATGATAATAAGATTTTAGAGCACAATAAAGTTGGAAATGATCAGCGGGAGGATACATGAAATGGGGGATCCAAGGGAGATCACAACACTTCAAGCAACAACCATCTTAATTAGTACCATTATTGGGGTAGGCGTACTTCCCTTACCGTTGTTTGCAGTTAGAGCCGGTGAAACAAGTGCCCCGTTTGTAACCTTAATAGGTATTTTACTGGCATCAATTGGATTATTTATTCTTACCTTCCTTGGGATGCGGCACCCGCAAAAAACAATCATTACTTATAGCCAGGATATTATTGGTAAATGGCTGGGAAAGACTTTCAGTGTTTTTGTTATCTTCTTCTTTGTTATCTTAACCAGCTTGGCGGCTCGGGAATTTGGTGCGGTTGTCGTAACGGCTGTTTTAAGAGAAACACCATTGGAGGTCTCCGTCATTGTCATGCTTTTACTGGCATCCATTAGTTGTAGGAATAATATCAATGTCTTTTCCTACATACACAATTTTTATGTACCTATGTTATTGGCACCTGTATTAATTGTTGTTGCATTTTCATTAAAGAATGCCAATCTCTTATATTTGCGTCCGATATTTTTAGGGAATGATCTTCAAGGTATGGCGGGTGGAATGCTGACCATTTCAGCGTTATTTCAGGGTTCGTTTATTATCACCATGATTATCCCCTCCATGAAATCACCAAAAAAAGCTCTAAAAGCAAGCTTTTGGGGTATTTTGGTTTCAGGTGGATTGTATTTATTAATTGTGATCGCTACTGTGGCTATATTTGGACCGGAAGAAATTAAACAAATTTTTTGGCCGACACTAGAGCTGGCTAGAACAACTGCTATACCTGGAAACATACTTCAAAGATTAGATATTATCTTCTTAGCTGTTTGGGTTTTGGCTGTATTTACTACTATATTTTCAAGTTACTACTTTACGATCCATTCCATTAAGGAACTTTTCCAACTAAAGGACCATAAAATGCTTTCCTATTTTATCCTGCCTTTTGTGTTTTTTTTGGCAATGTTACCTCAAAACATATTACATATGTATGAGATTATCCAATATATCGGAAGAGCAGGCTTGCTAATTACGATTATGTATCCAGCATTTCTATTAACAATAGATTTCCTCAGAAGTTGGAGGAGAAAAAAATATGTGGAAAAATCAACGTGAGTTACAAGCTGTAATCCTTTTGTTAGCTCTTTTGCCATTACTTTCAGGCTGCTGGGACAGTCAAGAAATAGAACAGAGAGCGAATGTTTTAGCGATTGGAATTGATATAGCGAATGAAGAAGATAGAAAGCAGGAAGATGAAATCTCACATTTGAGTAAGAAGTTTCAGATTCCAGACGAAGAAATGATCAAGGTTACTGCGCAAATTGCTATTCCAGGCAGAATACCTCTGGGTCCACAGCAACCAGGGGGTTCTGTAAAGCCGGTTTTGGTTGTAGAAACTGTAGGTCATACCTTAGAGGATGCTATGTTAAATTTACAGCAGGAGGTAGCGGATGAAGTATTTCTAGGACATTTACGTGTAATGGTCCTTAGTGAAGAAATAGCAAGAAAAGGAACAGCCAGGTTTAATGATTTTCTTAGACGCAATCCCGAAATTCGCAGAACCACAGCTTTGGTCGTATCAAAAGAACCTGCTGCAAAATATATGAATTTAAATCCAGAGCTGGAACGTATTCCATCCTTATATTTGGCAGACATTGTTGACAATTTATCGGCAATAGGAAAATTTCCACCCTCTTTCATTGGTTTATTTTGGACCATATACTCTAGTAAAGGTCAGGATCCCTACCTGCCATATTTAGCACTAAAAGGAAAATCTACTATTCAACTTAATGGTCTTGCTTATTTCAATGATGATAAGATGGTTGGAAAGACAACTCCTTTGGAAATAGGAATCTTTATGGCCGTAAGAGGGATCAGCAGAGGAGGGTATGGTGCGTTTGTTGAAGTGCCTGGGGAGGATGAATCTGTTTTGGTAAGGGCTGTCAGCAGGAAAACCAAGACGAAGGTCACGCTTAAAAATGGCCGACCACATGTCTCAGTCAAAATCCAGTATGAAGCTGAGATAGATGAAAAAGAAAGTGCAAGTATCCAACTCTCTAATTCTGCTGTCCTAAAAAAAATTGAAGAGGAAGCATCAAAAAGCATTAAAAAATCGATTGAGAAATTAATTGTAAAAACGCAAAAATCAAAATCGGATATTTTTGGGTTTGGTGAACATTTTCGAGCTAAAATACCAGAATATTGGAACAAAAACATTAATACAAAAGATAAATGGGAAGAAATTTATCAGACTGTTACGTTTGATATAAAGGTTGATTCCCATATTCATCGAGTAGGAATGAAATCTAAATAAGGATCGAAGGAGAATGCTTCTTGTATATCGGCTATTTGAATTTCGTGATTGGCATATGCTGGGTGACAGGAATGCTTATTCTTTTGACAGATGTAAAGGCGTATCAACATGCCTCTCTGAAAAAAGAACAAAAAGTGTCCAAATTTTTAGGATGGGTTAATATTTCAATTGGCTTTGGATTAATTGCAGCAGATTTCATATACACACGATTCATGTGGTGATACTGTTTTTGGACTTCATTTTTGAGGTCCTATTTTTATAGATTTTTATTTTAATGTATCCGTTAACACTCTTATTAAATATGGGTTTAAAGGTGCTTTAATAGATTAAAGTGTTGAAATAATGTGTTAGATAACCTTCCAAACTCATGTTAATAAAGCTGTCGCAATGTTATAAATAATTCAGACAATTTAAATCAAACAAGGAAGGTGTTCGCATGATAAAACAAAAGCTAGTTCTTATAGGCAATGGAATGGCAGGGGTTAGAGCCATAGAAGAAGTGTTGAAAATCAACCCAGATGGTTTTGAAATTACGATTTTTGGCACAGAGCCCTATCCGAATTATAATCGAATTCAGTTATCTAAGGTACTTCAGGGAGGTACTTCGGTAAGTGACATAACTTTGAATGAATGGGAATGGTACGAAGATAACAAGATCCGATTTTATCCTGGAGAGAGTGTTACATCCATTAACACAAAAACACAAAGTGTGAGCACTGATAAAGGACGAATAGAGTCCTATGATCAATTAATAATTGCGACTGGATCTAACCCATTCATGCTTCCGTTACCTGGAGCAGATAAGGAAGGGGTTAAGGCGTTTCGGAATATAAAAGACTGCGAAGAAATGATTGAATATTCAAAAATATATAAAAAGGCAGCTGTGATTGGCGGTGGACTGCTAGGCTTGGAAGCAGCAAGAGGGCTCCTTAACCTTGGGATGGAGGTAGATGTCATTCATATTTATGATTACTTAATGGAGCGTCAATTAGATCGAAGTGCAGGGAAGTTACTGCAAGCAGAATTAGAGAAACAGGGCATGAACTTTATTTTACAAAAAAATACCGCAGAAATTACCGGCAGAAAACATGTAACAGGATTAAAGTTTTCTGATGGCAGTAAAATTAAAGCTGATTTAGTAGTAATGGCTGTTGGAATAAAGCCGAATGTCGCTTTAGCCCAAGAAGCTGGATTACCCGTTAACCGCGGAATCTTAGTTAATGATTATTTAGAAACAGAAATTCCGAATGTGTTTGCTGTTGGGGAATGTGCCGAGCATCGCGGAATTGCTTATGGATTAGTAGCACCGTTATACCAACAAGGACAAGTGTTAGCAAAAAGACTCTGTGGGATACAGGATGAAGGCTACCAAGGGTCAGTCCTTTCGACTCAATTAAAGGTTTCAGGTGTTGATGTTTTCTCAGCAGGGAAAATCAATGAGGATGAGGGTACAAAAGTATATAAAACCTACGATGATTGGCATGGTATTTATAAAAAGGTCTTAATTGAAGATGGGAAAATTGCCGGAGCTGTCTTGTTCGGTGATACGAAGGATGGAAACAAGTTATTTAATTTCATCAAAACAGGAGCGCGCATTGAGGAATATTTACAGTCTGCACAAAGTGTTGAGTCTGAAGAAAATGTGGCTGCCAGCATGTCAGATGAAGAGCTCATTTGCGGCTGTAACGGTGTCACAAAAGGAAGTATTGTAGAAGCGATAAAAGCCAATGGATTAACAACCTTTGACCAGGTGAAAGGCTGTACCAATGCATCTCGATCGTGCGGGGGCTGTAAATCGCTTGTTTCTGATTTGCTAGCTTGTACACTTGGTGATCAATATCAGGCAGACCAAAAGGAAGCAATCTGCAGCTGTACAACATTATCAAGAGATGAGGTCTTGGCTGAAATTCGTGAAAAAGGACTGACACATATTCGAGAGGTAATGAACGTACTGCAGTGGAACACAGATGGATGTTCGAAATGTAAACCAGCTCTAAATTATTACCTTGGAATGATAGATCCATTGAAATACCAGGATGAGCGGGAAGCCAGGTATGTCAATGAAAGAATGCATGCCAATATCCAAAAAGACGGTACTTATTCCGTCGTTCCAAGGATGTATGGCGGCGTTACTACTTCAGAAGATTTACGAAAAATTGCCGATGTCGCGGATAAATATAAGGTTGGCATGATTAAGGTTACTGGTGGTCAACGAATCGATTTACTTGGTGTATATAAGGAAGACCTGCCAAAGATTTGGTCAGAACTGGATATGCCATCGGGGTCTGCTTACTCGAAAGGACTTCGCACGGTAAAAACATGTGTAGGGGAAAATTATTGCCGTTTTGGCACCCAGGATTCAATTGGGATGGGAATCAGATTAGAAAAGAAATTTGAAGGCTTAAACACTCCTCATAAAGTGAAAATGGCTGTGTCCGCCTGTCCGCGTAACTGTGCAGAAAGCGGAATTAAGGATGTAGGAATTGTCGGTGTTGAGGGTGCTTGGGAAATGTATGTCGGCGGCAACGGCGGGACCCATCTTCGTGAAGCCAATCTGTTATTCAAGTTTAAAAATGGGGATGAACTGGTAGAGATGATTGGAGCGTTCCTCCAATATTATCGTGAATCAGCTAAATATTTAGAGAGAACCTCTGCCTGGGTGGAGCGCTTAGGGATAGACCATATAAGAGAGGTATTGTCAGATGAGTTTATGGTGAAGGAATACAACAATCGAATCGATGAGGCTTTATCTGTGGTGCAAGACCCATGGAAGGAAGCGATTAACAATAAGAATCTCTTAAGAGATCTATATCAAACTGTAAAAATATGACGAGGGGGAGCTGGAGTTATGGAAAAAACAGTACGCAGCGTGTTTATCGGAGAAGTTTGTGACCTGCCTCAAAAGTTAGGTAAAACCGTAACCATCGGAAGGAAGGAAATCGCAGTTTTTAAATTGGAAAATGGGGAAATTCGAGCCATTGAGAACCGTTGTCCCCATAAAGGCGGGGTCCTCGCAGAAGGAATACTAAGCGGAGAATACGTATTTTGTCCGATGCACGATTGGAAAATCAATGTAAAGGACGGTAAAGTCCAGTCGCCGGATGTAGGATGTGTTCAGTCATATCCGGTTGAAGTAAAAGGAGATCAAGTATATATCTTAATCAGCAAATAGATAGTGTGGAGAAAAGAATAGGCAAATGGCAAAAGGAGTTTGGGAGGTTCATAGTGACCGAACCAGTAGAGAGAAAGTGGTTTGGGTCACTAATAAACAGTTCATTTTGGTGAAACTCTATATCTAATAATTAGGGGAGTGAAAGAGGGTGGCGATTGTAAGTCCTAATCAAGTTGTAGAGAGTATGATTCAGGCAGGTGAAGGTAAGGCGAAATTACCTATTAAGGATTTGCTCATTCGGGGAGCACTAGGCGGAGCTTTGCTCGGGTTTGGCACGACTTTAGCTTTTACAGCTGAGGTTCAGACAGGACTTGGAATAGTGGGTGCTCTGCTTTTTCCAGCCGCCTTTGTAATAATCATTCTACTTGGGTTGGAATTGGTTACTGGTAGTTTTGCACTTATTCCTGTTGCGGTGATGGCGAAAAAAGCTACAGCTGCACAAATGATGAAAAATTGGTTTTGGGTCATTATTGGGCATGTGCTAGGAGCTGTTATGTATGCCATTCTATATATCATTGCAGTCACACAGCTCGGACTGGTCAACGATCATGCTGTGGCTACAAAAATACTCGCAGTGGCCGAAGCCAAAACATTAGGATATAAAAGTCTTGGTGCAGAAGGGTTCCTGGTCGTTTTTGTAAAAGCGATGCTCTGTAATTGGATGGTAACTCTTGGTGCGGTAATGGCTATGACCACAAAGTCGGTAATTGGAAAAATCGCAGCAATGTGGCTTCCAATATTAATCTTTTTTGCTCAAGGCTTTGAACACGCAGTGGTAAACATGTTTGTGATTCCAGCTGGAATCATACTTGGTGCGGATGTTACGATCACAGATTGGTGGGTATGGAATCAAATTCCTGTGCTAATTGGAAATTTAGTCAGCGGTGTTCTTTTTACAGGAATGGCGCTCTATTACACTCATAAAAAGGCAGAATCCATAATAATTCTAGAACTGCCACAAACAAAGGCAGCGGTACCGAGTACACAGCGTTAAGTTGGAGGGATGATAATGGGGAAGGCGTATATCGTTGGAGCAGGTCCTGGTGATCCTGATTTAATAACAGTTAAAGCGTTAAGATGTATTCAGAAAGCAGACGTGATACTTTATGACCGGCTGGTTAATCCAGAGCTCTTAAAGGAAGCGAAACGGGATTGCCACCTCATTTATTGTGGTAAAAAACCGAATTACCATACACTTCAGCAAGAAACCATTAATCATCTTTTAGTCAAATACACGAAACAGGGGAAAAATGTTGTTCGATTAAAAGGTGGAGATCCTTTCGTATTTGGACGCGGGGCAGAGGAAGTAGAAGCTTTAGTTGAACATGGACTGCCAGTCGAGGTAGTTCCAGGGATAACGGCAGGAGTAGCCGCTCCTGCTTATGCTGGAATTCCAATTACTCATCGTGAATTAGGAAGCTCTTTTGCGATCGTAACGGGGCACAAGCCAAAGGGGAAACCTACCGACATAAATTGGAAGAGTCTAGCAACAGCTGTTGATACACTGGCAATCTACATGGGAATGACAAATCTACCATATATTTGCGAGGAATTAATGAAGCATGGTAAAAAAGCGGATACCCCTATTGCCATCATACAGCAAGGGACAACAAGTGCACAGCGTACGGTAACAGGAACGCTGAGTTCTATTGTAGGCATAGTCAAAAAAGAAGAAATTCAAAATCCTGCTATGATCGTTGTTGGAGAAGTCGTCACCTTCCGTGATAAACTAAGATTACTAGAAGAAGGAGAGAAGGCGGAACGTTATGCAACAATGGCTTAAAGAGGTAGCAAGAGGAAAAAGAGGTTCTAAAGACTTAGATTATCATCAAACAAAGGAAGTCGCCCAAGCAATTATAAATGGGGATGCGACAGATGCTCAAATAGCTGCTTATCTAATTGCACTACGTTTAAAATCGGAGTCGCCTGAAGAACTGCTTGCATTTGTCCATGCCTTTGGTGATCACAGTGAAAAGTTAGAATCGACCCAGCAGTCAATCATTGATCTGGCTAGTCCTTATAATGGTAGAAACACTTTTATGGGGAGCATCCCGACTGCTATTTTAATGGCTGAACATGGTTTGCCGGTATTTTTACATGGGAGTGATGCCCTACCGCCAAAATATGGTGTCGCAATGAAGGAGATTCTGGCACGAATAGGCGTTGATATATCTCTAAATGCTGCTAGTTTGTTAAAGACAATAACAGAAGCAGGAATTGCTTTTGCTTCAACCGAAGAATTCTCTAATAGTTTAGGGAAACTGCGGAAAATCCGCAAAGAGCTTGGGGTCAGAACTCTCCTTAATACAGTTGAGAAATTATTGAATTTAGCGAATGCGGAATCCATAATGATGGGGGCTTATCATCGAACAGCGATTAATAAAATTGCTCCTATATTCAAAGGACTGTCCTATAAAAATGTTTATGTGGTTCAAGGAATGGAAGGGTCGGAAGATTTACCTGTTCATCGCAATAGCTTTATTTTTAAAATAACAGAAAATGAGATGGAGTCTTCCATTGTGAACCCAGAGGAATTTGGATTATTGGCACCTGAAATGGATAAAGATATCAAACTTACAGCAAAAGAACAATCAGATATTACAATGGCGATACTAAGCGGAGAGAATTCAAAAATACTTCAATACTATTATAATCAAGTAGTATTTAATACGGGAATACGTTATTACCTGTTCGGTGCTGCTGCTAGTATTGGAGAAGGGATAGAAATCACGAAAGAACAGATTAGAGAACAAAAAGGTCTGCGGCAATTGGAAAAATGGAAAACTACTCAGACTAAAAATGTTAATACCCTATAACCAAATGAAAAGCGTCATGGAAGGCATCACCTTCTATGACGTTTTTTTAATAAATAATTGTGACAAATTAATTTTTCTAAATTTTATATATTTTTATTTACATAAATCCTATTGGTATGGTAGGATTAGTCTCAGCAAATACCATATATCTTATCAAGAGTGGCTGAGGGACTGGTCCTGTGAAGCCCGGCAACCTGTTGTGCAAGGTGCTAATTCCAGCAAAATGATCTTCATTTTGGGAGATAAGGCGTTAAACAAACGTGAGATGCCTTCCTTTTTTTGGGAAGGTTTTTTTTATGGAAAAAGGAGGATTTTAGTAATGACTACACTGGTTACGTATAAAAAATGGAATCAAATATCCGATACGTTTCCTATCGAGGATAGTACGAAAGGAGCAAAATCGGTATTGGAATGGGCATACAGCTCTTATCCAGATGAACAAATTGTCTATGCGTCCAGTTTTGGTGCTGAAGCGATAGTATTAATTGACCTCATCCAACAAGTTAAACCAGACGCGCATATCGTATTCTTAGATACTGGCTTACACTTTCCGGAAACATATGAGGTTATTAACAAAATCGAAGAGCGTTTTCCTTCATTAAAGATTGAGCGAAAACTGCCAAAGCTATCCTTAGATGAACAACGCGAGCAATATGGGTCAGCACTATGGAAGAGGGAGCCCAACCAATGCTGTAATATCCGCAAAGTCATACCATTAAGGGAGACACTAACGGCAAAGCAAGCATGGATCTCAGGGCTTCGCCGAGAACAATCACCCACTAGAGCAAACACTCAATTTCTCAATAAAGATGAGAAGTTTCAGAATATTAAAATCTGTCCGCTTATTCACTGGACATGGGATGAAGTTTGGGCCTATATCAAGGAAAAAGACCTCCCTTACAATGCCTTGCATGATCAAAATTACCCTAGTATCGGCTGTTTTCCTTGTACGCAGCCTGTTTCGGCAGATGGTGATTCACGTGAAGGACGCTGGGTGGGAAGCGGAAAGACGGAGTGTGGCTTACACACATCCTAAAAGGGGGCTTTTAGTTTGCTCACGATTATTGCAGTTATAATTGGATTATTTTTTGCCATCAATATTGGTGCTAGTGGTGCAGCAGCTTCGATGGGGATCTCTTACGGAGCCGGAGTGGTTAAGAAGAAACTCGCATTGTTATTGTGTGGTGTTACCGTATTCTTTGGTGCTTGGCTAGGCGGCGGAGAAGTAGTTAAAACAATTGGCAGCGGGATTGTCCCAAGTAGTACATTTAGCGTGCCAATTGCTCTTATTGTTTTAGCTTCTGCTGCGTTAGCGTTATTTTTAGCAAATATTTTCGGGATTCCACTTTCAACAAGTGAAGTAGCAGTAGGATCGGTAGTAGGTGCCGGCATTGTCTACCAATCAGTATTTGTCGGCAGTTTGGCATGGATTATGGTCTTTTGGCTGCTTACTCCATTTGCAGCATTTGTGATTGCTATTCTAGCTGCGAATCTATTAAAAAATAAAACTTTGAAGCGCTGGATGGAAGCACCGAAGGCCGTTCCAATCCTTTCCGTTCTTGTCGTATGTATGGGGTTATTTGAAGCTTTCTCAGCAGGGATGAACAATGTGGCAAATGCGGTTGGACCGCTAGTCGGTGCTGAAATTATGTCGACAAGTGCCGGCATTTTCTGGGGCGGGCTTTGTGTTGCATTAGGTGCCATCCTGTTAGGACAACGTGTTCTTGAAACAAACGGTAAGAAAATTACCACTCTCCGTTTGGAAGAGGGATGTGTTATTTCTGGAACGGGAGCAGCCATTGTCACCGTAGCTTCTGTATTCGGGATTCCGGTCCCGCTTACTCAAATCACAACATCTTCGATTATCGGAATCGGCTTTGCCAAGCATGGAAAGTCTGTCTTAAAAAAGGATATAGTGGTTCAGCTTCTTACTGTGTGGATCGTATCTCCTGTATTATCGATGGTGCTTTCTTACACACTTATCCAATTGCTGATAGAGCATAACTTCTATCCAATTGTTGCGATGGCAGGTGTCTTAATCTCCGTATTCGGTGTAATGTCACTTATGAAAAAATCGAACCAAGCGGTGACAGAAGTTGCTGAAAAATAGCTTGGTAGTTTCAATGATTTAAATCTCTTTTTTCCGAAGAGTTTAATAATAAAAATTAAATTACATGAAGAAAGGTTTGATTCTGTTGTCATTTTTACCAACACCTCATGGAGGAAAACTAATCCAAGCATTTGATCCAAACTATGATGTTACATCCATCGTAAAAGAACTTGAAATCGACGCCATTGCCCTAAGTGATCTTGAGTTAATCGGTGTTGGGTTATTTAGTCCGCTAACCGGTTTCCTTGGGAAAGCTGATTATGAAAACGTAGTGGAGAATATGCGTCTTAGTGATAATACGATTTGGTCTATTCCGGTTACGCTTCCTGTTTCCAATGAAACAGCAGCGACACTTGAAGTTGGGGAGAAAATCAAGCTAGTTTTTAACAAAGAGGTATACGGGGTAATTACCGTATCAGAATGGTATGAACCGAACCTAGATAAGGAAGCAGTAGAGGTATATAAAACACTTGAAACAGCTCACCCAGGAGTTAAGCGTCTATATGAAAGAGGACCTGTCTATGTGGCTGGTGAAGTAACTCTTATTAAGAAACCAGAAAAAGGTGTCTTCAGTGATGTTTGGTTTGAACCAAAGGAAACACGTGCATTGTTTGAAGAAAAAGGCTGGAAAACGGTGGTCGGCTTCCAAACAAGAAATCCAATTCACCGTGCCCATGAGTACATTCAAAAAGCTGCACTTGAAACAGTTGATGGACTTTTCGTGAACCCGCTTGTTGGGGAAACGAAATCTGACGACATCCCAGCAGATGTTCGCCTAAAAAGCTATCGTGTCCTTCTTGAAAATTATTACCCAAGAGAACGTGTTCAGCTTGGTGTCTACCCAGCAGCAATGAGATATGCAGGACCAAGAGAAGCGATTTTCCATGCGATTGCCCGTAAGAACTTTGGCTGCACGCATTTTATTGTTGGCCGTGACCATGCAGGTGTAGGTAATTATTATGGTACGTACGATGCTCAATTAATATTTAATGAATTCCCTGAAGGGGAGCTTGGTATTAAACCATTATTTTTTGAACATAGCTTCTATTGCACGAAATGTGAAGGAATGGCTTCTGATAAAACTTGCCCGCATAGCAATGAAGATCGAGTAATTCTATCTGGAACAAAAGTACGGGAATTGCTTCGCGCAGGACAGCTTCCTCCATCCACTTTCAGCCGTAAAGAGGTTGTTGAAGTGTTGATTGAAGGCATGAAAGAAGAGACCACGGTTTAAGGAGGAGAAAACTTTTGACAAAAGCAACTAATATTACATGGCACGCTAGTACAGTTACCAAATCCGACCGTCATGCCCAAAATGGTCATGGAAGCTGTGTACTGTGGTTTACAGGACTTTCTGGTTCTGGGAAATCGACGATTGCGAACGCCGTATCGAGCGCTTTGTATCGTCAGGGGATTAACGAATATGTTCTAGATGGTGATAATATCCGCCATGGATTAAACAAGGATCTCGGTTTTTCTGACCATGACCGTACAGAGAATATCAGAAGAATTGGTGAGGTTGCCAAATTATTTGTAGATAGTGGTGCAGTCGTGACTACCGCCTTTATATCACCATTTCGTTCCGATCGCGACCAAGTCCGAGCCATTTTTGGAGAAGGCGAGTTCATTGAGGTTTTTGTAGATTGTCCTCTTGACGAATGTGAAAAACGTGATCCGAAGCAGCTATATGCAAAGGCCCGACGTGGGGAAATAAAGGATTTTACAGGGATTGATTCTCCTTATGAAGCACCGGTATTTCCAGAAATAACGGTCCGCTCTGATTTATTAACAGTAGAAGAAGCGGTAAATCAAATTTTCAGTTACCTCCAAGAAAAAAACATACTATAATTTGAATCGGAAAGAAAGGATGGTTGATCAATGGTTGGCAAGGTTTATTTAGTAGGTGCGGGTCCTGGCGATCCAGATTTGATTACAGTAAAAGGGTTACGCTGCCTCAAGCAAGCTGACGTCATCCTCTATGATCGACTGGTAAATCCTGAACTTTTGGAGAACGCGAAAGAGGGGGCACAACTTGTCTATTGCGGCAAGCTTCCTAATTATCATACAATGAAGCAGGAAACCATTAATCATTTTTTGGTGAAATACGCCAAAAAAGGGTATAACGTAGTCCGACTTAAAGGTGGAGATCCTTTTGTTTTCGGGCGTGGCGGTGAGGAAGCAGAGGAATGTGCTAGGCATAACGTGTCATTTGAAATTGTTCCAGGTATTACCGCTGGAATAGCGGCTTCCGCTTATGCAGGGATTCCTGTGACCCACCGTACCTTGAGTAAAAGCTTCGCCTTTATTACCGGACATCAAGCTGGTGATGTTGAGGCGGAGCACCAGTGGAAACACTTGGCAAAGGGAGTCGATACGATATGTGTTTACATGGGTGTTTCTCATCTTCCGGCGATAACCAAACATTTAATTTCCAATGGAAAATCGCCACAGACTCCAATCGCTTTGATTCATTGGGGTACATTAAGCGACCAAAGAACAGTAGTTGGCACACTTGATACGATTGAAGAAGTGGTAGAAAGAGAGGGGATTACCAATCCAAGTATGATTGTGATTGGGGAGGTAGTAACCTTGCGCAAAAAATTGAATTGGTTTCAGGAAGAAATTTTAGCAAATATTCCAGCCGCCAACCGGTAACAGCAGAAGGGAGCACATATTATGAAAGCAATTCTTTATATCGGCCATGGTACTCGTTCAAAAAAAGGGGCGGTCGAGATACGGGCTTTTATTGAAAGTGTAAAGGCACGAATTGACGTTCCGATACAGGAACTGAGTTTCTTAGAGCTCACAGAGCCGCTGATTGAAGAAGGCTTTGAAACATGTGTCGAGCGGGGTGCTTCGGAAATTGACGTTGTTCCACTGTTTCTTTTGGCAGCGGGACATATAAAACGGGATATTCCTGAAGCCTTGTCACCCATTATTTCCAAATATCCTACTATTCCGGTAAAAATAAAGAACCCTTTCGGAGTCCAGGATGTTATTCTAGATGCTGTGGCTGAGTTAATTAGGGATTCTGCAGGTGAGGTGACCCCAGAAGACAGGTTATTGATTGTCGGTGTAGGCAGCAGCGACCCGGATGTCCACGTGAATTTTGGAAAAATTGCGGATGGTATCGGGGAACGGCTTGGAGCGCAAAGGGTATCTGTTTGCTATTTAGCGGCAACCGAACCGAAGCTAAGTGAGGGTTTAGAGAATATTTCGGAAGGTGCTGTGGGTCGGGTAATAGTTGTTCCCTATATGTTATTTACCGGACTTCTACTTGCAGAATTAAACAAAACCGTTCGCTTGTGCCAAAAAGGAGGTCAGAGAATCCTCTGTACTCAAGCTTTAAGCAACCATACCGTAATCGAAGATATCGTAATTGAACGTGCGGTTGGTGAGTAGTATTTAATATTTGGTTGGAGTGAACGAAAGCTAGTTACGAAATATTTCTATAACTTTATTAAATAGAGAACTGGGTCAAGAAATAGACCAATTTAAATCTAATGGCCTCTAAAAAATACTGTATGATAAGTTTATATTCCATAGTGAGGTGGATAACGTTGCAACTTCAGGTAATGAACAGTCCGTTTAATCAGGAGCAGGCGGAACTCCTAAATCGTCTTTTACCTACTTTTACTGAATCTCAAAAAGTTTGGTTGAGTGGGTATCTTGCTGGTGCGGCTTCTGCGCCAATTGCTTCTGTATTAGGCGTACCAAGCCAGCAAACAGCCGATGGTGCAGCTTCAAAAGAAGTGACCATTCTTTACGGATCACAAACAGGAAATGCTCGCGGCTTAGCAAAAAAGGCCAGCACGACGCTTGAAGGGAAAGGGTTCCAAGTAACTGTTTCTGCTATGAGCGATTTTAAACCAAACAATATTAAAAAAGTTAAAAATCTACTTATCTTAGTAAGTACACACGGAGAAGGCGATCCACCGGATAATGCCCTAACATTCCATGAGTTTCTACATGGCAAGCGGGCACCGAAGCTAGAGGACTTACACTTTTCAGTCTTATCTCTTGGAGATAGCTCATATGAATTCTTCTGTCAAACAGGAAAACAATTTGACGCTCGTTTGGAGGAGCTCGGTGGGACTCGACTTTATCCTCGTTTCGACTGTGACTTGGATTATGATGAACCGGCAGCAGAATGGCTTGAAGGAATCATTAGCAGCCTAGGTGAAGCAAAGGGTGGAATTCCTGCACTAGCTCAGGCAGCATCCACACAAACAGTAGAATCAACATACTCTAGAACCAATCCGTTTAGAGCAGAAGTTCTTGATAATCTAAACTTAAACGGACGTGGCTCTAACAAAGAAACAAGGCATCTGGAGTTATCACTTGAAGGTTCAGGTATTAGCTTCCAACCAGGCGATAGTCTTGGAATCTATCCGGAAAATGATCCAGAACTTGTCGAATTGCTTCTTGCAGAATTGAAATGGAACCCGGAAGAAAGTGTGACAATTAATAAACAAGGCGAGGTTCTCTCGTTAAGAGATGCCCTTAGTACGTACTATGAAATTACTACTTTAACAAAACCGCTTCTTGAAAAAGCAACAAAGATTACTGCGAATTTAGATTTGCAGGAGCTCTTAACCAACAGTGAAAAAGTCAAATCCTATCTAGAAGGACATGATTTACTTGATGTGGTTCGCGACTTTGGACCGTTGAAAAGCACTCCTCAAGAGTTTGTTTCGATACTTAGAAAGATGCCTGCACGCTTATATTCGATTGCAAGCAGCCTAAATGCGAATCCTGATGAAGTGCACTTAACGATAGGTGCTGTCCGTTACAACGCCAATGGTCGTGACCGTAAAGGTGTCTGCTCTATTTTTACGGCAGAACGATTACAGCCAGGAGACAGTGTACCAATCTATATTCAACAAAACGAAAACTTTAAGCTTCCAGCGAATCCTGAAACCCCAATCATCATGGTTGGACCAGGAACAGGGGTAGCACCATTCCGCTCATTTATGCAAGAGCGTGAGGAAACTGGGGCAGAAGGTAAGTCTTGGATGTTCTTTGGAGACCAGCATTTTGTCACGGATTTCCTTTACCAAACAGAATGGCAAAAATGGCTAAAAGACGGAGTATTAACCAGAATGGATGTTGCTTTTTCTAGGGATACAGCAGAAAAAGTCTATGTTCAACACCGCATGTTAGAACAGAGCAAGGAATTGTTCGAGTGGCTTCAAGAAGGTGCGCATGTTTACATTTGCGGTGATGAGAAACATATGGCACATGACGTCCATCAAACGCTTATTGGAATAATTGAAAAAGAGGGAAGCTTGAGCCGAGAAGAGGCAGAAGCCTATTTAGCAGATATGCAGCAGCAAAAACGATACCAGCGCGATGTATATTGAGTTGAATTCGTAAAGATTGTTGTTAAAATCTTAAAGCCGATTTTAACGTGGAAATAGTTATTTTGCGCTTTAGAATTTAGTTTGTAGGCTCTTTTCTTATTAAAAGTATTCTATTTTCTGCGGAAATTTAGCATATTCATTAAATTTTGTTCCATATAGCAACAAAGTATAAGAAATGAGCCCTATTGATACAGTAGTGGAAGGAGATTTTTCATAAATGGTGAAGCAAAAGTTAAAGGCACCTGAAGGCGCGCCAAGTGATGTAGAGCGTATTAAAAGCGAAAGTAATTTTTTACGCGGAACACTAAAAGAAGTAATGCTCGACAGAATCAGTGCTGGCATTCCAGATGATGATAACCGTCTAATGAAACACCATGGCAGCTATTTGCAGGACGATCGAGATCTCCGCAATGAGCGCCAAAAGCAAAAACTTGAGCCTGCCTATCAGTTCATGCTTCGTGTCCGTCTGCCTGGCGGTGTTGCGACACCGTCCCAATGGCTAGTTTTGGATGAGCTGGCTGATAAAAACGGTAACGGAACATTAAAACTTACTACACGTCAAACGTTTCAAATGCACGGGATATTAAAATGGAATATGAAAAATACGATACAGGAAATCCATTCTACGTTATTGGATACAATTGCTGCGTGCGGTGATGTCAATCGTAACGTATTGTGTACCTCAAATCCCTATCAATCTGAGATTCATATGGAAGTATACGAATGGGCAAAACATTTAAGTAATTATTTATTGCCGCGATCAAGGGCCTACCATGAAGTATGGCTTGATGAAGAAAAAGTGGCTGGTAGTCCTGAAACGGATGATGTTGAACCGATGTATGGACCGCTTTATTTACCACGTAAATTCAAAATTGCCATTGCCGTTCCGCCTTCGAATGATATTGACGTCTTTTCACAAGACCTTGGGTTAATTGCGATTGTAGAAGATGGAAAACTTATTGGTTTTAACGTGGCAATTGGCGGCGGTATGGGAAGTTCACATGGTGATAAAGAGACTTACCCTCAGCTTGCCAAGGTAATCGGCTTTTGTACTCCAGATCAAATTCAAGATGTAGCAGAAAAAATCATTACCATTCAGCGCGATTACGGTAACCGTTCCGAGCGAAAAAATGCCCGGTTCAAGTATACCGTTGACCGACTAGGATTGGAAACCGTCAAGGAAGAATTAGAAAATCGTCTTGGCTGGAGTCTTGATGAAGCAAAACCTTATCACTTTGACGATAACGGCGACCGTTACGGCTGGGTAAAAGGCGTTCAAGGAAAATGGCATTATACCCTTTATATCCAAAACGGCCGTGTTGCGGATTCGGATGATTATAAGCTAAAAACAGCTCTTAGAGAAATTGCAAAAGTCCATAAAGGTGAATTCCGGGTATCTGCAAATCAAAACGTAATTATTGCCGATGTTTCAAGCCAGAAGAAGAAAAAAATAAATGAACTAATTGAACAATATGGTTTAACGGATGGCAGTCACTATTCTGCACTTCGCCGCAGTTCAATGGCATGTGTTGCACTTCCTACATGCGGGTTAGCAATGGCAGAAGCAGAAAGATACTTACCTAAGCTTATTGATAAAATAGAGGACATTTTAGATGAAAATGGTCTAAGGGATAAAGAAATTACCATCCGTATGACAGGGTGTCCAAACGGCTGTGCGCGCCCTGGACTTGGAGAAATAGCTTTTATGGGTAAAGCGGTAGGGAAATATAATATGTATCTAGGAGCTGCCTTTGACGGCAGCCGACTCAACAAAATGTACCGAGAAAATATCGGTGAAGAAGAAATCTTGAGCGAACTGCGTGTCATTCTTTCCCGTTACGCGAAAGAACGAGAGCAAGAAGAGCACTTCGGAGACTTCGTCATTCGTGCCGGCATAGTCCAAGCTACAACCGACGGCACAAATTTTCATGCTTAAACATTTGGCGCTTTAGCGCCTGGAGCACAAATCAACAGCCCACTTAACACAGCCAAAAAAACACAAAAGGCAATACTAATTCTCAACGATGAATTAGTATTGCTTTTTGTATTTACATAGAATTTCTCACGGTTAATCTTTGAGATCATAATACAATGCAACAACAACATCAATATTATTATCAATAAAACTAAGCCGTTCTCTTGAGACCTGCGTCCATTCACTCGAAAAATCCATTGCTGACAAAATATGTCTAAGACTAAAAGAATATCTATCATTTAATTGTGAAATGACATAACTTACTCCTATATGTTTCCCTTCATCTTTTTTCAAAATGTCCTGGATGTCGCTTTTTACCCAATCTGGTGCAACAGCAACCGTTTTTTTTAGCAATACTTCATATTCTTCAAAAAGCATCATTTATTCCTCCTGATTTTTTCAAAAAAAACTATATAATAATTTTGCTAAACCAATAATAACCATATGGTAAGTATTGGCCTGATTTGCCTTCAACATACAACAACATCCTATAAATATGCAGAATTAGCAAGCAAAATTAATTTTATGGAATAATCTGAAATTTTAAAAATCGTCTAGTTTTGTCATATTTTAACTTGTTTTATCGAAACGATTTAATAGATTTAAATACATGCTATAATTCTTTTCATGACTAATATATTTAAAAGCATCTGGGTAATTAAAAGAGTTAGAGGTGTGTTTTGGTTATGAATATAGTTGATTTAGAAGAGGCAATAAATGAGAAG
This sequence comes from Neobacillus sp. YX16, assembly GCF_030123505.1. Lineage (GTDB taxonomy): Bacteria > Bacillota > Bacilli > Bacillales > Cytobacillaceae > Neobacillus. The sequence goes on from NZ_CP126115.1 coordinate 2,742,605, forward strand.
AGAAATGAAATGATAAAAATAGGTATGACAAAGGGACTGTCTAATAAAGAAACGATTGCTTGCAGTCAAGAACTAGATAATCTTCTTAATGAATACAGAAGGTTAACCCTAAACCAGGGAATGCCCAAATCTACCTTTTTATTAGATGATTTTGTAGCGGTTATACAGCATTTTTTCAAATTAGTATCAAGACCTTACAAATTTATTTCTCCTTATAAAGGTGATAGATTCTATTGATGAATGAAATTCTCTATAAGGTATGTATAGACCCACCCCCTTTGACAAGGATGGGTCTTTTTTTTTTTTTTTTTTAAATATTTACGTTCGCTGAATCGTAGAAGTAGAAAAGCTTTTTACCATTTTCTGCAGGTTTCTATGTGCTTCTCTTAATTTAATTGTTTCTTCGATGATTTTTTGGAATCCTTCAATGTCTCTATCGGATGCATTTAATAGTGTCTTTGGTACACCTTCTGCAATTTGTTGTAGGGTAATATCTTGACTCATGGCAATGACCACCTTTCAACTTATTCATTAGACTTGCTTTTCGTCTACTCTACTAATTTTAGAAACGTATGAGTTTCTCCTGCATGAACTGTAATAAACTTATCTACATGAATCACCAGATTCTTTTAGAAATAGTAAAGTTCCTGCAAATAACGACGGGAATCCATCTACCTTGCTAGTCATTTGTAGAAAAATATTCAAATATTCAGTAAATACAAAAAGAGTTACATAAAATTTTGCAGAATAATAGAATAATAGTTGACTTACCTATTGTTTGTAATATAATAAAACCAATAGATTTACTAGGGATTAAAAAAGAGGTGACATTAAATGTATTTAACGATAGAGTCTATCGAAAAAAGCTTTATAAATGATAGAAAAGAAAACGTGAAAGTTCTTGATGGGATAAATTTAAATGTTAAAAAAGGCAGTTTTGTTTCGATTGTAGGACCATCAGGTTGTGGGAAGTCTACGCTGCTTTACCTAGTTGCTGGACTCGACAAAGCTGATAGCGGCGAAATCCGCGTTGATGGGAACTTAGTATCAAAACCTGGACCAGAAAGAGTAGTAGTTTTCCAAGAAGCAGGTTTGTTTCCGTGGCTGACCGTATTAGAAAATGTAACCTATGGTTTAAATCTTAAAAAAATGCCAAAAGAAGAGGCGAAAAGAAAGGCACTTGATGTCTTAAAAATGGTTCACCTCAGCCGCTATGTAAATTCATATCCTCACGAATTATCTGGTGGAATGAAGCAGCGGGTTTCAATTGCAAGAGCGTTAGTAATGGAGCCTGACATCTTGTTAATGGATGAGCCTTTCTCAGCATTGGATGAACAAACAAGAATGGTGCTGCATAAAGAACTGCTTGAAATCTGGAGAAAGACAAAAGTAACCATCTTTTTTATTACTCACAATATCAGAGAAGCGGTACTCCTCTCAGAGGAAGTGGTCGTATTTGCCACTCGTCCAGGAAGGATTAAAGAAATCATTCCCGTGCCAACGATGAAGGATGGAGTAACACCGGACAGTGTTACATTAAATACAGAACAGCGAATTTTATCTATTTTACAAGATGAAATCGAAAAAGTATTGAAGGAGGAAATGGGTGATGACTACAGCTTTAAGACGGATCATCTTCATCGCGGTGATAGCGGTGATATGGGAAGTCACATCTAGATTTTCCAGTCTTCCCGATTTTATGTTTCCCAGCCTTAGTCAGGTATTGGAAACCCTTTTTAACGGCTTACTAAGTGGTCAAATCACATTAGCAATCGGTAAAAGTATGGGGCGGATATTACTCGGCTTTACGATTGCTATTATTGTCGGATTGATATTAGGTTACTTTATCTGGCGATATAAACTGGTCGAAGATACACTTGGATTTGTCGTTACTGCGCTCCAATCAATTCCAAGTATTGTCTGGTTTCCATTAGCGATCATCTGGTTTGGGTTAAATGATTTTTCCATATTGTTTATTGTAACTATCGGTGCGACATGGACCATGACGGTGAATGCAACAAGCGGGTTTAAAAATGTACCCCAGCTTTATCAGCGTGTTGCTAAGGTATATGGTTCAAGTGGATTTCATTTCCTCCGGACTGTCATTCTTCCAGCATCTGTACCGCAAATCATTTCGGGACTTCGAATTGCTTGGGCATTTTCATGGCGTGCCTTAATGGCCGGTGAACTTCTTGGGGGCGGAGGCGGACTTGGACAACTGCTTGAAATGGGTCGTTCACTCGGTCAAATGGATTTAGTTATTTCTGTCATGATAATTATTGCCATTATCGGGACCATAGTCGATAATGTTGTTTTTTCACGACTAGAACGCAATGTAGAAGTAAAATGGGGTATTCGAAAAAGAGCTTAATAAAAAAATTATAGAACCAGGAGAGAAAAATCATGTTAAAAAAATCTATGCTTTACCTATTTATCACCATTTTGTTTATTGGCTTACTTAGTGGATGTGCTCAATCTTCCAACGAAAGCGAAGGCGGAGAGGTGAAAAACGTTAAGATCGGATATTTTCCAAACTTAACACATATCGCAACGATTGTTGCACTTGAAAAAGGGTATTTTGAAGAAGCTTTCGGTAAGGATGTAACGATTGAAACAAAAACAGTTGCAAACGGCGGACTATTTATGGAAGCAATGGCAACAAAAGCAATTGACGTTGGTACAGTAGGACCTGGTCCATTACTTAACTTTTATGTAAAAAACAAGGAATATCACCTGATTTCTGGTGCAGTAAATGGCGGGGCTGTTCTTGTTGCAGCAGAAGGAAGCGGTGTTGAAAAAGTAGCTGATTTAGATGGTAAAAAAGTGGCAATTCCGGTTATTGGAAGCACGCAGGATGTTATGCTCCGAAAAGCGTTAAAAGAGGCCGATTTAAAAGCGAAAACAAGTGGAGGTACTGTAGATTTATTCGCTGCAGCACCAGCTGATACAGCTTCTCTATTCATCCAAAAACAAGTTGACGCGGCAGCGACCCAAGAGCCTTGGGGATATGTACTTGAAAACCAAGCAAATGGAAAGTTACTACTTGACTGGGATGAGTTCGCATGGGGCAAGGAATCAACAAATACAGTAGTAGCAGCTAGAACAGACTTTTTGAAAAACAAAGACTTATCTAAGCAGTATTTAGTTGCTCACAAAAAAGCGGTAAAATTCATTCAGGACAATCCAGATGAAAGTAAAGAAATTGTCATCAAGCACCTAAAGGATCTAACTGGTAAAGAGTTAAACAAAGAGGAAGTGGATGCAGCATTCTCTCGTTTAGCGGTGACAACAGATGTAAATGAAAAAGTAATTCAGGAAATGGCAGATATCAGTAAAGAAGCTGGATATATTCCAAGTAGTGATATTAAAGGTCTAATCGACTTGTCCTTACTTAAGTAATAATAGAAGGTTTTGGACTCAAATAGGAGTTCAAAACCTTTTTTTAAGGTAAAATAAGGATGAATTTACATGCAGGAAGGGACGATAGAAATGAAATCAACTATTTACTGGACAGGAGATATGGCCTTTACCGGAACTACGCCTTCAGGCCATGATTTAAGGATGGACGCGGCACTAGAAGTTGGCGGTCAAAATAGCGGCCCCAGGCCAACTGAGCTTCTCCTATACTCACTTGCAGGCTGTACAGGCATCGATATCGTTATGATTTTGAAAAAAATGCGATTAGAGTTGACGGGATTTGCAATGGAAGTAGAAGGGACGCGGGCAGACACCGAACCAAAGAAATTTACTGATTTTCATATTCATTACTTAGTAGAAGGCGATCTGCCAGAAGATAAGGTAGTCCGTGCCATTCAATTATCAAAAGACAAATACTGCTCTGTTTCCCATTCATTAAGTGCAAACATAGTAGCAAGCTATTCAATTAACGGAACAAAAGGTAATCAAGATTTATAAAAACAAGGCTGTGTTAAAGCTAATTGTTGATTGCACCCTGTTGATTTGCGCGGAAGGCACGAAGACTCCTGCGGGAGGACGGGGCAGGGGAGACCCCGCAGACACTTAAGCGGCGAGGAGGCTCCCCGTACCGCCCGCGGAAAGCGAAGTGCCTGGAGCGTACATCAACAGGCCCGTTTAACACAGCCAAAAACAAAAAGGATTCAGCTTTTTGCTGGATCCTTTACCTTTTCATAGTGGTCATAAAACACTTTAAAGAGTCGTTCGTCGCCACCTCTATCAGGATGGAGCGCCTTTAATATTTTCTTGTATTCCTTCCTGATTGAGTCCATATCTGCCCCAGGTTCTAAACCCAATAAGGAGGTAAGGGTCAAAGGTGGAGTGTCGGAAAGTGCATACTCAGCTTTAAGCATTCTTTTTAAAGACCTATTTTTTGCTTGTTCAATCCGAATCGAGGTTTTTAACTGTTCAATTTCTTCTTTGAATTTTTGATTCTCGTGGAATGTTTTTTCCCACTGGTGAAAATCTATACCAAATTTCTTCGTTTTGAACTCAATCTTCTTTTCTAAAATAAAAGACGCTAAATCAACAGGATTTATCGAGTATTCTAGATTTAGATGCTTGGTTCTTCTAGCCTTGATTTTCCCATCGAGAATCCAACGGATGACAACCTGTTCACTGTCCGTAATCCCCCCAGCCCTAAGCTGTTCAGTAACCTCTTTAACATTCAACATAGGATCAACTCATTCTTCATTTGTCTAGTAATTACTAAACTCAATGTATCATATGAAAAATGTTACAGGTTTACAGGACTATTTAATTTTTATTAAAAATAGTTTTCAATTATCGATTATCTACTTTTTCCGGATACAGGTCATGGTTCATCAACCGGAAAGTAGCCATTTCTTCGAACTTGGTACCTGGTTTCCCGTAGTTACACCATGGATCAATGGAAATACCACCGCGTGGAGTGAATTTCCCCCAAACCTCAATATATCTAGGATCTAGAAGCTTGATTAAATCGTTCATGATAATATTGACGCAATCCTCATGGAAATCACCATGATTTCTGAAGCTGAATAAATAGAGTTTCAGAGATTTACTCTCAACAATTTTTTGATTCGGGATGTATGAAATATACATCGTTGCAAAATCGGGCTGATGCGTAAGCGGGCAAAGACTAGTAAATTCAGGACAATTAAATTTTACGAAATAATCACGCTCTGGATGAAGATTATCGACTGCCTCCAAAACCTCTGGAGCATACTCAAATGAGTATTGTGTATTTTGATTACCTAATAGTGTTAAATCCTTTAATCCTTCTTCATGGCTACGGCCAGACATAAAAAAACCCCCATTAAAATGTATCCCAACACTTTTTTAGAAGAAGAGTCCTAGCCAGCATACTCCAGCAAACCACAAGGATAAAAAACAAAAAGCCACGTCCGGTATGGACATGGCATAGAGTCATGTATCCATAGTTTTTTATAGAGGGTATCAGCTATGAACCTCTCCCGTGTAAGTACGGGTATTATCTTCTCCATATGATAAAGGACGTCAGCTAAAACGTCAAATAAAAAATTATGGTTCCTATTTTCATTTTTTTTATGGTATTATACTAACAGCATAAACCAATAGAGGTTCTAGCACCCCTCGTTAAAAAAACTAAGATGAAGCTGTACTTCTATCTTGGGGTACGGCTTTTTCTATTTTGGAAGGAGTTTCCTTTAACATGTTAAAAAATGAAAAAGCCATTGTCGTATTTAGCGGCGGGCAAGACAGCACTACCTGTTTATTTTGGGCGTTACAACAATTTAAAGAGGTGGAGGCAGTAACGTTCGACTACAATCAACGGCATAGTTTAGAAATTGAATGTGCCAAAAATATAGCCAATGAACTAGGTGTAAGACACCATATATTAGATATGTCTTTATTGAATCAGCTCGCACCCAATGCGCTAACACGCTCTGAAATTGAAGTCAAAGACGGAGAAGATGGTGAACTTCCTTCAACGTTTGTTCCAGGAAGAAACCTTTTGTTCCTTACCTTTGCCGGAGTGTTAGCTCGTCAGGTTGGTGCCAAGCATTTAGTGACAGGTGTTTGCGAAACAGATTTCAGCGGCTACCCAGATTGCCGTGATATTTTTATCAAATCCCTCAATGTTACCTTAAATCTTTCTATGGATGATAACTTTGTGATTCACACACCGTTAATGTGGTTGAATAAGGCAGAGACATGGGAATTAGCAGATCAATTATATGCGTTTGAATACGTACGGGAGAATACGTTAACCTGTTACAATGGCGTTATTTCTGACGGCTGTGGGGAATGTCCAGCCTGTGTGTTAAGAAAACGCGGACTCGATGACTTTCTAAGTGGGAGGACTCAAAATGTACGGATTTAGAATTGTCGATAAACTGCAGAAAATAGATGAAGACATTCAGCGCAAGGAGTTAAAGTATCATACGAAGCGTGTATTGGTAAGCAAGGAATTTACCTTTGATGCCGCACATCACTTACATTGCTATGAAGGAAAATGCAAGAACCTGCACGGCCACACCTATAAAGTAGTCTTCGGGATTAGCGGCTATGTGGATGAAAGAGGATTAATGATGGATTTTGGCGATATCAAGGAAATTTGGAAAAATGAAATTGAGATTCACCTGGATCATCGATACCTAAATGAAACACTGCCTCCGATGAATACAACCGCTGAAAATATCGTGGTTTGGATTTATGAAAAAATGCAAGCAGCATTAGCCAAAGATGTGAACAAGGATCAATTCCTCGGAGCTAGAGTAGAATTTGTCCGCCTTTATGAAACGCCTACTAGTTATGCAGAGACTAGAAGGGAGTGGATGGAGGAATGAGCAGTATTCCCGTTCTAGAAATTTTTGGCCCCACGATTCAAGGCGAAGGGATGGTCGTTGGGCAAAAAACGATGTTTGTAAGAACTGCCGGCTGCGATTATTCCTGCAGCTGGTGTGATTCTGCCTTTACGTGGGATGGCAGCGCTAAAGACGACATTATGTTAATGACTGCCGAAGAAATTTGGGGAAAATTATACTCCATTGGCGGTGATAATTTCTCCTTTGTGACCATATCAGGGGGGAATCCAGCTCTTTTAAAAAACCTAGATTCATTGATTGATTTATTAAAAGAAAAGAATATAAGTATAGGAATTGAAACGCAAGGCAGCAGATGGCAGGATTGGTTTTTAAAAATTGATGAACTTACCATTTCTCCTAAACCTCCAAGTTCAACGATGGAAACAAATTTTGAACTATTAGATTCGATTTTTATTAATCTAGACGAAAACCAGTTTGAAAATAATGTTAGTTTAAAGGTCGTTATTTTTGATGAAGCTGATTTGGAATATGCGAGAATGGTTCATAAGAGATACGAAGGCATTCCTTTTTATTTGCAGGTAGGGAATGATGATATCACGAATGGGAATAATCAAGAATTGATCCAAAAGCTGCTGAATAAATATGAGTGGCTGGTTAATCGGGTAGTCGAAGACAGTCAATTAAACAATGTCAAAGTACTGCCTCAACTACATGCCCTGCTTTGGGGTAATAAACGCGGTGTATAAAGATATGTGGCCCACCTAATAATTTAGGTGGGCTTTTCTAATCTTGTAGACCATTAATAAAAATACAGTTTATTTTCATTTATTAAGTTAAGATGAAGTTTGCTTTAAGAGTAGGTAAATATGCTAAAAATCGACACACCCATAATAAGCAAGACGTTAAAATCGTATAGGTAGCTCAGGAGTAGTAAAATATCTGGAGGTGACAAGGTATGAAGAATATTCTTCGAACCGCTGTCCAGCAAAGAAGGCAATACCTTATAGATAAACTGCTTAAAATTGGTGTGTTTAAAAAAGAAGATCGACATCTTTATGAATGGACTTTAAGTGACCTTGAAAGGGAATATGAGTATATGGAAACAAACCCAGTTGAGGGTAAGGTGGAACAAGAAAACCAACAGCTGCAATAATGAGCTGTATACTTAGACACAGGAAAAAGCCGGATGTATAGTCCGGCTTTTTCAATTATGACTTATGTATGTGAAGAACCTAATTCTCCACGATCCGTGGCCATAGGAGGCTGCTCCAACCATTTATTATGAATCAAGATATTGGAGCCATCCTCTGAATACAATTGAACTTCTAAAGATAATCTGTTATACATGATCCCTAAATCCATCCGCGGACTTTGAGCTACACCAGTCCCGTAATAACCGATACTTAAAGCGATTAACCCAGTCGTAAAGAACATCATCAGTTTATCGGAAAATGTGTAGGCTGTACTTGTTGTTATTTCAGCAGATAAGGTAGCCGGAACAGGGAGGTTGCATTCCTCTAATTTTGCGCCAAATATCTTTACATGTTTCTTTCCAATATCGATTCCTCTAAGAAAAAATTTGGTAACTTCCTTGTCTTTTGCAACCTGACTAAATCCAATCAAGGTAGCCACACCTAAAATATTTCTTATTGTGTTAGCGTATAGATTGCTTACTTCAGCGACAATTAATGGTCTCTTTTCACCAATAACATCAAAAAGAAAAGCTTGTTTATTGACAAATTCGACTTTTTCACTAGGTATAGCAGGTGACCTTACAAAAAGACCTTTTGCCAATAATAAATCCTTTGATTTAACGTATAGCTGCATGGTTTCAGACAGGCATTCCATGTAATAATCGGTAATGTCTGCTCTTACTGATGAAGCGACACTTGCAGAATAATTTGTTAGACCAATCTTCGCCATTTGATGGATAAATTGAAGTACGTAGCTGTCTGTAAACAATTTTGGAGCAGATAATTCCACATCCTCTTCTACTTTAAAACCATGGGGAACAGCATAATCCTCTTTTTCAAAAAATACCGTTAATTTTTTTATATGTGTCTCTGATAATCGTAAAGCAAAATCAATAACAGATGATATTTCTGGGTCTTCTGCCTTTTCTAAAAAGAATTTAAGGACACAAATACTTCCACTGTCATTCATATATTGCGCCCATAGCTGAGCAAGTTCAGCAGAGGAAATTTTTACTTTCTTATCAATCTCCATATAATACCTCCATAGTTGAATCACTAATACAATCATTTCCATTAATATATTGTAATATGTAATAATACTGGATGTTTTTCATTTTGATGAAGAAAGAGGTCTTTGAAATATCTCGGAGTAATAATTGAAATATTTTTAAATATTAATATACCGGGACGTGTTAGCATGTACGTAAATATTTATGATGAGAGTTACAGTCAGGATGTGGTTACGAGTGACCGTAAACTTGTAACCTCTGCATCCGTTTTTGGGATTCTCAGGCAGCAGCTTGCTAAAAATATAGGAATTAAGAGAATAAAAGGATTTTTGTTTCATTATGGCTGGGAAATGGGTGTTAAAGCTGCAAAAGAAGCACTGCAAACAGAAACATCTTTAGAATATCTCATTAAACATGGACCGATTCTCCATATTGAAAATGGTCATATTAAAGGGATAAAGCATGAATGTAACTATGAACTGGATGGACAAGGTAGGATCAAATCCTTTTTTTCTTTCGGTACTTGGTTTGGTTCTTATGAGGCAGAGGAGCATATAAAACGCCTTGGACATTCAAATCATTCTGTCTGCCATACACTGATTGGTTATGCGAGCGGTTTTATGTCGACGATTTTTGGAGAAACACTGCTCGCTAAAGAAATCACGTGCGTGGGTAAAGGGGATGATGGCTGCGGTTGGGTAATTAAGCCGAAAAGAGACTGGGAAACTGAGCTTGATGCAGATGAGGTTCAGGAGTTTTATAATGAAACACCAATTGTAATGGAATTAGAGTATACATATGACCAAATACTAGACCCAAAGATTGTCGTTACTCGTTTATCAAAGTTTCAAAATAAGTTAACGGAAGAGATCATTAATGGAAGTGATCTTCAAACGATTGCTGATATTGTATTTTACATGGTTAACATACCCATGATCATTGAGGATTCAGTCCTTCGAACCATTACGTATTCAGGTTTATCGGAAGAATCCTATATGGAGTTTAAAGCAGAAATGGAAGTTTACATGGAAGAAAGCCGCATTAATCATAAACAGCTTTTTCCTATTAGTAAAAAAATAATTAAAACCGCCAATCACGAACGTCTTATCACGCCCATACTTTTACAAAAGGAAATAATTGGTTATTGTACTTTTGTGTATAAGGATATAAAGGACCATCATGAAGAGGATTATTTATTTTTAGACCGTCTCGCCAATGCTGCGTCTCTAATTCTTTTAAATGAGAAGACGAAGTTTGAATCGTTTGAAAAAATGAAAGGGAATTTTCTAGAACAAATACTAGAGTCGCGATTGCCAGCCAGTGAAATTGTTAAAAGAGGAAAATATATAGGATTAGACCTTGAACAAAACTACTATATATCAGTTATGAAATATAAGAACACAAAAACTACGATTGAGGATGAGTTTCTTTTACAGGAGCAGATATTTGAAACGACTTACCGCTATTTTAATGACAGAAATACTAATTTATTGGTTGGTCACCGCGATGGCCAAATGGTTTTATTAATCTCTAATCAGTCGCTCAAACATACTTCCATCCATGACGTAATCAAGGAATATCATGTATATATGACAAAAAAATACCCTTATGGTAACTTTAAGTTTGGAATTAGTCATTTAGGTGCTGATATTCATCAAGCAGCTAAATGTTATTCTCTCATATTGGAAAAGTAGCAGTTAGCGTCAAGTAAAGGGGAATTACATAAATGAACGAACAAAATAATGTTACACGTAAAGAATGGCATGAAGTTTTTCTTCAAGCCATTCTTTTTTTGCAGTATCCAAGTTTATTTAATAACTTGTTTGTGATGGTAGATTCCCAAAAATTAATTATGAAAAAATAGAAAAGTACGGGCAAAAGGGATAGATGTGACAACGAAGGATGTAAATGGACCCTCTCTAATACGATCATTATGTTAGTATGATGAAGTGGGGTAAAAAGAAATTAGTTATTTATAGTTTAAGAGGTGGAATAGACGTGGGAAGAATGGATAGAAGACAGCATAGAAAAACGTCTAAATGGGATTGGAGACAATTGTTATCAAAAGGTATTACGAAGAAATTGATTGTAGCGGGGATTATTACTGCCTTATGTGGACTCCTCATCGTTAATATCTTTATTTGGACTAGCGATGTGAGTAAATTAAATAAGCCAGCACCACAGCCTACGATAATTTACGACCAGAATGGCGAGATTGCGAGTAAGATTTCTAATTCAAAAATTGAAGGCGTAGGAATAAAGCAAATTCCTGATGAAGTCGTACAAGCGGTCATAGCAACAGAGGACCAACGATTTTATAAGCATAGTGGAATTAATTATTTTGCGATTATGAAGGCTTTCTTCAAAAATATGTTGAGTGGTGACATTGTTGCAGGCGGGAGTACCGTAACGCAGCAACTTGCAAAAAACGCATTCCTTACACATGAACGGACATATACACGTAAGGTCAAAGAGTTGATTATTACGAAAAAGATTGAACGTACGTACTCAAAAGACGAAATTATGGAGAGATATTTAAATCAGATTTATTTTGGAGAGGGTGCATGGGGAATTCAGCGTGCTGCTAAGACTTACTTTGGAAAAGAAGCTAGTGAATTAACTTTAAGTGAGTCGGCGATGCTTGCTGGATTAATTAAGGCTCCTTCGATTCTTTCACCATTTAAGAATATGGAAAAGTCAGTTGAAAGACGAGATCTTGTCTTATCCTTGATGGAAAAGGAAGGATATATTACACAAGCAGATGTTGAAAAAGCCAAAGAACAGTCAGTAGTGTTAAATGAGGAAAAAGTGGAAGATGAATATGATGGCAATTACCCTTATTATGTGGACCATATTATTCAGGAAGCCATGACGAAGTATAAGCTTTCTAAAAATGAAATACTATCAGGCGGACTTCATATTTTTACAGAATTAAATCCCACTATTCAAAAGGGTACGGAAGAAGTATATCAGAATGATAACTATTTTCCGGCTAGTCAAAACGATCAACTGCTCCAAAGCGGAGCAATTTTCATTGATCCTAAAAGTGGAGGAATTCAAGGACTTGTCGGCGGGAGAGGTCAACATACATTTTTAGGATTTAATCGGGCGACCCAATTGGTGAGACAGCCGGGTTCAACCATGAAACCATTGGCTGTTTATACTCCTGCATTAGAAAAAGGCTATGAGGTTTTTGATTTATTACAAGACAGACCGCTAGATATTGGAGGTTACCAGCCAAAGAATTTTGATAAGCAATATCGAGGCGAGGTAACGATGTATGATGCAGTTGTGAATTCGTACAATGTTCCCCCTGTTTGGTTGTTAAATCAAATTGGTTTACAGCAGGGAACGAATGCAGTGGAGGAATTCGGTATTCCTTTACAGGAAAAAGATCATGCACTGGGGATTGCGCTTGGAGGTATGCATGAAGGGACCTCTCCGCTAGCAATGGCGCAAGCCTATACCACTTTTGCAAATAATGGAACAATGGTAGAGGCACATTCTATCCGAAAAATTGAAGATAGTGATGGAAAGGTCATGGCAAAATGGAAAAGCAAATCAACTGAAGTGATCAAACCAGAAGTTGCACAAAAAATCACCTACATGCTAAGGGGTGTTGTTAAAGAGGGTACTGGGAAGAAGGCATTCATGGAGGGCCTTGATATCGCGGGAAAAACAGGTTCGACCCAGCTGCCATTTGCGAATGAAGCCGGAACAAAGGATCATTGGTTTGTTGGTTATACTCCCGACATTGTCGGAGCCGTGTGGTTAGGCTACGATCAAACGGACGAGAATCATTACCTAGCACCATCAAGCAGTGGAACCACTCCAGTTATTTTTAAAGAAATATTATCCAAAGCAAAATCAGAGCTTTCTGATGAAAAATTTGCCGTATCAACCATTGAGAAAAAATATAAAAATGAAATCAAAAAGATAAAAGAAAAAGAGGAAAAGGCTAGGAAAGAAAAAGAAAAAGAAAATAAAGAGAAAAATAAAGAGAAAAATAAGGGAAAGGGCAAGGAAAAGAATAAGGAGAAAAAGGATAAGGGTAAAGAAAGAGATGGAGAAGAGGAAGACGAAGATGAAGAAGATGAGGATGAATAATATCTTCCTATGAATGTATGAGGACTGGTCTTAAGAAGAGACCAGTTCTTTTTGTACCTAGAAACAATTTATGGTCGAGTTTAGGGATATTGAAATACATATAAAAAACTAAACTGGAAATAAATAAATAGTATTATTTTTGCAATGGAGGGATAAAGTGGAAGAATTAAATGGTCGGGGTACTGGCGAAGGCGCAGATACATTAACAAATCGGCAAGGTCATCCTGTAACAGATAATCAAAATATCAGAACGGTTGGCAACCGTGGTCCATCGACGCTTGAGAATTATGATTTTATTGAAAAAATATCTCATTTTGACCGAGAAAGAGTGCCAGAACGAGTGGTTCATGCACGAGGGGCCGGTGCGCATGGATATTTTGAAGCCTATGGAAAAGCGGGGGATGAGACCGTTTCAAAATACACAAGAGCAAAACTGTTCCAGGAAGCAGGAAAACGCACCCCGGTCTTTGTTCGTTTTTCAACAGTAGCCGGAGCGATGGAATCACCGGAAACAGAACGTGACCCAAGAGGCTTCGCTGTGAAGTTTTATACAGAGGATGGGAACTGGGATCTTGTCGGGAATAATCTAAAAATATTCTTTATTCGCGATGCAATGAAATTTCCTGATATGATTCATGCCTTTAAGCCCGACCCAGTTTCAAATTTAAGTAACCCTGAAAGAATGTTTGATTTTCTCTCGCGTACACCAGAAGCCACCCATATGGTTACATTTCTATTTTCCCCATGGGGAATTCCTGCGAATTATCGCCAAATGCAGGGATCAGGGGTAAATACATATAAATGGGTGAATAAGGATGGGGAAGCTGTATTAATCAAGTACCATTGGGAACCGTTGAAACAAGGGATAAAGAATCTTACCCAAAAAGAAGCATCGCAAATTCAAGCTAAAAGTGTCAGCCATGCTACTCAAGATTTATATGAGGCGATTGAGCGTGGTGATTATCCAGAATGGGAGCTTTGTGTTCAAATTATGAGCGACGATTACCATCCTGAGTTGGATTTCGATCCATTAGATGATACTAAATTGTGGCCAACAGACAAGTTTCCTTTTTTAAAGGTAGGAAAAATGGTTTTAAATAAAAATCCGGAAAATTATTTTAATGAAGTAGAGCAAGCAGCGTTTGGTACAGGTGTATTGGTAGATGGCTTGGATTTTTCGGATGATAAAATGCTGCAAGGAAGAACTTTTTCGTATTCCGATACGCAGCGACACCGCGTTGGCACAAACTATTTACAACTTCCTATTAATGCCCCTAAAAAGCGGGTTGCGACTAATCAGCGTGGCGGTCAAATGTCTTATCACGTAGATTCGGGTCAAAATCCACACGTGAATTATGAGCCTTCTGTTATCGGTGGTTTAAAGGAAGCCGAACAAATAGGAAAAGTCCATGAACCGCATTATAATGACAAATTGGTACGTGAAAAAATTGACCGCAGTAATGATTTTGGACAAGCGGGCGATACCTATAGGAACCTTGAGGATTGGGAGAGAGAGGAGCTAATAAGCAATCTTGTCAACGCACTCAAAGTATGTAGACCAGAAATACAAGATAAAATGATTGAGTATTTTACGAGTGCTGACGAGGATTATGGTAAGCGGGTCAGAGACGGTGTTGAGAAAGCAATGGAAATGAGGCAGGAAACAACGCATACAAGTACAGCTGACGCAGATGATGCTACCGAAAAGGCACAACAAATGGGACATGAAGCAGATCCATATTAATTAGTAATGACCGGACTTTTTATAAGTTCGGTCATTCTATTATTAAATGGTTGTATGTAAATGGTAGAAGGAATTTATCAAGATGTGGCGAAAATTGTATATAATAAACTTTTTTTGAAAGGAAGTTTTATTATGTATCGTTTTAAAGCCATTGATCATATCCAATTAGCTGCTCCAAAAGGCTGTGAAGATAGTGCAAGAAAGTTTTTTATAGATATTTTAGGATTTGAGGAAATCGTAAAACCAGAGGAACTAAAAAAACGTGGCGGTGTCTGGTTTCAAAATGGAAAAACGCAGATACATATTGGTGTAGAGGAACCTTTTGTGCCAGCTAAAAAAGCACATCCAGCTTTTGAAGTAGAAAATATTGAAGCTTTGAAAAAACATTTATTGGTTAACGGAATAGAAGTGATTGAAGATGATAACCTTCCGGGGGCAAATCGATTTTATACTGCTGACCCCTTTGGTAACCGTATTGAAATCCTTGAGTGGATCTAATCTTTCATGGAGGGGGAGGGACGAAAATGAGTTTAGGAGATAAAACCATTGAAGAATTAGAAGAGATAGAAGAAGAATTGAATGAGCAGGAAGAGGAGCATGGCTTTTCTAATTATTCTATGAAAATTGAATTGTACAAGGAAATGTACCGAAAACTCTCCCAGCTTGTCCGGCAACACAATGAGGATGTTCAAAGTTCGCTTGATTATGTAAAAAGGAAATTGATTTACTGTCTCATTCATTATGGAACCTATTTAAAAACAGAATTCCAAAAGGATGACTATTTGGCAAGAAGCTGCTTGGAGGAAGCGTTAAAATATGATAATAGAAATCCGTTGGCCTCCTATCGACTAGGTTTCTTGTCTTATAAGTTTAATGATTATATAAAGGCAATACAGTTTTTTCAACAGGCTTTAGACCATGATCAATACCATAAACAGCATCTCTATCAACTTAATGAGCAGCAGCAGTTCAATGCCCATTTGTATTTAACCAATTGTGCATTGCAAATTGCAAAAGAAACGTATGAAAAAATGAATCAATTGCCGTTTGCAAAAATACAAGAAATTCCGAAGCAGGAGTTAGCTCCACTTTTTAGCGGACTATTGGAAAATGAGAAATATTTGCTGCGGAATGCGTTTTATAAGATTAGTAGAGATGTGACAGACACTTGCTCAAAAGCGGAGTGTGAAAAGTTAATTTCATCTCCCCCTCCTGAAACATTGCTTTTATATTTTAGTGACCGTACGATTATTGCACTATTTAATGGAGAAGAAGTTTCCCTTACACAGGATCAAGGATACATGCTCAGTTATTTCCTAATTAAAAGTTCAGAAGAGCATCCTGCAACTAGACATCACTTCTCAGTTGTCGATACGATACGGCCAAACACTTATATACAATCTGTGAATAGATTGAGAAACCGAATGAGTAATAGAGGATTTCCTTCGTTGATACAACGAACAAGATTCCAAGAGGAAGCCGCTTACTATTATGATGAATCGTATCCATTTTATATCATGTATCGGGTGGACGAAGAAATTGAATATCGTTAAAAATGCGGAAAAACAGGGCTGTCCTTTCGAATATTTATTTGTGAAATGAATATTAGTTAAAATAGGTATTTTTTCTTGAAGACCTAGGAAAGATGGAGGGGATGCTCCTGAAAATTGAGTACCAACATATTTTTGGTTTGCCTAGGAAAATTATCTGGAAGTACATCAAGGATGAAAAAGTACTTGGAAATGCAATTCCCAGCTGCCGGTCATTTGTGCAAACCTCAACGGGATTATATCAGGCTGAAATTGAGATTATCTTAGGGCCGCTCAAGGATGGTTTTGCTATCGAGGTCAAGCTCGAAAAAGAAAAAATTCCTTCTTATTTTCATTTGACTTTGAAAGGAAAAGGAAATTTAGGTGAGGTCAACAGCGAAGCCGAATTATTCTTGAGTGACCACCAGGGGAGCACACAGCTCAGCATCCAGGCGGAAGCAAATGTCACGGGCACTCTTTCAGGGGCAGCAGAACGTGTCTTAAATGGCGGAGCAAACAAGGGGATTGAGAAATTTTTTCAAAGCTTAGAAAAAGAAATGAAGAAAAACCTTTATCTTTTAAGAAAAGGACGAAAGGTTTAACACGAAAGAGCAACGTCATTAGCGTTGCTCTTTGTAATTACGATTATTATTCATGCTTGGGATAATTGGCTAATTCTTTTATCCCTACAATCCAATCCTTGAAACTAGCATATTTATTGGGGTCGAATCCAAAGTGTTCTTTAATTAAACGAATAGAATTTTGTTCATTTTCATGAACGATTCCATCTGAATAAACAATGCGGAGGATTTCAATTAGTACAATATGTTTGGAACGTTCTTCTTTAAAAACCTTAAGAATATCATCTATCGCTAAGCCTTTGATTTTATAATCCTCAAGCTCCATTTCCTTTTGATACTTCACGATAACTGGATTTTCAAATACCGAAAATTTCCCATCAATGGTTGCCATTAAATAGGCTAACTCTAAAAACGCTTCTTTCTCCTCTTGTTGAAGCTTTGTCAAAAACATTATTTGAGCTCCTTTATCAATAATAAATGTAATTATGTTATTAGTCATCTTACCAAGTTTAAATGCCTTTTGTCTATTCTTTAAATGGTGGAAAAAGGAAAATTCCAGTTTTAAAGCGAATAGGATATAGAGTGTGTAAAAAAGAAGGAAGGAAGTCAGTTATGATAAAAACAGTTTTTGTCGGTTTAACATCTTTTTTTCTTATTAGTTTTTTGTTAGTTTCCATTGGCTATTTGTTTCAGATTGAATGGTTAATGTTTCGGTATTATGAAGAAACTTCAACAGGTTTCTCTACTGGTGGTTCTGTCATTCCTTTTATCATCGCGATTATTGTCACTTTTTTTATTGGTGAATCTTATCAAAAGAGACAAAATGGTTAATGGTCTTAGATAATTTGCAGCAAAATTGATTATACCTAAAAGGGGGTTTAGTGATGAAGTCTATTTATGTAGATTGGGATGGGAAAAATGTAAAGTTGACTTGGACTCCCAATCGTTATTATTAATGGGGCTTTAACTATAAAAACAATTTAAAGGGGTTAAATGCTTTTGCTTAAGACAGAGAGATGCCTGCTAATTGGACTAAAACCAAAAGATTTTGACGATATAAAAAAACTTTATTGTAATGAAGAAGTACGTAAATTTCTCGGCGGTATCAGGAAGGAAGAGGATTTCCAAGCTGGTTTTTCAAAAATGCTACAGTCTTCTAGTGATACAATTTACTTAACAGTTAAGGAAAAACAGAGTCATAAATTTGTTGGATTGGTTTCTCTCGACCCTCACCATGATAAGGAAAGCATTGAATTATCATATCAGTTCATGCCTGAATGGTGGGGTACGGGATATGCATATGAAGTTCTAAAGGAGTTGCTAGATTTTGCATTTTTTCAACTTAACCTCACAAAAGTAGTAGCGGAAACACAGAGTGCAAACGTAGCTTCTTGTAAACTATTAAAGAAATTTGATATGGAAGTATGCGAAACAGTTAGTCGGTTTGGAACAGAGCAAGTGATTTATTCTATTGAAAGGAGAAAATGGAATGGAAGATAAATTACTTCGGATTGGAACGACCTATTTACCAGTAAGCAATGTAGACATTTCATCAGAATGGTATGTAAACAAATTAGGAGCTATACTAAACTATAAAGATGAAGACAAAGCCATACTGAATTTTGCTAATCAAAGTGTATTTCTAGTAAAGGCCAAGGAAAATCAGAACGCTAACTTTATTAATATATATGGTGATGAATGTTTTTCAATTACATTTGAAGTGGATGGACTAAACTCCCTTGAAGCAATTCATAGTGAGTTCAAGGAAAAGGAGATTAGAGTTGGTGTAATTGAGGACCGTGGACATAGCGGAAGAAACTTTGTTTTCTATGATCTCGATGGTAATAAATTTGATGTGTGGAGTGAACTTAGTCCAATATATAAAGAGAAGTTTCTTTCATAAAGGGAGATAAAAGAAAATGATAATAGTATGTTCTATGGACTTTCCCAAGTGATGATTAATAGTAATAAAAAGGGCAGGATTGTTGACAATGATTAAAGAATTAACAATACATATTTTAAATGGGCAAGCCATGTATGATTTTTTTAAAAGGACGAATTTCCTCCAGGGTGAAATGATGATTCCTTTTAATGAAGCAATGTGTTTTGGGGACACATCTGATGAGCTTTTTACACGTGAATTTGTCGAAAAACGTGCAAAGGTTCATCATGTAAGTCCAGAACAATATACCGAAATTACTATAAATCCATTAAAACCGCTCTTTAGCAAAGGTTTTACCCACGTAGAACTATGGTTTGACGAGGATATGTTCTGTCAAATCAATATCCTCACGATTCTGGCTTGGCTCGACAAAAACGGTCACAGTAAACCCATAGACCTTCATATTGTTGAAGATAAATTTAAACCTATTGAAAATTACAAACTAATGGCTACCGGTTATTATGATGTTTTTATACAAGTAATGATACATAAAACGCTGCCTGAATGGATCTATCCAGCCCCGATAAAGAAGGGGGTTGAGTTATATTTAACTTATCTTCGTGAGGATAGTAACCTAATGCTGTATATAAAAAAACACCAAAATATGTCGGAAAAGGAACTTTTGTATGCTCTCTTAGAAAATTTTAAAGGGTATGGATTGGGTGATGTACAATACCTAGAAATTATTAGAGAGCAACGTTCTAAATGAAATAATAAAATGGTTGTATGGGTATAAGGGTATATTGATAATGTAAAGTTGTGAAAGTTTTACAAACAAAGTATTTTACAAAAATAGTGAATCAAAGCGTCTCCTGTATCAAGCAGAGACGTTTTTCTTTGTCCAAAGGCAGCATTAATGTAGACTGTCAAGTTTATGGAATATCCAATTTATTTCCAGTTAATAATAATATATACCGATATAATTTGTTGTTGAAAAAACGGAGTTGATGAGATGCACATATTGTTGAATGGCCTGTTTCTCATTGCCGGTGTGAAATGGGGAGACTGGAGGAACTGGAGTAAATATCATTCCACTATATTATTCTTTTGGTTTGGTGATTTGCTTTATAATTTTCTATGTAAAAATTATTTGATGTGGGAGTACAAGGAGACAATATTTGGTCAAAGTCTCCTGCCCAATCATTTAGCTGTTTCATTATTAATCATGTTTGTTGCTTACCCCGCCACAGTAATCATTTATCTGGGGAATATCCCAAAGGGTACATCTAGAATAGTTTTGTGGCTGTTCTTATGGGTGACTTTATACTCGTTAGTAGAATACATAAATTTACGGTACCTTAACCTAGTTTCTCATCATAATAGCTGGTCAATGGGATGGTCAGTATTATTCAATTTAATCATTTTTTCCATGCTGCTTCTGCATTATAAACACCAAGTTGCAGCTTTGCTCATCTCCATTCCAATCATACTATTCTTTGTCATCTTTTTTAAGGTTCCCATTTATTGAAGGGCAATCGAATATATTTCGCGTGGCTGTAAAAACTAAAGGAAAATTTAGGTTAAGGGGATTTAACATGGATTTATTGAAACCAATCAACATAAGCTCAGATAAATTAAGCCCAGACCAGCCATTTAGTGCGATCGAATTGGGAAAGCTTTGGGCTACATATTTAGGAAATAGTATGTCTAACAGGATTTTGAGCTACTTTCTTAAAAATGTAGAAGATGAATATGTCAAAACATTACTGGAAAATGGATACAACCTTACAGTGGATTTTATGAAGACCATTGAAAAGTTTTTCACTAATGACAAGGTTGCAATTCCCATTGGATTTACAGAAGAGGACGTTAATCTGGGTGCTCCTAGGTTATTCGAGGACCAATTTTACGTTCATTATTTGAAATATGCTGCCAAGGCTGGACTCAGTTTATACGCGATTGCCATTCCTTTGACATTAAGAGAAGATGTACGAGAATTTTTCATCTATTGTAACACCACTACCACAATTCTTTTAGGGCAGATTAATAATGTTTTACTCGAAAAAGGATATATCATAAAGGCTCCTACCATTCCTGTGCCCACAAAAGTAGATTTTATCCAAAAAGAAAACTATTTGAATGGCTTTTTCGGCGATATTCGAGAATTACATGCGTTAGAAATTACACATTTGTACGATAATATAGAAAATAATATCACGAGCAAAGCACTTTTGATTGGTTTCAGTCAGGTTGCAAAAAAGGAAAAAGTAAGAAGTTACTTTGTTAGAGGGAAAGAAATTACAGATAAGGAAGTTCAGCGTTTTCAAGATAAAATGCATAAAGGAAATTTACCATTTCCTTCCCAAATTGATCATTTAGTTACGGATTCTACTTTTTCACCATTTTCAGATCGGATCATGGTATTCCATAAAGTAGATATGTTTTCAATCAAGATTCGTTCGTTTGCAAACGCTATGTCGGTCAATGGGAGACGAGATATCGGCTTAATGTATATGAAATCACTTGCAGAGGTTACTTTATTTGTGGAAGACGGGGCAAATATTATGATTGAACACGGATGGATGGAGCAACCACCTAAAGCAATTGATCGTGAGAATTTGTCTTCAAAATAGGTTTGAGTTTTTATCTTGGTAGATTTTTAAATCGTAAAGGAAGAGTGATATGGAACAAACTCGCATTTCTTTGACAGCTCCAGAGGTTTCCAGTTTATGGACACAATACATGTTTGATTCAATGTCCATTTGTTTTATTAAGTACGCACTTGAACACTTAGAAGACGAAGATATTATAGAAATATATAAAGATTCCCTGGAGCTTTCAGAAAGACATGTACAAAAAGTGAAGGAGTTTTTCGGAGGTGAAGGAATTCCCATCCCACATGGCTTTACAAACGAGGATGTAAATATCCATGCTCCACGCCTATTTCAAGATCCATTCTATTTGTACTATATTTACATAATGACACTACAAGGACTGACTTGTTACTCCCTATCGGTCGGAACCTCCATTCGAGCAGACCTTCGTAAATACTATATTTCTTGTAATACAGAAACCATGATGCTCTTTGAGAGAACGATCGATACGATGCTAACGAAAGGTCTTTATTCGCGGCCGCCTGTCCTTAATCCGCCGGAAGCTATTGATTTTGTTAAACATCAAAGTTTTTTAACGGGCTGGTTTGGTGAGAAGCGTCCCTTAACGGGGATTGAAATAGGGGATATTACCTTTAATATGAACAAAATGCATATGCATGTCGCTTTAAAGGTCGGGTTTAGCCAAGTGGCGGCTTCTAATAAAGTCCGCCAATATATTAATAGGGGTAAGGAGATATCGAATAAACATATCGCAGCATTTGGAAAAATCTTTCGTGAAGAAATGTTGAATTCACCGATGTCCTGGCAATCTCATGTAACAAGCTCCACCACATCGCCCTTTTCAGATAAATGGATGATGTATCAGGTCCAGCTATCTTCCCAATTAGCTATTGCCTTCTATGGAACGGCTTTGAGTGTTTCCTCTAGAGCAGACATTGCTGAAAAATATATTGTCATGATAAGCGAACTTGTCAGATTTGCAGAAGATGGTGCTAATCTAATGATAGAAAATGGGTGGATGGAAGAGCCCCCAAAAGCAAGTGACCGAAGAGCATTATCCATAGGGAAAAAGGAAGGCATTGAAAGTGAAAATCAAGATAAATAAAAATAAAGAAATATCTCAGGGGATAGATATCTAATCTATCCTTTTATATTTTCTTGAAAAAAGGTAAATGAGGCATCTAGGTAGAATATTAGAGTGTAAAAAGTCACAATTATTAAACTGGGGTGTCGTGAATGTTAACGAAAGAAAAATTATATGAGATAAAAACGCTTCAGGAGATTTGTGAGAAAGAAGGCAGACTTCAGTTGAAGCTTAATTTTGACATGCTGGAAAGCAGATCAGTAAACCGTAAGGAAGACTTTTTCTATTATGAAGATAGCAAACTTGTTGGATTTCTTGGCAGCTATTATTTTGGTAATAAGGTAGAAATTTGCGGGATGGTGCACCCGAATTACCGAAGAAGAGGGATATTTTCAAAACTGTTAGAAGATGCACTAGAAGAGGCGGAAAAACGTGAAGCTAGAACGATTTTGTTAAATGCGCCAACTGAATCCGAATCTGCCAAGCAGTTTTTAAAGAACATTCCTTGCTCTTTGTCAATGGTAGAATATCAAATGAAGTGGCAAAAAACAGAGTTATCTGAAAATCCTTCAGTTACAGTAAGACCGTCTTATACAGATGAGGATTTGGAAGCGGAAATACAACTCGATGTCCAGTGCTTTGGGTTAAATGAAAAGGAAGCACGCCAGTATAAGCAGGAAACGAAAGACCTTGATACGGATTTAAGATTAATAATTGAAGCAGAAGGAAGAATTGCTGGAAAAATACGTCTTTCCGAAATGAATGGAGAGGCTTGGATATATGGATTTTCCATTTTTCCAGAGCTCCAAGGGAAAGGGATCGGCAGAAAAGCACTATCAAAAGTGGTGAAAATGGAGGACGAAAAAGGCCTGTCAATATTTCTAGAGGTAGAGGCTAAAAATGCGCATGCGTTAAAACTCTATGAATCATGCGGATTTATAAGCTATCATTCCCAAGATTACTATATGGTAAATTTATAAACAATTGGGTTCCTAGCCCTCTGTAAATTTAGCCTATTCTATGATAAAAAAATAATATTTCCAGTAAATAATAGCAGACAAATGTAACCGTTTACATTATAATAATAGTAAGAACTAGGAGAGGGGAAACAAAACATGGAACTTTTATTAAAACAATGTGAACATAACCAGTCGGAAGAACCTTGTGAAGAGTGTGCCCCAAATAAAGATAGTGATGATAATAGGGATATTTATGAGTATGATTATAATAAAAGGATATGGTTTTAGGACATTAATGCTTAATAATTGATCTAATAATTAAACGGGGCTGTCGATAAGACAGCTTTTCTTTTTGGTAAAAGCAAATAATATCTGGACTTTTAAGTCGAAATCAGTGCAAATGAGAAATTCACTGCCTTATAATTAGGATAATAAAAATTTATATTAAATAAGGGGAAATAAATAAATGAATGATCATACTAAAAATGAAATAAAAAGCTGGACGAAGTCCATTTGTATTGCATTAGGCGTGGCATTTGTCGTTAGAACGTTTGTTTTTGCTCCCTATATTGTAGAGGGTGCTTCGATGGAGCCCACATTACATAATAAAGAAAAAATCTTCGTGAATAAATTTACTTTAACGGACAATTTTAAAAGAGGAGAAATTGTCATTATTAAAGGTGAAGAAGAAAATTTTGTGAAGAGGATTATTGGTATACCAGGAGATACGATTGAAATGAAAAAGGATCAACTTTTGATCAATGGTGTACATTTTAAGGAATCTTATCTATCTCAAAATCGTAAACTAGCTGAACAAATGGGGAGTTTATTAACAGGTGACTTTGGACCAGAAATTGTACCTAAGAACTATTATTTTGTTATGGGGGATAACAGGTTACATAGTATGGATAGTCGGAATGGTTTGGGTTTTATCCAAAAAGAAACGATTGTTGGAAAACCTGAATTTGTATTTCTGCCATTCACCCAAATAAGAAATATTAAGTAATGAAAATCTTTAGGAGACTGAAAAAATACATATAAAATGACGTGTGTTTTGCACACGTCATTTTATTGTAGATAATGCCGTAACTGCTCAATCTGTCTTCGACTTGTATTAATGACTTCTTCCGCAAGTTGCCTGCTTTCAGGATCAAGGTCGCCCCGAACAAGTTCCTCAGAATATTGAACTCCATAATGATCTAAGCCTTTCAAAGCGTCCTCAATCATTTCATTTGTATCATTCGGTAGCATGGTCTTGTGCATAAAACTATGCATCGAGCCTGAGAATCCTTCACCGTCCGCAGGAATGCCGCCTAAATTTTGAATTCTCACGGCCAGTTTCTGTGCATTCAGCTTTACTTCCTGCTGCATGAATTGAAAGACTTGCATTAATTCTTCATCCTCAACCTTGTGGATATAATGTTCAAAAGACCGTATGCCCATATATGTTCCTCTTAATAAAGTATTTAATTCCTCAATAATGACTTCATTTGACATTCTCACACTTCCTTTCATTCTATTTTGACACGATGGTAGGATATTTTATTCGAGATATGGTCGTAATTCATCCATATTGAATGAAAAAGGAATCTTACGCAATCGATTATGGGATTGCTTCGTCTAATGGGAAAAGGACCAAAGCTGGTCCTTTTGTTTATTTTTTGGCTGTGTTAAAGGAGACTGTTGAGTTTAGAACTATGTTGATTTGTGCGGAAGGCGCGAGACTCCTCGAAAATGCTATCGCATTTTCTTCGTGCGTTGGCGGATTCGAGGAAGTAAATCAATGTTCTGCAGGAGGACGGGACAGGGGAGACCCCGCCTATCTCTTAGCGCCGAGGAGTAGGAAAAGCGGAAGCGCCTTGTACAGCCCCGACAAGCGCTGGAGGGCCTGACGATGAAGTCGTTCTTTGACTTCAACGTTGGGACCGAAGCGACTCGAGGGGCTAGGCGCTGCAGCTAGACAGGCTTCCCGTACCGCCTCGGGACAGGCAAAGACCGCCTTTCCCTGCGGTGATTATTCGAAGAAGCATTCCTTAGTGGTGCGCAAATCAACAGCCTAATTTAACACAGCCTATTTTTTAAAGACGTGTTGTCCGATTACCAGTGTGGTTGCTCTTGTATCGAGCCATCGGCTGGTGGCGATAGTGGGATTGTAGAAAAATATGGCTCCTGTGGCTAATTGTCTTTTATCAGTAAGAGCAGCTTTTACGGCTTGAATCGATTCCTCATCGGCGGGTTTATCAATTTGACCATTTTTCACAGGTTGAAATTGACCAGGGGCATATATCACATCCTTAATAGTGTCGGGAAATTGAGGGCTTTCGACTCTGTTCAGTACTACACAAGCTACTGCAATTTTCCCCTGTAATGGTTCTGTTTGTGCCTCAGCTCTCACCAATCTTGCTAGTAAATCTATTTCAGCATCTGAGAGATTGGTGTTCACAGGCTCTTTTTGGATGGGTTCCTTGGGTCTAGTAGAGTTAGTAGGAGTATTGATTTTTTGACCTATGTAAATTAGATTTAAGTTTGAAATTTGTGGATTCGCATCTGCTAGTTCTTGTAAGGTTAACTGATGATCTCTTGCTATACTCGACATCGTGTCTCCGGGTTTTACGTCATAAGCAAAAGCAGGAGAAGCAAATAATAGTGAGACAGTCAAAGTAAGTAACGAAATAAGCTTTTTCATAATTTTAGTCCTCCAAGTTGGTTTTATGTATATAAATCTATTACTATGAAGTGAAAAAATAGAATAGTATTACAGTTAAGTTACATGGATAAGACATTTAAAAGTCTATTGATGAGAGGAAATACCAGATTGATAGATTGTAGGCTGGAATTCAACAAGATCGTAGGGAGGGAAACGGTTTACGAAGCCAAACACTCGAGAGGTAAAGCGGTTGTCAAGAAACAAACAAAAACCATGTGAATCTTTTAAATAAAAGTTACAAAGGATAATTTTAGTGATCATGTGGCCAAAGCAAATAAGTTTGCTTCCTGTATTTCTATTGTTACTATAGAAACATACCCTTTAAAAAAGAAAGGATTAATGTAAATAATGGGAACTATTAATATACCTGTATCAGTCTTAAATCTCGCCCCAATCCGTGAAGGAAAGAATTCGCAACAAGCGATTGAGGAAATGGTGAATCTTGCTCAAGCAACGGAAGCAATGGGCTACCAGCGCTACTGGATTGCCGAGCACCACAACACTCCGACACTTGTAAGTTCTGCAACACCGATATTAATCAAACATACCTTGGAGCATACCAAAACAATCAAGGTTGGTTCTGGCGGAATTATGCTGCCAAACCATTCGCCGCTGGTCGTAGCGGAACAATTCGGTACAATGGCAACAATTTATCCAAATCGAGTTGAACTTGGACTTGGACGCGCACCTGGAACCGATATGATGACTGCCAGTGCATTGAGACGTTCAAAAAATGATTCAGTTTATACCTTCCCTGAGGATGTTCAGGCATTACTTACCTATTTTGGACCGGAAGAGCACCAAGGATATGTAAGAGCCTATCCAGGTTTAGAAACCAATGTACCAATTTACATTCTGGGTTCTTCCACAGATTCGGCTTATTTAGCGGCAAGCTTAGGTCTGCCATATGTATTTGCTTCACACTTTGCACCTAAGTTCATGGGAGAAGCCATTTCGATTTATAGGGAGAGGTTCCAGCCTTCTGGGTATTTGGATAAACCATATATGATGGTATGTCTAAATGTCATTGCAGCAGAAAGCGATGAAGAAGCGAAATACCAACAAACCACCATGCAGCAGTTTTTCCTAAATGTGGTCCGTGGTTCACGTAATCCATTACAGCCGCCAGTTAAAAGCATGGATGGTATTTGGAACCTAATGGAGGAGGAAATGGCGAAGTCTATGTCCAGCGTGACTTTGTTAGGAAGTAAAGAAACAATTCGTCAGCAGCTAACTAGCTTCCAAAATCGTTATGCTGTGGATGAAATCATGGCAGTGTCTTACATTTATGATCCGGAAAAACAAAAACGTTCTTATGAAATATTTAAAGAAGTGGTAGAAGGCAAGTAGTTTCATTACATTCCAAGGTTGATTGTGCCCGAAATCTTGGCTAGACGACTATTTGGGGCACAGTCATGAAATAGTGAAAAAATGACGTTTGAATCTACGTCATTTTTTCACTATTTTTTTGGAAAAAACCATTCATTCACGTCACCATCCTTTGTCTCATAGGATACATTAACAAATGCGGGGTGATTTGGGTGAATATTTGGGTGAAAGCAGGTATTTTACTATATCTTTCACTACTGTTCTTCGGGAGTTTCATAGCTATTGGTGTAGTTTGGACAGGAACACTAGACGACAAATTCCCCTTTATTGATGACATCAAAATTTTCTTGTATTATTTCTTCGCTGGATCTATCGGGGGTTCCCTGCGGCATTTGTACATGTTCTGTTCCCACTATATGAAAGATGAATTGAATGACTATCGACTATGGATTATGTACATCTTTTATCCAATATTCGCGACCGGAACAGCGGTAGTGGCCGTTACCTTAATTCAAAGTGGAATCTTACTAATCGAATTCGTCGACTTCGAAGATACCCCTTATGCACAAATTAGCTTTGCTTTCTTCGTTGGATTTGGATTCAACCGCTTCGTAAACAAACTAAACGCACTGTCAAAAGACATATTCAAAACCAATCAGCAGCAAACAATATACACCGAAGAAAATAACGATAATAGCCAGAGTCCTAGTAAATAAGGGATTCTGGCCGGTTCTGTTTTGCGGTGACATTTATGGTGACATTTATGGTGACAGGCACCATTTATACATTTTCACCTATTTATGCAACTTTTTGTGTATGAAAATAATTTTCTACGTATATGTTTTATTTATTAACATACATATTAACGATTTTCGTAAATTGTATACAATGCGGTACTTGGGGAAGGAAGCTTTATCTCCTCTGGTGCAGTTGTTACCAATGGTGTGGAACTTAAACCGAATAGCTTTGTGCCACCTGGCGCAAATGTCGATACACAGGAAAAAGCAAATGTATTAGCCACTGTACCAGGAACAGAAGAGGAATTTGCTAAAGAGGTACAGCGGGTTAATTCAGAATTCCCTGCAGCGTATTCCTTGTATTTTGGTAAAAATAAATGTTCATGCGGTCTAGCTTGTTAGGATACATGAAGACACCCCTGCAAATCTGTGCAGGAAAAGTCGGATAGGTTCATTTCATTTCCGTTATTCTATTGATGAGAGGAGGTCATACGAT
The DNA here is from genome assembly GCF_030123505.1 of Neobacillus sp. YX16. Taxonomy (GTDB): domain Bacteria; phylum Bacillota; class Bacilli; order Bacillales; family Cytobacillaceae; genus Neobacillus. The sequence goes on from NZ_CP126115.1 coordinate 2,771,342, forward strand.
GGATTCGCTAAAGAGATTGAATGAAGCAATTGCATATATAGAAGAAAATTTAACGAGTGATATTGATTTTAAAGAAGTGGCAATGATCGCCATTTGTTCCGAATATCATTTCCAAAGGATGTTTTCTTATCTAGCAGGTGTGTCACTGTCTGAGTATATTCGCCGCAGGCGACTTTCATTGGCTGCATTTGAGTTAATAAATAGTCATGTAAAAATAATAGATCTCGCCATTAAATATGGGTACAGCTCACCTGACTCTTTTACAAGAGCATTTCAAGGTTTACATGGAATTACACCTTCGGAGGCTAGAAATAATGGTCAATTACTAAAGGCTATTCCGAGAATGACCTTTCAATTATCAATTAGTGGAGGAATTGAAATGAACTATCGAATTGTCGAAAAAGAAGCCTTTAATTTAGTGGGAATCAAAAAGAGAGTTCCTATCATATTCAATGGTGTAAATCCGGAAATTGCAGCGATGTGGCAAAGTTTAGATATGGAGAAAATTAACACGTTTAAGCAACTTTCAAATGTCGAGCCAATTGGACTGCTTAGTGCATCGACGAATTTTTCAGAAGGGAGAATGGAGGAAAAAGGGGAGTTAGATCACTATATCGGTGTGGCAACCACTAAGGAAAGCCCTGAGGATCTAACGAAACTTGAAGTACCTGCTTTAACATGGGCAGTATTTGAAGCTGTTGGACCATTCCCGGATACCCTGCAGAATGTATGGGGCAGAATCTATTCAGAATGGTTTCCATCCTCGAACTACGAATTGGCGGTAGGACCTGAAATGCTGTGGAACGAGAATAAAGACACTACATCCCCAACATTTAGAAGTGAAATATGGGTTCCCGTTTCAAGAAAAGTTAAGTAGTTTGCTTCGATTACACACTGGCCAACAGGATAAAGCCTTGTTAACAATATTTAAAAAATAATCGTCAAAAAGCCCTCAGTTACAAACAAACTGTAGGGCTATTTTTGTCAGAAGCCGTTCACAATATAGACATATATTTTCATAATCTTCAAAATACATTTCGACATTAATTGGAAGTTTTCTAGTAAAATTCTAATCCAAGTATACTTTAATATGCAATTTACAGTGAATTTTGTAGGAATTAGTTTGAAACAGTCGACTTTTTTGATTTTTCAATAAATAATTTGTTTGCTAAAATGGAGATACAATCACAAAAAATATAGAAAATATGAATTTTATAGATAAAAATTAGTAGAATTGTGTAGAGGTATTTTTGGGAGGGCTCCAATTGTAGTAATAGATAGGAGGGCTTTTTATGTATTTCAAAGTTAGTTTTTGGAGAAGATTAACGAAAAAGCAGAAGTTAAGATTACTAAGACAAAAAGCTCACGTGAATTTAATTAGTAAAGATTTTATTGCATAAGAGAATATATCTTAAGCAAGTTTGTAATTAGACATAGAATAAATAGTAGATTTAACAAAACACCGGCCAAATGGTCGGTGTTTCTTGTTGTGCCGAATACACCTTGGGCATATATAAGGATTTTATGGGTTGCTTGACCGCAATAGAAAAAACATGTCACTATAAGGTCACTTGATAAACATGTGACCCTTTACTCACATGTTTTTGGTAATCATCTAACCTTGATGAAAGGGTTGTTGGAATGGATGAAGAACTTTCAACCGTATTTAAAGCATTGGGACATTCAATCAGAAGGCAAATACTCGATATCCTTAAGCAATCGCCAAGAACCACTGGTGAACTAGACGAATATTTTCCAGAAGTCACTAGGTATGCGATTATGAAGCACTTAAAGATCTTAGAGGAAGGCAATTTGGTGGTAGTAAGACGTGAAGGTAAGTTTAAACGTAACTTTCTTAACGCGGTACCTCTCCAGGAAATGCATAAACGCTGGGTAGGGAAATATATGCAATCAACGGCGAGCTCCCTCTTAAACTTACGTTCGGCAGTTAAACAAAAAGGAGAAATTGATAAAATGAGTGAATTTCGTATTGAACAGGAAATATTCATTGATGCACCACGTGCAGAGGTTTTTAAAGCGTTAACGGATAATGTGGAGGATTGGTGGGAATTTCGTATCGCTCCAAAAGGAATAACCTCTCACCTTTCATTGGAACCCGTTCCAGGTGGACAATTTATTGAAAAATGGGACGAAAATGATGGAGCCATTTGGGGAAATGTTTATTTTGTAAACGCTCCTGAAGAAATTCGCCTTTTCGGACATCTCGGCATGCAAGGCGCAGTTAACAGTGCCTATACCTATCGTCTTTTAGAAAAAGAAGGAGGAACGCTGCTTCAGCTTTCTCATACTGCCTCAGGTGTTATTCTTGAACAATGGGAACAAGAGCACTCAAAAGGCTGGGAATATCTTCTTGGGACATTGCTTAAAAATTACGTAGAAAATAAAGTGGAGTAAATTGAGATGGTGGATGTAGTAACAGAAATAATTATTAGCTGTCCTATTTCACAAGTATCAGAATATGCTTCAAACCCTAATAATGCTCCAGAATGGTATGTAAATATCAATTCAGCGGAGTGGAGATCCCCAAAACCACTCTCGATAGGTTCTAAAATTGCATTTAAAGCAAAGTTTCTTGGTCGAGAACTTGCTTATGTGTATGAAATTGTTGAACTCATTCCAAGAAAGAAACTAGTGATGAAAACAGCTCAAGGACCTTTTCCGATGGAGACAATCTATACATGGGAAGAGATGGATGCAAATCGAACGAAAATGACCTTGAGAAATAAAGGGAATCCGACTGGTTTTAGTAAGTTAATCTCTCCTTTTATGACAACAATGGTGAGGAAAGCAAATATGAAGGATTTAAAAAAGATTAAAGAAGTCCATGAAAATAACCTATAAAATACGAAAACACTGTCCAAAATGGACGGTGTTTTCGTTTTAGCCAATTAATATTTTCTCTTCTGCATATTTAACCTTAGCTTCTTTTCGAGGATTCAATAGAGCAAATGCCATGGTTAAGGGTCCAAGCCTTCCTATAAACATCATGATGGTAATCAAGACCTTTCCGAATGGGGATAGTTCTTGTGTGAAATTTGCCGACAATCCCACCGTACCGAAGGCAGAAATGGTTTCAAATAGGAGTTTACTCATATCAGCTTTTTCAGTAAAAGTGAGTAAAAAGAAGATTATAAAGATAAAAAATATAGCTGCTACTACGATTGATAAAGATTTATTCACCAATTCCCATGAAATTCTTTTTTTAAAAAGGTTCACATTGTCTCGATTTGTCACGACTGCCCAAAACGCTAAAATAATAATGGCGAAAGTTGTTACTTTAATTCCTCCACCAGTTGATCCAGAAGATGCACCTATAAACATTAGGGCCATCATAAACACTAGAGATGAAAGATTCATGGCCCCAATATCAATCGTATTAAAACCAGCAGTCCTTGTTACGACTCCTTGAAAATAAGAAGCCCAAAGCTTATCTTCAAACGCAAGGTTTCCAAGCGTAGCAGAATTACTATATTCGGAAATTAAAATAATTAAAAATCCTACAATGTTTAAAAAGAGGGACATAAGCAGTGCCACTTTAGAGTGCAAGGATAGTTTACGAAAAGATTTCTTAGCCCATAAATCCAGAATAACCGTAAAACCAATACCTCCGGTAATGAAAAGCGAAGTGATGGCGATGTTTACCGTAGGATCACCAACCCATTTACTTAAATTATCAGGTTCTAGTCCAAACCCAGCATTATTAAATGCGGATATCGAATGGAAGATTCCATAATAAATGGCTTTCCCAAGTGGCATTTCAAAAGACCAGCGAATCGCTAAAGCTGTAGCCCCCAGCAATTCAACGATAAATGTAATAAGAATAATCCGCTTTACTAAGCTGACAACCCCCGCAAGTGAGAATACGTTTAATGAATCTTGCAGCAATAAGCGTTCCTTTAATCCAATCTTTTTCCCTAAAATAATGAACATAAATATACCTGTCGTCATAAAACCCCAGCCGCCAATCTGAATCAAGCAAAGGAGAACAATTTCACCAAACAAAGTAAAAGTTGTTCCTGTATCAACAACAGCCAAACCGGTTACACAAACGGCTGAGGTTGCCTCGAATAAAGCATCAATAAAGTTTAGTCCACGATCCTCTTCATAAGTAGCAATCGGTAGCATAAATAGAAAAGTCCCCAATAATATTAGAGCTCCGAAGCCCAATACAAGTATTTGCGCAGGATGCAATTTTATCAAATTCCCTTTTCCTTTATAATATTTCACTTTTTTGGTCTCCCTTTATTATCGATAGTCAAGTCCTGATGTTGATAATAATACCAAATAGACTACTGAGCTGATAGTACCTTTCGGAGGTACTTTTTACGTGAAAAACAAGTGTCTTTATTTTGGTAACGCGTCAGAAATCTTGGTATGATATTTACAATAGATTTAAAAAGTAATAATGGAGGCAATAAAATGTACAGTTTTAAGAATGATTACAGTGAAGGTGCACATCCTAGAATTTTGAATGCATTACTTGAAACCAACCTTGTACAAGATGAAGGGTACGGGGAGGATCGATATTCCAAGGAAGCAATTGAACTAATAAAGGAGAAAATAGAAAGCAGTAACGTAGATATTCATTTCATATCAGGCGGAACCCAAACAAATCTTATCGCGATTTCAGCTTTCCTTAGGCCACATGAAGCAGCAATCGCAGTTAGCAGCGGACATATTCTTGGGCATGAAACAGGTGCCATCGAGGCAACTGGTCATAAAATAATTTCTGTAATAGGAAAAAATGGTAAACTATCACCACCTGATTTGCAGGGAGTACTTGACGGTCACCCGGATGAGCATATGGTGAAGCCTAAGCTAGTATACATATCAAATTCTACTGAGATTGGATCCATTTATTCCAAAAGTGAACTTCAGGATTTACATGATTTCTGTCAACATAATCAACTAATTTTATATATGGATGGTGCGAGACTTGGTTCGGCATTGTGTTCCGAGGAAAATGATCTAGAATTGAGTGATCTTCCTAAACTAGTAGATGCGTTCTATATTGGCGGAACGAAGAATGGGGCATTGATTGGTGAAGCATTAGTGATTTGTAGTGATTCTTTAAAAGAAGATTTTCGTTATCATATTAAGCAAAAAGGAGCGCTCCTGGCTAAAGGAAGATTGATGGGCATACAGTTTCTTGAACTTTTTCGTGATAATTTGTTCTTTGAATTGGCATATCATGCGAATAAGATGGCCTGCTTGATAAGAGATGAGCTCAACAACGCGAATGTCACGTTTTTGACCCACTCACCATCTAATCAACTTTTCCCGATACTGTCGAATGCTGTCATCACAGAGCTGCAAAAAAACTATGCTTTTCATATTTGGGAGAAAGTAGATTCTGATTCATCTGCTATTCGCTTCGTCACATCGTGGGCAACAAAAAAGGAAGAGGTAAATAGTCTTATTGAGGATTTGAAAAACTGCTTATAGCTTTGGATAAAAAGGATACAAAAGGTGAGAGTAAAGCCTACTGTATCTTTTTTGTGAGCAAAATCATTTAAAAATGAAGTGAGAATTTTATTGAACTCAGGGAAGAATTTTTATGAGCAATAAGTACCATTATAATAATATTGGAGGTGTGAATGATGGGTTTTTTAGACAAACTATTTGGGAATCAAACAAAGGAGGAAAAGACGGTGACAAATGAAAAAGTAAAAATTGGAATTATATTAGGCAGCACACGTCAAGGGCGCGTTAGTCCTCAAGTAGGGGAATGGGTAAAAGGAATTGCCGACAAACGAACGGACGCCAATTATGAAATTGTCGATATTGCTGATTTTAATCTACCCTTTTTAGGAACTACCGATGGATCAGAACCTGGAATTGGTGCTTGGAATGGGAAACTTGCTGAACTAGATGGATTTGTATTCATCGTTCAAGAATACAATCACAGTATTACAGCTGCTTTAAAAAATGCTCTTGATTTTGCTCGTGAAGCTTGGAACGACAAAGCAGCAGGTATCGTAAGTTACGGTTCTACCGGCGGGGCACGTGCAGCTGAGCATTTACGTGGAATCTGCGGTGAATTGAAGATTGCTGACGTTCGTACGCATCCAACATTGAGCTTATTTACCGACTTTGTGAATGGGTCTGAATTCAAACCACAAGATTTACATCTTAATAATGTCAATGCCATGCTTGGTGAAGTGGAGCAATGGAGTAGAGCATTAAAAAATGTACGATAATACTGAAGTACTAGCGTATTGGTCGAATTAATAATGCAGCGGGTTTCATATTTTGAAGTCCGCTGTTTTTGTTTGTGAGTAAAAGAAATTTTGATATCAATTTGAAAAAATAACAATATTCATTCATACTTGGATATAAATATTTATGAAACGAAGGGTTCCGTTCTATGCATATGAATGATTTACAAAAATGGGTGTCCAAACTTGGACTTTCTCCACATCCTGAAGGTGGGTATTACAAAGAAACTTTTAAGTCAGAAGAACATATTAGTGACAACGAATTATCCGTAAATTACGAGGGTAAACGTAAGCTTTATACGAGTATTTATTTTCTTTTAACCTCTGATGTTGTGTCACATTTTCACCGTCTTAAATCAGATGAGCTTTGGTACTATCACGGTGGCAGTTCTTTAAGTATTCATGTAATTGATGAAACAGGAAAATATCAGGAAATAAAGCTGGGAATGAATCTTGATGCTGGCGAAGTACCACAATTCTTAGTGAAGAAGAATTCTATATTTGGTTCATCTGTATCAGAAATGGATACATGTTCACTGGTGGGATGTATGGTTTCCCCTGGCTTTGAATTTCAAGACTTTGAACTATTTACACAGGAAGAGCTTTTGCAAAAATATCCGCAACATAAAGAAATAATCTTGAAATTAGCCTACCAACAGCTGCCAAGTTCTTCGGAATAATTATCGAGGAGTATAAATGTGGCTTTTAGAAATAGGTTGAATTTATTTAGCATTGATTACATAAAAGTACAAATCGGAATCAAGATGGCGATTCTAAACATGAACTCGCGCATGAAACATCCTCCCTTCCAAATTCATCCTAGTTACTTTCAGTATAGGAGAGATATGTTAAGACTCAGTTGTTGAATTGTAAATTTTTTGTCAATAATAGGATAAATCACCATGCATTAATTTAAAAACTAGCGTTCTATTTGACCGAACTCCTAGTAAATTTCCCCATTGACCATGTCAATGGGGAAATTTATGATTACGATTTCTAAAAGGATATCCCATAGAATCCTTTTCTAAATGAAGTAAATAATAACGTTAGATTAGTTAAGAAAATGGGTGAAAGTGTAAAATGGGTGAAAAAGCAATGAAGGGTAAACGGAAAGGATTGTCTGCATGGCAGCTAACGATGATGGCGTTAAGAAGCGTCATAGGGGGGTCTTTTTTCCTCGGGTCGTCAGTTGCGATTAATGCTGCAGGTCCCTCGATATTACTGTCGTATATTTTAGCCGGGAGACTTGTATATCTGATCCTTTTTGCCTTGTCTGAGATGACGGTAGGAAATCCAACAGTCGGATCTTTTAGTACTTTTGCAGCACGCGAACTAGATTTGTTGTAGGATGGCTATATTGGACAGGTACCATTCTATCGAAGTCGAGTGAAGCTACAGCGATATCATTATTAATTTGCGAATGGTACCCAAATGTATCAATTGCCTGGGTAGGTGGTTCGATAATTGTCGCTGTTACACTTTGAACTTACTAGGGGCTGATAAGATAGGTAAGCTTGCAAGCGGCCTATCTGCAGTGAAAATTTTCGCGATTATCTTTTTTATCCTCACTGCTTTGGTGTTAATTTTAGGATTTATGCCTGGGACACCTGCGATTGGTACTGGGGAGTTAGCAAGAGAACCAATAATGCCAGGCGGGATCCAGGGCATTGCCGGAAGTATGCTGCTAGTGGTTTTTGCGTATGCAGGCTTTGAAATCATTGGCTTAGCCGCAACTGAAACGGAAAACCCAACTGAAACAATTCCCAAAGCGATTCACTATACGGTGTTTTCACTTGTCGGATTGTATATTTTGTATGCAGCAGTCCTCCTTCCACTTATTCCTACAGCAGACCTAGGCGAAATTGTCAGCCCGATGGTGGCTTCATTAAATCGATGGGGAATTGGCTGGGCGGGGACTGCGCTTAATTTAGTGTTAATGTCAGCGATCCTTTCAGCCATGCTTGCATGTATTTTTGGGCTGGGAAGGATGGTCAGGTCACTTTCTGATGAAGGGCATGCTCCTACCTGGCTGAAAGACAAACGAGATGTTCCCTATCGTGGAATTTTATTTTCTGGACTTTCTATGTTAATTGGATTGTTTTTTGGGCTATTGTTTCCTAGAGCTTATCTGGTATTGATTACTTCGGGAGGATTTGCCTTAATCTTTACCTACGCCATTATCATGGCAAGCCATATTCGTTATCTTAAAAGGGAAGGTTGTCCACCTGGAGGCATTTGTCAGATGCCAGGGTTTCCTTTAACCTCATGGATTGCATGAATAAGTTTAATCATTATTTTATTGTGTATGCCTTTTATTCCAGGTCAAACGCAGGACTTGTAACGGGTAGTAGTATGGTTGTTGTGTTTTCCCTCATTTATTATGTGATGTATTATCGGAAACGCACGATTGTGAAGGATACAGAAAACGAAGGTCTGTCACTAAGGGATTATCATCCAAGCTTCGCAACAGAGTTATCAGAGGAATTAATAGAAACAGTTGACGAAAGTACCAAGGAAAAATAAACTGAAAGAGGTTTCTTTTCTTTTATAAAATCAGAAAACTTAAGGGTGAAGGCAAAAAGTATGGCACAAAAAGAACCTCTTTTAGCATTTGAATTTGCAGACTCGAACGGAAATATAAAACCATTTACATTTCAAAACCCTGTCAGTGTAATTACTGCATCCAAGGTGGAAGATGTTTTACCTAGTTTCCAGCTTGTTCAAGAAGCTGTTGATAAAGGGTATTACGCTGCCGGATTTCTATCATATGAAAGTGCACCAGCCTTTGATCCAGCATTTAAGGTCAAGAGTGGGGGCTCATTTCCTTTGCTCTGGTTTGGCATTTTTTCAGACCCTGAACATTCTCAACTTAGCAGTTCAGGAGAATTTACCGTATCTGATTGGAAACCATCAATATCGATGGACGAGTACAATCAAGGAATTACCTCTATAAAAAAATCCATACAGTTTGGTGATACATACCAGACAAATTATACCATTCGTCTCCATTCACAATTTAAAGGGGATGAGCTAGCTTTTTATAATAGGTTAAGGCAGGCGCAAAACTCTAATTATTGTGCTTATATACATACGGGTGAACATAGTATTTTGTGTGCTTCACCAGAATTGTTTTTTCACTTGGATCAAGGAAAAGTTACGACTCGTCCCATGAAAGGGACAATAAAAAGGGGAGCATCTTTTGCTGAGGATGCTTCTAACGCAGAATGGCTATATCAATCGGAGAAAAATCGTGCAGAAAATCTTATGATTGTCGATTTGCTGCGAAATGATCTTGGAATGATTGCTCAATCTGGCAGCGTTAACGTTGAAAAAATCTTCGAAATTGAACAGTATCCAACTGTCCATCAAATGACTTCTACGATTTCAGCCAAGGTTTCGGAAACGACAAGCTTTGTTGATATCTTTAAAGCTCTTTTTCCATGTGGATCGATTACAGGAGCACCAAAGATAAGTACCATGAACATCATTGCAGACTTAGAAAATGAACCTCGTGAAGTATATTGCGGGGCAATTGGGTATATTACGCCAAACAAGGAAGCTATTTTTAACGTACCGATTAGAACAGTTCTTATTGACCATCAAACCGGAAGTGCCGTTTATGGTGTAGGTGGAGGAGTAACCTGGGATTCGACATCGGAAGGGGAATACCATGAAATTCTTGCGAAAGCAAAGCTGTTAGAAGAAAAACCGACAGAATTCCAATTATTAGAAAGTTTACTGCTTGAAAATGGAGATTATTTTTTGCTGGAAGAGCATCTCAAACGGTTAGAGAATTCAGCTCGATATTTTGGGTTTCGATATCAAACTGAAAAAATAGAAAGTTCTTTAAAGGAGTTTGGAGAAAATAATCCTACCGGGTTGTTAAAGGTTCGATTACTAATAGCGAAAAATGGGGATTTGACGATAGAAGGTCAGATAATCACTCAACAGAATGTCGTATTGAAGGTAAGCCTAGCGGAAGAACCTGTCGATAAAACAAACCTATTTTTATATCATAAAACAACCAATCGCGAGGTTTATGCAAAGTATCAAAAGCAAAAGTCACAAGAAGCATTTGATGTTCTGCTATGGAATCAAGAAGGTGAATTAACTGAATTTACAAATGGCAACATCGTTATAGAAATTGAAGGTACCTTGTGGACCCCTCCGGTAATGAGCGGTTTATTGTCGGGAACTTTTCGTGATAGATTACTGCAAATAGGGGAAATTCACGAAAAAACACTCACAAAATCAGATTTGAAAAAGGCAACAAGAATCTGGTTTATCAATAGTGTCCGGAAATGGAAAGAGGTTCAATTTATCTAATCAAGATTCTGGAATAAGCAAGCATTGAAAAACACGTAAAAAGCATGATATTATGTATCAATCAGTCAGTGTGTAGCGATAGAGTGGGTTTAAAATGCGTCTTTGTAAAACTGTATTAATTTTTGTTTCACAACTACGTCTGCCATCTGAAATAGATTTTTGGAGATGACAAACAATATGCATGGAGAAACAAGACTTCCTCATAATGCCAAAGAGGGGATATTATTTATGTTGATTATTTCGATAATTTCCGTAAATATTATAGCGCCAATCATTATAGGATTAGAACGCGGGTTTAGCAAGGAAGTTTATTTTGAAACATTAAAGCTTATTCCGTTTATGTGGGTTATAGTTGTCCTATTAGTAAGATTCGTTGCAGGTCCGCTTGTAGGTAAGGTAATGCCTAAATTTGTGGGACAGACTGATGGATTTAATGCCAGAGTATTGTTAAATATTTTGTTAAATGTTACAGTGTTATCTTTATTGTTATCAATCATCGGAACATGGGTTGGCATGAAAGAAGTAAGTATGGAACCCATTCAAAACTTTCTTCATATCTGGCCAAGAAATTTTGGAATAGCTTTTTGGGTTGAAATGTTGATCGCCCAGCCTATAGCTAGATTTGCTATGAAAAAATTACATCATAGACAAGCGCGTAAAGCTGTAAATAAGTAATACAATAAACTTTAGAAATCATAGATTGTCGATTGGTTTACGTAAAAAATCAATCGGCTTTTTTGTCCTTACATTCAATCTCTATCTAATAAATCCTTTCTAAAAGCTTAAGAATATCTTAAGGATTCTATGAAACTTTTCTTAAGTTTTTATATGTATAGTATAAACAGAGAAGTTTTCTTGAAAACCTTATTAGGAGGCTGAGGATTTTGATAGAAAAAGAGGTTTATATTCTTTTAACGAATACAGGTTCTTTATTAACAAAACTAATTAAGCTTTATACGAAAAAACCATATAATCATGCTTCAATAGCCTTTGATCATAATTTATCAGAGGTATATAGCTTTGGGAGAAAAACAGCCCGAAACCCATTTATTGGAGGGTTTGTTAAGGAAGATGTTAGGGAAGGATTATTCAAACAAGCAGACTGTGCTCTTTATTCTATTAACGTAACAGAGAGCCAAATCCAAAAGATGAAGTACAACTTACAAGAAATTGAGACACAAAAGAAACATTATCGTTATAATTTTTTAGGATTATTCGGTGTTATGTTTAATAAGCCATTAAAAAGAAACAATGCTTTCTTCTGTTCTCAATTTGTTGCCTTTATACTTAAGGAATCTACTATCATTCAATTTCAAAAGCCTATTTCACTAATAGCACCATATGATTTCCAATGTGTTCCTAATGTTCATTTAGTTTATGAAGGAAAACTAAAGAATTACCAAAATGAGAATATAGCAGAAAAGTATTATATTCCTGTTTCGGAAAAAGGTGTTTACTCAAATAGATTGAAATGGCTCAGCTCTATTGTCTGAGTCATTTTATATTAATTGTCCATATCCTCATGATGCTTGTATCGTTTTGAAATGATAAAATATAATCATCTAGAGCAAAAGAGGTCATACGATATGAACAAAATAGAGGTTATTTCACGGAGAATACTAGGATGGAAATTGAATCGATGGTATGATCCGGAAAAAGGTGGTTTTATTTATGATTTTAATCCACACGAAAACCTTGAGCATGCGCTGTTAATTGTTGAAAGGTTAAAAAACTTAGGCTATACATATACGGAAAAAGGAAATTATGAGGTTTGCTTTAATGAGGTTTGTGAAGCAGGTAAAACGTTACCTGAAGCCATCACGAATGCAGCATTCTCTCTCGCCGACAATAGCACGATTGCGGATGAATGGTTATAGAGAAAGTAAATATTTGCGGACAAATCGTATAAAAGCCCAATTACTCGAGATAATTTCGAGCATTGGGCTTATTTTATATCATCCCTTTATTGCTTCATGCTTAAATCCACTCTGGGTAGCATAGACTTCATACCATTCATATTTCGGAGCTTTAAACCATTCGTATTTAGGTAAATACACTAAGTATCTTGTATGGCCATCAGCATCAAGAAGGGTTTTAAAGATGGTAAAAGTACCAAATCCAAAGGTTCTATCTAAATAACCTTCCATTCCGTCTCTTATAATATTTTTCTTCTCTTCTTTTTCTTGCTTATGTAGCTCCATCACACCATCAATAAACATACTCATCAAAACCAACGTAATTAGAATTAGAACGAAAATCAATAATTTTAACAATAGAACATCCTCCTAGTTATTTTTGATGATTCAATATTATTTTACATTGGTAAGATTGCAGAAGATGTGATAAATATAACAAGGGAGGTACATGTGTATTTATATTTTTTAAATTTTAATTGAAAAAAGGCCAACACCATGTTTGTGCTAACCTTTGGTTAGGTATGATTATTCACCTTTAATAATATTGGAGCGATCTTCCATTTGTGGCGGTTCCTCAAACCAGCCGTTCTTAATCTTTAGCTTAATTCCTTCCTGTGCGTAGAAATAAACATCTTTGGCTAAGAAGGTTGATTTTACGGAAATATCCTTCCTCATACTAAAATAAGTACCGAAACTATTTCCTACTAAACCAAATCCATTGAGCAGGTAAATACAGTGCATCATCAGCTTATCAGAAAATGGAGATACAGTTGATGTTGTTACCGTGCCTCCAGAAGTAGCTGAAATCTGAACATCGCTCTCAAGAAGAATGTCTTGCATAACTTTGATTTGTTTCTTAGCAAGCACTTTTCCTTTTACGAAATATTCCTTAACCTCTTTGTTTTTTGCACATTGAGCAAAACCTGTAATCAGCTGAAGTCCAATATTATTTGTCTCAATCCCATGGTGAAGAATCCCAAGCTCAATGTCATTTAAAGCTCGTTTATCCCCAAAAGGATTTAAACCATCCAGGTAGCTTTTGTTTTTTATAAATTCATTTGTTTTTGGCATCGTTACTTTTGGCGGTAGAGTAAGTATCCCTCTTTCTAGTAAGTAAAGGGTAGACAATTTATAAATTTTCTGTGTGACTGAGGTTAGTCCCTCATAAATTTGCATAACTTTGTCATTATAAGCCATATTCATATTAATGGTGTACATGCCCATACTTACTTCTTTTAATACTCGGACAAACATTACATCGAACCCATTATCGAATAACTTAGGAGCTTCTAAATTAACATCTTCCTTTGTATAGCCAATTGGTTTCACCATTCCTTGATCTCTAAATATCTGTTCCATTTGTAATACATAGAAATTTAACTCCTGCCACAAACCACCAAGAATATTTGTGGCTTGTTGGTCATCTGACTTTTCGATAAAGTGTTCCAACATTCTCATAATAAGGGTTTTTTCACCATATGTAAGCCACAATGTTCCAATCTCTGAAGCGCTTATAGGGTTTGTTAATATCAATACCTGTACCTCCTGTTAATGTGTTCAAAATATACAATTATCCTTAATTTACCCAATTTTGTATAAAAATCATTATTTTTACAAAAAAGTTATTTTAATAAAATATTTTCTACAGACCCTGTCCTTTTTTGCATTTCATATATATATATAAGGTGAAAGAAATGGGATCTGAAAAAAGGGAGGATATTAGTATGATCAAAATAACTCATGCCGCAGGACATGCACTTGGCACACCGGGAAAGAGGTCACCTGATGGATATAAAGAATGGCAGGTAACGAGTGAGATTGTGAAGCTTGTGATGTTGGAACTAGGAAATTTTGAAGGTGTCATTCAAAAACGGATTGATGATCCAACTGGGATTAGTGATATTCCGCTAAACAAACGCTGCGAGCTTGTTAATGGCTGGGGAGCAAATGTCCACATTGATTATCATCTGAATGCTTATGGATCTGGTTGGAACAGTGCTAGCGGGACTGAAATATATATGTACACAACAAAGCCAAAAGAGGCAGCTGATCTTGCTGAAAAAATACAAACTAACTTAGTAAAAGTATTAGGATTTCGTAATCGTGGAGTGAAAGCAGCAGATTTCCAAATGATAAGAGAAACGAAAATGACGGCTATATTAATAGAATTCGCCTTTATGACTAACCAAAACGAGGCTATGAAAATGAGAACATCTGAATATCAAAAAAAAGCAGCAAAAGCGGTTGTAGAGGGACTTGTTGCTCAGTATGGACTGAAAAAGAAACCAGAAGTTTCATCAAATGCTATTATGCTTTATCGTGTGCAAGTGGGGGCATTTTCAGATATCGATAACGCAAAGAGCTTAGTAGAAGATTTGAAAGCAAAAGGATATCCAGCAATAATGGTTTAACATAAACGCTATTAATATACTAACTATTAGCAGTCATAAAAAAATTTATTTTACATCTCTTATAAAGAGGTGTTTTTTTTGAGAAAGAAGCTTATTTTTTCTATTATTATATTGGTCCTGTTCGTTTCATTCTATGAAGTGATGGTAAGTGGAAAAACAGTTACCTATATGGGTGAAGATGGGAATTGGCTTATTACGATAAATGCAAAAATAGAAGGACTGAATAGCAGTTATCGAATTGTAGTTAAATATAAAGGTAAAAAAGAGGTCGAAAATCTCAATTTTAATATTCATCCTCATTATGAAAGTGGTTTACCATTATTGAATGAAAATGGATATTATATCTATGAATGTAAGAATGAGTGTACCTACAATGATAAAGAGTCCAAACTGCTTTTATTTATTATTTGGAAGGAAAAGAATCAATCGGTGGAAAACTTGGATTTTATAGATTTGAAAAAAATAAGAAACTAATAGGTCTAAAAGTCTAGTAGGAAGTTATAACATTATATGTAACAGCATATGATTACTGTGCAGGCTATGATTATTCATAGTATTATAGTGTTATGAATGAATTGGAGGTTTTTGTATGGATTTTATTAGTAGAGTAGCTTCAGAATTGAAAGAAATACTCACGGTTTTCCCGCCGCTTAATCTTCCCGAAGGATTGGAGGCAGCTAGACAAGCTCCTGTCATTCCAATTGAAAAATCTGAAAGCGTTAACATTTCGACACTCACTATACCTGGCGGTGATGGACAAGATATGAAGGTTAAGATTTATGAACCTGTATCGAGAAATGCGGAAAAGCTTCCAGCTCTTTTATTTATTCATGGGGGAGGTTACGTATTAGGAGATGCGGATGGCTCTGATGGCGACTGCCAACTCTTTGCTGAAGAAGCAGAGTGTGTTGTCGTATCCGTGGATTACCGCCTTGCTCCTGAGCATCCATATCCTGCGCCATTAGAGGACTGTTATGCTGCTTTGGTATGGATGACCAATGCCGCGGATGAGTTAAAGATTGATGTGTCGCGTGTTGCTGTCGCGGGTCAAAGTGCAGGTGGTGGATTGACCGCGGCATTAAGTTTGTTAGCTCGTGATCGCAAGGGGCCAGCTATCTCTTTCCAAATGCCATTATATCCGATGATTGATGACCGTAATGTTACACCTTCTAGTTACGAAATTACAGACGAACGTGCGATCTGGAATCGTGGAAATAATTTAGCAGGGTGGAGGATGTATTTAGGTGAACATGCAAACGGAGAAATTTCACCCTATGCAGCACCTGCTCGTGCAAAAAATCTTTCTAACCTGCCACCTACCTTTACTTGTGTTGGTCAATTAGATCCGTTCCGTGATGAAACCATTGAATACGTAGCTAAATTGGCGCAGGCAGGAGTTGCTGTTGAATTCCACCTCTATCCTGGTGCTTACCATGGTTTTGAACTTTTAAATCCAACTTCAGAAATAGGGAAACAAGCAAGAAATGAATATGTTCAAGCGTTGAAAAAGGCGTTCCAGCCTCAACCAGAATCGGTCAGTATCTAAAAATAACTCTAGCGCAATGGATTAGTTAATATTCCATTGCGCTTTTTAATTTACATACAAAACATAGAATAATAAAATATATGAATGAGTATTTTATAGAAAGTGAGGATTCCGTTATGATTGTTAAACAAAAAGAATTTACTATCAATGGTTTACGTTATTTTATCAGGTCTGCAATGGAGAAAGATGCGAAGAGCTTATCTGAAGTACGAGTACAGATAGATGGCGAAACAGAAAATTTAGATAGAGAACCAGGCGAGGCTTACATAAATGAAACGGGTTTTAAGAATATGATTAAAGAAGATTCAGAACGGGTCAGCAACTTATTTTTAGTAGCAGAAATTAATGATAGAATTATAGGTTTTTCCAGATGTGAAGGGAACCAATTGAAACGTTCCTCCCATAAAGTAGAGTTTGGTGTTTGTGTATTAAAAGAATATTGGGGATATGGGATAGGAAAAAGGCTTTTAGAAGAATGTGTTCTTTGGGCAGACACCAATGGAATAAAGAAAATGAACTTGAATGTTCTCGAAACGAATGATAAAGCGATAAAGCTGTATCAAATATATGGGTTTGAAGTGGAAGGGACTTTAAAGTATGACAAACTTTTATCCGACGGAAATTTCTACAATACCGTTTTAATGGGTAGGAGTAATCAGCCGTAATATTTTGTACATAGAGATAGTTTTGAAAAATGTTTAAAGTGGATGGTCTATTTTTAGATGAATTGGATGGTTAAGAAAAGTTCAAGTTGCGCTATCATTAATTAGTAAATAGCACTAATAAAAAAGACGAGGTGCAGCATGGAGATATTATCTGTTTTAGTCGTTTTAATCTTAATTGTTGCTGTGGTTTCAACCCTGGCATTAACGGGGAAGCCTGATGAAAACTATAGCGATTCCACAAAAAGGAATACAACCAATTTAACTTTAATATATGTGGTGATTATTTTTATATCATTAGTTTCCCTAGGAATCTACATTTGGCTGACTTAGAAAATGGTTAAAAGGATCAGAATAAAATCCTGATCCTTATCATTTCTTGGAAACAGCCTTTAGAGCATCCGCAAACCTTCGTATTCCTTCGTTAATATCTACTTCATTTTCCCGTGAAAACGTAAAACGGACAAATCCTTTTTCAGAACCCATGGTTAAACCAGGCACATAAATGACTCCCCGTTTAATGGACTCTTCGAGTAAATGAATTTCATTAAATTCTTTTTTTATCCTGCACCAGATATGAATTCCGCCTTTAGGAATATAAAAATCTACTTGGTCGTTTAGATAAGTTTGAAGGCTATTGACAATTTGATTTCTTCTACTTTCTAAATGAATAACTAAATTCTTAATATGTGATTCGAAGTTCGTCGAATCTAGAAAGTCATTTGCAATCCATTGGGTGTAACTGGCATGTCCAAAATCAACCTGCTGCTTGGCATCTGATAACCTTTCGATTACCGCTTTTGGACCTATAATCCAGCCTATCCTCAAACCTGATGCTACGATTTTGGTCAGGGAGCTAATATATAAAACATTCCCATAATGATCTAATGATTTAAGGGTATGAATTTTTTCTCCTGTAAAAGAGGTTAGACTGTAAGGATCATCCTCAACAACGGGAATTCCATATTCAGATGATATTTCAATAACCTTTTTGCGTCTTTCTTCAGACATTAATGTACCGGTTGGATTTTGAAAAATAGGGTTTAAAAAAATCATTCGGATTCTATGTTTTTTATACAATGCAGTTATATCATTGGGATCAATTCCATTTTGATCTCCCATTAAGTCATATGTTTTGATTCCTGCTGATTTAAACACTGGTAGATTGTAATGATAGGAAGGATTTTCAATCGCGACAGCGTCCCCAGGTTTTAACAAACATTGTACAACCAGATGCAGCGCTTGTTGTGCACCGGATGTAACTAGTATCGATGATGGGTTCGTTTCAATTCCACGAAACTGCCTAACATGGTTCGAAAGGGTTTGCCGCAGGATAGCATTACCTTTGGGATGGTCGTATCCTAATGATCCAATAAAGGACCGATTAGAAGTAATCTCTCGTAATGAATGCATCGGAAAGAGATCCTGAGACAATTCACCACTAGCTAAATTTATTAGGCTATGCTCGGCCATTTCTTTGTGTATTCTTTGCGTAACAGGCAAATTTGGTAAAAACGAACCTGCCTCAATATATCGGTTCCAACTTGGGATCCGTTTCTTGGAAAGGCCCCAAATATCTTTACTGATGGTTGTTCCGCTGCCCCTATTTCGATCAATCAGACCATTTGATTCCAATTCATCATAAGCAGCGATCACTGTGCTTCTATTTACACCAAGTTCCTTAGCCAAACCTCTTTCGGAAGGTAGAGGTTTATCATGCGGAAAAGTTCCATCACCAATTCCGGTCTCAATATATAAAGCAAGTTGTTTATAAATAGGCATTTTTGAATCTCTATTCGGTTTCCAATCCATGTGATACATCCTTTTAATTGAGGTCTCTACTACCATTGTATACTTTTCCAAAAAATAATTCATTTGTTGAAACCAATTCAAGAATTTATACGATGGAAGGGACTGAAGGGGGCGGAAATAATATGGGTAGGGCGTTGTGGGAAGCGTAGTGTTAAAAAAGGTAAGCAACTAAAAGTGCTTACCAATTAAAACCTCATCTAGAGAAAGGACTCTATGCTTTAACTCATTATTCCAATCTAAAAATCCGATCACCATTTGATTAGCCTCTGTTATGGTCGCATATCGGAAATGCTCATTCCCATTTATCACAAAAGCTTTTTCCTGTATTGCCTCCATCTTCGCAAAGACACATTCTGTGTATTCAAGTGGTAGAAATTCATCTATACCTTCTGCTGGTCTGCCAACCCATTTAAAAAGGAAATCTTTGATTGCAAATTGCTCAATCATCGATAATTTTTTCTTAAATGTCAGCTTATCTACGGTTATTGTATTCAATTTAATCACTCCTTAATTAGTAGGTAAAGTTTATACTTTCAATCTCCTAACATCAACTCTATTACAGTGACAGAATATTTACATTTTGATTGCAGGCATAGTCCAAGAAATTGATAGGTTTGAAATTTCCGTTGCGATATGTGGAAATATGGGTCATTTTTCATATCAATTTTTCATAAATAACTAAGAAACCTTTAAAAAGGGGGGATGATGTATGCGAGCAAATTACAGAAGATGGTCAGAATATCCTTACCCAGGGGAAGAAAACCCTCCTCAAGGATCCTCAGAACCAAGAGATTGGCCAATGTTTTTTATTTTTAGAGAAAAAGACAATATATTCTTAGACCCTTTTCGTCAGCGCATTAATTGGAGAATTAAAAATCCTAATGATATTGATTGGGAGAAAGAATTACCAATAGTAGAGGCAACATTAAAATTATTAACGCCAAGTCAAATACAAATTGCAAAATATTGGGGAACAGTGAGATAACGGAGAGAATTTCTACTATGACCTGTGATTTAGCAGACAAGCATAGGCTGGGGTCACCCGATATAGCTAGGGTGTTAGGATTTCTTCATGCTTCATTAAATGATGCATTTGTTATAACCTGGTATTTTAAATACCTTTGGGACGTGGCACGTCCAAACCAATATAGCAACGACCTATCTCCTGTTTTGTCAACACCTCGTTTTCCGTCCTATCCCTCTGCACACGCTACTGTGGCAGGTTGTGCAGAGGTTCTATTAAGTTATTTTTTTCCTGAAGAGGTATCTGAAATAAAGGGAAGAATGGAATTGAGTGCTCAATCTCGTCTATATGCAGGAGTCCATTTTAAAGTAGATAACGATGATGGATTAGATTTAGGCAGGCAAATTGGTGAAGTGGTTGTGAAAGTTTTAAGAGTGCAAAATGTAAAATTGAGGTAAAAGCGATGCTTAAAGCATCGCTTTTTTAGGCATAGCTTAACTTTTCACATTAGCTTGGGTCGTTTTCATCTAAAGTCAAAACCGTCACATTCGTTGATTCCCCGTTCTCAATTTCCTCCTGAGTGGCATCTTGACTTAATATATCCTCAGTATTAATACCCTCCGCGAGAGTTGGTTCTCCTTTGGAATATGAATCTTTTTTCATATCAGTCACCCCAATCAATACATTTTGCGTTAAAAATAATCGCTAATTTATTGTTCACAAAAAGGGAAAAAACATTCTTTTATTTGGGTAACTCATTAGTCAGACACCTGTTTTCCCAAAAAAATCTTATATTTATCTATGATTCTGAATTCCAAATTGGTTACATAATTATAGACTAAAAAGATAGGACAAGGTGATGTTTATTTTTCAGAAATTTATAGCCACTATTATTGGCAGTTTGCTATTAGGAATTGGAGTAAACGGGTTTCTTGTGCCTAATCATTTAATTGATGGTGGAATCCTAGGAATTGCATTAATCCTTCATTATTTCTATCATTTTCAGACAGGAATGACCATGATCGCTTTGAGTGCCCCAATCTGTGTATTGTCAATACTGAGTGAGAAAAGTTATTTTCTTAGCAGTTTGCAGGGATTGTTGGTCTCTTCTTTATTTATTGATTTACTCTCACCGCTTCGTCATCAATTTATCATTTCACAGCTTGGTAGTGCGTTAATAGGAGGAGTCATCATTGGAACGGGAGTTGGTTTGATGCTGCGGTATAAGTCGAGTACAGGGGGTACGGACTTACTCGCAAAAATCATTTCTGGAAGGTTTTCTTTAAATTTAGCACTTGTCATTATACTAATCGATGGAATTATTGTTTTAGCAGGTTTTAGTGTACTGGAAACGGACAGCTTCCTTTATTCTTGTGTCGCTATAACCACTGTTGGGATAACAACTTTTCTGATTGAAAAGAAATATTGAACCAGTGATAAGTCAAAAGGGAACGGCTCAGATATATATAATTACTACAGTTCTTTAAATAACTGAAGTTATTCGTTGTGCCTATGGGTTAACGCCTAATCTTGGGACAAACGCGGTACATAGTATGAGATTGTGATTATTCAAAGGTGTGAGATATTTCTATTTCATTTGTAGGATGATAAAAAACAAACAGGGTGGGGTAATGAATCAAAATGAATGAGCCAAAACAATACCGTGGTGATTTGTTGGAATGGTGTAAAATCGCTGAGTTAAATTGAGAGGGTATGAATCAAAGGAATCCAGAACTTATTAATCACGAAAGCTTAAAGGATTGGGAAGACTCCTGCCGCCATTTAAAAGCCAACTTACAGGGAAGCATAAACGCGGACCTCGATGAATGAAATCACATGTGTTAAATAGTATTGCTCCTTTTGTAATATATGGATTGCATGAAGCCAAACATACGTCATTTGCACATGCATTACAGGAAGTGGCTGCAATAACCTATTTAATGGGTAATGGTATGGATCCGCAGACCGCATATTTAACTCTTGAATCTTGGGAAATTAATGAGATGTTTTAAAATTGAATGGTTCAAAGTGAACACCGTTTGTAAACAATATCCAACATCAGGGGCAAATCCATTGGAGTAGCGCCTTTTTTTTATGTAAAAAAACAGATGGAAGTCTTGTATAATCAAAAAGAAGGAATTGTATTATAGAGAGAGAATTTAATATCATTATAGTAATATTGAATTTTTTTAGGAGGATATATGAAATTTGTTTTAATATTTGGTCCGCAGGCTGTTGGGAAAATGACAGTTGGGCAGGAATTAGCTAAAATAACTGGATTGAAGCTTTTTCATAATCACATGACGATTGAAATGGTTACCCCCATTTTTGACTTCGGTACGAAAGAAGGACAAAGATTAGTCAGCTTATTTCGGAAGGAGATATTTGAAGCCGCAGCAAAAAGCGATTTGGAAGGCTTGATTTTTACCTATGTCTGGGCGTTTAACCATCCATCTGATTGGAACTATGTCAATGAAGTCTGTAAGATTTTTGAGTCAAGAGGCGGCACTGTTTACTTCGTCGAACTTGAGGCTGACCTGAATGAAAGACTTGAGCGAAATAAAAGTCCACATCGACTTGAGCATAAACCTACAAAAAGAAATATTGAATGGTCTGAAAATAATCTAAAGAAGTCATTGGAAAAATACAGATTAAATTCCTTAGAGGGAGAAATTTCCAAAGAGGAATATATCAGAATTAATAATACAAGCATGAGTGCCGAAGAAGTAGCGAAAGTCATTAAAGACAAATTTCTTTTATAAATATCTGGTAAGTTTTAAGAAGAGGAGAACATTATGGAGACTAAATACATCAAATTAACAAACCCTGACCAAACGCTTGTAGAGGTTTTTAATCGATGGGATAACGATCCCGAATTAATCCCACTAACACGACCTAACCAAAACAGGGCTGCTTTAGAACGCCGTGACACCATGACCCTGGATGACCTAAAAAAAAGACTGGATCACCATCACACATATCTGATTTATCTTGATGACCTATTGATTGGTGAAATGAACTATATGGTTGATCCGAACCATCTCTATAAGAAAGAGGAAGGAACTGCCTGGATAGGCATTACCATTGGAGAACCGGAAGGACGAGGGAAAGGGATCGGGTACCACGCTATCCATTTCTTAGAAGAGGAGATTAAGAAGGATGGGTTAAATCGTGTAGAATTGGGCGTGTTTGAATTTAATAAACAGGCTCGAAATCTGTATGAGAAGCTAGGCTACAAGGAAATCGGCCGAATCGAAAATTTCACCTATTGGGCTGATAAAATGTGGTTCGATATCCGTATGGAGAAGTACCTAGGAGAGAACTAGCTAATAGTCTTAATCGTAACGGCTGCAATTCTTAATGATGGAATGAATTTTTTTTAAATCAATCATTTTTCTATAAAAAAAGAGGATGCGTAAAATGACGATATTTAGAATACTAGACACTCCAACCTTGTTGCTGGACCACCAAAAGCTGTTAAAGAACATAAGTGACATCGCTGACTTTGCAAAAGAACAGGGTGTCTCTTATCGGCCCCATATCAAAACACACAAATCTGTGAAAATAGCACAGCTGCAGACAGAAGCTGGAGCTGTTGGAGTAACAACGGCTAAAATTAGTGAAGCCGAAGTAATGGCTGCAGGCGGGATTAAGGATATATTAATTGCCTATCCGATTTCAAGCCCAGACAAAATTAATAGAGTAATAAAGCTTTTACAAAAAGGAGTTCAACTAAAGGTGTCCGTAGACAATAAGGAATCTTTAGGATATCTGCAAAAAGGACTAGAACATACGCCTTATACTTTAGAGGTTTGGATTAAAGTAAATTCTGGGCTCTATCGTTGTGGTGTTGAACCGGGTCAGGAAGCAGTCCAATTAGCAAAAGCTATTATGTCTCATTCTAAGCTAAAGCTGTGCGGGATATTTACCCATGCCGGACATTCTTATGCAGCAAAATCATATAATGAAGTCGAAGCAATTGGAAATCAGGAAGGGTTTTCAGTGGTGGATAGTGCAAATGAGTGTGAAAAGGCTGGAATCCAAATTCCAATTCGCAGTGTCGGTTCCACCCCAACATATAAAATTTCAGGCAAAGTACCTGGAGTAACCGAAATTAGACCTGGTAATGCCGTGTTTTTCGATGCCATCCAAGCTGGATTGGGTGTAACAAGCATTGAGAATTGTGCTCTAACGCTGCTTGCCTCTGTAGTAGGTATCTATAAAAATCGCATTATAATAGATACAGGCAGTAAGTCTCTTTGTTTAGACAAGGGTGCTCACGGAAATCAAACAGTCAGCGGGTTCGGACATATAATCGGACACCCTGAAGTCCTCATCGACCGTTTATCAGAAGAGCATGGCGTAGGGATTTTATTATATGAAACAAACTTAAAGTTAAATGATAAAGTACAAATCATACCAAACCATGCCTGCACAGTAGTCAATCAGTTTAATGAATATGTGGTTCATGAAAATGGAAAAGTACTAGATGTGTGGAAAGTGGATGCACGCGGGATGGTAAAGTAAAAGGAACGTTGACTGGTTAAGAATTGAAGAGTTGAAATAGAGACCTCCTTCCTTGAGTGGATGGAGGTTTATTATTTTACTGTTGAGTAAACTTCTTATTGCTATAATAGTCTAAATTGAAACATGACTTCGTGTTAGATATGATAGAGATAGGGGTAAATCCAATTTCTTAATTAAGCGGTCTTTTTTTTAGGGGGAAAATAATTATTATGATTTATCTACTTGTTTTTTTTGGTGCAATAGCGATTGGCATTACACTCTTTGTAACCATGCACCCAGTGTTTGGAGGAATCCCAAGTAAAATGGACCGAGAGAGGTACCGTCTTTGTAGTCATTATAAGAATGGAAAGTTTATCAATCAAAGCCCTACGGATATGAAGATGAGCATTTCTACCATTCTTTCGTTAATGAAAGACTCAATGACAGGAAGAAAGGACCGAAAACCCTCTAATCCAATTCCAATTTCTCTTGATTGGAAAAAAATAAAAAGTGATCAAGAAAGTTTAACTTGGTTTGGTCATTCAACTTTCCTAATCAGTATAGAGAGTAAAAAGATTTTAATCGACCCGATGTTTGGTCCATCGCCATCACCGGTTTCGTTTATTGGTAGCAAACGCTACAGTGAAGATTTATTGTATATTATTGAGGAGCTTCCTCATATCAACGCGGTTTTGATAACACATGACCATTATGATCATTTAGACTATCCATCTATTATGAGACTTAAGAATAAAGTGGGTACCTTCTTTGTTCCGCTTGGTGTAGGAGCTCACCTAATCAAGTGGGGAGTAGATAAAGATAGAATCACTGAATGTAATTGGTGGGATGAACTTGAATGGCAAGGTGTAACGATTGCTTCCGTACCTTCGCAGCATTTTTCCGGCAGGGGAGTATTGAATCGAGATACAACACTATGGAATGGCTGGGTGATTCTTGGGGAAAATCAGAGAATCTATACCAGTGGTGATGGCGGATATGGACCTCACTTTAAAAAAATTGGTGAAAAATATGGACCATTCGATCTTACTTTAATAGAAGGTGGTCAATATGATGAGCGGTGGTCAGCTATACATATGAGGCCAGAGGAATCTGTTCAAGCTCATCTTGATATTAAAGGCAAAAACATGATGCTGATTCATTGGGGTGCATTTACATTGGCGTATCATAGCTGGACAGATCCAGTAGAACGTGCAATATGTGCAGCAAAAGAAAAAGAAGTTACTCTTATCACACCAAGAATTGGAGAAACGCTTGTTCTGGATGGCAGTCTGCCAGCATCTAATACTTGGTGGAAATACCACAAAGCTTAAAACTCACTTGAGGTAAAGGGTTAGGATGTCAACCAAATTGACATCCTATTTCGGATTTTGTATAGTAGGTGGTGTAGAATATGATTGGAGTGAAACATTTGATTTCAAACTCTGAATTACAACATTTAGATCTGATTGACTTATTAAGTGAACGGCATAGTTTAGTTCGGAAAATTTCAGAAACGTCATGGAATAATCAAAGTGAGATCCATATTTCAAATTCAGAATGGTATATCATGGCAAGGATTTATAAAAGAAAGCCGAACATTTCGTATATTACAAAAAATGTAGAAATCTCTCGTCAGGCGATACATAAGTTTATCAATAAACTTTCTGAAAAAGGGTTAGTACAAGTTGAAAATGTTGAAAACAATAAGAAAGAAAAGTGCATCCAATTAACAGCATTAGGTGAGGAATGCTACGAAAAAAACGAGGCCCTGAAGGCTCAGCTTGAGAATAAAATTGCTGAAAAAATTGGTCCTGAGCAAGTAAGTGTTCTAAAAGAAATATTAAAGCTAGATTGGAATATTTAATAATTTGAAAACCCACGCTTTGTGTAACAGAGCGTGGGTTTTTTTAGTTAATTCCCTTGATTAATCTAATAATCATTTCATTTATATCTTCGTAAGAACAGTTTAATGAAATTGCTAATTCTTTAAATAATATATTTTGTGAAGAGATCAAAAGCTTACAGTCTTGTTCATTAAGTTTTTTTTCGTGGAGTTCAACTTCGATTTTTTTCCTCATTAGCGTATTGAATACTTTAGCAATCTCTTTTCTATCACCTGTGCTTAAAATATCGGAAAAAATAGTAAGACTTAGAGTTGCTTTGTCATACCACTCTACCCCTGGATAGTTAAAGGATTCAAGTATTTCTTGTGCTTCCTCTTTTTGAATCAGATCAAGAATCGCCACTTTATCATTATTAACAGGAATACTTATCGTTAAATGATGTTTATTATCCATTGGATTTAGAACATAATAGCTTCTCGTAATACCTGAAACGGTCTTCTCGCAAATATCGTTAATTTTACATATACCATGTGCGGAATAGATAACCAAATCTCCAATATTATACATTTGTTCACTCCTAATAAAAATCGTCAACTAAGTTTATAATAAAGCAGAAAAAATATTTTGTCAACTTGGTTGACATTTAAAGAAAAAATTTGATATATTTAGCAGGTTCGTTCGTAAGTGGGGGTGTACAACGGAGATTGGATAAGGGCTGATAATTGAAATTACGACTATCATTTCAGCACATAGATTAATATAAAAGGAGATTGTTATGAGTACACAAATTCAAGTTAAAAATCCTAAAACAATGGCATTTGTCTTAATGTTAGGTGCTTTCGCAGGATTATTCGGGGAAACGGCTTTGAACATGGCATTATCAAATATTATGGAACAATTTTCAGTTCCAGCTGCGACTGCACAGTGGCTGACAACAGGATATTTATTAGTATTAGCGATTTTAGTGCCAATCTCAGCTCTATTAATGAAATGGTTTACGACAAGACAATTAGTCATCGGGGGACTTGCTATTTCGTTGTTAGGAGCAATTTTAGCAGCGCTAAATTTCAGTTTTGGTATTTTATTACTTGGTCGTGTCGTACAAGCCATTGGAACTGGTCTTTTATTACCGGTCATGTTAAGTGTGATGCTTCTTATTTTCCCAATTCAGAAGCGTGGAGTTGTAATGGGGCTTATGGGTCTTGTTATTACACTTGCTCCAGCCTTAGGACCAACACTTTCAGGAGTTATTATAAGTACGTTAAGCTGGCCATATATTTTCTGGTTTAGTGCCATTGCTTATGTATTATTGATCTTGGTTGCCGTAGTAAAAATTGAGAATGTTTCGGAAATTACCAAGCCTAAAATTGATATTTCGTCGATTCTTTTATCAACAATTGGTTTTGGAGGATTAATTTTTGCTTTGAGTACGATGGCTGAAGTAGCTATTTCATCTCCAAAAGTATGGGCACCTTTACTAGTAGGTATTATCGCACTACTATCATTTGGTATTCGTCAAAATAAAATGGCTCAGCCTATGGTTAACTTAAGTGTCTTTAAATATCCAATGTTTACATTAGGGACATTGACGATGTTTCTTGGTATTTTAATCATTTTATCAACAGGAATTTTATTACCAATGTATTTAAAAGGTGCTTTATTATTTAGTGCGGCGATGGCTGGTTTATTATTACTTCCTGGTAATGCAGTTAACTTTATTCTTTCACCCATTGTAGGAGCTCTGTTCGATAAAATTGGAGCGCGTCGTTTCACCATTATTGGCTTCATATTTGTGTTAGTGGGGAACGTCGTTTTTCTATCTACTATTTCAAGCCATACACCTGCATGGCAAATTGTTGTTCCATTTATGATTTTATTCTTTGGGTTAACGATGGTCATGATGCCAGCACAAACAAATGCAATGAATCAATTACCTCGTGAGTTATATGCAGACGGATCAGCAGCTATGAATACATTGAATCAAGTAGCTGGGGCAGCTGGCACAGCGATTGCCATCACGGTATTTACAAGTGGTCAAAACAGCCATGTAATGGATTTTCCTAATGCATCCCAGCCTGAAATATTAGCTGCAGGAATTAAATATGCCTTCTACTTTATTACTGGGATCTCTGTAGTTGGATTAATTAGTTCTTTCTTTGTAAAAAAAACAAGCACAGTAACGGAAAAATCTTTAGCAGCTGTGAAAACAACAGAAGCTGTTCGCAGTTTGTATATTTAAAAGAAATCTAATCAAAAAACCATTCAGAAAAGTTTACTTTTCGAATGGTTTCTTTTTTATGATGAGATTATCTTTTTTGAAATATTATGGATAATGTCTCCTCTGCTTAGCACACCAATGAACCGGCCCGCTCCATTTACAACAGGGAGTTTTTTGAAATGATGCCGCGATAATAAACGGGCTGCCTTATCAAACGCTTCATCAGGTGATACGAAGAGAAGATTTCTTTTGGTCATAATATCTTTTACAGGTGTGTCCAATTTTTCTTTTATAAGATCTTCGAGTTCTTCCTCCTCTATTATATAAACAAGACCTGCAAGACCAGCGATACCCAGAGGTTTTGGAGCAAGGTAGCGTAATACATCTCCATCAGATATCATTCCTACCAAATGATCTTTATCATCAACAACAGGTACACCGCCAATTCGATTTGAATTGAGTATATCCAGCAATTCCTTGACAGTATTCGAAGGTTTAACAGTAAAAACTTTTGTAATCATGAAGTCTCTTACCTGCATTATAGGTCCCTCTTTTCATGTTGCAATCGCATACATTCAATATTAAACAATAGCTTAACACAAATAAAACTGTGTTCTCTAATAAAAAAATATGTCGAATTTGAGTCCTAAGGGTGCAGTACGGATATGGAGGGGGAATTGTCAAGTATTACTATTTTTCTTTTTGAACAGTATAATCGAAGGATGGGAGTTGAGATAAAATGAATGCAAAAGACATAGCTAATATCCGAAAGCAATTTAAATTAAACAATGATCTTATGAAAATTCAAGAAATCCTAAATGTTTATGTTCAGAAAGAGTCCGGTGAGATTTACCACTCAGTCATTTCACCGTTTGAAATGGTAGATCAGGAGTCACAAGAGTTATTTTTAATGAATTTCAAAAAGGTTTTGACAGGGGCTCTCGATGCCAAACTATTTGAGCTGAAATTTCATCGGGATGTGGAGGACAGCACCCAAATGATCCTCTTTGATGGTTTGCAGACTGATACCACCGATGATTGGATTGAATATATGCACCAAATCGTAGGGAAAATGTTTGCTCATACCGTTTATGAATTTGATACAGTGGTGACGTTTATCCGGGGAGAATACCGTAAAGCGACGAAAAAACGTGACCTAGAATCGGAAGAAGGCGGGAATGATGAAGTTTATTCCAACGAGTTCATCCTCTGCAGTCTCAATAAAACCGATCAGCCGAAAAAAGCACTGGTTTTTGATTATATTGAAAGAGAATTTAGATCCAATAACGCCTTTGACCCGATTATTAATCTAGCACAACCATTGTCAGGATTTTTGTTCCCTGCTTTCAATGACAATGCTGCTGATGTGAACCATATCCTATATTGTGCAGGAAAAGCGAATCAACCGGATGAGACATTTATTGAGCAGGTACTCAATTGCGAAGAAATTATAACCGCTTTGGAGGAAAAGGATAGTTTTGAACTAATTCTGAATAAAGTCATCGGTGATACAGTAGATTCCCAGGTTATTTCTAACGTCTATGAGGAAATTGACAGGGTGGTCCAGGAGAGTAAAGAAAATGAAGAAAGTGAAGCACCTAAGTTGGATTCTCGGGATATCGAACGTATTTTAACGGTTAGCGGCGTTGAAAATGTAGATACTGCTAAAGTGGAACATGCATTCAAAGCAATCGTAGATGATGAAAAACATGAGCTAAAAGCGAGCAATTTAGTTCCTAAATCGGTAAAAATTGAAACAAAGGTTGCAAATTTATCACTTAGTCCGATGGATTTGAAACATGTAAAATATATTATGTTCCAAGGAAAACGGTGTTTATTGCTGGAAATCGATGATGATGTTGTCGTTGAAGGATTCAGGCTAGAATCAGAAATACACTAATGTAGTGGGTTAGTCCCCCATGCTTTAATGCATTGGGGGATTGACCCTTTCCTAATTTTTATAATCCTTTTGCAAATTTTTAGGAGAAAGATTGTATTCTTTTTTGAAGAGCCTATAAAAACTTGAATAATCAGGAAAACCGCATTTTAAAGCAATTTTCTCTATCGGGATCTGCTTTTGTTTGATCATCGTTACCGCAAATGATAACCGTTTCAATGATACATACCGGTAAAACGGAAGGTTCATATGTTTTTTAAAATAATGAGAAAAATAGTATTTATTTAAATGAAAATAGCTCGAAACCTTGTCTAAACTTAGATCGTGTTCTGTTAAATGTGATTCAATGTATTCCAGTATCGACAGGAGCCTTTCATCGTGATCTTCTTTGTTACTTAGGTTTGGCAAACTACTTGCAGGATTAAATATGACTTGAAGCACTTGAAATAATAAATATTGTAAGGTGAAGGAAAAGTTTTCTTCACCATTTTTTATTCTATAAGTTATTTCATGAAGTAAAGATATGATATCTTGAAAGTTCACTGCATTCAGATGTAACACATAAGAACCTTGGGTCTTTTGAAAAACAATGTTTTCATTCATAGACGGTGAAACTGTTACAAAGTCTGTCATTAAACGATTACTAATGTTGATGATGATGCGTTCATAGTGATCAATATTCTTAACGATTGCCTGATGAACCGCATTAGAAGGCACCACCACTATATCCCCTCTCCTTAGAGTGTAGGTTTTTCCTTCACAAAAAAAATCACAATCACCGCCTAAAAATACTAGAATCTCCAAACAATCGTGAGTGTGTAAGCGAAATAAAGGATCCAATTGATAAAATCTTTCTGCTGATTCGTTATATTTTTTGAGCAAATTATAGGACTGATTTTTATGGCTGAAATCATGAATTTCAAAAGACTGATTGACTACTGGGATATGTATCGACTGTTTCATTTCTGTCTTCCTCTCATAAAGCAACAATTACAATATTTTTAGCAATAAATGATATTTTTTTATCACTTTTTGTTGTTATTATAACATTGTTAAGGAAATTGAAATAATGATAAATCCAAAATTGAGCACCCTATTAAGAGTGAATTTTTTGTTGAATCAATAGTCGTGGAAGTATAGGAGGCGCTAAAGTGGAAAATAGCCACAAACAACCTGAATTAGAAGTAAGGGTCAAGAAAATCATTGAAGTAGATGGATTGAAATTTAAAGACTTGAATAATAGTGGGAAACTAGAGCCATACAAAGATTGGCGTTTGAGTCCAAAAGAACGTGCGGAGAATCTAGTCTCATTGATGAATATTGATGAAAAGGTCGGCATGATGCTGATTAATAGCCGTCCGATGGGGCTCTCTCAAAAAGATAAGAGCAAGACAAGCCATGATGGTGTGTTAGATGAAGCGATTGTTGAAAAGGGTGAAACTATTTTTGCGCTTTCTAAAGTATATGGAACAACGCATACCATTGAAAACATGCATTTGCGCCACTTTATCCTAAGAGACAATTGGAGTCCCTCTCAAATGGCTGAGTGGGTTAATAAAATGAATGAATTATGCGAGGGAACGCGTCTAGGTATTCCTTGTTTAATCGCATCTAATTCAAGAAACGAACATGCGGAAGCTGTGTTTGGCATGAATGATGCATCAGGTATTTTTTCGACCTGGCCAGGAACGTTAGGTCTTGCTGCAGCGGCTAAGGGAGATATGAAAAATGGCGGGGACGCATCACTTATTAGTCAATTTGCCCAAATAGCGCACGATGAGTGGGATGCAACGGGCTTACGCAAGGGATATATGTATATGGCTGATACTGTCACAGATCCTAGATGGCAGCGGATATATGGTACGTTTGGTGAGGACACAGAATTTATTTCGGATGCAATCGGCCGCCTCATTGACGGATTCCAAGGAGAGGAATTAGGAAAACATAGTATTGCTATGACAACCAAGCATTTTCCTGGCGGAGGAGCAAGGGAAAATGGATTTGATCCCCATTATGAAGAGGGTAAATGGAATCTATATCCAACTCCTGGAAGCTTAGAGCAGTATCATCTGCCACCGTTTCGGGCAGCGATAGAACATGGCACTTCATCCTTTATGCCATACTATTCAATCCCTAGTATCAAGAAAAGTGTGGTGCAAGAATTCGAAGGGCAAGATATTCCTTTCGAGGAAGTTGGCTTTACTTTTAATCATTATTTCTTACAGCATATTCTCAGAGAAAAACTAGGATTCAAAGGCTATATTAATAGCGATAGCGGTGTCACAAGTAAAATGAGCTGGGGCGTTGAACACTTAAGCGAGGCGGAACGTTTTGCCAAAGCCGTTAATGCCGGGACAGATCTTGTTTCTGATTCAAATGATGTTGAAAATCTTAAAAAGGCCATCGAAAATGGCTGGATTAGCGAAAAGCGTATTAATGAAGCAAATGTAAGACTTCTTACAGAAATGTTTACTTTGGGATTGTTTGATGATCGTACGTATGTTTCACCAGATTATGCTGCTTCAGTGGTTAGTACTCCAGCACATTGGGAAGCTGCTTATGAAGCACATAAAAAATCAGTAACGATTCTGAAGAATTCAAATCAGACATTACCTTTAAAAGCTGAAAACGTAAATGGGAAGAAGGTTTACGTGGAAGTTTTACACAAGGAAACTGAACGAGCTGCTTCTTATACCGAAAAGGCAAGGCAGGAATGCGAAGAACTTGGCCTATTTACACTGGTCAATAATTATGAAGAAGCGGATCTAGCTATTTTGTTCCTTCATCCAAAGTCTGGAGCTTATTTCAATGCAACACCAGGTCTGTTAGAACTTGAATTATGCGAAAATAAAACGTTAACAGCATTAGATGGTACAACCTATCAAGAAACTACGTTAACGGGTATGGATCATCTGAAGGAAGTTTGTGACAGTGTCCATGTTCGCGGAGGAAAAGTTATCATCAGTGTGAATTTCACATTGCCGTGGATTCTTGGAAATGTTGAACCTTTAGCAGATGCGTTGATTGCTGGTTACGATACATTCATTAAGCCACAATTTGAGGTAATCGCTGGCCAATTCCAACCAGTGGGTGTATTACCGCTAACATTGCCAGCAAGTGATGAAGTCATTGCGGTTGATGAAAATGGAAATTGTAAGTCACCAAATGATGTACCCGGCTATGACAAGGACAAATATATGCCTGAAGGTCTTTCATATGCTTATAAAGATAGTGATGGTAATGTTTATAAACTTGGTTATGGCTTAACATATTAATAATATTAATTGAAAAATTTTAGCTAAGGTTTCTTGCCTTAGCTTTTTTATTTGCCAGATTGATTAGGGGTAAACAAAAGGTAAATTTAACCAAAAATAACATAGGGAATATGGACTAACCTTCATTTCATATATATGGGAAGGAAGTGTATATAAGAGGAGGGACAAAATGGCAGCAAATCCGATTGTTGCTAGATCATTGGACGAAATTAAATTTTGGTCTAGGATTATGAAAGAACATTCTTTATTTTTAAGTCTTGGATTCACCTATGAACAGAAACAATTAATTGAGGAAGCCCAGCAGTTTATGGCTTTATTCGAGAGAATTGAGGAGAAGCTATCTAGGTTTACGGTAAATTCGGATTTACGTCAAGTTCAAGCTTTTAATACCGAGGTTTATCAAGCAGCAGCAGCGATTTATGGCTATAAAAGGAAGATATTAGATTTAACTCTTCGCTGTCAGATCAGGCATAACAATTTCCCGTTATTAATTGACCATATTAGCAGAGAAGCGGCATATTTTGCTAATCGCTTAAAAGAATTAAATGAAGGAATATTAGCCCCGACACCTGATTCAATAATTGAAGAAAATGTATTTTTCTTAAAGATTATGGCCGACCATGCAAAGTTTATCGGGCACCTTTTAGATCCTTCGGAAAGAAAGTTAGTGGAACAGGCGAGAGAGTTTAGTAATGATTTTGATAAATTGTTGTTCCAGGCAGTTGATTTAGACTATATGCGACCACAATCTGAAACCCAACCATTACTTGGTCAATTTTTAAACCAAAATAAAGTATCCGTTGCTTCATTAAGGGATTTTAAGAAAACAGCAAGAGATTTAATAGAAGAATGTCGGATTAAGAGCAACATTCACCCACTCTTAGCTGACCATACATTTAGGGAAGCTTCGAGATTCCTAGAAATCATTGATATGTTTGAGGCTAGTCTAAGTGGAACTTAATAAATTATTATAAAAACAAACCTTCCACTTTGAACAGGTGGAAGGTTTGTTTTCTGTTTACTTTGGAAACGCCTTCGATTTAACTTTCTCAAGCCTCTTTGGTTTTTATTTCTTGATTTAAAAGTTGGCCAACAAATGAAATTTCTTTAATCGTTACCGGAAGTTCCCCAGTTGGAATTTTTAACGAGATTTTTTCACCGTTATTTTTAAATAGAAGCTGTCTGCCTACTGGAGATAAGAAAGAAATATAACCCCGATCCGGGTCCGATTGCTCTGGGTAACAAATGACATAATCCTCTGTTTCATTATCCTCGTCATACAATACGGTGACCTTTGTCCCAATTAACACCTTTGGGTAAAATGAAATATGATTATTTTTTTGATTTACTTTTAATAAATCCTCAACTTCTAATACATATAAATTAAAAAAGTGTTTTAATCGGTCCTGAATAGGGGTTGATGAGAGATAAAGATTCGTTAGCTCCTTGATGTTTTCATCAATATAAACTAGCTGTTGAACGAAGTAATTTCTACTCTGAGAAGCACTATGGTTCATAATAGATAACCCCCAAGCTAGGATTCAACTTTTTGCATAACTTCATTAAATTTCTCATTATTAATTCCTCCTAAATAAAAATATGAAACCTTCCATACAAGAAAGCAGATAGGCCAACGGTGATATTGGCGCAGCTGTTTCTGTACAATAAAGAGGACTATAGCCCCTTTACTGAATGGAAGATATTAGTATTATTTTAACATATATTCAAGGAAATATCATGAATACCGACCATTTGTTATTTAGAATTAATATCAATGGAATTTAATCAAGAAAAAACAGCCTCTGAAATCGAGGCTGTCATTTATTTAATAATTGGGCTTTACTTTTTAATGTAACAGCGCCAGACTTTCTTGAATATGAGTAGTCCAAAAACTATAAGAACTAGGAAACCAATTAATGCAATAAGGATGTTTAGGATAGCTCCAAGGCTGCCTAAATTAATTAAAGTAAAGAAGTCAGTTACGACATGAAAAATGGAAAGCAGCAACCAAAACACACCTGTTAAAAACCCAAGGAAAAGTCCCAAAATGCCACAGGAAGAATGACCATTACTCATAGAATTCACCTCCCGACTATGGATGTTCAAGATTATATTATGCAAAGGATGGACAGGGTGTTTTGCAAAAACATGAAAAGGGGCACAAAATAGGCGTGTGAATTACGGTAACAATTACGGTAACAATTACAGTAATAATAACGGTGACAATTATGG
This sequence comes from Neobacillus sp. YX16, assembly GCF_030123505.1. Classification (GTDB taxonomy): domain Bacteria; phylum Bacillota; class Bacilli; order Bacillales; family Cytobacillaceae; genus Neobacillus. Next base: position 2,807,190 of record NZ_CP126115.1, read on the forward strand.
CGACAATTATGGTGACAGGCACCGCCCATGGACACTGTCCACCTCAGGCGGACAGTAGTTTTTTTTGATTATGCATGTTAAATATCTTACTTTAATTTGGGTAACTCTATGAATGATAAAGGGGTGTATATTTAAACCGGTACATGCTCGCAAATTCAATAAAAATGGAGACTTTGATAAAATGAAGACATTATTAAAACCACCTGCTTTATTAGTCTTAGATGTTCAAAAAGGTTTTGATGATCCCTTTTGGGGGGACCGTAACAATCCTCAAGCAGAGGAGAATATTTTAAAGCTTTTAACTGAGTGGAGAAAACGGGGCTGGGAGGTCATTTATTCACAGCATTTATCGTTATTGCCTAAATCACCTCTCAATTACCAGAATAGAACAGGTGTTGAATTCAAAGAAATTATTAAACCTTTACCGCAAGAGGTTGTTTTTCAAAAGAATGTTAATAGTGCGTTTATTGGGACAGAATTAGAATCGTACTTAAGAGATAAACGGATTACTTCAGTAATGATTACAGGTTTATCAACACAACACTGTGTTTCTACGACCACAAGAATGAGTGGAAATTTAGGATTCGAAACGTTTCTTGTAGAAGATGCAACTGCTGCATATGAAATAACCGACCATAATGGGACTACCCGTAATCCGGATGAAGTACATACGTATGAAATTGCAGCTTTACATAAGGAGTTTGCAACGATTGTTAATACCAATGAGGTTTTGGCGCAGATTCAGCAGCTAAACCCTAATCTGTAGAAGAGCAGTGTGCAGCTGCTCTTTTTTTCTTGTGTGATTTAGGATCGGACTGTAAAATAACTATCAATCACACAGATTGAGGGACAATTTAATGAAGCGGTATAAATTAATAAAGAATTACAGAGGTATTCATAAGAAAGGAACCATTTTCTTTCTTATCGCAGAATCAGAGTTTATTGGTGTAAAGGAATTCGTGCTGCAAACCATGAATTTAGACGGCAAAATCATTCTCTCTGAAAAAGAACTGATGCATTACTTTAGGCAATTGCATTAATTAATTCAGAAAATAAATAATTCTTAGTAAAAATACATTTTTCATATGAAAAAATTTTATTTTTCAGCTAAAATTACTTTAGAATCGTATTTATCGACACTCTATCCAATATAAAATTTAGGAGTTGGATGAAGATGTGGTCATTTATTTTCAAAAGGAAAAATAAAGACAGGATAGAAAGTTCGAATGTTATGTCCATACAAAAAGGTACGAAAGAATCCGAAATTGAAAGAATTTCAACCATACTAAAGGAAGTACTTTGCGAAACTTCTAAGGAAATAGTTTTTTTATGTGTTGGAACAGATCGGTCCACAGGTGATGCACTTGGGCCATTGGTGGGGAGCATGCTGAAGGAAAAAAATATTCCTTTTCCAGTCTATGGAACACTCGAACAGCCCGTTCATGCGCTAAATATAAAGAAAGTTATCAAGGATATTCATCAAAGATATGAAGAACCTTTTATTTTTGGAATCGACGCTTGTTTGGGTGATGAAGAGAAAATAGGGTCCGTTTTTATAAAAGAGGGAGCCTTTATCCCAGGAAATGCGGTAAATAACGTATTACCAAGTGTGGGTCATTACCACTTGAAGGCAATCGTCAATTATTTGGATCCCATCTCACCGGTCCAGTCTCTAAATAGCACACGTTTGTATACCGTTAAAATTCTTGCGGAAATAGTAACAGAGATTATCACCAGGGCTGCATTTGAGGTTAGGAACCTTCAAAATGACCAAGTAACGTAATGTTTCCTTTAGTAAGAAGCGTATCAGAAAATCTTCCTGTTAGGGAAAAATGCCTAAAAAATGTTATAATTGGTATTAAGTATACCGAGTAGGAAGAGGGAGGAAATATGGTAAGTAACTGGACGGAGGATAATTTAATCTCGATTCGCGAGAGGGTTTATATCCACATTAAAGATTTGATTTTAGAAGGAGAGTTTAAAGCAGGCGATCGATTGGTGGAAAGGGAGCTTGCAGAAAGACTGAATATTAGTCGGACACCTATTCGTGAAGCATTATTTCGCCTAGAATCACAAGGGTTTGTGAAAACCGTACCTAGAAAAGGTGTAATTGTTTCAGATATCTCGGAAAAAGAAATCATTGAGGTATTTACAATTCTTGCATCCCTTGAAGTATTGGCAGCAAAATTAGCTGTACAGAAGTTAGACGACGTAACAAAAAGTAAATTTATTGAATGTATTAAAAAAGTGGAAGCTGCCTTGCAAGATAAGAGAGAATCAGATTACGCAGATATACACTTTGAAATAAATCATCTGTTATACAGTGCTGCAAAGAATACTAAACTATATGAGATTCTAAGTGGATTATCGGATTATATAAAAGCATTCGCAAAGCTTGGCCATAAAAAGTTCGGAAGAGCAGAACAGGCAATGGAAGAGCATATAAAAATTATGGAAGCCATTGTAAATCAAGAAACAGAAATGGCAGAATTTCTTACAAAAATTCATATTGAAAATGCAAGAAAAGCTTACATTGAATCTGTTAAAAAGGGATAAGGAAATAAACAAATAAAAGAAAGAGCTAAGTTAAACTCTAGCTCTTTCTTTATTTGTTTATACTCCGATAACGATGGAAGAGGTTAAGTTTTTTAACACCTTAGCGACACTCATCGCTACAATGGGACTGGATTTAGGATTTTGCTGGTATGGTTGATTTTGAACAGATATTTCGATTTCTCCAAAAAAACCTTTAGCCTTAATGGTATGAATATTACGCTGAATGGTGGGATCTACGTAAACTTGAACATTTGTTTTTTCGAAACCTATTCCTGCTAAACTTAATGTAGCGGATACGTTGACATTCTCAGGGAATAATTTCGAAGCATTTCTGGCATTCCCTTCAAAGATACAATATGGCTCAGAAATCGTTTCTAGATTAACTTTTTCTTCCGCAATGGTTCCGTACCAACTTTTTACAGGCTTCCTCGTAATAAGGGTAATCTCTTCAATTTCACCTAAAACACCAGCAGCAATTCTATCTAAACCACCAATAGCAGCTGACGGAATTAGAATTTGTTTGTTGTTTTCTTGTGCGGTTTTATGTAAGGATTCCAAAAGCTCATTGTCAGCTAGCGCTCCTACCGAAATGACGACTAAATGACTTCCAGTTTCCAAGGCTTTTTTTCCGTATAATTGTAAAGCATGATGGCCAGCAGCCTCGATGACAATATCTAAATCTTGATTGAAAAAAAACTCTTCATCGTTCGTGATAGCAAAAGTCAGCCTCGATAGCTCCTCAGTTCTATTTGGGTTCCTGACAAGTACGCTTTGCAGTTCAATGTCACCAGCTTGTTGTGTTTGAATTAGTTCCGCAATACTCTTTCCTATTGTTCCATAACCAATGATTCCAGCTTTTAGCATGATAAAACCACCTCAAATTATTTGATATTTTAAAAGATTAATAATGATAACATAGTAAAAACTCTGTTAGATATCCTCACAACTTTCTAGTATAAAATAGTAATCCATGCTATCGTAAACGTAATAAAAGGTTGCTTGCGAGTAAAACATAGGATAGAAAGGAGGGATGGGAAATATTGTATTAAAAATTTGGTATACGATATACCGATTTTTTCACTTTATTGTACCGAAATCTCTGAATATTAGCAATAGAGTAGTTTTAAAATACAAAAATATCTAAATATTTAAAATTATTTGCACGATTAAAGTAATGATGTTATTATGTTTAATAAGGTGTGAATAGTGATAACTGGGAGGTGGTTACGAGTTAAATAAAATATGAAAGCGTTATCTTAGATTGGTTGCGAATTATACGTTTGCAACTTGATTAAGTAAGAACTCATTATTTTTTTTAAAAAGAGGGAAACTTTTATATTACTATGGTATACAATCTACAATGCACAATGTACAAATCTTGTAAATTGGCAAGAATCGATGGACCTATCTTTTAAGTGAGGGAATACATAAATTTGATAGACGGCATATTCAGTACCTCATAAACTTTGCAAATTTAAAAACGCTTGCCATCCATAAATGGAACCTGAAACAAAAAAATGCGGAGTGTCGGAGGGGAATATATGGAATTAACATTAGCTCATTGGGTATATCTATTTGTCACTGTATCCGTAATTGTTATCATGCTCTTTAGAAAAGGAATTGTTTTACCTCTCATTATTGGTACCTTTGTAATAGCAGCAGTGTATAAAGGGAGTTTTATAGCAGGGTTTCAAGCAGTCTTTAACGCAAACCTCGTTGCAGCTAAGGAGCTATTCAGTATTTTCCTAATTATTTCGATTATGATAGGTCTCCTTAATTCTTTGAAGGATCTAGGTGCAGATAAAAAGATGGTCGTACCTATTCAAAAAATAATGGTAAACGGACATGTCTCTTATCTCGTTTTAATGGTCACGACCTATGTGATTTCCCTCTTCTTCTGGCCAACGCCAGCGGTTCCACTGATTTGTGCTTTGTTAGTACCTGCTGCAGTAAGTGCGGGTTTACCAGTGATGACATCAGCCATGGTTATTTGTATCGCAGGTCAGGGAATGGCACTTTCATCCGACTATATTATGCAAGTTGCGCCAATGCTTAGTGCAAAAGCGGCAGGAATTGATAAAGCTTTAGTTTCAGACAAAGCATTCATTCTTTCTCTCATTACCGGAATAAGTTCTCTAGCGATTGTCTATGTCACGCATCGAAAAGCGATTACGAAAAGATCTGGATCTGCTACTGAAGTGAATAAAGAAGCAAAAGCATTCTTTGAAGTAAACCAGGAGCTTGCTGCTACTGTAGATGAAAGTGCTAAAATACTCCAGATAAAAGAAAAATGGGGTAAAATATTTGCAATCATTGTACCTTTAGCGATGTTGGCTGTTATGATCTTTATGTTCCAGACCAAACTTGGTAATGGAGCGGGATTTGAGGGAGGAGACGGTGCAGCATTTATTGGCGGGGTTGCAACCATCCTATTAGTATTGGCCACAATTGCTTTCAACCGTATGCATGCACTCGAAAAAATAAGCGAGCATCTTACCGAAGGTTTTGTTTTTGCATTTCGTGCAATGGCACCAGTGATTCCCATTGCAGGATACTTCTTTATGGGTAGTGGAGATTTTTCAGCGTCTATCCTTTCCTTAGGTGAAGAGGCAGCAAAACCAGCATTTCTATTTGATTTAATTCAAGCAGGACAAAACTATATACCGCAAAGTCCTTCTATTGCAGCGTTTAGTATATTGATCATAGGGATTATTACAGGATTAGATGGTTCCGGTTTTGCTGGGCTTCCTTTAACCGGCGCTTTATCTGGTGCGATAGCCCCTGGAAGTAACATCGATGCTGGAACATTGGCAGCTATTGGACAAATGGGTGCGGTATGGAGCGGTGGAGGCACACTTATTGCCTGGTCATCTCTCGTAGCAGTAGCCGGCTTCCTTCAGGTCTCACCATTAGAACTAGCCAGGAAAAACTTCTTCCCAGTAATTACAGGACTAATCATAGCAACTATTTTAGCCGTAATAATTTGGTAGACTGATAGTGTTTTGACCGATCTCTTAGATAAGGGAAGGTTTGTGATTAAATACCGGGCTATTTCAAAAGTCAGATAGAAACTGATTTTTGGAATAGCTTTATTATTTTAGTTGAAGTTAGGGGTTTTGGAAAGACGGAATACATAGGATGGTAAAAAGAAAGGGGAAAAATGATGGGACAGAAAAGGATTGGTTTAGTGGGTATTGGTAAACTCGGCACGGCGATGCTGACTCACTGGGATAAAAAAGGAATAACAATAGGGATATACCACCCCATGGAAACAAAAGCAGAACAACTTGTTCCATATTTTCAACATGTTTATATACTAAAGGAAAGCGAATTAAAGGAATTAGATATCCTTATTCTAGCATTACCAGCAATGGAGGTTATCCCATTTATCTCAAGTCTATCGATTCAAAGCAATTCCGAGAAGTCACCTGATATTATCAATATGGCAACTAACCTTCCTACAAACGAGATTATAGCTAAGTTTCCATCATTCAATGTTTATGGAGTAAAGTATATGGGGCATGGAAAAGACCTACTAGAACATGGAAATGGCTTGTTTATTTCAGAGGCTGCTTTATCAAAAAACATAGAAGAACTTTTTCAGTATCTTGGAAAGGTAAGAATAGATAGTGAAAATTGTTTAACAGAGGTAAACAAATTAGCCACTTATTTCGCATTAAAAACAGCCATAAATTTAGAGGAAGAATTTTCCAAAAGAGGTTTATCGCCAGAATATCTCAACAGAGCTTTAACATCCCTTGCACCTGAGGTAATCCGTTCTTATAGTAACGGGACCCTTGGTCACTTTGCAAAGGAAATTATAAAAGAAATCCAGTCAGAAGAAGATTAAATGAATTCAAAAAAACCAGGTGCTGCATTCTTAGCTCCTGGTTTTTTGATTGTATTAATTCCTTATAAGCCAGTAAAAACTTGCAAGAGAATCAAGTAAAGCATAACAATGATGATATAAGATGAGGTAAAGGCAATATTCCAATTTGATACTTTATAAGAGGTATCTTTTACTAGATTCGACATAAGGCCTAATGTCGCGTTATAAGGACCTACTAAGAAGGAAGCGACCGCACCAGCCAACATGGCCACTGTTAGAATGTGTGGATTAAGTCCAAGAGCAGATATGTCCAAGCCTCCTGTCATTAGTGCCAGGGAAACGGCAGGATGAAGACCTAAAAAGGCAAAAGCTAAAGGTACCAAGGGAAGTAAAATCATAAAGATTTCCACACCAGCCACGTCAATAAACGTCAAAATCCAATCATTCAACCATTCATTAGTATGGGAGATCGTGATTGTCGAGATAAAAAAACCAGCCGATAGAAAAATAAAAAATTGATCCTTCATACTGATTGAAAAGGAATGAAAATGCTTCAGTAATTGACTGCCAAATTCTGTTCCTTTTTTTAGGAATAGGGACCAAACCAATGCAAATGGAATCACAAGGAAAGAGACAAGAATTAAAAACGAATAGTGAAACAGTGATTCAGCAATAGATATGGCAATAACAAAAATAAGAATGGCTAAGAAAATTTGCAGTATCCTGATAGGAGAGTTCACTTGACCCTGTTCAATCGTTGCCGCTGTTTCATGAGCAGATGATACGTCTTGAACAGAAGTATGCATCTTTTTAGCTCTCCGGGCTCCAATAAACCAATCCATCCCCAAGCCTAGTATGCTAAGTGGAATCACATAGGGTAAAATGGAGATCCAGCGTACTTCGGTTACAGAGATAACAATACCTACGATAGGGGTGACCGGTGCCCACAGCAACGGCATGGCAAAACCTCTAGTAATCGCTCTACTCATGAACCGTTCTTTATTCTCGACTGAAAACATGTTCAATGATGGACGTATCGAATAATAGGTCATTGGCAAAGTAGCGAGATTCATAAAAATGCTAAAAAAATAGGAAATACCAGAGGTTATGATATATAGCTGTCCAGAATTGTTTACCTTTTTTTGAATAATCGTTTGGATACCGCCGCTATATCCACCTAATTTAATGGGGATTCCTAATATAGGGACTAAGGTAAATAAAGTAATCAAGTCAAGCATGGGTCCAAATGATAATATGTACTGATACCATTGTGCTTCCGCTTTCCATAGCAGCGCGATCCCTAAGAGCAGGAATGCGCCTCCTAATATCTGAACGGAGCGCTTTGCAAGAAAAAACGTACAAAATACAATAATAAAACATAGAATTGATAGCAGGACACTAAAATCTAGTTGAGGCAGCAAAATAGATAATAAATACATGAAAATAACAAATAAAAATATGAATCTTAACATAGCAACACCCTGCTTTTTAGTATTTGGTAAATTTCCTAAACTGGTAATCTATATTATTTTGGTATACCAAACCAAGGATTTGTTCACCTTTTATACATATTATACACTATTTTATTGGTATTTGGTATACAATTTAGTTGTAATTTCTTCAATATCATAATACAATAAGGGTAAGCAATAACATGATGATTAATAGGGGGAATAGGGATGTTTAATTTTCTTTTTGGATCAAAGAAGGCTCTGGAAAAAGCTGAAAAGAAGTTAGCGCGTTTAAGAAAAACATTAAATTTTTAAACTTCCTTCCAATAATAATAGATATAACCGTCACATAGTGGCGGTTTTTTATCGTTCTCAAAAATTTATCAAAAAAGAAACCGGAGATGAGATGGTTCTGCTCCGGTTTTTACAAGAAAAGTTTATTATTCTATTATCTTATATTGCTACTTCAGTTGATTTCACCAGCTTGGAATGAATGGAATCTTCACTATTTCCAGATGCTTTTACAATTTCATTCAATTCTTCGCGTGCTGCTCCAATCGTTTCAAATCTTTCGAAAAACTTAACAGCAATGTGGTTTACATATTCTTTTCCTTCAAATTCTTCATATAATTGGATCTTAATATTTTCATCGATTACTTTTGCAATCGTATATTTTGCTTTTAATTTATCAAAAAAATAAAAGTTATAGGTCTCAACAGTCTCTAGTCCTTCATTATCAAGAATGGTTTGAAAAGTTTCTTTATTTGTTAGTACAATATAGTTCCCCATTATAAACACTCCCTATAAATTATTTTTTCTTCTTAATAGAAATAGTTCCTAAAAAGTATGTATGTAATGACCACCCCTCACAATGATATTTTGTATACCAAATACCTTATCAGTAGTTTATCTTAAGTTATCAAAATGTTCAATGGTATATTCTAATTTTTTAAAAAATTGTAAAAACTTCTTTTCATCTTACGTAGAATGATTGTATAATTCTAAAAAAGCATCAAATTCTTTGTTCTATACTGAAAGGGGATATTTTATGCCAAAAGTAATTCTTCATGTGGATGGAACTGTAGTTGAACAGCAAGTAAAGGATAATGCGAATCTAGTAGTTTTAGCAGGTATCCGACAATTTCCTCAATTAAAGTATGGTTGTGGAATGGGTAGATGCACCAAATGCACATGCCGTGTGATCAGTGGTGGAGAATCCATTGCACCGCCAAATTGGAAAGAAATAAAAATGTTAGGTGACAAGGTGGAGGAAGGATATCGCTTAACCTGCCAATTAACGATCGAAAAGGATATCGAAATTTCTCAAGAAAACATCTCCATTCAACCGCCAAAGAAGCAATCTGCTACACTGCGATAGTAGATTTTTTTAAAAGTATCGTTGGTATACAAAAAACCGAAATGATTCGGATAGAGGGAGGGGATTTTATTGGATTGTTATAATCTAACAAAAATGACGTGGAAGGAAGTAGAAGAGTCGTTAAAGACGGTTACGTTTGCTATCATTCCAATTGGAGCCCATGAACAACATGGACCACATATGGCAGAAAGCTGTGACGCTGTATTGGCGGAAAAGATGGCAGAAAAACTAGGCCAAAAAATGTATCCTCATGCATGGGTTACTCCGACCGTTAATATGGGGGTCTCACCACACCATATGAACTTTCCTGGAACGATTTCACTGCAGCCAGATACATTGATTTCAATCTTAAGGGATATGATTGAATCCCTAAGTCATCATGGAATTAAAAAAATTTTATTGTTAAATTCACATGGCGGCAACCAATCAACCTTGAATGTTGCATCAATGACTTTGACGAAAGAATTGAATGTTGACATTTATTATGCGAAAACCACAGCCTCAGCTAAACAAACAATTGGTGAATATATCAAATCCCCATTGTTTGGACACAGCTGCGAAAGAGAGGTATCTGAAGCTTTGTATTTAGCTCCAGAGCTTGTAAGGCTTAATCAACTTGAGAAAGGCGATATACAAGAACTTGGAAGATGGAAGCAGCTTCGACCAGGAAAGGCGATTCAAGGATTTTATTTCTATGAAGAAATGACCCAAAATGGCTGTATAGGAGATGCGACACAAGCAAGCTTCGAATTGGGACAACAGATTGTAGAAGAAGCATTGGAAAATCTCTCTAAAGATCTCTACAGTGTATTAAAAATAAATAAGGATGTTTATAGATAAACAGGCTTTCTAACAATTATTTAATTGATACTTTAAAAAATTCTAAAAATTGTATTTACAAATAAAAAATAATAGGTTAATATTTTCATTAAGGTATACCAAATACAATTAATCAAAATACATAGAGAGTAAGCACTTACATTCTCTAATTTTTTACAAGTATTTTGGTATACAAAATATCAAATACAAAAAACGGCAACGAATGCCCAGGAAACAGGAGGAGTTAAAATGACAGAATTATTATCAAAAGACGAATTCCGTAAAGAACTAGAAGAAGCAATTAAAGGTAATCATAGCCAGAAGGCTCCATTTACAGTCGCTTGGGCTGAAGGAAAACTAGAAAGAAAGCACTTTGCAAGATGGGCAGAAAATCATTATCACTATGTAGGACCTTTCGCGGACTACCTATCATACATCTATCACAATACTCCATCCGATCCAAAATTTGCAGCTGCTAAAGACTTCACATTACAAAACATGTATGAAGAGGAAATTGCAGCAGATCGTCATACTGATTTATTAATTCGTTTTGCAGAAGCGTGCGGTACAACTGCTGAACGAATCATTAACCCAGAAAATATGGCGCCGACAACTTTAGGTCTTCAAAGCTGGTGCTTCGCAGTAGCAGCACGTGAAAACTTTGTTGTTGCAACAGCTGCACTTGTAGTTGGTTTAGAATCACAAGTACCTGATATCTATAGAAAACAAACACCAGCATTACGTGCTCAATATGGATTTACGGATGAGGAAATTGAATTCTTCGACCTACACATTGTTTCAGATGAAATTCATGGTGAACGTGGATATAAGATTGTTCTTGACCACGCTGATACTCCAGAATTACAGCAACGTTGTCTTGAAATTGTAAGAGTAGGTGCTAAAATGCGCCGTATGTACATGGATGGTTTATGGAGAGAGTATCTTGAGCAAGACTTAGGGTCTTTAGTTCAAACCAACTAAAATACTTAGTTTCATACAAATAGATGGAATTCCTTGGGATAACACCCATTGATAGAATCTATCTTTCCTGGCCGTCATATTAATCTTGAAAAATCGAGGTTCTAAATGACGGCCATTTTCTATTAAAAATGCTGTATTCGCATAGATTGATGTTTAATAAAGGGTCTTGAGGACAAATCACACGGCCAGTTAGAAGCATTAGTCGTTAATCCAGGGTCTTGAGGACAAATCACACGAACCGTCAGAGGGATAGTCCTTAATCCAAGGCCTTGAAGACTAATCGCACGACCCTCAGAAGGATTAGTCCTTAATCTAGGATTTTGTACAAAAACAACAAAGTTTAATAAAAAAGCCATTAAAAAAGAAAAAGGTGATCGTTTGTTAACAACAAAAGTGAAAACGTTCAATAACTATATAAATGGTGAATGGCAGGCATCAGTCAGCCAAAAACAGTTTGTAAGTGTGAATCCAGCAAATACAGAAGACATTGTCGGAGCTTTCCAAGCCTCCAATGAGCAAGATGTCCTAGCAGCCATAGAAGCAGCTCAAGCTGCATTTCCAAATTGGGCAAAGACATCCCCATCAAAACGTGCAGCGATCTTAAATAAAGCAGCAAGCATTTTGGAAGAAAATGCTGATCAATACGCAGAAGAGTTGACAAGGGAAGAAGGTAAGCATGTTACCGATGCTAAGAATGAAGTAATTCGGTCAGCACAAACTCTCCGCTTTTATGCCGTTGAAGGACAGACGATAACAGGAGAAACCTATCCAAATGATGATCCAGATATGAAAGTTATAACAGAAAGAGAACCACTTGGGGTAATTAGTGTCATTACGCCATGGAATTTTCCGCTTTCCATTCCTGCAAGAAAGATTGCACCTGCATTAATCACAGGTAATACGGTGGTTTTTAAACCTTCTTCCGATACACCATTAATTGCTTTGCGTCTTGTTGAAGCACTACATCAGGCTGGTATACCTAGAGGTGTCATGAATTTTGTGACAGGGAAGGCTTCAGAAGTAGGCGATTCTTTGGTTTCCCATCCTGCCATTAAGGCGATTACGTTTACCGGTTCGACTGCTGCGGGGGAAGATATCCACAAAAAATCCTCTTTCACCACTCGGACACAAATGGAGCTGGGTGGAAAAAATCCTTTAATCGTCATGGATGATGCAGATATTGAGCTAGCAGCTACTTTAACGATTAACGGTGCTTTCTCCTTAACTGGGCAGGCGTGTACGGGAACAAGTCGGGTAATCGTATTAAAAAGTGTAAAAGAACAATTTGTCCAAAAACTAATTGAAAAAACAAGCGCGTTAAAAATAGGAAATGGCTTTGAAGAAGGCGTGAAAATCGGGCCTCTGGCAAATGAAAAGCAATTGAAAAATGTCCTGAAGTACATTGAGTATGGGAAAGAAGATGGAGCAGCATTGCTGTTTGGCGGTGAACAACTAACAAAAGGTAAGTATCAACAGGGGTATTATGTTCAGCCGGCAATCTTTATCAATGTAAAACCTGATCATCGAATTGCAAAGGAAGAAATCTTCGGTCCTGTAGTGGCGATCTTGGAAGTCGATACATATGAAGAGGCCATTCAGGTTGCAAATGATGTTGAATATGGTTTGGCGGCTGCGATTGTTACAGATAGTCTGAAAATCGCTTCTAAATTTACAAAAGATATTCAAGCCGGAACCGTAAAGGTCAATCGAACCACCACTGGTAATTTAATGAATGCTCCATTTGGCGGGCTGAAAAAATCAAGTACATCAACATTCCGCGAATCCGGAAGAGTTGGTTTGGAATTTTTTACGCAATTAAAGACCGTTTATATCGGATATTAAATTAGAAAGTTTGAGGAGAATAAATAAATGAAAACCATCTTAAAATTAGAACTAGAAGAAGTGAAATTAATGATTGAAGCTGCTAAGAAGAAATCAGAGGACATCAATGTGCTGGAAACCATCGCCATTGTAGATGACGGAGGGAATTTAATCGCTCTTGAAAGAATGAATGGAGCGAGAATCACCGGTCCAGAAATTGCAATTGCGAAAGCCTACACGGCTTCTGGTCATAAACGTTCTACTCATTTATTTAATAAAGAGCCAAATGGTCCTGCATTACCAGGCAACGAAGCATTTGGGATTCAACAGATGCTGCCAGGAAAATTCGCCATTTTTGTTGGCGGATTCCCAATTGTTGTGAATGGTGAAGTGGTTGGAGGAGTAGGCGTAAGCGGAGGAAACGGAGAGCAGGATATAGCCGTCGGAACCGCAGCACTCGAAGCCTTGCGAAAGCATGTAGAAAGTGATGGCCTTTCGGTATTAACACAGGCGGATATTAAAATTTAGGATGTGTTAATGGATACTGATGATTTAAGAACCTGTTGATTGGAGAGGAAGGCGCTTGACTCCTGCGGGATGCACGAGCTGAGTGAGACCCCGCAGGAGCGAAGCTGTGAGGAGTCTCACGGGCGAGCCCGCGGAAAGTATAGCGCCTGGATCGTAAATCAACAGCCTAGTCTAACACAGCCGAAGTATCAAAAAAATGGGACCTCATCCATTTTCCAACAAGGAAAAATGAGGTCCTTAAATAGTATTAACACTTCAAAGGCTAGCTACAAAGGAAGGATGGAGAATCAATTGAATAAATTTTTGGAATTAGCCATTGGATTTGCGCGCACCGGAGTTACTGGCTATGGAGGAGGACCTTCAACCATCCCGTTAATCGAATTCGAGGCTGTGAAAAAATATAAATGGATGTCAGAGGAAGAATTCGGCGAAGTTTTGGCGCTGGCAAATACGCTTCCTGGCCCTATTGCTACAAAAATGGCCGCCTATATCGGTTATAAAGTGAAAGGAAACTTAGGGGCTGTGGTAGCCATTTTGACCCATGTTCTTCCTTCCGTCATTGCCATGCTTGGTTTGTTAGGAGTCCTTTATTCATTTAGTAATTCTCCTATAGTAGGCGGCATGGTTCAAGGGGTTACGCCTGTAATAGGGTACATGCTTGCGGAAATGGCTTATCGTTTTTTCCAAAATGGCAAAAAAGGTTTGGGTTTATCGAAGATGTTATTGTTCTCAGCCATTTCTTTCATCCTTATCCAATTGGTCGGACTTCATCCAGGAATTCTAATTGCCGCATTTTTAATTTCTGCCTTTTTCATTGCTAGCCGTAAAGAAAAGGCTGCAAATACTCCTCCAAAAGATGTAGTTGAACTAAAGGAGAAAAGCTCATGATCTATTTTGAAATATTTTGGTCGTTTCTTATTGCGAATCTTTTGGGATACGGAGGCGGACCGGCTACCATCCCTTTAATACAAATCGAAGTAGTCAACGAACAAGACTGGATGACGCTATCCGAGTTCGGCGACCTGTTAGCCATTGCCAATGCGTTACCTGGTCCAATTGCAACAAAGATGGCAGGTTTTATCGGCTATGAAGTAGGTGGCATTCTAGGTTCGATTGTTGCACTTGCTGCTACGATTCTTCCATCAGCTATCGCTGTTATTTTGTTGTTTAAGTTTGTGAATTTATTTAAGGATTCCCCAAAAGTAAAGCTTATGACAAAATCTGTTCAGCCAATTATCGCGATCTTACTTGCAGTAATGGCTTATCAATTCTTTTTAACAGCCTTTGAAAATAGTGGAGTATTTCACCTAGTGCTTCTAGCTGTGCTTAGCTTTTTCACCTTGAGCAAATTAAAGGTTCATCCATCTTTTGTAATTATTGGAGCACTCCTTTATGGGGGGATCTTTCTATCTTAATCTAGGAAAATAATCAAATTAAATTAGGAGGTGGAAGGATGGAAGTGAAATGGGAGGAAAATAATCTATTATCAATTAGAGAACATGCCTATCTCTATTTAAAAAAGATGATCCTCGAGGGTGAGTTTAAGGCTGGCGATCGTTTAATTGAGAGAGAGCTGGCAGCTAAATTAAAAATAAGCCGGACGCCAATAAGGGAGGCTTTGTTCCGGCTGGAATCACAAGGCTTTGTGAAAACCGTTCCTAGGAAAGGCGTGGTACTTACCAATATTTCGGTAAATGAGGTCATTGAGGTTTTTACGATTCTTGCTTCTTTAGAAGTCCTTGCCGTTAAATTAGCTTCGCAAAGAATGGATCAAGAGACTAAAAATGAATTGGATCAAAAAATAAAAGAATTGATGGAAATTCAAGAGAATGAAGAAGAAAACTTTAATTTTGAACATATTAAAATGAATCATTTAATAAACAAAGCATCGAAAAGTCCGAAATTACTAGAAATTCTTTCCGGTTTAATAGACTATATTCATATGGCAGCGAATATGGGCTATGAGACACCTGGCAGAAGGAAAGTATCTTTAAAGGAACATATAGATATTATGAAGGCATTACGTAATCAGGAAACGGAAATGGCTGAATTCTTGATGAGGATTCATATAGAGAATTCAAAAAAAGCATATATTACCTATATGGAAAGTCTACAAGAAAAGCTACTTAGAAGTAAAAGTTGAGGCAGGCAGCTATATTCCAAGCAGCCTGTTTTATTTTTATCCTATTTACTAGATTCTAAAAAAAATATAAAATAATTAGAAAATTTTAAATATACACATTGTCTGAAAATTAAATATATGGTATATTGTATACCAAGAAGAACATTTCGAGGAGGAATTCATAGATGCCAATCATTCGATTTATTAATAGTAATAAACAGTTAGAAGTTCCAGAGGATTCGAATATTTTAAGAATGTCACTTCGCTATGATGGAGAGCTACCGAATCGATGTGGAGGAGGAATTTGCGGCACTTGCGTTTTTAAGGCAGAAGAAGGGTCTGAATTCCTTGACAATGTTAAAATTCAGGAAAGAAGGAAATTGGGAGAGGAATGGCTAGAGAAAGGGTATCGCTTAGGCTGCCAGACCTTTGTTACAAATGGAGATATAGAAATCTCTTGGGATGAGAAAATTACCAACCAAGTAAAAATGAGAAAACCTGATAAACTAAAGCAGGAAGTATCTGCGAATAAATAAAAACGGTATACAATCGACCATTTGAGAAAAATCATATCATTCGAGGTGAGAACATTGTGGGTTTGTCACACGCATATGAAAGAAGCAATATCAGTATTAGAAATTCCCCATATACGTAAAGCTCCATTTAAAATTAAGTGTACGCTATGTGAGAACACCGCATCTGCAAAAGTATATTATACGCATCAGACCTACAAAGCAACAAAATACCAATACATGAGTATCCGTAAAAAATCAGGTTAACAGAGGATATGATATAGAAGTAAATACAATTTATGACCGGTAAAAACTCGACTTCAGAGAGTTTTTGCCGGTCTTTCTGTTGATGTTGATGAAGGAATGTATATATAATGTAAGTGTTCTCATTTCGTATAAAGGTATTAGAAAGTCTTTTTAAAAAGGAGAGTGAGTTTGATGAAATCACTGGAAAAACTTCATCCCTTATTGAAGAGTTTTGTTGATAAAGGACCTGCAGGATGTGCGTGTTCTGTTACGTATCAAGGAGAAACTAGATTTGAAGATTATGTTGGCTTAGCGGATCTAGAATCAGAGAAGCCAATCACAGCAGATACTATTTATCGGATTTATTCGATGTCAAAGGTTGTTACCTGTGTGGCAGAGCTAATGTTATATGAGCGCGGATTGTTCCTACTAAATGATCCTCTGAGTGAATACCTTCCAGAGTTTAAAAATCCTCAAGTGTATCGAATGACTGAAAAAGGAGAAAAATACATAACCTCTGCGACTAGGCCGATTAGAATAAAAGATCTTTTTACGATGACTTCCGGGTTAACCTATGAAGGGGATGGAAGTGAAACGGAACGTGAAGTCAAGAAAGCCATGCAGCTACTAAGTAAGGATAACACATTTAATGTGCGAAAGTTATCTGAAGCCCTGGCTAAAATCCCATTAGCATTTGAACCTGGAACAGAATGGCGCTACGGATTAAGTCATGACGTTTTGGGAGCCTTGATTGAAGTAGTGTCAGGAAAAACCTTTGGTGAATTTTTAAAAGAAGAAATTTTTCAACCACTTTCCATGAACGACACATTTTTTAAGATTCCGGATGAGAAAAAGCATCGGCTCTGCAGCCTTTATGTGCGTAATGAAGAATGAAGACTGCTAAAAAATACAAAATTGGATGAACAATATCAACCAGGTACACTGTTTGAAAGCGGCGGAGCTGGCCTGCTTTCCACATTGAGTGATTATAGCATTTTTGCTCATATGCTGGCGAATGGCGGTGAATTAGATGGGGTAAGAATTCTAGGAAGAAAAACAGTGGAGTTAATGTCTGCTAATCATCTTACCTCTGATCAACTGTCGTTTTATACCTGGGACTATCTAGCAGGATACGGTTATGGGCTCGGAGTTAGGACGATGAAGAGTCCGCATATTGGCGGCAGTAATAGCTCCATCGGGGAATTTGGCTGGTCGGGTCTGGCTGGCACATGGGTGTTAATCGATCCAAAAGAAAAACTATCCGCTGTCTATATGCAGCAGATGATGCCAAACCTTGAAGCCTATCACCAGCCTAGACTGCGTAACGTTATCTATGGATCATTATAAAAAGTATGTTTCCTTAAAGCGTTCATGAGGTCCAAAATCAAGATATGTGGTAATCTTGAAGTGATATAGGAAATGAATTAGACGTTGTATACTACATGATAAGAGATCTAGAATTTTATTTTAAAAAGAGGTGCTATTAAAATGATTAAAGTTGTTGCAAAAGGAAAACTGAAACCTGGTGTAAAGGCGGATGAATATTTAGTTAAGGCAAGAGAATTGGTTGCAGAGACCAGAAAAGAAGAAGGATGTATCACATACGCTCTTCATCAAGATATCAATGATCCATCTATTGTCACAATGCTTGAGGAATGGGTGGATGAAGAGGCATTGAATCAACACAACAAAACGGAGCATGTAAGAAGAATTGTTCCAGGGCTTAGGGAACTAAGAGAAAGTACCGAAATTAACATTTATAGAGAAGTAGAATAATTCATTAGGGTTAGAAAAGTGGTCGAGTAGGGGGGAGTTTCATGAAATTGGACAAAGTTCGTTGGGGCATCATTGGCTGCGGAGATGTGACGGAAGTGAAAAGCGGTCCAGCATTCCAAAAAATTAACAACTCCGAGCTTGTTGCGGTCATGCGCAGAACAGGAGAGCTTGCGAAAGACTATGCCACCCGTCACCATGTTCCCAAGTGGTACGATAACGCAGAGATGCTCATTAATGATCCTTATGTAAATGCAATCTATATTGCAACACCACCTGGATCACATATGGAATATACCCTCAAGGCAGCTAAGGCTGGGAAACCGGTATATGTAGAAAAACCAATGGCACGCAATTATGCTGAATGCCAAGAAATGATTTATGCTTGTGAAAAAGCAGGAGTCCCTTTATTTGTGGCATACTACCGCAGAGCACAAGTACGATTTTTAAAAATAAAAGAGCTGTTGGAAAACGGGGCAATCGGAGAAATTCGATTTGTAACGACCACACAGTATCGAAAAAATACAGAAGAAACGAAGAATGCACATGAACTCTCCTGGCGTGTTCAACCTGAAATTGCGGGCGGAGGTTTGTTTTTTGATTTAGCCAGTCATACGCTCGATATATTGGACTTTTTGCTTGGACCTATCACATCTGTCCAAGGATTTGCATCGAATCAAGCGGGCTATTATTCTGCGGAAGATATGGTGGTTTCAGGTACATATTTGTTTGAATCGGGAGTTCACGGTATAGGGAAATGGTGCTTTTCTGCATTTGAGGATGAGGATATCAATGAAATTGTAGGAAGCAAAGGGAAGATAACTTTTTCTACGTTTGGAAATGAACCAGTGAAATTGACGACCAAGCAGGGAATAGAAGAGTGGAATTTCGAACGGCCGGAGCATGTTCATCAACCACTAGTGGAAACGATTGTGGCAGACCTAACCACTAACAGCGGCAAGTGTCCTAGCACAGGATTGACAGGTGCTAGAACGAACTGGGTAATGGGTGAAATGGTAAAGAATTATTATCGATAAAGATGCCTGTGCCAAAAAAAGTAACCATTCTAATTGAATGGTTACTTTTTTTTTAAGACTATTAAACTAATATAAGTCTTAATGCTCCAATGAGGGCAAACCCAAGAATTAGAGTTTGAAAGGCTTTTTGCGGAATGAGAGGTACCACTTTAATTCCAATAACAGCCCCTATTAAAATAGTAGGAATCAACCAAGCATTAAACGTGATGGAATCAACTGTAATTAAACCTAAACTGATATAAAACGGTATTTTAATCAAATTCACGAACATGAAAAACCATGCTCCTGTTCCAACAAACTCTTTCTTTGGCAAACCTTTCATTAACAAATAGATGGCCATTACGCCGCCTGCAGCATTTCCTATCATCGTCGTAAATCCAGCTAAGATTCCCATAGAGAGGGTAAACCATATGGACTTAGGAAGGGCTTTGGTAAACTTTTCTCCGAATCTCTCACGACTGATATGCAGGATAATTAGTGCTAATACGATGACGCCAATCAGTGGTTTTAATTGATCACTATTTATTTGATTAAGGACATAATATCCGATAATGATGCCGATTAATACCCATGGAACCAGTGAAATAAGATATTTCCACACAACACTTCTGCGATAAAAAATAACAGCGAAAAGATCACCGACTACCAACATGGGCAATAGGATTCCTATAGATTCTTTTGCTGGAAATACGTACATTAAAATCGTGGCAACCAAGATACCCATACTGGATACTCCGGTTTTTGTAAAACCAATAAAAACAGTACTTAAAATAACGATAACCCATTCGATGTAGGATAATTCAAAAATGATGTCTCACCTCAATTAATAAATTCATTTATTATTTTAAAGCAGAAAAGGATTTTTTTCTATGATTAGTTTTTGGAATATTTGCATTCATAAATAGGTATGCTTTATTCAGTAAAGAAAGAAGATTATTTGGAACAATCCAATTCAAATAAATGGTAATATAATAAAAGCATCGTAATTTGAGAGGAGGGGAAATCAATGGCAAAGGAATTTCCAATCTTTGAAACCGATCGTTTATTCCTAAGAAAAGCAACAAAAGTGGATGCGAATCATATGTTTACGTATCTATCTAACAAAGATGTAGTGAAACATATGGGGTTAGAACCATTCCAAACACTAAATGACGTATATGATGAAATTAACTGGTATCAATCAATTTATGATGAAGGTTCAGGGATTAGATGGGGAATTACATTAAAAGATTCAGATAAGGTGATAGGCAGCTGTGGTTTTCTTAATATCAAGTCCAAACATCATCGTGCTGAGGTTGGTTTTGAATTGAGCAAAGAATACTGGGGAAAAGGGATTGCGAGTGAAGCCTTGGAAGCCGTTTTGAGGTATGGATATCAGCACTTTCAATTAGAAAGAATTGAGGCATTAATTGAACCTAATAATGTGCCTTCACAAAAACTCGTAGAAAGACAAGGCTTTATTAGAGAAGGTTTGCTCAGACATTACGAATTTACATGTGGTAAATTTGATGATTTATACATATACTCTCTTCTTAAAGATGATGTAATGAATAGAAGGAACAGGTAGATAATGATGAATGTGCTTATACAAATTAGCTATATTTCAAGGGATAATAATGTGATGCGGCGAGGTTCCTTCCAATTAAATGGTAATTCGAAAGAAAAAGTTGCTTTTGATTGGTGGAAGAAAATACAAAGGGAAATGCCTTTTGGAGGAGATCTGCAACAAGTAATTGTGGATGGCGAAGATATCACTGACTCAGTTAAGGAATTAGATAAATAAATTAGGATAGCCCCTCTCATAAAGAAGGGCTTCTTTAAGAACATATTTTAGGCTCAAAGTGATTTAATTAACGATTTTTTTCAATATAGTTTACCACATCACCGACCGTTTGAAGCGTAGCTGCAACTTTGTCACTAATTTCAATTGCGAATTCATCTTCAATTTCCATCGTCAGGTCAACCATATCAAGCGAATCAGCATCCAAGTCATCCTTGAATGAGCTTTGAGGTGTAATCATCTCCATTTTGACACCAAGCTGGTCTGCAATAATAGGTTTTAATTTTTCAAATGTTGTCATTTTGATATCCTCCTAAGTTGTCCATTATCATCATTATAACAACCTATTTCAAAACGTAAAACATAAATAATTGCCATTACCCGATGAACCTTAACTTTTACTAGAGTTATTATGGATAAGAAACGATAATGAAGAAATGAAAGAATATTAACAGTACGTAAAAAAGGAGTTCAACATGAAGAAGTTAATGGATGAGTACTTTGAAACAGCGATGGAGGCCTGGAGTATGATGCAAAAGACTTCAGGTGATGAAGGGGCAGAATGGGCTGAAAGATTTGAACGCTACTTTTATGAATTTATTGATGAATTGAAGACATGGTGGACAACTCTTGAGCCGAAGCCAACGAATATAAATGAGGCTGAGCAGTTACCTGAAATAAAAAAGTGGATGGAGCAAATCCCGGCTCCTGTACAGTTAAATTTTCTTACAGAATTAGAGGACATTTTGGATGGAATAGAGACAGAGCGATTTGATTAAGTTATTTATGATGAAAGCTTACTCTTTGAGTGAGCCTTTTTATCCGATAGGGTAAAAAGAAGAGTGTTGACTCAGTCAACACTCTTCTTTTTCAATACCAATCGCTCGCTATGTCAGTAAGTTTGTCATACGTTCTTTTTGAATTTGCTGCCTTTACTCTTGGAACGTAGCTTTGTCATCATGTCATCCACCTGTTCCTGCTCGGATAGGGTGGTTTGTTCATCTAATTCAATGGAGGTGATTTTTTCATTTTCGATTGTAATCTCAAAATAGGAATTTTCCTTACTGCCCTGTGGCAGGTCCTTTTTTGGAATAATGAATTCCTTTTTCATTTCTTCGACTAATATAACAGCAAATTGATTATCTTCGATTCTGTCCAGGAATCCTTTAATCATCCTAACCTCCTACGCAAGCAAGTCCTTGCGATTTAATATCAGCTATTCTAGCAGGTCCAATACCCTTAATTCTTCCTAAATCATCAACAGAGGTGAAAGGTCTTAATTTGATTAAATCCTGTGCACGAGCAGCGCCAATGTGAATGATTTCTTGTAATTGTTCGATGCTAGCACGATTTACGTCAATACAATGACCAACAATAGGTGCAGGCTCAACCTGTGCCTCATCTTTTGGTGTGTTTCCGCTGCTAGAGGGTGTAATGGTCCCCTCTTTTTTCGTAAGTACTTTATAATCTTTCCCATCTGTTTCTACAACCACAGTCCCATGAACATCGGTCCCATAAAGTTGAATCTTCGAATTTTGAACAAGATTAACCACTTCTTCATGAGGATGACCATAAGTATTATTCAAGCCGGCACTGTAAATCGCAATATCAGGATTCACTTCCCGCAAGAAAGTAGGGTGCGTTGAAGTGGAGGAGCCATGATGACCCAGTTTCAGAATGTCAGCTTTCATATCAATTCCACTTTGAAGCATTTTCAACTCGTCTTCCGTGGTGGCGTCTCCTGTTAAAATAAACCTAACATCACCATAGGTTAGTTTTAATGAAATCGATTCTTCGTTATCATGCTCGCTAATCGTCTTCGGATATAATACATCAATCTTAAGCGGGCCGACTTCAAACTGATCACCCATTCGTGGCTCATAGTAATCAACAGCTTTTGAATCGATTGCTTTTAAAAGTCTTTGGAAGGTTTGGGAGGGGTTTGTGTTCCCTGATAACCAGACCTCGCCCACGTTAAAGGAATTAATTACTTGGTCCAACTGCCCAATGTGATCGGCATCTGGATGAGTCCCAACCGCAATATCGATTTGCGAAACATGCTGTTGCTTAAGATACTGAACAACTTCATCCCCAGTCCAGTTCCCAGCGTCAATAAGGATCGTAAAGTCCTCACCATCATCAGAAAATTGAAGTAAGGTTGAATCACCTTGACCGACATCGATGAAGTGGACCTTAAGTTCTGATAAATTAGTGGGTGCAGCTTTATTTTCTTCCGTACTTTGAGTTTCATCATTTTTCGCTGGTAATGACTTTTCCGTTATATTTTCTTTTCGTTGCGCTATGTCTTTAGGTTGTAGTGGTTCTTGTCCACAACCACTAAATAGAAAAATAATGATGAAACTAAATAGAGTAAAAAGGTAACGTTTCTGCATTCAATTCCCCCTTTTCACCTAATAGCTTATCACAAATCAACCATTTTCAGACAATTCAAGTCAGAATGATTATTATTGTATTTAGAACCTAGCCAAAAATAATACAACAAATTAGTATAATAAGTAGTGGGGGAGGCTTGATTTAGATGGATATTGTAATATTGAAGAAAAACGAGATCAAGAATGCTCTTGAATTAGTTTGGATTGCATTTAAAGAATTCGAAGCACCTGATTACTCACAACAGGGGATTGAAGAATTCAGGAAATATATATCTTACGATTCAATGATTGAACAATTTGAAACTGAAAAAATATTCTTTTGGGGATGCAAAGTAAATAATGAATTAACAGGGGTAATCGCAACAAGAGGAATGAATCATATCTGTTTGTTATTTGTAAAAAAAGAGTTTCATAGGCGAGGAATAGCTAAACGTTTATTTAATACAGTTTTAGAGAGATGCAAAAGTGAGAAGTCTACTATTAACACGATTACGGTTAATTCATCACCCTATGCAGTAGAAATTTATCATCGACTTGGATTTGTTGATATCGAAAAAGAACAGACAGTGAATGGGATGAGATTTACTCCGATGATGTATTCGTTAAAATAGCTATGCTAGAAGAATCAACCTATAATTCTTGCCGTTGAATGATTCAACGGCTTATTTGTATAGGGAAATAATTGTAAATTTTTGGATTTTTTGTTGATAATGAACAATGTTTGTATTATACTTAAGTTAAGTTAAATATTTAATAAACTAAAATATTAATTTATTTTTTTATGATAATAGAAGAAAGGGGTTGTTGGTGATGGAAAAAGCTGCAGAATTGAATGGGTTTCAAAGTAATGAGGGAATCATTTTCACCTATCACAAACAGTCAGGGTATATAGGATTTATTTGGGCAATGGTGGCAGTTATGATTCTAGAAACAGCTGGGGTGTCGTACCTCTTATATAACTGGAGTCCTATCCTGCACTGGATTCATTTGATTCTATCCATTTCGGTCATTGTTTTCCTACTCGTTGATTTAAGAGCAGTCACTAGGAATCCCATCATGATAAAAAATAACGAAATTTCTCTAAAAATTGGTATTCGCCCAAGAGTTATAATAGCAACAGAGAATATTAAGGAATTAAAGAGCGGAAGCCTTTACCAGGAAGATAGAAAGAATAAAGAAGTCCTTGATCTATCTCTATTTAGCTTTGATGATCCAACCTTTGAATTAGTCTTAAACCATCCAATAAAAGATAAAGCAATGTTTGGAAAAACCAAGGATGTTACCAGAATTTTCTTTAGTGTTGATGACAAAACAGCTTTCTCAACCATGATTAAAGAAAAATAGTAAAAAGGAAGTGTCAGGAACTGTCCAATAAATTGGAAGGTGCCTGGCACTTATTTGATTTAACCTTGAATCTTTTCTATTTGATTAAGGCGCTCTAGGATTCTCCGTTTTCGGTATAACATTTTTCCTGCTTCGGCCACATCCCCGATAGAGGAGCGATTAATAAATGCTCCAAAAATCATTCCAGCTATCGGAATCATTTGAAAAAGCTTTTTCCAGCCAAAAGAATCTCGATAGGTGGTAACCACTTCACGCCATCCTTGCAGCTGTGAGATCATTTGATTGTTCTGATTGCCTTGATGTAAGGAAGTAAGGTCTTCAAGTATAGCTCTCTTTCCGACAATATCGGATGAGGAAAATTGCAGACATTTAACGATAAAAATTCTTTCTGATTTTTCTTTAGGGTCGTACCCATAGCATACAGCAATCTCTTGTAATACTTTAAGGGATAATCCTAATAGAACGGGAATATCAACTGCCAGAGTAAACAACCCGCCAATCCCCGTTGTTGCTCCTTGGACAGTCGCTATTTTTGTTCTGGAATTTCTAATTTCCTCAGCAATTTCATCCATTTTACTAATTGGAACTTGTTCAAGGTAGTCAAGGTGAATTTCATGTGCTGATGTATCTCGAGGCACAAACTTTTTTAGAATATTTTCTTCTTTGACTAAATATTGGCCGCCATTCTGAATGTAGTTCCCTAATTCATCAATCGCCAAGCCGATTTTATCTTGAATAAATTTTGGTGTTAGCTTATCAAGAAGCATGAATGGTAAACGACCAATCTTTTCCCAAAACCATAAATCCTTCTGTTCATTTTCCCATGCTTCAATCTTTTTCAATTCGTCTTTTAAATAATCAGTAGATTCTTCTATCATCAATCATTCCACTCCATCTTCATCAATTAAATTAGGTATGTACGTATATACGGTAAAACATCTAACAAGTTTCATTATTCCAATGTACGTACAATTTTAAAGGTAGCAACCGGATTAGATAAACTTTAAGGATGGCATATTTTGAGCAAAAGTAAAATATTTATATTAAAGGTGGTACATGTAGTGTTCGGTGTAAAGCTTCTAGAAGGGAGCAAATTTTTTGAATCGGAATCGAAATACAAATGTCCAGTTAGCTATTTTATTGCTTATATGCTTGCTCATTATTCTTATTGTCTATGCGATACTCCATATTAAAATACACATTGTGTATAGTACCGGTGTTGGTCCAATCCTTTTAATAGGATTGATTATTTTCCTCATTGTCCTGCTATATACCAAAGGGTGAAAGAATTCGGCTTTATTTTTTAATAATTATGAACAAATAGATTGTATTAATAATTTCCAAATGATAAAATATAGCTCCATTGTGTATGAAAGCATCTACAAAGAGATTGTAGATGTTTCTTTTTGTGCCTGTTCGATGTACGGAAACTATTGGAAGAGGTGACGGTTTAAGAGAATGAGTTCAAAAAAACAAAAATCAGTTCGTGAGCATAAAGATTATCAAGCAGAAATAGAGCGCCTAGAGTTTACAAAGGAATACATTAAGAGTGTTTTGGAACAATCAAAAGGAAATAAAGAACAGTTTGTTGGAAATCTAAAGGAAGCCTTTGCTGATCTTGATACATCTGATAGTAGTTTAAGCTACATGACCCTTTTGACGAATGCTCAGTACCTGGAATTGGCAGAAAGCGAACTAGAAAGGTTAGCAAGCGTTATTGGCAAACCGTACTTTTCGAGAATTAATTTTACCAGCAGCGGTGACACCAATGAAGAGATTTTGTATATCGGGAAGGCTTCACTATTTGACCGGGTAAATCAGATTCCCATTATCGTTGACTGGCGGTCTCCGATTGCAAATGTTTACTATGACGGCCGTCTAGGGGATGTTACGTATGACGCCTATGGAGAAACGCAAAGTGGTTATTTATCTCTTAAAAGACAATATGAAATCGAGGACGGATTATTAAAAGAAATTAGAGATATCGATTTAACCACACATGATGAACTATTGCAGAAATCCTTATCAGGTAAAGCAGACAATCGCTTAACCGAAATTGTCGCGACCATCCAAAATGAGCAAAATGATGTAATTCGAGCTTCTCTTAAACACCCCATCATCGTTCAAGGAGCTGCGGGCAGTGGAAAAACCACTATAGCGCTCCATCGAATATCCTACTTTTTATACTCTTCTGGATATCGATTTCCTCCAGAAAAATTAATGATTCTTGCACCAAATAGATTGTTTATCGATTATATTTCCGCTGTTCTTCCTGATTTAGGGGTAAACAAAATTAAACAAACCACTTATATTGATTTTATGAGAAATTGTTTGGGGAAGAAAATAAAATTAATAGCTCCTAACTCAAAATTAATGACACTACTTAAAGGGGAAGGAAAATCAAAATCAAAATGGTTACAATGGGTGTCAGGGTATAAAGGTTCACTAGATTTTAAGGAATGTATCGATGCCTACTTGAAAGATATTGAATATAATCTAGCACCGTCAAAGGATTTTATCATTGAAAAATCGCTTCTCATGAGAGGGCAAAAAATTAATAGATTATTTTTAACAGAGTTTCAATACTTACCAATCTATAGTAGACTCGATAAAATAAAAAATCTATTGGCAAATGATTTAAGAATAAAAAAATCAATCATTCTATCCAAAATTAATAGTAAATATGATGATGCTTTAGAAAAGGCACTTTATTCCACCAGGCTGGATTCAGATAAAAGGAGAGTAAGAGTCGTCTCCATCATGGATTTAAAAGAGAAAAGGTTAAATACGGTGGAACAAGAATCGAAGGTAGCAGTGAAGAATTATATGGATCCATTTGTAAAAAAAGATATCTTTGCACTATACAAGGAACTGATGACATCTCCTGAACTGTTAGAAAAGTATTCAAGCACTCTTTCTGAGATAGAATGCAAGAGGTTGAGTCAATATTGTCAAAGAATTTTCGACAAAAAAGCACTTGAGCTTGAGGATTTGGCTCCGTTATTTTACATGAAGGCAAAACTTGAAGGAATCGATGAAAAATATAAAATGAAAAGTGTTTTCATTGATGAGGCTCAGGACTATAGCTATTTTCAGTTTGCAGCAATGAAAGAAGGCTTTGAAACAGACTTGTTTACAATCGTTGGCGATTTAGCACAAGGGATTCATTCCTATCGAGGGTTAAACAGCTGGGAACCATTAGTCACGGATATATTCCCAAATGCGAACTATCATGCTCTCCAAAAAAGTTATCGGACAACAGTCGAGATTATGCACCTCGCAAATGACATTCTATCGATTATGGACAAAGACCTGCCAATTGTACAACCAGTTATTCGACATGGGGACAAACCACGTTTTACAAAAATTGACCCAAGCCATTTGCAACGGGTAAGAGAAACAATTGAACACGATATCCAATTACTCAAAGAGGAAGAACTCAACTCGATTGCCATAATTGGAAGAACCGAAAGCGAGTGCTTGCGTATACATAAAATGCTAGATAATAGTAAACTTCCCATTCAGCTATTAGAAGAAAAGCAAGATATGAAAAAGGGAAGCGTTGTAATCTTACCTTCGTACCTTTCAAAAGGATTAGAATTTGATGCGGTATTGATCCTTACATTGGAAGAAGCGTACAGTGTGGAAGAAGTGGATATAAAATTGTTGTATGTGGCGATGACAAGGCCGATGCATAGGCTGTATTTATATGGGGGTTCGCTTACCGACTTATTATTAAATAAAGCTAGCTCCGTCCATTTTGATTGCCATGGGGACGGTTCTTCTGGTCACATGTAAATTATACTAAAAACCAATGGAACCGTCCCTCCGGTTTCCATTTACAACCTGTAAAGCATTCTAAACATAATTTGTTAATGATGCTTTACAGTTTTTTTATTTTGTAAAGGAAAAGGTGGATAGGGTGGGAGTATTGGAGTTGGCACGAAAGTTGCATTTGTAAAAGTATGAGGTGATGATATGAAATTCGGTGAGATTTTCATTGGTCAAAAAAGATGTCTCTTATGTCACCGCTGAAGTATTACAAAAGGAAGAAAGAAAAGGATCTGGTTAAGTTACTTATTAAAGGCAGAAATCTCTGCACTTGTATCAAAATAATAATTTGAAGGGTGAGGGTCTCAGTGGAATATCAAACAATTATTGATGAAAGAAAAAATCAAACAGCATGGATTTATTTGAATCGACCGGAAAATATGAATTCTATTTCCATAACCTTATTGAATGAATTGTCAGAAATTCTTCAGGAGGCTGAACGAGATGAATCAGTCCGAGTGATTGTATTATCAGGCAAAGGGAAAGCGTTTTGTGCTGGAGCTGACTTAAAAGAATTGCTAGTAGATTTAGAAAAAGAGCCAGATGGACAGAAGCGCTTTTTAGATTTAGCAGGGGAGATTTTTGAAAAGTTAAACAATTTAAACAAACCTATAATAGCTGCTTTAAACGGGATTACTCTAGCTGGTGGCTTGGAAATTGCAATGACAGCAGACATTATTATTGCTTCCGAAAAAGCAAAGATTGGTGATGCCCATGCGAATTTTGGTGTTCTTCCTGGAGGAGGAGGAGCAGTAAGGCTGCCGCGAAAAATAGGGTTGAACCGTGCAAAGTATTTGTTGTTTACAGGTGATTTTATTTCAGCGAGTGAAATGAAGGAATATGGATTGGTAAATGAGGTTGTCCCAGCCGATGACCTGGAAAGAGTTGTCCAGGAAATAGCAGATAAAATTTCTACAAAGAGCCCGCTCGTTTTAAGAGAAATGAAAAGGCTTGCAACAGATGGTCAAGAACAGCCACTTGATATTGCACTAAGACAAGAATTATTGGCACTTAAAAATCATACCCAGTCACATGATTTTCAAGAAGGACTAGCAGCATTTGCAGAAAAAAGGACACCAAATTTTAAGGGATATTAATCAATAGAGTGAGGCTGAGCTATTTTCTGCTCACCTCACTTTTATACTTCGATACGGTGGGTTTGTTTGAGCATCCAGTTACAGTGTTTCGTTCAATTGATATTTTTTCATTTTCGCATAGAGCCAAGGTCGGCTGATTCCAAGAATTTCACTCGCTTTTGTTTTATTACCTTTTGATTCCTTTAAGGCAGAGATGATCATATCCTTTTCAGTAGTAACCATTCTATCTTTATAAGTTGAGAGTACTTGTTGAGGAACGAATCTTCCCTGGGGGGGAGAGTCGAATGTAGGAATCTCATCTGCATCAATGTAGTCTCCAGTTTTTAAGTTTGCGGCTCGTTCGAGAACATTGTGTAATTCTCTCACATTGCCAGGCCACGAATGCTTCATTAGTTTAGTTACAGCGGAATGAGTGGCACCTTTAATGTAAAAACCACCTTGGTTCAAACGTCTAATAATGGTATGAATGATATCTGGTAAATCTTCCATTCTTTCTCTTAAAGGTGGTATATTTAATCGCATGATATTTAATCGATAGTATAAGTCTTCTCTAAATTTCCCATCTGCTACTAATTGTTCAATATTCTGATTTGTGGCAGCAATAATTCTTCGTATTTAAATGAAAGGTCTTCTCAGAAGGAAGAAAGGCATTTGCAGAAAAACGAGAAGCCAGATTTATTGGATACTAGCACCGAAAACTAATATTAAAAGACTGAATATTCCCTATTCATGATATTTTTAGAATACTATATTATTAAGAAAGAAATCGTTAAAATGTAGGAACTTCTTTACACAGTGACTGAGGTCTTATAAATATTAAAGGAGGATTAAGATGGGGATTTTAACGAATTTTAAACAAAGAGGAATTCTTGGTGATGGATTAAAAAGGACAAGTTATCGTTTTCCAACAAAACAGGCATTAATCTATTATAGTGCAGATGGAAAACAAATTTCTTACACCTATAAGGAGTTGAATGAAAAGGTAAATCAAACGGTACGTTCATTCGTTCAGATGGGGATAGAAAAGGGAGACCGAATCGCTGTCATTGGACGTAATAGTCCTGAAATGGTTATTTTATCCTATGCTCTCCTTAAGATTGGAGCTTGGATTACTCCTTTAAATTTTATGTTAAAACCCCATGAAATTAGCCAATTAATTCATTTTTCGCAGGCCAAGATGTTTTTTGTCGACGGATTAAATATGGATGGTGTTCTGTCTATCGCCAATGAATTAGACTGCATCCAAAAATTTGTCTGTTTTCGTACAAATGAAGTGCCGGAGGGCTGGGAAAATTTTAGCCAGCTTGGAAAAGGCAGCTCAGATGAATTAGAAATAGAAATTGATGATGAGGATGTAGCAGCGTTATTTTACACCAGCGGTACTGAGTCATTACCTAAAGGTGTTATGGTCACTCATCGTAATTTTTTCCATACGAATTATTCATACATGGCGGCAGGAGTTTTTCAACCTGAGGATAATTTAATGCTTTCGCTGCCATTAATTCACATGGCAGGCTTTACGTTTATGTTGAATAGCCATATGGTGGGGTTAACAATCGTAATGACAGAAATCCCGATTCCTTCACAAATGGCTATGTTAATCGACAAACATAAAATTACCTTTACAGCTTTGCCGCCAACATTATATTTAGGTATTCTTAATGTTGCGAATGATTATGATTTCACTTCTTTTCGTAAATTGATTACGTGGTCAAGTACGATTCCAAAAAGTATGGTAGATGGATGGAATCAGCTTGCACCTGATGCGAAATTTTTTACCATACAAGGTTCCAGTGAAACAACTGCCTCTCCTTTGACGGGAAGCTGGTTTAAGACATGGGATGAAGTTCCAAATGGAGATGGAAGATATGTTGGAAAAGTAACGCATACTGGAAGTGAAATTAAACTTGTTGATGAGTATGGAAACGAAGTTCCTGATGATGAACCGGGAGAACAAATCGCCCGTGGTCCAGTGGTGGTCAAGGGATACTATAATAATGAAGAGGCGAATATAAGGGCATTTCGAAATGGCTGGTATCATACCGGTGATGTATTTATTCGGGATAAGGAAGGGAACTATTATTTTGCCGATCGGAAAAAGGATATTGTCAAAACCGGAGGCGAAAACGTATCGAGTCAAGAAATTGAAAACGTTCTAAGCCTTCATCCAGAAATTATGCAATGTGCGGTTTTCGGTGTCCCTGACCCACGTTGGGGAGAAGCCGTAACAGCTGCGGTGGTATTAAAAATCGAATCAACTCTTACAAAAGAAGAAATCATTGAATATTGCCGGGAAAAATTGTCTGGTTTTAAAACACCAAAGTATATTGTGTTCAGAACCAGTCTGCCGACTACCTCTGCTGGTAAGCTATTAAAGAGAACCTTGAAGGATGAATACAAAAATCTATTACAAAAAATTTAAACAAAAAGTGCCAGGCACCATCCAAGAAATCGGATGGTGCCTGGCACTTTTCTTGTTTCTTATGATGATCAAATGAGATTTGACCAGGAGAACCGTCCCCTTGGTCCCCCTTGGTCCCTTGGTCTATGTAACACCGTGCACCTGCCGTTGATTGAACCAACCAATCGTTACTTGTGAAAGCTAGCTCAAACTAGGCGATCCTCCGGCACATAGATAGGACTACTTATGGCTGCTTCCTTCCGGACCTGACCAGTTTCATAGGTTTCCATTGCGTAGGACCCAGTTGTCAACACTATTTTCACAAGGCAGACCTTACTTGATTTAACCTCAGGCAGGATTTCAACCCCGCTATGGCGGATTGCGGGTTACAGGGCACCGCCAACTCCCCGTCTAGCACGGTATGTATAGGCTAGACTAATGCTTATGTGTATTTAATAAATCCGGCGCATGAAATGGCTGTAAGCCAGGTTCTGTTCCTGCGTGCTCAAACGATGCCAATCTCGCACAGCAGGTGTAATCATATGACTATCAGCCATGAAGACTGATCCATCCGTTTGGTTCATTTCCCGCAGGATGGTGCCCCTACCAAATTTGGGTTGCTCGCTCGTGGGGTTTACCCGTTCCATTTCTCCTGTTTCCAGAAGAATTCGTCACTGTGGCACTTTCAGGGTACTCGAAGCATATCCATCAAGGACTTAGCATAATTTCCCCGCCGTCAGCTGAAAACGAGTCTGCTGCCCATCTTTGCAGATGGCACGAACACTCCGGGCATCTCAGCACCGGGCGAGCCTGGACTTTCCTCAACTCATGTTAACACGAGCCGCGATTACTCACCATTTCATGTTTGTTTTTCTCGACTACGATAATGAATATATCATGTATAAGGGACTGTGGTCATTAGGAGGGTGGTCCCATAGATGGGATAATTAGGTAATAATAATGAATGTAAAAATTCTAAATAAGACGGAATATTCTAATAAAAATTCGTATATATGTATAGAGAAAGTAACTAACCTAATGAAGGGATGATGTCTGAATGGATTGGCTATGGCTGGTTGGTCGGGCAGTATTTGGTCTTTATTTTGCTTATTCTGGTCTAAATCATTTCATCCAATTTCAAGGTTTGAAGCAGTATGCATCATATAAGAAGGTCCCAGCACCAGGGCTCTCTGTTGTCGTAACCGGATTAATGCTCCTAGCAGGAGGCTTGAGCATCCTTACGGCCTATTGGATTGAATGGGGCCTGTATTTGTTAGTAATATTCCTAGTTCTTTCAGCTTTCATCATGCATAATTTCTGGAAGGAAACCGATCAGAATGCAAAAGTAGGTGAGATGAATCAATTCCTAAAGAATATTGCATTAGCTGCAGCTGTATTAATGTTACTTTCCATCACAAATTGGACTTGGTAAATAAATTTAGTTTTGATTTGTGTACTAATAATTATTAAAAAAGCCTACTCACCTTCCTGAATGTGGAAGGAGGAGTGGGCTCTTTTAGATGAACACTTAAAGAAGACTTAAAATTATTATTAAAATGAATATTTAAAAAGTATTGTAATTATAAAATTTTTAAAATATAATAAATTAAGTTTTTAATATTACTTAGATGTTTATATTGTTTATCTAAAAATACCTGATATTACATATTGTTTACCTTATCAAGAGAGGCAGAGGGACTGGCCCGATGACGCCCGGCAACCGCTATTTTTAATAGTATGGTGCCAAATCCTACAGAACGAGTCAGTTCTGAAAGATAAGGAAGAGTATATACATAAACCCTCTTCCTATTTTTCGGAAGAGGGTATTTTTATTAGGTGATAAAAACAAAACACGAACAATTTAATAAAATATTTTAAAAATGTTCGATTTTTGTATTGCTATATTTAGATATTTTTAGTAAATTAATAGACAAATAGTAATAAAAACGAATATATTACAGGGGGAACATCATGAGAAAACTACTTTCACTTTTCGTAGTGGCTTTAGTCCTGCTCGTCGCTGGATGTGGAGCAGAGGAATCAACAGGTAAAGAAGAAACACCATCAAAAGAGGGTAAGAAGAAAATTGCTCTCGTTCTGCCTGAGAAAATCGGTGTAAACCCATTCTTCCAGCAAATGGATGAGGG
Organism: Neobacillus sp. YX16; assembly: GCF_030123505.1. Taxonomy (GTDB): domain Bacteria; phylum Bacillota; class Bacilli; order Bacillales; family Cytobacillaceae; genus Neobacillus. Next base: position 2,841,236 of record NZ_CP126115.1, read on the forward strand.
CGCGAAACAAGCGGCAGAAGAATTTGGAGTTGAATTAAAGACAATCGAATCAACGGATCATTCTGCTATTGAAGAAAATATTCGCGTAGCCGTAGCAGAAGGATATGATTTAATCATTACATCATCCTTTGAATCAGAGGATGCATTGAAAAAGGTAGCAACAGAAAATCCGGATCGTCAATTTGCAATTATTGATACCGTTGTAGACCTTCCAAATGTACAAAGTGTAAATTTCCGAGAGCACGAAGCGGCGTTCCTACTAGGAGCTGCAGCAGGTCTTTCTACCAAAACCGATAAAGTTGGTATGGTAGTGGCAATGGATATTCCACTTATGAAAAAATGGACAGTTGCGTTTGAACAAGGTTTAAAGGAAACCAATCCAGCTGCAGAGTTTATTGTAAACTATGCTGGAAGCTTTTCGGATCCAGCAAAAGCGAAGGAATTAGCGCTGTTACAAGCTTCTAAAGGAGCAGATTTCGTAGCAGGCGCTGCTGCAGTCGGCGACCTAGGTGTTTTTGAGGCAGCAAAAGAACAAGGATTCTTTACTTCTGGTCAGGACGTTGACCGTACAGAGGTTGATCCAGAGCATGTCGTTCTGTCACAGCTTAAAGGGACAGACGCAGCGGCCTATGAAACGGTAAAAGCATTTGCAAATGGTAATTTTAAATCAGGTATTGTCGAGTATGGTTTGAAGGAAAAGGGTGTTGGCTTAACATATGTAACACATGAAAGCAAAACTCCTCTTAACAGCTTTGTTGGACAAGAAGTTATTGACCAAGTAAAAGCACTTCACGAAGAAATTGTTACTGGAAAAAGAGAAATCAAAAATCCATTAAGCAATTAATCTGAAAAAAGTAAACCGACTGCACATTGTAGTCGGTTTCGATTTTTAAAGGGGTGGAAAACCATGACCTATGTGTTAGAAATGAAGGATATGAGCAAAAAGTACGGTGAGTTTCTTGCGAATGACAGGATTTCAATACATCTGAAAAAAGGAGAGGTTTTGGCCATTGTCGGAGAAAATGGTGCCGGCAAAACGACCCTCATGAGGATGCTTTACGGTCTTGAACAGCCGACTAGCGGGGAAATAGTACTCAATGGTAAAACCGTCAAATTTTCGGGACCGCTGGATGCGATTGAAAATGGAATCGGTATGGTGCATCAGCACTTTATGTTATTTTCTGATTTTTCCGTAACAGAAAACATTGTGATTGGTCATGAACCGAACCGAAATGGGTTCTTTAATAGAAAAGCTGCGGCAGAAAAAGTGAAGGAACTCAGCGAACATTATAAAATCAATGTCAATCCATTGAAAAAAGCAGGGGATTGCTCGATAGGTGAACAGCAGCGAATTGAAATATTAAAAGTGTTATATCAGGGTGCAGATATTATTATTCTCGATGAACCAACAGCAGTTTTGACACCACTAGAGGTAGAGGAACTATTAAAAACAATTCAATTTTTAGCGGAACAAGGGAAAAGTATTATCCTCATTACGCATAAGCTGCCGGAAGTGATGAAGGTAGCAGATCAAATAACCGTGTTAAGAAATGGAAAGGTTACAGGAAATGTTTTAAAACAAAATACAGATGTCGAACAGTTAGCCACCATGATGGTTGGTCGTGAACTCCAGAGGCTTACCGACCGAATTCAATTGGACGGTGATCCGCTTCTTGTGGTAGAAAATCTTACGATCGGCGGGAAAGATGCGAAACCAATTTTGGATCAACTCTCCTTAACGGTACACCGTGGAGAGATAGTCGGGATTGCTGGAGTATCGGGGAATGGGCAGTCAGAACTGATCCAGGCGATTGCAGGCTTGAGAAAAATTAATAGTGGCAGTGTACGCTTAGGAGATACAATCTTTTCAGGTAAAACAGTGGCTTATAGAAGAAGTGCTGGTCTCGCTCATATACCTGAAGACCGTTACTTATGGGGAGCGGCGAAAGAAGCATCTGTAGAAGAGACAGGGTTGATGGGATATTATCGAAAGAGAAATTTCAATCAATCTTCCTTTATTAAACTTAACGCATTTCGCAAGCTTGTTAGAGGATGGATTGACCGATTTGAAATTAAAACACCTTCATTAGATGAAAAATCAGGAAACCTATCCGGCGGAAACTTGCAGAAATTAATTGTTGCCCGCGAACTTGGATTTGAAACAGATTTTCTCATTGCGGCTGAACCAACACGTGGTGTCGATATCGGCGCCATGGAATATATCCATGAGGCCATTATCGAGAAACGAAATAATGGAGACGGTATTCTCCTCGTTTCGTCAGAGTTATCGGAAATCCTGATGTTGTCTGACCGGATTGCTGTGATGTATGAAGGAAAAATAGTTGATATCCTCGATCGAAATGAAGCGACGGAAGAGAGATTAAGTGTTCTTATGGCAGGAGGAAACGAGAATGAAGCTTCAACGAAAACTACAACAACTGCTTAAATCCTTGATACAGCCTCTTATGGCCGTGTTGATTGGGCTTTTGACAGGGGCCGTTGCTATTAGTCTAGTAGGTGCATCTGTTTTGGAAACCTATAAAGTCATGTGGGACGGGGCATTCGGAAACTTTTACTTTGTTACCGCAACACTTGCGCGTGCTACTCCTATAATATTGATTGGTTTAGGTCTGGCCATTGCCTTTCGAGCTGGTGTCTTCAATATGGGAGCAGAAGGGCAAATGGTGTTAGGTGCGGTAAGTGCAGCACTTGCTGCTTTATATGTTCCAGGATCAGGAATTATCAAAATACTGGCGGCATTGGGTGCTGGATTTTTAGCAGGGGGCTTATGGTCGCTCCTGGCGGGGTGGATGGAAACTAGATTCAAAGTACAATTATTGATTTCTACGTTACTCTTAAACTATGTGGCAGTATTATTTGCTGGTTATTTAGTTTCGAGGCCGTTTCAAGACAAAAGTGGATCGGCTGCATTAGCACAGACTCACATGATTGATCAGGTGGCATGGCTGCCTAAGTTATTCCAGGGTATGAGTGTTCATATGGGATTTGTTATTGCGATTGTTTTGGCGGTTATTCTATATATTATTTTGCGTTTCACATCAGCAGGGTATGAGGTAAGGATGCTGGGCTATAACCCATTCTTTGCTGAGTATGGCGGGATAAATAAAATAAAGGTGCTCCTTTTCAGCATGTTTTTTAGCGGCGGGATCGCAGGACTAGCTGGGACGGTTGAAGTCCTCGGATCACAATATCGTTATGTAGAAGGTTCCCTGACCGTTCCAGGTTATGCCTGGACAGGGTTAATGGCAGCCCTTTTGGCAAATTCCAATCCCCTTGGTACAGCTGTAGCGGCGATTCTGCTTGCCGCACTTCAAACCGGCGCAATGGGAATGGAGCGTAATACAGAGGTTCCGTTGGAAATTGCCAGTGTGATTCAGGGAGTTCTTATTCTTTTTGTTACAGCAAAAATCACCATGAATTGGTGGAAAGTAAAGAAGAAAGCGGGTGACATCCATGGAGCTGCTTGATCTCTCCTTTTTTACCTCAGCAATCCGAATGATCAGTCCTATTCTTTTGGCAGCTTTAGGAGGAGCCCTATGTGCTCGTGTTGGAATTTTTAATGTAGGCCTTGAAGGATTAATATTAGCAGGTGCTTTTTCTGCCATCGTTGGAAATTACTTTAGCGGGAGTGTGCTTGTCGCTGTTTTAGTAGGTGCACTGGGTTCTGTACTAGTTTCACTGCTATTCGGTTTGGCAGCCATTCGATTTAAAGCAAACCCAATCGTAGCAGGTATCGCTATCAACTTTTTAGTTCTCGGTTTGACCACGTTTGGACTCCGAGCCATTTTTAATGTAAAAGGTGCCTTTTATGATAAAAACATGGAAGGACTTCCGAAATTGGACATCCCGGTGATTGAAGGCATTCCGGTTGTTGGGAACCTTCTTTCGGGACATTCACCACTCGTATATATCGCCTTTCTAGCAGCAATAGTGTTGTACATTTTCTTTTACCGTACGGTTACAGGCTTTCGGGTTCTTGCGGTTGGGAAAAATGAAGCAGCTGCGAGAAGCCTTGGCTTAAAGGTGACGCTTCTGCAATATGGCGCAATCGTGGCGTGTGGAATACTTTGCGGTTTGGCAGGTGCCCAGCTCTCTCTGGGTCAAGTTACGATGTTTACAGAGGGAATGACGGCTGGAAGGGGCTTTATTGCTCTTGTGGCGATGATGTTAGGTCAGTCTCACCCAATCGGAATCGTAGGGTCAAGCTTGTTATTCGGGCTGATGGATGCGTTAAGTATCAGACTTCAGGGCTTTTCAATGCCAACTCAATTTACAGCAATGCTGCCTTATATTATTACAATCATTGCGATGTTCTTCCTAAAGGACCGCGGGGCAGATTCACAGCTATCTGGGCAGCAAAGCTCTAGGTAAGAAGGGGGAATGAAATCATGAATAAAGTAGAAAGAATTAAAAAGACGAGAGTTCCGGCAGTTGATCCCAAGCTGGCTAAGCGACTTCCGCCTGGCCAGGCATTAACAGAACGTTTCCCGATTCTTCATGAAGGAGACGTGCCTGTGTATGATTTGGGAAAATGGAATTTAAAGGTGTTCGGTGAAGTCGACAACGAGGTCGTACTAACTTATGATCAAATCAAAAAAATGCCTCAGACGACCATCAACGTGGATATCCACTGTGTCACGCGCTGGTCTCGTTTTGATAATAGCTTTATCGGTGTCAAATTCAGCGATTTCCTAAAGGAGATTGGTGTGAATCCTAAAAGTAAGTTTGTTATGTTGCATGCAGATCATGATTATACAGCCAATATTGCTTTGGAGGATCTGCTCAAAGAGGATGTAATCTTGGCCCACACTTTTGAAGGAGAGCCGCTAACGGAAAAGCATGGCTGGCCGCTTAGGCTCGTCGTACCGCATCTTTATTTTTGGAAAAGTGTAAAATGGATCCGAGGAATTGAGTTTATTGATGAAAATCAGCCAGGGTTCTGGGAGCAAAACGGCTTCCATATCAATGGTGATCCGTTTAAAGAAGAAAGATTCTCAGGGGAAGACCTGCCAATACCAGAGGATGAATGGGAGCGAAAAGACTTTGACTAAACAATTGCCTAATTTAAAATTAACATCAGATATCCTGCCAGAACGTGTTCTTGTATGTGGGGATCCAGGTCGTGCCAAGATTATTTCCGATTTATTGGATAATCCTGTTTTACTCGCTCAAAATCGCGAGTATCACACTTACAGCGGAAGCTGGAAGGGGAGTCAGGTAGCCGTAGTCAGCCATGGTGTTGGAGCACCTGGGGCAGCGGTATGTTTTGAAGAACTTCTTATGGGTGGTGTACAGTTCATCATTCGAGTAGGAACAGCTGGTTCTTATCAAAAAGATGTTACACCTGGAAGCCTAGTGATCAGTACCGCTGCTGTAAGCTGTGATGGGTTAACGAAACAAATTGTCCCTCCTGGATTTCCAGCAGTGGCAGACCGAAATATTGTTGAGGCATTAATGAATGCGGCAGTTTTAACTGGGGGAGGCGTTCCTGTAAATGAGGGGATTACCCTTACACTTGATGCCTTTTATTCAGGAGTTCTTGAATTTCCACATCAGCTTTATAAAAAAGCTGGAGTTCTGGCAGTTGACATGGAAAACTCCGCTTTATTTGTAATTGCCGCTTTGAAAGGGATAAAAGCTGGGGCGATTATGGCCATTGATGGCTATGCGGATGCAGAACTGCGAGACGAATATAATCCACACAATAACTTGGTTTCCAACGCGGTGGAAGCGGAAATGAAAATAGCCTTGGATGCGATTACGTCATTATAAGTATTAGTTTTTCGCTGAAGCATTAGGATTTGAAAAAAATGCCGACTTACCTTCTGAATTACTGGAAGGTAAGTTGGCTTTTAATCTTTCATTTACAATAAAAGTGCTCATATAATTTTTCTGGGGATTATGAAAAGTTTTACTAGTACATGGTAAGAGTTCTTTGAGATAATTATTGCATGTGTTTTATTTTTAGGGTGAATGGAAGGCGAAAACATGACATCAAATACGTTTTATTACTTAGGATTAATCTTCGTATCCGTTGTTTGGGGAATCAATTTTGGGGTTTCACGGTGGGCAATGGATGTGTTTCCTGCTGAAGTGTTTGTATTTCTTCGATTTGGTCTAGCCCTGCCTGTCTTATTTCTTATTTTAAAGTGGACAGAAGGCAGTGTAAAAGTGGAGAGACGTGATTTGCTAACACTCGCTATTATTGGATTGATTGGTGTCACTGCGTTAGAAATCATGGTTATGTACTCTATCAAATATACAACCCTTGCTAATGCTTCTTTATTAAATGTTGCACCATGGCCCATTTTTGCTGCTCTTTTTGCACCGTTATTTACTCGAGAAAGAATAAGCATCAGAGTGGCAATTGGCGGCTTTATTGCGTTAGTGGGAGTTACGCTGATCATCCTAGGGGGAAAAGATGGGTTTGATCTCAGTTCTCAGTATATGATAGGAAACTACATTGCTTTAGCTATTAGCTTAATCGGTGCACTATTTAATTTGGCGTGTATGCCGCTGATGAAGAAATACTCACCTCTTCGTGTAACCGCGTGGTACGTTTTATTTGGTTCACTATTTTTATTTCCGTTTACCGTTAATAAATGGAGTGGAATCCAAACGGATAACCTTTCTATCATCACATGGGGAGCCGTTGCTTACAATGTGTTACTTTGCACAGTTGCTGCCTTTGTTATATGGAATATATGTATGAAACATGTAGGCGCAGCCAAAGCAAATTTCTTCCGTTATTTTGTTCCCGCTGCGGCAGCAATGGCGGGTGCGTTATTCTTTAATGAATCAATTTGGATTACACAAATGGTTGGTGGACTAGTGATTATTCTTGGTTTAGTTTGGATTGGAACGGAGAGAAAACAGCAGATTCCACCAATTATGAAAATCTCTAACTCCAATAGATAAGTAAAATAATAGCTTAATATAAGGCTTTGCTTAACTGGACCGGTCCATTTGTAAAATGAAAAGACTATATGGCTATCTTTTTACAAAGTTATCGACATATTAATTAAATAAGTGTAAAATAGGTGAATCCTAAATAAAAATCCGCGTACTGTGGTCGAGGTTGTAGCACCCCTCGTTAAAAAACTAAGACGAAGCAGCATTTCTCTTAGAGGTGCTGTTTTTTTGTTGTTCATCATAGAGAATAAAGGGAGAGTAGTTTTGTGAGAATACTATTGTATTTAGTTTCAATTATTGCTGCAAACGTCGTAACAGCAGCATTCACACCATTAATAATGGGAATCTTTATTGTCCCAATGGGAACATTTTTAATCGGTGCAACATTTATCTTCCGTGACCTGGTGCAAAACAAGTACGGCAGAAAGAAGACGTACATGTTTATTGGATTAGCACTGTTTTTATCCGCGGTTGTTTCATCTATTCTCGGCGATACTTTAATCATCGTTTTAGCATCTGCAGTTACTTTCGCGATAGCAGAAACAACGGATACAGAAATTTATTCAAGACTAAAGTTACCAATGAGTTTACGTGTACTTTACAGCGGAATTGTCGGAGGGATCTTGGACAGTGCCATTTTCGTGGTTCTTGGTCTGAGCCCGTTTGGTGCTAACTTCCTTCCATGGGAAGCCGTTCCATCTGCAATCATAGGTCAAGTCATTGTTAAAACAATCATTCAAGGGATTGCAGCACTTATCATTCATCAAACGAATAACATAAGCAAAAATACAGTTGCGAATTAAGTTTAGAGCTCCAAACTCTTTTAATAGAGTTTGGGGCTTTTTATTATATAAATCATAGTTAAACAACGTCTAGTACGGACTGTGGTAGTCATATATTCATATTACCCTTGAATTCTTCAGAAAAGAGGTGTTGTTATCATGTTTTCTGTCACCGGAATGCAGACTTTCACATTCTTTTCAATGCCCCATATTATGACGTTAATTCTCTTTTTTCTAACCTGTTTCCTTTTGGTGTTTTTCAGAACGAAACTTAAGAGCTACCAGCACATGATAAAATGGACACTATTTACTACCTTGATACTTTGTGAAGTTAGCTTCCATTTGTGGCTAATCCTTACCAATCAATGGGAAGTAGGGGATCTCCCGTTACAGCTTTGTTCACTCAGTACCTTTTTATCATTGTACTTATTTTTGAAAAAGAATCAAAAAGTGTTTAATTTGCTATTCTTTATTGGTCTAATTCCTCCCATCTTAAGTATGGTCACTCCTGATATCGTCTACCAATTTCCTCATTTTCGATTCTTAAAATATTTCCTGCATCATTCAGCTATTCCCTTAGCCGTTTTGTACTTTATCCTCTTCGAACGGTACAGAGTTCCTCTCAAAGCTATATTAACGGGCTTTATTACCTTGAATATCATAGCTGTCCCAGTATTCTTCCTGAATATATTGTTAGACACAAACTTTTTCTTCTTAGCGAGCCCTTCAGAAACAGAGACCATATTATCATTTTTCGGCAGTGGAATCATGTATTATGTAAACCTTGAAATAGTTGGACTCATCGTATTTATCATCACATATATACCAATGGGGATTTTACAAATAAGGGAAAATAAACTCTAAAATAGAGAAATCTATATTTTCACCACACAGCATTCACAAGATGGCTGTGTGTTTTTTTGTGGAAATGGTGTATTTTATGTGTTATATAAAGTGAGACATGTTATTTTGAGTTGTAATAAAATGAAGGGCTGCTGATGATATGAAGGTTGCAATATTTGATTTTGATGGAACATTATTTCCTAATGAGACTTTTCCACTATTGATGGGGCATTTGAAGAATCATCCTCTGCATTTCCAGAAGTATCGGAATTTCTTCCTTAGAATTTTACCGGTATATCTTGCATACAAATGTAAGCTTTACCCCGAACAAAAAATGAAAGAATATTCAATGTGGTCGTATATAGCTGCTTTTGGAACTTCTCCAAAATCAGAGATTGACCAGTTTTTTTCACAAATTGGCGAGAGCATGAGTCAAAACCTAAGTGAACCGGTGTTACATAGACTTGAACAACATAGAAGGGAAGGCTATTATACTATGCTTGTGTCCGGTGCTTATGAGCCGCTCCTGCACTCCGTTACAAAAAATGTAAATTTTGATTGTATCATTGGAAGCAGCATTCCTTATAATGATGAGAAATTATCTAAGAACGCTTCTATAAAATACATATACGGGGAACGAAAGAGTGATTTCATCAATGCCCATCTGTCCCATAGAGAAGTAGATTGGAAAAATAGCTTTGCATATGGCGATAGTTACACGGACTTAAACGTTCTTGAATTAGTAGGAAATCCTGTTGCTGTGAACCCAGAACCGCGGCTTTTAGAGGTAGCTAATCATAAGAAATGGGAAATTATTTAGAAAAAGTTGTAAATTCGTGTGAAGTGTACAGCTTATTCGGTAAAATCGTACATTTTATACAATATAGCGTACAGCTTCTACAAAAAAACATACAGTTTCTACAAATCAGCCCCAAAACGGCATTCTGTTATCCACAAAAAACGAGAGCGTATCCGCATGAATGGATACGCTCTCGTTCTATTTAAAAAAATAGAAAATACTAGGATGGCTATTAATGGCAGTAAAAAAGATACATAAAAAGTTATTAGAAAATTTCATAAGTGGGTTGACGAGATAATAAATATTATTTATTATAATAATCAGATAAATAATATTTATTACATCGAGAGATACTTGGTAACTGTCTTAAACAAAAGGAGGTGTTATAGACTTTCAATATAAAATGGATACGCTTTCAATATTGAGTGGAATCCTGTTTTTTAACCTTCTATCCCAAAAAGTCGGAATACCATTGTTGTTGTGGTAAGGTTAAAACATAGTAAGGATAGGAGTGTTAACGCTTTATGAAAAATAGAAGTGAACAATTAGTTAGCGAGCTTGGACGTAAAATAGTAACTGGTGAGTTAAAACAAGGAGAAATCCTCCCAAAAGTAGAGGATTTAGGTGAAATATATAATGTAAGTCGAACGGTAGTCCGTGAATCCTTTAAAACGTTATCTACTTTGGGGCTTGTGAGATCGAATCAAAGGGCTGGTACAATTGTTCTTCCACGCTCGGAGTGGCAATGGTGGAATTTAGAACTCATTAACTGGGTGCTTGAAGATGAGAATAATCGTGATTTTCTCCTGCATTTAACAGAAGTTAGAATGGGGCTAGAACCAATGGCAGCAGCTTTAGCCGCAGAGAGAGCAACCGAGGAGGATTTGGCGAGCATTAAGAATGCCTTCAATCGACTCGAGCAATCAATTGGAGATGAGAAGGCATGGGCCATTGCCGATTATGATTTTCATGAAAGAATCTTATGTGCTTCATACAACGACTTAATCATCAATACAGTTAGAACGCTCCGGAAAGCGCTAGTCTTTAGCCGGGAAAAAACGGTAAGCGCAGCTAAGACTTATCCAGAGTCTCCATTTGATACTCCGACAAACGAAGTATTAGAAAGACACCGTTCTATATATGAAGCCATCATGGTGCGTGATGAAAAATTGGCACATGATAAAATGATTGAATTAATCCTGCGGGTTAAAAGGATATTGGAAAAAATATATTCTTAATTTCACTGAACTTCAAAAACCAAAAAATAGGGGGAGTTAAATGTGGGAATCCAAATAGTAAGATTTGAAAAGGAAAAGAAAGAACAGTGGGGAGTTGTATCAAATAACCGTATTTCCGTATTAAGGGATAGGTATTCTTCTTTAGCTCATTTTTTAGAAGAGGGTGTTGAAGAAGCTAGAAAATTAATAGATCAAGGAAAAGGTGAATCTCTTTCATTAAATGAAGTGACCATCTTAAGCCCTGTAACTAAACCAGCAAGAATTGTCTGTCAGGGTGCCAATTACTCCTCTCATCGTGCTGAATCTGGTATGGAAGCAGCTCGGCCGCCATATAATATGTTTTTTAGTAAAGCAGATAGCACACTTTGTGGTCCCTATACAGAGATTATTCGTCCGTCTCATGTTAAGCTATTAGACTATGAAATTGAGCTGGGGCTAGTCATTGGAACGGAGATTTCTTCATCCGTTGAAGTCACAGATGAAAACCTTCACCAATATATTGCAGGGCTTGTTATTATGGATGATGTTTCTGCAAGAGATGTACAACTCTCTGAGGGGCAATGGTTAAAAGGGAAGAGCTACCGTACTTTTGGACCTACTGGACCGTTTTTGTATTTACTTGATAAAGAAGAGGTTCCACTCATACATGATCTAGAATTAAATTTATGGGTAAATGATGAATTACGTCAATCAGCAAATACGAATCAATTATTATACAAACCTGCTGAAACTTTAACAGAGCTTTCAGAAATTATGAATCTTTCAAAAGGTGATTTGGTTATAACCGGTACAACTGGCGGAGTAGCACTCAGTCTTACACCAGAGATACTAGGACAACTATCAAGCCATCTGGTCCCATACGCTGAGAAAGTAGATTTGCTTGTTGAAAGTCAAATCAATAACGGTAAATATCTGAATGATGGGGATGTTATTCGTTGCCAAATTAAGAGTAAAGATGGGAAAATTGATCTTGGTGAACAAGTAAATAAAGTTGTTTCTAGTAAAGTAGCAATTTCTTAAAATTGTATATTTTTAAAAATGCTGGGATTAAATATCCCAGCAACCTCTAGTTCTTACATAAATAAATTTAACGTCCATGTAGATGAATTAAATCAGTTTAATAGTTGATAAGAATGTATGCGTTTACAAAATGGAGTTTTTGATTAAATTTGAGAATCTTTGTATAGGGGTGGAGAATGAAACTAGAAATGATTGATGTAGCAATTGTTGGTTATGGACCTGTATCAAAGCTTTTAGCTGCATTACTTGGCCAAAAAGGATGGAAGGTTGGGGTATATGAAAGATTTTCTGAAGCCTATCCACTTCCCCGTGCCGTTCATTTGGATGATGAGGTTGCGAGAATGCTCCAATCAATTCTTCCAAATAGTGAACTTGAAAGAATCTTACAACCAGTCCCTGATTTATATGAATGGCGAAATGCTGAACAGCAATTACTATTGGCCCTCGATTTCTCTCAAGATGGCATTTCAGGATGGCCAGGACATTTATTTTTCAATCAGCCAGAGCTTGAAAAAGTGATGGATGCTGCTTGCCGTAAACTGCCTAGCGTAAATGTGCAAATGGGTAATGAAGCAATTGAGTTAAAGGAATTTGAGGATCATGTAGAGCTTATGGTGAAAGACCTGCAGGGGGAAGTTCGTATGATTCATGCAAAGTATGTTGTTGGTTGTGACGGTGCAAACAGTTTTGTTCGTAAAAAGATGGATTCTACAATTACGGACCTTGGATTTGCAGCAGATTGGCTTGTTATTGATATCGTTACGAATGAGGATAGAGAATGGAACCCTATGAATTTGCAGCTATGTGATCCAGCCCGCCCTACAACCGTTGTTTCAGGTGGCCCAGGGAAAAGACGATGGGAATTCATGGCTCTTCCTGGCGAGACAAAAGAAGACCTTAACAATGTAGATGTAGCATGGCGCTTGCTTGAACCTTGGAATGTAACTCCTAGTAACGCTGTATTAGAACGGAATGCAGTTTATACATTTAAGGCATTATGGGCGAATGAATGGCAAAAAGGACGGCTCCTTTTAGCAGGTGATGCAGCTCATTTAACTCCGCCGTTCATGGGTCAAGGTATGTGCTCTGGTCTTCGTGATTCTATGAATCTAGCTTGGAAGCTAGACCTTATTCTATGTGGAAAAGCTGCAGCGTCTATTTTAGAGAGTTATACAGAAGAGCGTAAACCTCATAATCGTGAGGTCGTTGAAGCAGCCTTGTTTTTAGGAAATGTCATTTGCGTAACAGATCCGGTTGAAGCTAGAAATAGAGATGAGGCATTTTTTACAGGTGGTGTTCCTGAATTTCCTGAATTCCCATTTCTAACAGAAGGCATTCTCTACCAATCAGCTGACGGGAAAAATAAAAAATACACGGGGAAACTTTCATTCCAAGGTCAGGTAAAGTATAGAGGGAAAACAGGTTTATTTGATGATGTTGTAGGAAATGGATGGACGATAATAAGTCCTGTGAATGATCCTAAGAAGGTTTTAAGTGAAGAACAGATTTCGTTTTTAGAGGACATCGGTGTTAAATTTATTGAAATCTCAGAATCATCAGAAGACAAAGTGGCAATATCTGATAAAGCTGTGGATGTCGATGGAAAATACAAACAATATTTTAAAGATACTGGTCTTGAAGCGGTTGTGGTTCGCCCAGATTTCTATCTATTTGGTGGTACAGAGAGTTTAGCTGAATTACCATTACTAGTTGAAAATTTATCCAAACAATTTAGTAGATTCATGATTCCAGCAACTGCATAAACACAAATAAATCTTGTTTTTAATACAGCTGCTGGCTAGAGAACAATGGACCGGCATCCATTGTGGTTCGTTTTTCATTTGCTTGGGGGCAAAAGAAAAACGGGTATGACGTTATCAGACTCTGAAAGTCTTCATTTGAATTTTATCATATTCTCTTAAATTACATCTAACAAAGGATTTGCTTATCTATTATTTAATCACATGGAGGAATGGGATATGTCAAAGGTAAAAGTTTTTAGATTAGCGTATGTTGATTTTAATTCAAAAAATGCGGATAGCATGGTGGAATATTATACAAATACAATGGGTTATCGTATTTCAGAAGAAGTGGATGGCGTTACTTATTTAAGCAACGCTCTTGACCACCATAATATCGTAATTACTCCTTCTAATAAAAAAGGGATTCGCCGCTATGGATACCAATTAGATGGCAATCTTAGCTTAGAAGAAGTACAGGAGCAGCTACACGTACTAGGAATTAACTCTACTATTAAGGTTGATGTTAAACCGGGTATTTCACGATTGATAGAGTTACAGGATCCGGCAGGAAACACGATTGAATTATTTATAGAGATGGAACAAACAACTGTTGGCTTTGGCACTTCAGGGGTTGTTCCTCATAAATTAGGACATGTTGCGTTTTATGCGAATAATTATAATGAAACCATCCATTTTTACAGGGATGCATTAGGCTTTTCGTTTACAGATAAAATCGGTGAGAGCTTTGCAAATTTCTTAACTTGTAATACCGAGCACCATGTCCTAAATATTGTGGCATCAGATGAGACGCGGTTACACCATATTGCTTTCCAATTAAAAGATGCCAGTCATCAGTATGCAAGTTCTGATTTATTGGCGAAACAAGGTTACCCAATTCTTTGGGGGCCATCACGTCATACGGCAGGCCATAATATTGCAACCTACCATTATGACCCTGAACAAAATGTAGTGGAATTGTATACAGACATGGATATATTTATTCCAGAACTCGGCATTTTTGAACCACGTCCTTGGCACGAGGAGCTGCCGCTAAAACCAAAAGTTTGGGAATCACTAAGTGCTTGGGGAACGGAATTTGAAGTGGATTTGGCCAAGGTTTAAGAGAGCAAGATGAATGACTACAACTTAAGCACCAGCTTAAGTAAAAGTTCTCAAGATTAATGTCAGTATTATTCTTTTTAAGAATGTGGTTATTTTTATCAAAATTAATTTATTCAGAAGGGAATTGAGTATAACTGATCAATGAAAATATTGTAAAAGACCGAACCAATGTGGCCGAGGAACTCGTAAAACGCGCTGCAGAGTTTGTTCCCCAATTACGTGCACAAGGAAAGGAAATTGATGATATTCGTAGAATTCCTGAAGGGACAATTGAAGCTTTAAATGAGGCGGGGTTGTTCAATTTGACTATTCCTAAAAGCTTTGGCGGTCATCAAGTAAACATTCGTACATTTATTGATGTTAATTCTGAAATAGCACGCGGAAATGGTTCTGCCGGCTGGGTTACGACATTAACGAACGTTTGTAACTGGCTTGTTGCTACTCTTTTTCCCAAGGATGTGCAACAGGAAGTCTTTGGAGAAGCTAATGCACGTACATGTGGGGTACTTGAACCAAGAAAATGCGAGGTTCGTCGTGTTGAGGGCGGCTATGTAATTGAGAAAGGATTTTGGGGATTTGGATCTGGCTCACTACATGCAAATTGGGCTGCTTTAGGTATTCCAATCGTTGATGAAAATGGGCAAATCATTGACAATGGTCTAGCGGTCCTTCCAATGAAGGATGTCGAGATTCAAGACGATTGGTACACTACGGGTCTGCGTGGCTCCGGAAGCAATAGTCTTGCGGTTAAGGATATCTTTGTTCCTGAACGAAGGGTAATTTCGCTTTCAAAGGCAATTAATGGGGAGTATCAATCAGGTTATTCCAAGGAAGAAACACTTTATCACTCAGCTTTGGTACCTGTCTTAGCACTTGTGCTTTTATCGCCTCCGCTAGGCATGGCTCGCGCTGCATTGGAAATCTTTTTGGAGAAACTACCCAATCGGAAAATTCAATACACATGGCACAACTCGCAGGCTGAAGCGACCGTTACCCATCTAAAAGTAGCCGAAGCTGCAATGAAAATTGACTCCGCACTTCTGCATGTTTACCGTGCTGCTGATGATATTGATAAATGTGCTGCTAGTGGTGGATATATGGATTTTCATAATAGAGCCCGTGTTCGAATGGATTCCGGCTATGCGGTTAGATTATGCTGGGAAGCCATCGATATTCTAGCATCTGAAAGTGGTGGAGGGTTGATTGCGGAAAATAACCTTCTATCACAAATTATACGTGACGCACGCGGTGCGACAAATCACGGAGTTATTGTTCCTACTACAAACCTTGAGTTATATGGGCGAATTCTTTGTGGTCAGGAGCCTAATACGGTTCTAATTTAATTGTTTTTTAGACTAAATGAAAACGAAATGTAATTAGAATTTTAATAGAAATTAGTTTTTCCGATACCATGAATTGGGATCTGACTAATATCCTAGAAAGGGTAGAAATCAGATCCTTGTTAATTATTCTTTCCAAATTTTAATGATAAGTAAGGCTGAGAAAATCTGATAGATAGTATAGAAGGAGTGAAAAAGATGGAGAAACAAAATCAGCAAAACCTTTTTAAAGAAGTTATGGGAAATTATCCGACTGGAGTAACCATTGTTACGACATGCGATGAAAATGGTAATCCCGTCGGACTTACAGTAAATTCTTTTGCATCCGTTTCCCTTGATCCGCTGCTTATCTTATGGTCGATAGATCATCGTGTTTCTTCCTTGAATACTTTTAAAATGGCGGACAGTTTTGTCGTCCATGTGCTCGCTGGTGATCAACAAAAGCTTTGTCAACTATTTGCCAGCAGAAATACGGATCGCTTTGGCAACTGCAAGTGGAGCCTTTCATCACAAAATATGCCAATTCTCGAAGATACATTTGCAGTTTTAGAGTGCAAAAAGTATAAGCAAGTCGAAGCAGGGGATCACACTATTTTAATTGGAGAAGTCACTAATATAACGGTTCATGAAAAAGAACCGATGCTCTACCATCGCAGGAATTTTGGTCCAATACCTGCTGAATTTCATGCAGTCCCAAACTAAATAGGTAACAAGTTAGGAATCAATACCTAGAAAATATGATTAATATTTTCAAAGTGAATCATATATCAAACTGTAAATGGTAGGGGGAGAATAAATGGCAACTTATATAGTAGATGGGGCAAGAACTGCTTTTGGTTCGTTTGGCGGTTCATTAAAAGATGTCAGCGACATTGATTTAGGTGTGGCAGCAACAAAGGAAGCCATTAAAAGAAGTGGAATTCCAGCTTCAGATATTGATGAAATTGTGTTCGGCAATGTTATCCAAACGGGAGAGGCTTCAGCATACTTGGCAAGACATATTGGTTTAAAAAGCGGAATGCTAGAGTCATCAGCTGCACTAACCTTAAATCGATTATGCGGTTCAGGACTCCAGTCCATCATATCGGGTGCACAGTCCATTGCATTAGGAGAGGCAAAAGTCATTGCTGCTGGTGGAACTGAAAATATGAGTTTAGCTCCTCAAATTTTAAAGGGTAACCGCTTTGGTTCACCAAATAAAGCACCTGTGGTAGTGGATATGCTGTGGGAATCACTCATTGATCAATATGGTGGCTGCGGAATGGGAATGACGGCAGAGAATCTCGCGGTAAAATATGAGATATCTCGAAAAGAACAGGATGAATTTTCGGTTTATTCGCAGGAAAAGGCAATCAAAGCAAGAGATAACGGACGTTTCGCAGAAGAAATCGTCCCTATTGTGAGGAAAGATAGAAAAGGAAAAGAATTATTCATTGAGGTCGATGAATATATTAGAGACGCTGTGACTGTTGAGGGCTTATCCAAGCTAAAGCCAGCTTTTAAGAAGGACGGAACGGTCACACCAGGAAATGCAAGTGGTATAAACGATGGTGCAGCAGCCGTTTTATTAGCTTCAGAAGATTATGTCCTTGAACATGATTTAAAACCATTAGCTAAAATTGTTTCTTGGGGAGTAGCAGGGGTTGATCCGAAAATCATGGGGATTGGACCTGTTCCAGCAAGTATAAAAGCACTAAAGAATGCTGGATTATCCTTAGGTGATATTGACTTGTTTGAATTTAATGAGGCATTTGCTGCTCAATCTTTAGCCGTCATCAAAGAGTTAGGGGTAGATAGGAAAAAAGTGAATGTCAATGGCGGAGCGATTGCTTTGGGGCATCCTCTGGGTGCTAGCGGTACAAGAATTACATATTCCTTAGCACTTGAAATGAAAAAACGAAATGTTAAGTATGGATTAGCCTCCCTATGTATTGGCGGAGGTCAAGGCATTGCCATGATTTTAGAAAGAGTATAAAGCTTTTATTAAAAGACTCTGTTAAAGCGTATTATTGATTTTGGCACTCTGTTGATTTGTGCGGAAGGCGCAAGACTCCTCGAAAATGCTATGGCATTTTCTTCGTGCGTGGGCGGATACAAGGAAGTAAATCAATGTCCTGCAGGAGGAGGGGACAGGGGAGACCCCGCTCATCTCTTAGCGCCGAGGAGTAGGAAAAGCGGAAGCGACTCGAGGGGCTAGTCGCTGCAGCTAGACAGGCTTCCCGAACCGCCTGCGGAAAGCGAAGCGCCTCGTGACAGGCTGAGACCGCCTGTCACTGCGGTGATTATTCAAAGGAGCTTTCCTTTGTGGAGCGCAAATCAACAGCCTTATTTAACACTGCAAATAAAATAAAGAAAGAAGGTTTAAAAGTGGAAAATAAATTTGTTCGGTTAACGATCCAAAATCATGTGGGAATTGTTAAATTAAACCGTCCGGAAGCTGGAAATGCCATTCATTTAGAAATGGCAAAGGAACTTATGGACGTTGCAATATTTTGTTCAGAGAGTGAAGAAATTAGAGCGGTGGTTATTACAGGTGCTGGAAATAAGTTTTCAGTCGGTGGAGATTTAAGAAGCTTTGCTGAGAAAGGGGAACAAATCAGTTCTCATCTAAAAAGTGTTACCGCCTATCTGCATCAAGCGATTTCCTATTTTACTAGAATGAATAAACCTTTTATTGGTGCGGTGAATGGAGTCGCAGCGGGTGCCGGGATGAGTCTCGTATGTGCCTGTGATTTGGCTTATGCTTCTGACCATTCCAAATTTGTCATGGCGTATAACAAGATTGGATTAACCCCTGATGGTTCAGGAAGTTATTTCTTACCGCGTCTTGTCGGGATGAAACGGGCACTTGAGTTAATGTATACAAATCGTCTATTGGATGCAAAAGAGGCAAGTGAGTGGGGGATTATCAACCATGTTGTTGCCGATGAGCAATTATTAGAAGTTGTCCTAGAGTTAGCAGAGAACCTTGCAAATGGACCAATGAATGCATATGGAGAAACGAAAAAGCTCTTTTATCATTCGCTGCAAGAAACACTTGAGTCCCAAATGAGTAAGGAGTCGTTAGTCCTTGCTGAAAGGGTAAACAGCATGGAGGGAAAAGAAGGGATTTCCGCTTTTCTAGAAAAACGTGAAGCTGATTTTTTAAAAGAAACCATTTCTTCAAAATAATTAATTTTCAAGTATCGATAAACGGAGGATTTGAAAATCCAAGGTTAGATGCACGATTCTAGACACAAGCTTGGATTGATTATGATAGGGGGGATAAGATTGAAGACCGCAAATGTTAGTGGAAATTTACTCTGGGAACCCTCACGTGAAATTCAAGAAAAATCAAACATAAAGAAGTTTATGACATGGCTGGATGAAACGCGTGGGCTAAAGTTTGACCAGTACAATCAATTATGGGAATGGTCCGTTACAGACCTTGAGGGGTTTTGGTCTTCCATTTGGGATTATTATAAAATTATTGCCAAAAGTGATTATCATGAAGTATTATCTGAAGGCAAAATGCCAAATGTCGATTGGTTTTCTGGTGCAACAGTAAACTATGCAGAACATATATTTAGGAATGAAACTCCAGAAAAAGCTGCTATCATTTATCAATCGGAAATTCGACCACAACAGGAGCTTTCATGGGCTGAACTTAAAAAGAATACAGCTGCTATTGCAGGCTATTTAAAGTCTAAAGGGGTTAAGCCAGGTGACCGGGTTGTGTCATATGCCCCTAATATTCATGAAACAGTAACAGCATTTCTGGCATGTGCCAGTATTGGTGCAGTGTGGTCAAGCTGTGCACCGGAGTTTGGCATCCAGAGTGTTATTGATAGGTTTAAACAAATCGAACCAAAAGTAATGTTTGCATCAGATGGCTACCAATACGGAGGAAAGAAATACGACCGACTTGAATTAGTTGGAAGAATTCAAACGGAATTACCTACGCTGGAAGAAACAATTATTATTCCTAACCTCCAAGATCAACCTGAATTATCAGGTTTGAAGAATTCCGTACTTTGGGATCAGGTTATAAGCGAAAATAGTAATGTCCCATTAACCTTTGAAGCTGTTCCATTTAACCATCCGCTTTGGATCTTATATTCATCTGGAACTACAGGAAAACCAAAAGGCATTGTTCAAAGTCAAGGTGGAATTCTGCTTGAACACATAAAGTTTCACGGACTCCAGATGGAATTAACAAGTGAAGATCGATTTTTTTGGTACACGACAACAGGCTGGATGATGTGGAACATAGTTGTTAGTAGTATGCTAACTGGTGCGACAGTCCTATTATATGATGGGAATCCGAGCTATCCGAATGATGAAACACTGTGGAGGTTTGCGGAATCTACCAAAATGACCATGATGGGCACAAGTGCAAGCTTTATAGTGGCCAATATGAAATCAAATGTGAAACCAAGAGAATTTAATCTCTCACATTTAAGAAGCATAGGCTCAACAGGTTCACCATTGCCTGAAAGCGGGTTTGAATGGGTTTATCAAGAAGTGAAGAAGGATATTTGGCTTTATTCTACTACCGGAGGAACAGATATTTGTTCTGGTTTTCTAGGGGGAAGCCTGTTAATGCCCGTATACTCTGGTGAACTACAAGCTCGATCTTTAGGAGTAGCTGTTAAGTCCTTTAATGATGCAGGAGAAGAAGTAGTGGATGAGATTGGGGAACTTGTGGTTACAAAACCGATGCCATCCATGCCAATTTATTTTTGGAATGATGAAAATGGGGAACGTTACAAAAATAGTTATTTTGATGTTTTCCCTGATATTTGGAGGCATGGAGATTTTATTAAGATAACCTCAAGAGGATCTGGAGTTATGTTTGGTCGTTCAGATGCAACCATTAATCGGGGCGGAATTCGGATGGGGACGAGTGAAATATACAGTGCTTTAGAAAGTATACCAGAAGTGCACGATAGTTTGATTGTCGACATACCAATTAATAGTGAGCAATCCTACATGCCATTATTTATCGTTGTAAAAGAGGGTACTCCATTTTCAGAGGAATTGAAATCGCATATTAACAAAACCATTCGACAAAACTGTTCTCCTAGACATGTACCAAATGAAATTATTAGTGTTAATGAACTCCCTAAAACATTGAACGGTAAAAAAATTGAGGTGCCCATTAAGAAAATATTAATGGGGATTCCTGTCAATCATGCTGTTAACTCAGATTCATTGCTAAATCCACAATCGTTACAATATTTTATTGAGTTTCAGAAATTGATAGAATCAGGGGATGTCTTATTATAATATGTAAAATTCTTTGTAATCGAATATGAAAGCCTAGAGGATGCGACCCCTAGGCTGTTTTTCATGTGTGTTCTATCTTATCTTAGTCAGCTGTCCTACGGTCTTCAGCCGCTATAAGTCCCACCGTAGCAACACTCGTCATCACCATACCAAAATGCTGCACCAATAATGACCAGCAGGATAAACAATATAACGATTAAAGGAAAACTTAAACCTACTCCATATTCTGAACTCATTTGCGAGAACCTCCTTTTTTCTGGGAAGGATACATACTATGACACTCGCCTATATTTTGATACAAAAGTTTTGTACAGAAGAGTAGCTTGAGGTTTTTCCAGAAATTTCTTGACTAAAAACAAATTCTAGAATATATTTTAATTAACAATTAACAAATCGTTAATTAAAGGAGTGGCTAAAATGAAAATAAACTTTACAACACCAGATGGTTATACTAGCGATATTGCTGTCTTTACCATCACATCTGAGAGTAATGGCGAGTATAAACCTCCGATAAAAAAATTGAAAATTATGCTAATCAAACGTAGTGAACAGGATCATGAAGGGAATCCAAATATAGAAGCAGGCAAGTGGGCGTTACCGGGAGGATTTGTTCGTCCTAGCGAGACAGCTTTTCAAACGGCCGAACGCAAACTTGTGGAAGAAACAGGAGTAGAAGGACTGCGGATTAAGCATTTTGGCGTCTATGATTCCCCCAGTCGAGACAAAAGAGGATGGATTATTTCAAATGCTCATTATGTGATAGCGAATGAAACTGCCCTAAAGAATCGTAAAACAACTTATGACGCACAAGATATACAACTGTTTACTATGGAAGAGGCTCTAGTCCTTAACCATGCATTTGACCATCGAACCATTATTGAGGATGCAATATGGTTCATTAAAAAGGATATGGCGCTAACAACACTTGCGAAGCATTTTCTTCCAGAACAGTTTGTCCTTTCAGAGCTTCAAGGAGTTTTATTGACCGTTTTGGATGATCCATCGATATCGACAGATGCAGCCTTTTTCAGAAAAGCACCAACACTGCCTTTTATAGAAGCAGTAACAGAAAATGGAAAACCTAAGAAATCAAATAGCTATTCCAAAACACCCGCACAGCTCTACCGTTTTAATGATTTTCAACCAATTGTTTCTGTGTACAGAAACAAACTACAAGGGTAAAAAACAAAAGGGTGAAGGGGAGAGAACGAATGGGGATATTTAGGAATTGGACACGTTTTGAAATAGGGTGGTTGTTCACCTTTACACTGGTTAACATTTATCTATATTTTGCTTGGTCAGACTCACTTATCGGCCTGATTTCATCTATAACCGGCATGCTCTGCGTGGTGTTAGTGGCAAAGGGGAAAATCTCCAATTATTATTTTGGGATTGTTCAAACGTTAACCTATGCGTATATTGCCTATGGGTATGGCCTTTATGGGGAAGTCATGCTCAATGCGCTGTTTTACTTTCCGGTACAATTTATCGGGATCTATTTATGGAAACAGAATAAAACAGAACATGGCGTTAAAGGAGAAGATGTCAAAGTTAATAGACTCACAAAAACAGGCTGGATCTATACAGTGGTATCCATTTTAATCCTTACAATCGGCTATGGGTTCTTCTTGAAGTACCTAGGCGGCAATAATGTCTGGACGGATTCTGCAACAAATGTATTGTCGATAGCGGCACAAATCCTGATGTTAAAACGATTTGCGGAGCAATGGATCCTATGGGTTTCAGTAAATGTTTTATCGATTTTCCTGTGGCTAAGTGCTTTACTCTCTCAAGGCGGGAATGATTTTTCAATGTTGGTTATGTGGTCGGCCTTTCTCGTAAACAGCCTTTATGGCTACATCAACTGGCGAAAACTTTATGTAAAACAAAATCAGGAGGTGGTCTAAATGAGTGTTGGATTCTTTGGAGGCAAGTTTCTACCGCTGCATCTTGGCCATGTGTATGCCATTGTTCAGGCTTCATCCATCGTGGATGAACTTTACCTAATTTTGTCTCATAGTGAAAAGCGTGATAAAGAATTGTGTCGAAATACTAAAATGGAGTACATTCCAGCTCAAATACGTTTACGCTGGCTGTCCAGGCTAACAAAGGATATGCCAAATGTAAAAGTAGTATCGATTGAAGACTATCAAGGAAATGATGATTACGACTGGAATGAAGGAGCTCAATTAATCAAAAAGGCAATTGGAAAACCGATAGATTATGTTTTTAGTTCTGAGACTGAATATAGCGACATCTTTGAGGAACTGTATCCAACTGCAAAGCATTTTCTAATCGATCCTATCCGCACACATGTGAACATCTCCGCAACGGCTATTCGAAAAGAAGGTGTCTTTCGTCATTGGGAGTTTATTCCTGACATCGTGAAACCCTACTTTGTAAAAATGGTCGTGGTGGTTGGAACAGAAAGCTGTGGGAAATCAACTCTAACGAAAAACCTCGCCAAAATCTACAATACCACCTATGTAGAAGAATACGGTCGGGTTGTATGTGAAGAATTAGGCGGTTGCGATGGTATTATCTCAGTAGAAGATTACCAGAAAATTGCGTATGGTCATAAGCTGGAGGAAATAAGGGCGATTGAAAAAGCAAATAAGCTAGTATTTATTGATACAGAAGCTATCGTGACCCAATTTTACTCAAACCTCTACAATCATGAGCATCAGACCGTCCTAGATGAAATCGCTAAACTCCAAGATTACGATCTTTGGCTATACCTTGAACCCGATGTAAAGTGGGTGAATGACGGGCTCCGGGTTCATGGAGAGGATAAGGTAAGGGTGAAAAATAATCATCAGCTAAAGACATTATTAAAAAAATATAATGTCGATTATAAAATCTTGAACGGTGATTATTCGGATCGGCTTAATGGCGCCATCAAACTGATAAACGAGTTACTAACTTAATAGGGAATAAGTATTGATTATTGTAAAAGGGACTCCTTGGAAGTCCCTTATTTTATTGAGAACAAACAACAATGACTTTTTTGTAATAATATAACCATATTATTACAGTTTTTCTGTATAATAGAAATAATTCTACTAGTTAACTATCTTCTAAATAATCTTAATTTGAATGGAGGAATAGATTCTATGTCAAACTTTCCGTCTATCTTTAATAATTTGAGGATTCCTGTTATTGGTGCACCACTTTTTATAATTAGTAATCCAAAGCTCGTTATTGAGCAATGTAAGGCTGGAATCGTTGGTTCGATGCCAGCATTAAATGCAAGGCCAGCCTCACAGCTTGACGAATGGCTGGCGGAAATCACAGAAGAGCTAGCAACATATAATGCACAAAATCCAGAGCGTCCAGCTGCGCCATTTGCGATTAATCAAATTGTCCACAAGACCAATGACCGGCTTGAACATGATATGGATTTATGCGTGAAATATAAAGTTCCAATTATCATCACCTCACTTGGTGCCCGTGAAGAAATCAATGTCGCTGCACACAGTTATGGAGGTATAGTGTTCCACGATATAATCAATAATAAGTTCGCACACAAGGCTATTGATAAAGGAGCAGATGGTTTGATTGCAGTTGCTGCAGGTGCTGGAGGTCATGCGGGTGATAAAAGTCCTTTCGCATTGATTCAGGAAATTCGCCAATGGTTTAGTGGACCGTTAGCTTTGTCGGGTTCGATTGCAAACGGAAATGCCATTCTTGCAGCGCAAGCGATTGGAGCAGATTTTGCCTATATTGGCTCTCCATTCATTGCAACCCACGAAGCAAGGGCAGCGAATGAATATAAGCAAGCGATTGTGGAATGTACCTCAGATGATATTGTAAATAGCAGTCTTTTCACTGGTGTACATGGCAATTATCTTGCGCCATCCATCCGGTCTGCAGGTTTGGATCCTCATGCACTTCCAGAAAGCGATCCATCGAAAATGAATTTTGGCGGTAGTGGGCAGGCAAAGGCATGGAAAGATATTTGGGGAAGCGGTCAGGGAATTGGAGCAATAAATGAGGTCACGAGTACAGCGGAGTACGTCGATAAGCTTCATCAAGAGTATATAGCTGCAAGAGAGAGAATAATGAAAACGAGCCAAGTCTTAGCTTGAAAAAAGTGCCAGGTACCACCAAATTTGGTTGGTGCCTGGCACTTTTTGTTGTACTTGGATATTTGACTAGTGCATTACTTTTGACATTTGGATTCAATCTCAGTAATGTAACGTAGTAAGATACAAACATTAGTGGTAGTAGTATCATTTTTTATTTTTTTTTATGATGGGGTTAATAACCCTTTAGAATTTCTTAAAATGTTCATAGTAGAGTTGAACTAAACTATCATGTCATTACTAGGAGGAATTATTATGTCAAACTCTCAAACTATAGAAAAGCTAGAACAGAAAATGTTTATAGATGTTATTCGTGAACGTCGTTCTGTTCGTGCATACGATCCAACAGTGCAGATCTCACGTGAAGAAATGACTGAAATACTGGAGCAGGCAACTTTGGCTCCTTCGTCTTCGAACCTGCAGCCATGGCGTTTTCTAGTCATTGATAAACCAGAGTTGAAGAAAAAGCTTTTGCCAATCGCGTTTAACCAACAACAAGTAGTCGAAGCATCTGCTGTTATTGCGGTGCTTGGCGATGTGGAAAGCTACAAGAAAGCTGAAAAAATTTATGGACAGGCTGTTGAAGCAGGCTATATGCCGGCTGATACGGCTAAATCATTCATCGAACGAACAGTCGGCATGTACTCAAACTTGCAGCCTGAAGTCGCTCGCCAAATTGTATATACGGATGGTGGCCTAATCTCGATGCAACTCATGCTTGTCGCACGATCCAAAGGGTACGACACTGTTCCAATGGGAGGATACGATAAAGCGAAGTTCGTTGAAGCTTTCGGAATTTCCGAGCGGTTTGTGCCGGTCATGCTCATTGCTATCGGAAAAGCAATGAAACCAGGACATCCTACTACACGTCTTCCTATTGAGGATGTAGCGTTCTTTAACGAATTGCCATCGGAATAAGCATGACATAATGCAAAAGAAAAGAAGAATTGAATATAAAAAATAAAAACTTTATTTTAACCCCGTTCTTTCTTAGAACGGGGTTATTTGTGTTTGAGGTTATAAAATCCAAAGTTTCGGATCGGGGAAGGACTTACTAGACTAGTTACTTCTGGAAAAAAAATGAAGATTAATACAAAAACCACGATTTGATGAAGGATATATTGAAGATTTACGATAGGATTGAAACATGTGTATAGTAATAAAGAGTTTGAAACGTTATTTTAATATGTTTCAAACCATTTTTTATGTTTACAATGATAACCTTCCTTTCCTTCATTTCATATATCATTGATTAATAATAGATAAAACCATAGTTGGTTATTATTCGGAGGCAAATAATTTAAGCTCTTCCGAATCATTAGGAAAACAAATCGTTCCTTCAAATTTCATCCCGATTTTTTCGAGCAGCTTGGAGGAACCCTGATTGTCCAAAGATGTTATAGCTAAGATTCGCTTAAGAAGCAGTTGCTCATGTCCATACTTAAGCGCAGCAGAGGCTGATTCAAATCCAAAACCTTGTGCTTGATATCTTGATAGAAAAGCAAAGCCAATATCAGGATTTTCTAGAGTGTCTCTTTTTAACAAACCACAAATTCCAATTGGTTTTTTTCCTTGCTTTTGCTCTACCAGATATAGCCCAAACCCCAATTGGGAATACATATTCATGGGGCCAGATAAAATGTAGTTCTTAGCATCTTCTAGCGTTCGGACACCTTTATCGCCGATATAACGTATCCAAGAAGGTTCATTTAAGAGTTCAAGAATAAATGCTGCATCATCTGTTCTTAACCACCG
Organism: Neobacillus sp. YX16; assembly: GCF_030123505.1. Taxonomy (GTDB): domain Bacteria; phylum Bacillota; class Bacilli; order Bacillales; family Cytobacillaceae; genus Neobacillus. The sequence goes on from NZ_CP126115.1 coordinate 2,868,163, forward strand.
AAGAATTAAACGATCTGTTTCAAGTACTTTCAATTAATTTACACCTCATTCTTGTGATATTCCTTTTAAGTTCTGTTCAGAATGGTAAATAAAAAGTATTTTTCAATTCTACCTATATTAATGAGAAATTTTTATTTTGCACAATAAAGCATACAGCTTTTACAATAAAGTGTACAGCTTCTACAAAAAACCATACAAAAACGAGAGTCTATCCTAATTAATGGGTACGCTCTTGTTTTAGATGAGGATACATGAAAAATGAAGTGAATTTTGTAATGAATTGTAACCAATAAATGGGCGTATTGCATAGGATGCATTATTCTTCACTTACAGAGGAGGAAATGGAATGAGTGCTGATTATAAATTTGGCTTTGAAATAATTATCATACTGTTCATCCTTTTGATAATTATTGGATGCATCTTCATGTGATCTCAGTACTGGTTTGAAACATGGTTCATTTACAGAGAAAAATAAAAGGGATCAGTTGCTAACCCAACAGTTCCGTTCGTGGTCCAAAAGATAAATCACAGGATGTTTTTAGAGTGAATTCACATAAGAATTCACTCTTTTATATTGGTTGATAAATCAGCATTTCAAATTTCAAAAAGCTCTTTTATGAAACGAGTTTTAGACCTATTGCAGCACCTAAAACCATTCCTATATAAACAAGTCTTTTCCACCTTTGATTCGCCATATAGAACTATGCCTAAAATGGCTCCACCAGAGGCACCGACTTCTGTCCAAATTGCATAGGCGGTACCCATAGGAAGTGATTTCATGGAATGAGCAAGAAATAAAAAACTTGCTCCAAATCCGAGAGTTAATAAAACAAATGATTGCCAATTACGGTCTTTATGCAGTTTATTTATCATGGCAACACCAAACATCTCACAAAAACCTGCTAAGATCAAAGAAATCCATGCCATTAGGATTCATCACCTTCCTGAACTTTGTCCTTAGTAACTAATTTCAAACCAATGACACTTACCAATAAAAGTAAAATTAAGAGTAACTTTTCACTTTAAATGTTTCACCGAAGAATAAAATTTCAGAAAAGACAGTTCCAGCTGTACCTAACCCAACAAAAACTGCGTAAACAGTTCCTACAGAAAGTATAGCTTTGCCTATGGGGACAGTTACACCGATTTAAATGTTCTTGAATTAGTAGGAAATCCAGTTGCAGTTAACCCAGAACCTCGTCTTTTAGAATTAGCCAATCATAAGAAATGGGAAATAATAAAATAAGGGTAATGAAAAAGTGGTCTAGCCTATTAGAAAGCTGGCTAGACCCTATATTCGTTTGAAAACAACGTGCACTGATAAAATTAATTTATTGTACCCATAAAATTACATTTGACTTATTTAACTGTAAAAATTAATATTACAGTATAGATGTTTGGTTTAGTTCTTTCTAGATAAAAAGTTCAATTTGAAAATAACATGTTTTTATTGCCTTAACTGTAACTTTTTTTGTTACATTTAAATGGTGTTGAGCATAGGATAATGAGATAAATGATAAAAAGGGAGTGTGTAAAGGCATGGTAACTCTATTTACAACACCAAGCTGTGGTTCTTGTCGAAAAGCAAAGGCGTGGTTTGAGGAACATCAGATTGATTATATTGAAAAAAACATAATAGCTGATCCCCTTACGATTGATGAGATTAAATCGATTCTTCGCCTGACAGAAGAAGGGACGGACGAGATTATTTCGACTACCTCAAAAGTTTCTCAGGAATTGAATGTAGATATTGAATCTCTTCCACTTAATGAATTATATAAATTAATAATGAACAACCCCAAAATGTTGCGCCGTCCAATAATCCAAGATGAAAAACGATTACAGGTTGGATATAACGAGGACGAAATAACTAGGTTTTTACCACGTAGGCTTCGTACATTTGTAAACATCGAATCGCAAAAAGAGGCCAATTAATATGAAAAAAATGGGGTTACTAAACAAAAAATGATCGTTTATTATCCAAGGACTATGCAACAAGCTAAAGGTGTTAATAATCTAAAAAATTGCCTCTTAGTCAGTTGTCTAGTAAACTAACTTCAAAAAGTAAGTAACAGGTAAATTGAAGTTACGGTGCGTCCAATCTGTAACGTTTATCATTACAGTATAATAAATGATATAATAGTTAATATTAGCGGTAATAGAAAAATGATGAATGTATAGGAGGCAGGTCATGAACAGTGATTTTACACTTGCCATTCACAGTTTAACTCTTCTTGCACTACAGCCAGACCGGATGTCAACCAGTGAATATATCTCAGAAAGTGCTGGTGTCCACCCAGTTCGCATTCGGAAAGTATTAAGTTTATTAAAAAAACATGGTTTTATTAAATCAAAAGAAGGAACAGGCGGAGGATTTATATTTGCTTTAGATCCTAGTGAGGTTAACCTCTGGGACATATATAAGATTACCTCTGAAGGTGCATTACAGCCTAAATGTCCTGAATCAAATGAACAGTGCATAGTGGGAGCAAATATGCAAAGAGTGTTGTTTACCATTTTTTTAGGTGCTGAAGATCATGTGGGTGGATATTTAAAGGACTATACCATTAAAGAAATTGTTGATCTTGTCAATCAAAATCAATAAAGAAGATTTTGATGGACTTTTGTGAATCGTTTCTTTTTAATTTAAATGTAATAAAATAAATTACAGTTTTAAAAAAGTCGTTCGTGAAAAGAGCAACTTTTGAGTAATACTATACTTTTCCAAGCAGGTGAAAAATAATGTTGACTAATAATCATTGTCCCATGTTAGAAATAGGTGATTGGGTAAAGGGAAGTTTGTTGAGTGGGGAATTAATAATAGGTTATATTGAATCGCTGAGCAATTTAGATGGAGTAGCAAAGGTCACGATTGTGAAAAGTGACAACAAAGACATAATTGGCAGAACAATAGCATTATTAACCAACCAGCTTAAACGTCTACCTGCTGCAAATGTATCCAATAAGGAACAAATCCTCTTCCTAATTGACTTGGCGTTATCAACCGGGGATGAAGAATGGTTTAACGAACTATCATCCAAATTGCACTCAATGACTCAGCTTGCAAAGGAAGTTAAGGCATAAGAAGATAATCTATTTGAGGAACGATAGCAAGTCTAAGTGCCGTTTGAAATAAAAGAGTATTATCTATGAACTAGAAGTGGCAGGTGACCCGCCACTTCTTTATTTTTGATTTAAATAAAACTTGAAAAGAATTAACTGACAAACAGTGCCAGGAACCGTCCAATTATTGGTTGGTGCCAGGCACTTTGTTATTATGATGGGAACAAATAGCCGAATTAACCCATCCGTAAACCCCAATGCCCGTTCTAAACCCTATGAAGCTGAAGAAAGCTGTAATAAATCTATTTGATTCATTACATTCTTCACTAAAATCATATCTGTATGAATATAATTTGACCCGAATAGTTTATGTAAATCGGAGAGAGTTAATTGACTTCCATTAACTAGCTCATTTTTGGTATAGATGTATACTGAAAAATGTTGTTGTAAAAACAGCAAAAAGTCATTTAAATTTACACCTGATTTTTCCATATACTCACTATTAAACTCGATAAAACCTAAAGCAGAAGCACTTTTCTGAATTAGTTCTGTCATTCCTCTTAAGACAAATGCTTCATACCCCTCAACATCCACTTTAAACAACATATTTTTGTTCGTAACATCCTCTTCGACTATCGAATCAATCGTTACAGATCTAACGGTTGTTTGTTCAATCCTATCATGGGTAGGACGATAGGCTGCAGAAGATGTACCAGACCAATGTTTATCTACATAGAACGTTTTTTCTTCTTCTTTATCTGCCGCAAAGACATTAAAGATCTTAATTTGCACTTTATTTCGATGAACCTCTCTTGATTGATGAATATACTTTAACAAATCTCGATTTGCTTCGATTCCATAAATTTGTGAGTGGGTAGGATAGTTTGTCGAGAAAATACATTCTCCATAGTTTACACCTACATCGATAACCAAATCTGGTGAATATTCATTCACTGCGTTAATCCAAAAATTGGTCAAACGCTTACTTGTCATCCCATTGCTGATTAACAATGCTCTGCCTCGATTTTCTTCTGAATCAACAAAGATCGTATTGAAGGAAGGCAGCACAATTTCATTTGGAATTTTACTATTATTCAAAGTCTTGTATTTTAGAAAAATCCCTAAATCAATTAAAAACTTCCACGTCCTCGGATAATTTTCCCACATTTTTAAAAAGAAAGTCTTTCCAGCTGATGCTATCGTTTTCATTTTTTCCCCCTGTAAATGTAAATAACTACATTCATAGAATTTTCTGTTTACATTAAAAACTCCTTCACAGTTCAGAAAGATTAACAATAAATTTACAAATAAAATACAAACCTTATATTTACTCAACCTGAAGACTTAGATGAAAATAAAGCGAAGGACTGTTAAGCGAAATTCAGTTCAATTGTATAGTTACATTAATGAGCTTACTAAATGAAAGCAGGTGACATTGATGAAAAAATCTAAATTTTAGGGGCATTAGTTGATGGTAATGCTCGTGTGCTCAAATCCATGGTCGCGGAAGTGCCTGTATGTGTGACTCCAGTAATTTTGTAATTTTAAATAAGGATAAAAAAGCTTTAAAACAGAGGTGAGTTATGTTTTTCAGAATAATCCGTAATGACGTTTTAAAGAGCAAAGCGATAACGCTGACAACAATGATATTTGTAGCTGCTGCCTCTATGCTTGTTTCGCTTGCGGCGATTCTCGTTGTCAATCTTTCTGGTGCGCTAGATACGCTTATGACACAGGCGAAAACTCCGCATTTTATGCAAATGCATTCCGGTGATATTGATGCAGAGCGACTTAAATTCTTTGCAGAGCAAAATAACAACGTTGAAGAATATCAGGTAGTTGAGTTTCTAGGCATGGACGGCGCGCAGATTATATTAGGCGATCATTCGCTCAGCGATAGTGTTCAAGATAACGGCTTTAGCATACAGAACGAAAAATTTGATTATCTTCTTGATCTTAACGGCAACATCATCAACGTATCCGACGGCGAGCTTTATGTTCCAGTAACCTATTTGAGGGACAACACGACAAAGGTCGGTGACAAGGCTGTAATAAGCGGGAAGGAATTTACCGTTGCAGGATTTCACCGTGATTCAACCATGAATTCCTCGCTCTCCGCGTCAAAGCGATTTCTGGTAAGCAACAATGATTTCGCGGAAATTAAAGACCTTGGAAGTATCGAGTATCTGATTGAGTTTAGATTAAAGGATTTCTCGGGGATAGGTGAATTTGAAACAGTTTATGCTTCCGCAGGACTTGAAGCGAACGGACCAACGGTTACATATACTCTTTTCAAAATGATGAACGCCATTTCAGACGGGATGATGATTGCGGTTATCCTTCTTGTATGCGTACTTGTCGTTGCCATCACTTTTATGTGTATACGTTTTACGCTCCTTGCGAAAATCGAAGACGAATACCGTGAAATTGGTGTCATGAAAGCAATAGGGCTTCGTCTTTCTTACATAAAGAAGATTTATCTTGCTAAATATGCAGCTATTACTGTGGCAGGTAGTATTCTTGGGTATATTTTTTCGCTTATGTTCCAAGGCATACTACTTGAAAATATTCGTCTTTATATGGGCGAAAGTGAAAATTCTTCTTTTGCCATAAGCTTAGGAATCATTGGCATACTGATTGTATCTCTTGCAATTGTTGCTTATGTGAACTTTGTTTTGAAACGCTTTCGGAAAATATCCGCTGCGGAAGCTATACGCTTTGGAGCTTCTCAGGAAAAGATAGCTGGCACTAAGCGTCTTTCCTTAATTAGTAACAGACTGTTTAGCACGAATATTTTTCTTGGAATTAAGGATGTTCTCGCTAGAAAAAAATTATACGCCACAATGCTTGTGGTCTTGGCGATTTCGGCATTTATCATGATTGTTCCCCAGAACCTCTACAACACGATTTCCTCAAAAAGCTTCATTCAATATATGGGGATTGGAAACTACGATCTGCGCATTCAGACAAATATTTCAGACAAAACCAATGAAATTGTGAAGACGATAGATAGAGACAGTGACGTTTCAAAGTATACTGTTTTGACAACAAAGACTTTCAAAGTAAAAACGAGAAACGGGTCAGAGGAAAATATAAAAGTTGAACTCGGTGACCATTTGGCATTCCCTATAGAGTATTCTGAGGGCAGAGCACCTGCTCGTGATGACGAAATCTCATTTTCGGCTATATACGCTTATGAGATGAGCAAAAAGGTCGGCGATGTCATTACGCTGGGGATTGAAGGAAAGGCGAAAGACCTCACGGTAACCGGAATATACTCCGACGTTACGAACGGAGGCAAAACCGCAAAGGCAGTATTCACCGACGATTCGGCGAAAGTCATGTGGACCATCGTCTGTGTTGAACTTTCGGATAAATCACTTGTCGACAGCAAGGTTTCAGGATATTCGGACAAATTTGATTTTGCAAAGACTTCAGACATTGATGAATTTGTTTCTCAGACCCTCGGCTCGACCATAAGTTCCGTCGAAATGGCTTCCTACGCCGCTGTTGCGGTTGCGTTGGTTATTACGGTACTGATTACACTGTTGTTCTTGAAAATGCTTGTTGCAAAGGACAGGCATTCCATTGCCGTAATGAAGGCGCTCGGTTTTACAAATTCGGATATTAAGGCGCAGTATGTTTCTCGCTCGGTTTTCATTCTAATTGTCGGAATCATTCTCGGTACGCTTCTAGCGAATACTCTCGGAGAGGTCCTTGCGGGCGCACTTATCTCTTCGTTCGGTGCGTCAACGTTTAATTTTACGGTCAATCCGCTTAAGGCATATCTGTTTAGTCCGCTGATGATGATTTTCACGGTACTTATCGCAACGATGATCGCCACATCGAGCGCGGGAAAAATAAAAATTTCCGAAAATATAAAGGAGTAGGCATATGATGAAGATTATTATCGGTGATCAAATAGTAAAAGCTTTCGGTGAGGGCGATGAAAAGCGTAATGTTCTCGATGGAGTGTACGTTGAAATAAACGAAGGAGAGTTCGTTGCGGTTATGGGACCTTCTGGCTCGGGAAAATCGACGCTGATGTTTTCGTTGAGCGGAATGGACGGAATTGACAGTGGGAAGGTCGTTTTTGAGAGCAGGGATTTATCGGCGGTCGGGGAGAATGAACTTTCAGAAATACGTAGAACAAAAATGGGATTTGTTTTTCAGCAGCCGACTATGCTGAAAAATCTGAATATCCTCGACAACATCATTCTTCCGTCAATGCGTGGCAACAGAAAGAACGTCGCAAAAATCACTCAGAAAGCAAGAGCACTTATGAAAAGGGTAGGCATTGCGGAGCTTGAAAAGCGTGACATTATCCAGGTTTCAGGAGGTCAGCTTCAGCGTGCGGGAATTTGCCGCGCGCTTATGAACAACCCGAAGATCATCTTCGGCGACGAGCCAACAGGAGCGCTCAACTCAAAATCAGCGCAGGAGATTATGGATATATTTTCTGAAATCAACGAGAACGGTACTGCGGTTATGCTTGTAACTCACGACGCAAAGATTGCGGCGCGGACGGAGCGTATTATGTTTATGCGTGACGGAAAAATTGTGAGTGAGCTAAAGCTTCCAAAGTTTGATGGGACGGATATTGATGGCAGAGTTGAAGTTGTAACAGTGAAAATGCGGGAAATAGGAATATGATTTTTATGAAGAGCAGCTGCCAAATATGCTGCTTTTTCTTTTTAAACTATCTTAAAGGTCCGTGCAATAAGTTAAATATATGTAAATGGTTGGTAAATTTAAAAATTTGAATTTTCTATTTTAGTATATCGAAAGTAGATTCTTTCGGAATAAAAAGAATTCATCATTTATTTCTTATACAAAAGGGAGGGGAAGGAAAACGTTAACAATCATATTTAAATGGGATAAAGCCTTAAGCAAAGCCTGCATAGGAATTGATTTTTTAAAATAACTGCTTAAAAAAGGAGAATGTACAATGGCTAAAGGAAAATGGTAGCCTTTTAAAACCTTTTTATCAGTAGGTATTGCAGCTAGCATGGTAATACCAACTTTATCAACACCTGCATCATCGTGGATGGTCCAAATTTAAAAGAAATCAGAGGTGCAGGCAAAATTTCTAAAATTGAATATAGAAATGGAGCAAATCCCAAATTAGATGATACAACTTCAAGGAATCAGTAAACAGTATGGAGAATTCAATGCATTAAAAAATATTAACCTAGAATTACATGAAAAAGAATTTGTAGCCGTACTTGGCCCTTCAGGTTGTGGAAAAACAACCTTATTAAATCTATTAGCTGGGTTTATAAAACCAACTAAGGGTCAAATAAAGTTGGACGGTCAATTAATTGCTTCAGAAAATACACTAATTCCTCCCGAAAAAAGGAATATTAGTATGGTATTTCAATCTCATGCTCTCTGGCCACATATGAATGTAGAAGAGCATATCTATTTTCCACTTAAACACTATCATTTTGGTAAAATACATGATAAATCGGAACAAGCCACCGCAGTAACAGAAATTTTAGAATTGGTAGGACTGGAAAAATTAAGGCACCGCTTTCCGTCCGAACTTTCTGGAGGTCAAAGGCAGCGGGTTTCACTTGCAAGGGCAATCGCTCCAAAAACTAGCTTATTATTAATGGATGAACCTCTTAGCGCATTAGACGCAGAACTAAGGATAGAGATGCGAAAAGAGATTCAACGTATACATCGTCAACTTGGCACTACCATTGTTTTCGTCACTCATGATCAAGAAGAGGACTTGCCATGGCGGATAGAATCATAGTCATAAATAATGGTGAAATTGAACAAGTGGATGCACCGGAAAATCTTTATACAAGACCGAAATCTTATTTGTATCAACTTTTGTGGGAAAAAGTAATGTCATTACGGGAAAATAGGAGTCAGACGATACATTTATTCCAGGCAAATTTCCATCAGTCACTTGGAAGGATATCGGAATTCCTGAAGAACTTAAAAATAAGCAGGTTTTTCCTGTCAGGCCAGAACAATGGATATTAGGGGATCCCGAACTAAATGAAATCACAGGTAAAGTGCTTTTTTCTCAATTTCAAGGAAATGAAATTCAATATAGTGTGTTAGTTAATGAAAATACAATTTCAGTTACAGCACCTGCCATTCAGAAACGATATAAACCAGGTGAAAGTGTTAGTTTAAAACTACTAGCAGCGATAGATTAATTGGTTCTGGAAAGTAGGAATATGCAGCAATAATCCATAAAGCAATAGATTAACATAACTAAAAAACAGTTTTAATTTAAATTAAGGTTCTTTTCGCAAATTTTGTAGCTTTTGAAAAATACAAGAAAATAAATAGTTTTTTCTGTTGTTAGCTTGGATAGATTGGCTTTCATTACTTTAGCCAATTTTTAAAGATAAGGTAAAAACTCCGGTTACCACATCGTAACTGGAGTATTTTTATATTTAATTCTAAAATTTGTTTTCTTTCGGAATGTTGCCATGCATGATAAAATGAATAAACTATATATTACTAAGATTTTATTTTCTTAAATTGTGATTTTACAATAGTAGGTGTGATGGGATTTTGCAGAGAAAAAAAACAACGATGTTAATTATTATGGGTAGTTTTTTATTTGTGAGTTTTTTCCTATATCTACTTCTTCCAGATCGAAATCAAACAAAAGTGGAAAGTGTTAAGGCGATAGCTTCTGTTAATCAAGAACAAACAGAAAATACAGGAGATACTGCAGCTGAAAATGCTCCAGCTGAAGAAGTGGGACAAACAGATCTAGTAGAAGAGAATGATAAACCCATAACGGAAGATATAAAGGCTAAGGTCAGGGAAGTAGTGGAAATTGCATTAGATTTTTTCAAAAAGGATCAAAAGATTGTGGCGATTGGTGACTCGCTGACCGAGGGAGTTGGAGATGAAACAGAGAATGGCGGTTATGTCGGCATCCTTAATCACACGTTTGAGCACCATAACCTAAATATCAGTGTTGAAAACTTTGGTAAAAAAGGAAACCGGTCAGATCAATTACTTAAACGGCTGGAAAAAGAAGAGATTGCCTCTGCCATTAAAGAGGCAGATATGGTACTAATCACAATTGGTGCGAATGACATTATGAATGTACTAAAATCCAATTTTATGAATGTTACGATGGAACCCTTCCAAGAGGAAAGGTTGAAATATATCGAGCGTTTAAGAGCTATTTTAAATAAAATTAATGATCTGAATCCAGATACCCAAATTTATCTAATTGGATTTTATAATCCGTTTGAACGACATTTTGGTGAAATCAAAGAACTTGGAATGATTATAGAAAATTGGAATGATGATGGAAAATCTCTTGCAGAAGAATACGATAATGTAAAGTATATCCCAACAAAGGACTTGTTCAGTAATTCAAACGTAGACTTATTGGCAGAAGATGAATTCCATCCAAATTCAAGTGGCTATAAACTTATGGCCAAGCGAGTTTTAGAATTTTTGAAAGAATCTTATGAAGAATCCGAGATTGACAAAGTCGAAGTAACATCATAATCCTGAACGAATGCCACAGGGACGGTTCTCTTGGTCACTACCTTGACCAAGAGAACCGTCCCTGTGTGTTTTTTGTCTTTATTGCAAATTAGCATAACATAAAGTAATCAATTTGTTTTTATTATCCATAATCCATTTGCAGCGTATCGCGGATTTTTGAATATATTCTTTTACGATATCAATGGAGCTAACCTGATCCAAATAACGACCTAGAAAATGAATGAATACATCGAGACTTCTAAGTTGGATGAGGATAGGAATGGCATCGATTTCAGCATCTGTCATTTTTCGAGATTGACCATAACCGGAAATAAATGCATTAATTTTTGCCCAAGTCTTGGTTTCTTCTTCGCTAGGTTCGATGAAGTCTGATAAGCAAACTGCCAGTTCCATCACCCGTAAATCGGTCGTAACAAATTCAAAATCAAGAACAGCTGATACAATCCCATCTTCATTGACCAGAATGTTGGACGCGTTTAAATCGCCATGAACAAGTTGATGTGGCAATTGCCTTAATGTAGAAACCTGCTCCATAAATGAAGTGAGCTGTTCAAAAATAACTAGCAAATCAGTAGTCCGTTCCGAAAATTCTCTCAGAGGGTTTTTGCAAAAGCTCAAAACATCCTGTAAAGAACAACGTGGATGAGTGTTTTCAATCTCATAATACGGTCTGTAGGCAGGACGCTGATTGATTTCGACAAGTGCTAGCGAAGCTGACAATTGACCAGCAGTTCTCCCGAAAGAATGAATTTCTTCCAATTCAGCAAGAGTTGGGTTTACTCCATCCAAGTACCGAAATAAACTGGCAATCTTGCCATGCCTTGTTCTTATAATCGTTTTTCCATCACGTGATCGGACAGGCTGCGGTATAGAAAAAGTTAGATTCCTTTCCGCTAAGGCAACTAGGATAGCATGCTCATACTTTACCTTATCTTCGTCCTGATGGGTTTCATAGACGCGGAGTACATATTGCTCATTATCAAAAGTAACAAATCGTGTCGTATTGTTAGCACCACTTTGCCCATCCCATGTTACCCAGCTGCCTGCGGGAAAGTATTGAGCAAGAATTTCATCTAAATATAAGTTCTTTTGTCCTATCATAATTAGTAATCCTTATTTTTTTTGTATGTTTCCATAGGGACGGTTCTCTTGGCTCCAAGTTAGACAAAAACGGACCAAAAGAACCGTCCCCATGTTCCCCATGTTCCTCAGAGATTAAAATATTCATTCCTTATTTCATTGAATCTTTTTTCATTGATGATTTCCTTGTTCAATGAACTATCAACCCATTCGGTAAACGATGTGTCAGTTAATGTAATGTTCCCTTTGTCTGTTAATTTAGTGATCAAGGGCTTCTTATTGAATGCAGATTCAGGATGTTCGATGATAATTCTTTGAACTTCATTTAATTCAGTTATATTTTGAATCTCTACTTTAGAATTAAAAGCGTATCCAATCTTCCAGTCTTCTTCTTTACGATTTAATTTCATGTACATCATATAATCCCCATGTTCACTTTCTACATGATCCACTTTAAATTTTCCATTACTAGAAGCAACAGTTTCTCCGCTTAACGGAACAGGCTTTAATGGTAAGAACCCTCCAAAACCAGTATCAACTAGATAGACCTGCCCATTATGGGTAATAAGATTAACCACATGGGTATTCCCAGTCTCACTCCATTGTTGATTCATTTGATTATAAATTACTCCCCGGACTAAGCTTGGACTAAAGCCATTTTCAGATAAAAAAAGGTAAAGAATAGAATTTAGTTCGTAACAAAGTCCTCCTTCATTGTGTTCTAGTATCTTACTCGTTATATTCTCTTTTGTTATTTCCTTTGTTCTATTTTCAATAATACATAAATTTTCAAACGGAATAGACTTTGTAGTCTTTTCAAGAACCATATCTAAATTTTGATATGTAATTACTTCATTTTGCGAGATACCTATTCTTTTACGAAATAGTAAGTTTAAGTCATTCATTCATCGAAACTCCTTAATGACTTCCATTGCTAAATGATATCAAAAAATTCTGGGTAACCCAAATAAGTAAGAACTGCCGTTGTTTACAAGAATTATTTTGAAGGAAAAATATGATTTTATTGTTAATTGATAACATGAAAGTGTTGGAATAAACATTTATTAGACTAATAGAGATTAAGTTAAACGATATGTTGGGGGTGATAAATATGGAAGCGATCGTCTTATCTGCCGGATATTCGAGCCGTGCAAATGCATTTAAAATGACTTTGCCACTGGGGAAAATGTCTATACTAGAGCAAACAATTTCTAAATTTGAAGGAATATGCGTCAGAGTCATCGTCGTAGCAGGGTATCAAGCGGAAATCATTCAAGAGGAAATTAATAAAATCAACAATGAAAAAACCTATTCATTTCAGATAAAGTTTGTTTACAATGAAAACTTTAACCAAGGAATGTTTACTTCCATTCAAAAGGGGTGCACAGAAGTAAATGCCGCAGATTTCTTTATAACACCAGGAGATTGTCCGCTTGTAAAAAAAGAGACGCTGCAGCTACTGGCAGCGCACAAAGGGAATGTAGTCATTCCGAGTTTCCAATTTAAAGGTGGTCATCCCATCAAACTATCCAAACCAGTAAAACAGAAAATACTTGAAACCAAAACAGATAGTAATTTGCGTGTAGTCCTCAATGGATACCAAAAGGAATACTTAAATGTAGATGATCCGGGAGTACTGGTGGATGTTGATACGCCGGAGGATTATCAAAAAGCCATTGATGAAATCCAAAGGGAAATCCAGAGGGACGGTTCTCTTGGCCAATCAAGACAAAAAGCAGACCAATAGAACCGTCCCCACGGTCCGCGGTCCGGTCTTTTTAATGAAATTAATCATAAAACATCATTCTCATTTATAAAATCGTAGGAAGAGGTTTCTATTAAAAATGAGTCGAAGGGTGTTGTTGGAATGAATCTCAAGGACATAAGTACCTCAGTGCCCAGAAAGGACCATAAAGGAAAGGTATCTGGCCAGTTGCCCTATATTAGTGACGTGAAAGTGGAAGATATGGTGTATGGTGTTTTGTATCGTTCGCCGATTGCATATGGGAAAATCATATCCATTCACTTACCAGACCTTCCGGAAGACTATGAAGCAGTTGGGGCGCAGCATATCCCCGGCCCAAATTATGTCAAAATTATCAAAGAAGATCAGCCTATTTTTGCCAATGAGTGGGTCAATTATATTGGCGAGCCCATTCTCATGCTCGTTGGAAAAGATTTAGATATCCTGTATCGTTTGCTAGATGAAGTGAAGATTGAATTTGAAGAACACCAGGCTATATATACATTGGAGGAAGCCGTTAAGCAAAAATCAGCGCCAGGGGTTAATATGGCAAGCTATGAATTCGGGGAAAATTTGGACACCATTACATCAATAGAGCTAAAAGCACATCAAATCATCGAAGAAGAATATGATACGGGTTATCAGGAACATGTTTACCTTGAACCGCAAGGAATGCTCGCTATTTATAAGGATGATGAAATTGTCGTCCAGGGGTCGATGCAATGTCTTTATTATATTAAAAATGCACTGGTAAACGCTTTAGCCTGTGGTGATGATGACGTCAGAGTGGTTCAAAGTCCTACCGGCGGCGGGTTTGGCGGCAAAGAAGAATTTCCTTCGATGATGGCGTGTCACGTAGCCGTAGCGGCAAAAGCAGTGAAAAAATCAGTGATGCTCGTGTTCGATCGTTCAGAGGATATGGTGGTGACGACGAAAAGGCATCCAGCCAAACTCAAGTATCGAACGGCCATAGATCAGGAAGGAAACATTTTGAGCATGTGTGTAGAGATTTTTCTTGATGGAGGAGCGAATGTGGGTTTGAGCTCAGTCGTCCTGCAGCGTGCCTTACTAAATAGTGCCGGTGTTTATAAAATTCCGCATTTTCACGCAAAAGGATATGTTTTAAAAACCAATACAGTCCCGAACGGTGCCTTCAGAGGCTTTGGAGCTCCTCAAAGCTTCGCTGGAATCGAAAGTCATATCGGTCATCTTAGTAAACTAGCAAACAACGAACCTATGGAATATAAACGAAAATACCTCGTCAAACAAGGAGACCCCACGATTACCAAAGGAAATTTCCGTGACCCAATATTAATGGAAGAAATGATTGAGGACGCACTAAACACCTCCAATTACAAAAAGAAAAAACGGGAATTTCAGCGACTCAATCAACAAAATCAGCGCTATAAAAAAGGCATCGGTACATCATTGTTCCTCCATGGCTGTGGATTTACAGGCAGCGGGGAAAGAGATCATATTAAAGCAAAGGTGAAGCTGGTTAAATCAAAAGACGACCAGGTGTCACTTAAAATATCAAATTCTGATATGGGACAAGGCATTTTGACGACGCTGAGTAAAATTGTCGCCAAAGAACTAGACCTCCCATTAGAGGATGTTTTGTACCCTTATCCTGATACAAAAGAGGTTCCTGACTCTGGTCCGACTGTAGCCTCTAGGACGACCATGATTGTGGGGAAATTGCTTGAACGCGCAGCGAAAAATCTAAAGGCTCAGTGGCAAACAGGGGTGGAACAGGAAGTAGTGGAGAACTATGTTCACCGTGAAATGATTCCTTGGGATGAAAAAACATTTACGGGAGATGCCTACCCGGCATATTCATGGGGAGTGAATATCGTTGAAGTAGAAGTGGATACGTTAACAGGAAACATAAAGCTCGAAAAGGTATACGCCAATTATGAAGTAGGGAAGGTCATTGATGACCGGGTGATGAAAGGACAAATTGATGGTGGTTTAGCACAAGGATTAGCGTACGGTTATCTAGAAAAGATGACATCAAAAGAAGGAAAAATCCAACAAAAAAGTATAACCGATTATGGACCACCAACATCTTTGGATGTTGTTTCAATACAAAGCAAAGTATTTGATAATCCCTATGCGGATGGTCCCTACGGGGCAAAGGGTGCAGGTGAATTGACTTTAATTGGCGGCGCTCCGGCAGTCCAAGCGGCAATTGAGGATGCATTGCAAACTCCTTTTCAGCAAATACCGATTACACCGGAAGTCATTATAGCAAGTCTTTATGTGAGAGAAGGTGAAGATGGTTGATTAAATTTACCCTTAATGGAAAAGCAGTAGAAACAGATGCCCCTGCCACAGTGAGATTGCTAGATTTTATTAGAGATGATCGACTGTTAATTGGAACGAAGGAAGGATGCGGAGAAGGAGAATGCGGAGCCTGCAGCGTGTTTGTAAATAATCTCCTTCAAAACAGCTGTCTTATTCCAATTGGCTCTATTGAGGGAGCCGATATTGTAACGATAGAAGGAATCATGGAAAGTGAACAATTTAAGATTTTAGATGAAAGCTATAGCATTGCCGGAGGAGTACAATGCGGCTACTGTATTCCTGGGATGGTCATGGCAAGTGCTGCGTTATTATCCCAGAACCCACATCCCTCAGAGACAGAAATTCGTGAGGGGATATCTGGAAATCTGTGCCGATGTACGGGCTACAACATGATAGTAGATGCGATAAACCTCGCAGCGAAAAAAGGGGACGGCTTATGGCAGAAAAAATAATCGCGTATCGTTTCAATCGGTTAGACCAAACCTTAAGCCAATTGAATAAAGAAAACTGTGCGATCATTGCCGGTGGCACCGATGTCATGGTCATGCACAAAAGTCGAAGGGGAGTACCTCCGAAAATCCCTAAACCAATTGTTTTTATAGATCATCTGTCTGAACTTAAAAGGGTGTATCAAAATCAAAAGGATCTCCATATCGGGGCCTGCTGTACCTATAGCGAATTACTTGGTAACCCGCTCATTCCTTTAGTCTTAAAGAAGGCAATCAAAACGATTGCGGCACCTGCGATTCGAAACAGAGGGACATTGGGAGGAAATGTTTGCAACGCTTCCCCGGCAGGAGACACACTGCCATTATTATATGTATATAACGCCAAACTTTTGCTTCGGTCTGTAAAGGGTGATCGCATTGTTCCAATTAGCGATTTTATTCAAGGTGTGCGAAGGATTCAACGTGAGCCAAATGAAATCCTAGCCGAAATAATCTTGCCGTCCGCCCTAGAAGAAGGGGCTCATGTTGTTTTTGAAAAAGTCGGCAACCGCAACGCAGATGCCATTGCCAAAGTAGGGTTTGCTGGATACATCAGGTTAAATGGATATGTAATCGAAGATGTTCGCTTTGTCTTCGGGGCAGTCGGACCGACGATGGTTCGTTCCGTAGATATGGAGAAGATGCTGCTGGGCAAGACCGTACCATTAGTAGATTCAGAAATCGCTCAGGTGGTGGCATCCTTCGACAAAATCATTAACCCCATTGACGATCAGCGCTCAACAGCTATATACAGAAAAACAGTTGGGTTAAACCTCTTACGTTATTTTCTAAGCATGAATCAATATCTAAACGATTAATGTATTGGCTGAGTTAAAAATTATTAGTTGGTTTTGAACACTGAGTTGATTGGAGCGGAAGGCGCGAAGACTCCTCGGAAATGCTATCGAATTTCCATCGTGCGTGGGCGGATTCGGGGATGTAATTCAAAGTCCTGCGGGAGTACGGAGCAGGTGAGACCCCACAGGCGCTTAAGCGGCGAGGAGGCTCTCCGCAACGCCCTAAGGTCCGCGAAGCGCCTGGAGTGGAAATCAACGGGCCTATTATCACAGCTAATTTTAAATAAAGGGGGGAGCTATTCATGCTTCTAATGGAAAAAGTTGCTTTGCTGAATCGTCAAAACGAAACCTTTGCTCTAGCCATGATAATTGAATCAAAGGGCTCGACTCCCAGGCATGTTGGAAAAATGATTGTCTACCGTGATGGTTCGATTGAAGGTACGGTCGGCGGGGGCTTAGCAGAACATTATATCATCCAAGAAAGTGTAAAAGCATTCCAAGTAGGTAAATCGAAAATCGTTGAATACAAACTAAATAAACATGCAAAAGACGGAATTCAAATGAATTGCGGCGGTACGCTGAGGGTTTTCATTGAAGTCTATACAAGCCGGCCTGAACTCGTTCTGGCTGGAGCCGGTCATTTAGCACAAGCGTTATCAAGGCTTGCTGATTCCCTTGAGTATCCTTATTGCATTGTCGATGATCGCATTGGGTATGCAACCAAGGAACGCTTTCCCAATGCGACAGACCTTTTTATCAACGAGGATATTGGGGAGGCCATGCTCGCAGCCAACCTTAATGAAAAGTCCTATGTAATCATAGTGACAAAAGATCGCGACGATATTGTCCTAAAATCAGCCCTGCAATTTCCGATTGCCTATGTAGGGATGGTTGCAAGCAAGCGCAAAACGATAACGATATTTGAAAAATTAAAAAATGAAGGTGTCACAGAAGATCAACTCGAGCAGGTACATTCTCCCATTGGATTAGAAATAGGTGCGGAAACAACGGAAGAAATCGCCATCAGTATTATCGGAGAAATCATTAAATTAACCAAGGAAACCAAGCCAACAAAAGTGAAACAATTAACTAGTTAAGAATAATCATCGAGTGCCTGTCAAAACAATGACAGGCACCTTTATTAGTAAATTGTAAAACTAACTAAAATAAATTGAACGATTTTGCTAGCTTAGACGTACTATCTGTAGTTAATAAAATTTTCCAATATAAGTATAATATATAAATGAATAAGGGCGATGAAAATGATGAGTAAAGAGTTTGAAGTGACAATACCAGGACAATTTCCATTAGCCGCAACATTAACAATCCCAGAAGGCAGCAATGAAAAATACCCTTTAGTTGTGATGGTTCACGGAAGTGGTCCAACAGATCGGGATTCCAATGCGAAGGGAATGCCAATGAATATTTTTAAGGAATTAAGTGAAGTAGTGGCTGAAGAGGGGTTTGCGAGCATTCGTTTTGATAAACGAGGAGTAGGAGCAAGTAAAGGGGACTATTATGAAACAGGAGTGCAGGATTTAATAGACGACACACAGGCTGTTTTAGAATTTGCTAAAAAGCATCCAAACATAGACAGAGAGAATGTGATATTACTAGGACATAGTGAAGGTAGTATTTTGGTGCCATTTGTAAATGAAAAAGTTCCAGTTGACGGAATCATACTTCTTGCAGGAACCGCTGAACCTCTAGCAGAAACCATGACATGGCAGCGTGAGGCAATCATGAATGATGTTAAATCTGTAAAAGGGTTTCAAGGCTGGATACTTCGTTTATTAAAAGTAGATAAAAAAATCACAAAAATGCAGGATGATTTAATAAAGGCGCTGCTCGCATCGGATGAGCCGGTTATAAAGTTTAAAGGGAAAAAGATTAACGCGAAATGGAATCGAGAGCATGTACACTTTGATGTTTCACAACCATTACAAAAGGTCACTTGTCCAGTGCTGGCTATTACCGGTACAAAGGATGTAAACGTAAAGGTCAGCGACCTAGTAAAGATCAAAGCACTTGTACCAGGTGAATGTGAAACACATATTATTCAAGATATGACCCATTTGCTTCGTAAAACAGATGTTGAATACAGTATAAGCAAAATCATGAACCATAATAAAAAGTCGCTGAAACACCCCATGGACTCTGAACTAAAAGATATAATTAGTAATTGGTTAAGAAATTGGATGGGTAGACAGGCGAAAATTGATAAATCCGAAATGCTGGTAAAATGAGTACCACCATCGCTAATTTGCTATTAAGAGAATAGATTAATCCTCATCAAATAGGATTTGAAGGCGTGCAAATATATGCATGCCTTTTTGGTCTTCTTTATGATAGTAAGTAAATTGTGGAAGGATCAAGTTATTTAGTAGAAAAGCCTTGCTCAAAAGGAAATAGAAATGTCTTTAAAGGCATAGAAATGTGATAATGCATCACAGCAAAGATTCCGCCAATTAAGTCGGATACTAAATCAAGGTTCGTATCTAAAAGACTGGGTTGATTTTTTATCAATGGATTAAAAACTTGGTCTTCCATAAACTCCAATAATTCATAAATTGTTCCCAATGCGAATGAAAGACTTATAATAAATAAAATGGTCAGTCTTTTGTTGGTTAATTTAATTTGAACAATTTGCTGGATTACAAAAAATATCCAAAGTGTTAAGGCATAAGTTCCGAAAACATGTTGCAATCGGTCATATATAAAAGAGGATTCATACAGATTTAAATATTCTCCTAGGAAGTCGTTAAAAGTTATTGATAATAAAGTAATAATCCTTATGTAAAGTGGAATCCGCCAGTGTTCTTTTTTCTCAAAAATCATATAGATGAGCCAAAAGAAAAGATTACCAGAAGCCATTCTCATATAGTCGAAATTTTTGATTTTAAAAAGAGCTATTATACAAAAGATTTGAATAATGATAAATAGCAAATCCACAGCTTTTTCTATATATGTTTTTGACAGTTTAGACACCCCAGATTTTGTGCTTTTTACAGTCATTTCTGTTTTCTAAATGCCAACAAAGTTGTTTTCAATGAAGCATAAGAACCAATTGCAGCATATCCATAGAACCAACCCATAAAAAGCCCCGGAAAAAAATGGTGGCGATGGCTAATAAAAATTGAAATGATTAAACCAAGAATAAGAGCTATGGTTGGTACATATTTTTTCTTTATTTTCAAAAAAACCTTTATCAGCTGAGTAATCAACATTACTAATGGAACTGCGATTACTGCATCCCAAAAGCTTGTATGAATTGTCGGAAAGTCCACACTAATACACCTTCTTAATATGACTAAATCATTGGAAAACAAAAGACTGCTAAAAAAATATAACAACATTAATATTCACTAGATAATATAATTTTATCCAAGTAAGTTCTAGTTGGATTTCATAACGAGGTATGGGTCAGGGTACTTCACTCAGAAAGAATTGGAAGGATCGGGTATACTTGAAAAGGAATGAATTTTTACATAACATCGGAGGAAGCATCATGGATTTACGTAAGAAGAATTTGTTATCATTGTTGTTTCAGGTTTAGTGTTAGTTAGCGGAGGAACGATAGGTTACCAGTTTTACCAAGAAGAAAAGGAAGAAGCTGTGATTGAAACACAACAAAAGGCTGAAAGAAAAGCTATCCGTGAGGAGAGTGAATTAGCTGAAACGAAGGTGATTAGTGCAGAAATGAATCCAACACAAGAGAACATTGAAGCAGCTGAAGAAGCGGTGTATTTACTGTAATCATATTATGTTAACTGTACATAGACACATTAATAAAGTATTTTCCAAGTTTTCATATTTTAGTATATTGCTCGTAAGTGAAAGCCTTTTCATATAGAGGATCCTTCAGTATAATAAAACTATTCATCTTCAGAAATAGCATAAGTCAATATTCTTCTTTCATTCACTCAAGGGTAAGATTTACTTTGTTCTTAACTTAATAAGAAATAAGGAAGGAATGGAATGAAAACTCTAAAACTAAATGACTTATTACATATTCGCCAAGAGAATGAATTATGGTTTGCAAACAATGAAAGATCTGTTTTTGTTTCAACCAAAGCTTTCGGAGCAATGCAGCGTGATTTAATTGAAAATATTGGGATTAATCGGATGAAAACCTTTTTCTTTAAATATGGCTATCAATTGGGAGTTGAAGATGCACAAGAGGTGGCTAAAAAAGATTCCTTAAATTTACTGGAAAAGATCCAATATGGTCCGATTATCCATGCCTTAAAAGGACATGCGAAATCCCACATCACCGAAAAAGAGTTTGAAGTGGAAGGAAACGAAATTAAATCGTTTCGATTTAAAGGGGTTTGGGAAAATTCATATGAAGCGGAACAACATCTTAAAAACTTTGGGATTAGCCAAGGGCCTGTTTGTTATACGTTAACTGGTTATGCCACGGGATATGTTACTGGTGTGGTTGGAGTGGACGTCTTTTTTAAAGAATTGCAATGTCAGGGACAAGGGGCACCTTGTTGTGTATGGGAAGGGCGTCTTGTTTCGGAATGGAAGGATGAGGCGGAGGAATTCTTTTCTTATAGTAAAGAACTGCCGATTTTGAAGGAACTGGAGCAAACAAACGAAAAACTCATGCTGGAAAAAAATAATCTTGCACTTGTGTCCAAAACATATAATGAGATGACCAATGAACTGATTAAAGGCAATAACATAGATTCAATTCTCGATATTTTACATAAACAAAATCAATATCCAATTGTCGTGGAGGATAGTCGTCAACATGTCTTAGCCTATAAAGGCATTAACCTAGAAGACTTGGAATCTATAAGATATACATTTTCTGAGATTCCAGATAAAAAGCAATGCCATTCCAAAGTGGGTATTTTTTCGTTTGAAAACGGGACTAGGCTAATGACTCCAATCTATCTTTTAGGACAAGTTGTAGGTAATTGTTCTTTTCTATACCAACGAGAAAGAACACCAAATTATGAAATTGACTCGATGATTCTTGATCGTTTAGCGTCCATTTGCTCGCTGTTGTTTTTAAAAGAAAAAACAGAAGTGGAATCGATGGAACAAGTAAAAGGTCATTTTCTTGAAGAAATTATTAGCGGGAAATATACGCAGCAAGAAATTATGAGGAAAGCGGATTTTATCCAGTTGGATCTTTCCAATCATTATCATATTGTGGCATTGACCTATAAGTTTTTAAATACTTGTGATGAAAAAGAATTCACTCTTCATAAAAAAACATTTGAAATGGTGTCTGCTTACTTACGAGAAGAAGAAAACATCAATGTGTTAATTGGGCAGCGACCTGACACCTTAATTCTCCTGATTACCGAGAAACAAGTCCCTCAGCAAAACTTGGAAAAAACGACTCGAGCATTAGTCTCCTTCTTAAAGAAGCATATAAAAAATGCTCTATTCTTAGCAGGAATCAGCTCGCAAAACAGCAACATTCTTGAAGCAGGGGTTGCAATGGAAGAAGCATGTTCAGCTGTAAGGCTATCCTCTAGGGATGAACCAATCACGCTTTTTGGTGATTTAGGCATGCTTGGAATCTTGATCAATGACCAAAATGAACAAGCCATCAAGAAAATGATCCGCGATTATCTTGGAGTTCTCTACGAGAATCTTGATAAGAATAAACTAGAGTTGATTGAAACGCTCTACCATTTTCTTGACCAAGGCGGAAACTTAGATCAAACAGCGGAATCCCTCGCACTCTCTAAAAGCGGACTTCGTTATCGTCTTAACAAAATTACTGATCTTCTTGATTGTGACTTACGTGATCCTCAAAGACAATTTCAGCTAATGATGGCGTTAAAAGCATTGAAAATTGTTGAGCATGAAAGAATCAAAAAAATTCTAGCAGAGTAAATAAATTGATTCTGATACATGAAAGCAGTTAAAAATCTGAAGCCTATAACATCTATAAATTTGCCAGACTTCCCACAGAATTTCTGTTAGTGGGGTGTCTGGCTTTTTTTCGCAAGACTGACACAAAGTAGTAGTATTTGCTGAGTTTTCTGTCATCTTGTGTTATTGTTTCGAATTTTCAGATAAATTATGATAAAACTAGTGATTGGCATATGCGTCACACTTAAAATAGTAGGAATCTAAGAATGGAGTTGAAGAAATGTACACTGGTAAAGAATATTTGGAAAGTCTCAATGACGGCAGGGTAGTGTATTTAAACGGAGAAAAAATTAAAGATGTTACCACGCACCCCGCTTATCGGAATTCTGCTCGTTCATATGCGAGAATGTACGATGCTCTTCATGATCCAGCTACACGTGATATCTTAACAACAACAAGCGAATTTGGCGACAGAACACATAAATTTTTCAAAACTCCTACTAGTTCTCAGGATTTGCTAGAGTC
Source organism: Neobacillus sp. YX16 (assembly GCF_030123505.1). Lineage (GTDB taxonomy): Bacteria > Bacillota > Bacilli > Bacillales > Cytobacillaceae > Neobacillus. The sequence goes on from NZ_CP126115.1 coordinate 2,891,508, forward strand.
AAGAGATGCCATTGCTCAGTGGGCAAAGCTAAGCTATGGTTTTATGGGAAGAACTCCTGATTATAAAGCATCTTTTACTGGGCACCTAAATGCATTTGGTCATTTTTATGAAGGGTTCGAAGACAACGCAAAGGCCTGGTACAAAAAAGCGACAAAAGAAGTACCATTCATTAATCATACAATCATTAATCCACAGGTGGATCGTTCAAAACCTTTACACGAGAATAAAGACGCCTTTGTTCGAGCAGTTGCGGAGCGCGATGACGGCATAATTGTAAGCGGTGCCAAAATGGTTGGGACAGCTTCCGCTTTAACACATTATAACTTTGTTGCGAACTATGGACCGAAAGATTTAGGCGGTGGCGACGATAGTCATGCACTGATCTTCTTTGTGCCAATGAATGCTGAAGGCCTTAGCATGATAAGCCGCCAATCCTACGAATTACATGCTGTCAAAAACGGAACGCCATTTGATTATCCGTTATCCAGCCGCTTTGATGAAAATGATGCCGTGATAGTGCTCGATAACGTATTCATCCCATGGGAAAATGTGTTGGCTTACCGAAATATTGATGTTTCGAATAATTTTGCAAAAGTAAGCGGCTTCATTCCGCGCTATACCTTCCATGGTTGTACACGTCTCGCCGTAAAATTAGATTTTATGACCGGGCTGTTATTGAAAGCAACAGAAGGAGCAGGAACGAAGGATTTCCGTGGGGTTCAGGCAAAGATTGGCGAAGTCGTTGCATTACGAAATATGTTCTGGGGTCTTTCTACCGCAATGGCATCGGATCCTGAAAAAGGGCCAAATGGCTTAGTGATTCCAAACTCATACTCAAGTTCCGCTTATCGCGCGTTAGCTCCATTGGCTTGGGTGAAGGTGAAAAATATTTTTGAGCAAGTCGTAGCTGGCGGGTTAATTCAATTGCCTTCAAGTTCAAAAGATTTCCTCAATGAAGATTTAAAACCTTATTTGGACACCTATTACCGCGGAACAGGAATTGGCGCGGAAGAACGCGTGAAATTATTGAAAATGGTTTGGGATACGATCGGCACAGAGTTTGGTGGCCGTCATGAACTATATGAAGTCAATTATGGTGGAAACCATGAAAACATCAATATGGAAGCATTATTCCATTTTGAGGCAACAGGTGCTGCTAATCAGCAAAAAGCATTTGTCGATTCTGCCTTAAGCGATTATGACCTTAAGGGTTGGACGAACAAAACATGGGCAGACGCAGCAGAAAAAGAAGCGGTTAAATCATAAAGCGTTATAGGAGGGAACTGAATGGATGATCGTCAATTTCGCCAAGCTATGGGAAGATTCGCTACGGGTGTCACAGTCATTACGACTGAAGTAGAAGGAGAGGTGCACGGCATGACGGCTAATGCCTTCATGTCGGTCTCTCTAAATCCAAAGCTTGTGGTGATTTCCATCGGAGAGAGAGCGCAAATGCTCGAAAAAATCAAGAATAGTAAAAAATTTGCTGTCAATATTTTATCAGGAGAGCAGAAAGAATACTCGATGCTCTTTGCTGGTCAGATAAAAGAAAAAAGAGAAATCAATTTTGATGATCTGGCTGGACTCCCTGTCTTAACAGGAGCCATCGCTCAGGTAGCATGCGAAGTGGTAAATGAACATATCGCAGGAGATCATACCTTATTTATCGGTAAGGTAATTGATATTAAGATTGAAGAGAGAGAGCCGCTCATGTTCTTTAATGGCCAATATCGCTCCTTTTCGCCTGAAGTGAGTCTCGCAAATAAGAAGTAGTCTATTTCAATCAATATAAATAATAGGGGGATTACCATGACTTCATACCAGGAACCAATTTTTGATGTAGCACAGCTTGCTCACGTGGAGATTCTTTCTCCGAAGCTTGAAAAATCTGTTGAATTTTTTACAAGATTTCTAGGAATGGAAGTAACCGCTCGTTCTGAAAAATCCGTTTATCTTCGTGCTTATGAGGATTTCTATCATAATACGTTAATCATTACAGAATCCGAACAAGCGGGAGTTGGACATGTCGCTTGGCGTGCCACTTCTCCACAAGCACTGGAGCGTCGTGTAGAGGAAATCGAAAAGACAGGGTTAGGCAAAGGCTGGATTGATGGCGATATCGGACATGGAAGGGCCTACCAATTTACAACTCCTGATGGTCATTTAATGGAAATCCTTTGGGACGTTGAGTATTACCATGTGGAAGAAGGCCAAAGATCGAAACTATTAAATCGACCATCCAAACGCCCAGATCGAGGTGTGCCGGTTCGCCGCTTAGACCATATTAATCTCATGACTTCGAATCCAGGGGCCGATACCGACTTTATGCTCGACACACTCGGTTTTCGATTAAGAGAGCAAATCCAAGATAATGGCCATGTGCTAGGGAGCTGGATTAGTGTTTCCAACCTAGTTCATGAAATTGCCTATATGCAAGAGCCTAACGGAGTACAAGGAAAGCTGCATCATCTTTGCTACTGGTATGGAATTCCTCAAAATCTTTATGATGTGGCAGATTTACTTAAAGACCATGGTATTAAAATTGAAGTTCCACCGAATAAGCATGGAGTCAGCCAAGCGTTCTGTATGTATGTGATTGAACCAGGCGGAAACCGCATTGAATTATTCGGAGATGCAGGTTATATCATTACGGACCCAGCATGGAAGCCGGTGGTATGGGATATGAAGGATGTTCCTGGCAATGGCGACACTTGGATTGGAACCGAATTCCCACAATCATGGTGGACGCAGGGAACACCGCTCACACCTGTGAAAACAGAGGAAGTCGTGAAGTCTTAATAGATTGATATAGGACTTTTGATTACGGAAGAAGTGCACAAAGAGATAAGTATATTGTGAACATTGGAGGGAGCTATCTTGGAATACATTCATGTGACGAGCAACAACCGTGTACAAACTCTTTTAAGAACAAAGCCTTGTGTGATGGCTCTAGGCTTTTTTGATGGAGTTCATTTAGGGCATCAACAGGTGATAAAAGAGGCTAAAAGGGTTGCGGTAGAGCAAGAACTCCCTTTGGTGATTATGAGTTTTTTTCCCCATCCGAAGGAAGTCCTTTCAAATGGGAAAAAAATCATCCCTTATCTTATGCCAATAAACGATAAACGAAAGATCTTTGAAGAACTAGGGGCAGATTGTTTTTACTTGATTCAGTTTACTAAGGAATTTGCTGGGTTATCTCCAAGGGAATTTGTTCAAACCTATCTAATAGACTTTGGTGCAAAACAGGTGGCAGCTGGTTTTGACTTTACATATGGACACCAGGGAAAAGGCAATATGGATACCATGAAAAACGACTCAGATGGAAAAATTGAAGGAATCAAGGTAAAAAAAATAGAGTGGGAAGGGGAAAAAATTAGTTCTACGCTCATTCGTAATCTGATACTAGCTGGTGAAATGGAAAGGATAGCATCGTATTTAGGGAATGATTATCAAATTGAGGGCAGGATTATTTTCCGTAAAAATCATGTGGAGGTAGTGATTCATCCGTATTATTTGATGCCTGCTTCAGGCTGGTATGAAGTCACAGTAAACCTTCACCAGGAGGCGACAACAAAAATCGCGGTCGTTCGTGAGGGAAGGATTACTTTACTTCCACCCCAAGGGGGGGTGTTTCCTTTTTATGAATGGGAAACCGTTCGACTTTCTTGGAAAAAGGTTTTGCCTAAAGGGTTTGTTCACGAAGAGGTTACAAGACAAGTCTTTTTAAGCTCTTCTTTAGTAGGTCTATGAGGAAACTTATCCTTTCCAGTAGCCAAGTCTCTCGGAAATCAATTCACCGGAATGGATTAATTCGCTCGCAAAATACTGAATCCGTTGTTTGGAGATTCGTGTACTAGGTCCAACTAGGTTAATAGCAGCAATGACCTTTCCCGTATGGTCTCTCACAGGTGCCGACACGGAAGTCCTTCCAATGGTATATTCATCGACACTAACGGAATAGCCATGCTCTAAGATTGTTTTCAACTCTTCCCGGAACCTATCTGGGTCTATAATGGTTTTCGGTGTGATCGCATCGAGTCCATTTTGAATCACTAGATCGACCAAGTAGTTTCCACTATGCGCTAGAAGAAGTTTCCCAGAACTCGTACAATGAGCATAATTATGCAATCCTAAGTGAGAGGGTACTTTATTCGAAGTTTTACTTTCAACTTTGTCTAAATAGACCACATGATTCCCATCTAAGATTGCCAAGTGGGCGGTTTCCCCACATTTATTAGCAAGATCGGTTAGAATCGGACGTGATTCCGTATGCAAATCGATGTTGCCTAGAACAATGGAGCTCAATTCAACAACGGAGAGACCCAATTCATATTTATTGGTCTCTTTATTTTTTTGTACTAAACCCTCGGATGCAAGGGTTGTAAGAATTCTTTGGACACTGCTTTTTCCTAGTCCAAGCTCATTCGCCAGTTCACGTACTCCTTTTTGCGGATGATTCATTTTAAAAGCACGCAGGATTCTAATGGCATTTTTTACAGAAGAGAGCAGCTTTTCTTGTTCTTGTATCATATTTTCCTCCGAATAGTAAAAATTATATAAAAATTTAGAAACTGTCCCGTATAAAGGGACACTATCGTTGTGAGTAGCTTACCAACCCTTTAGGATAGAAGCATACATCAGGTTTTCGACAAATGAAGAAGAATTTGATAGCGAATATAATGAAAACGGTATCACTATTCAGTATATTTCGTCAATAAAGTTTGTTCATGTTTTACCAAAACAAAAAATTAAAAAGGTAATTTAGGAGGAACGGACATGACTATTTTTAAAGAACCAATTTTTGATGTTGCACAACTTGCACACGTGGAGATTCTTTCTCCAAAACTAGAACAATCTGTTGAATTTTTTACAAGATTTCTAGGAATGGAAGTAACCGCTCGTTCAGGAGGTTCCGTTTATCTTCGTGCTTATGAAGATTTTTACCATAATACATTAAAAATCACTGAATCAAAAGAAGCAGGGGTTGGTCATGTTGCTTGGCGGGCCACGTCCCCACAAGCACTACAGCGCCGTGTAGAAGAAATTGAAAAAACGGGTTTAGGCAAAGGCTGGATCGACGGAGATATCGGTCATGGAAAAGCTTATCAATTTACAACTCCTGATGGTCATTTAATGGAAATCCTATGGGACGTAGAATATTACAATGCAGAGGAAGTGCAGCGCTCAAAACTACTAAACCGTCCATCCAAACGTCCCGATCGTGGTGTACCGGTTCGTCGCTTGGATCATATCAATCTTATGACTTCCAATCCAGGAGTCGATACGAACTATTTGATCGACAATCTTGGCTTCCGTTTAAGAGAGCAAATTCAAGATAACGGTCATGTCCTTGGCAGCTGGGTCAGCGTTTCCAATCTTGTTCATGAAATTGCTTTAATGCAGGAGCCTAATGGTGTGAAAGGAAAGCTTCATCATCTTTGCTACTGGTACGGCATTCCGCAAAACCTTTATGATGTGGCTGATTTACTTAAAGATCATGATATCAAGATTGAAGTTCCTCCTAATAAGCATGGGGTTTCCCAAGCGTTCTGTATGTATGTGATTGAACCAGGCGGGAACCGCATCGAATTATTCGGAGATGCAGGCTATATCATTACAGACCCAGCTTGGAAACCAGTGATTTGGGAAATGAAAGATGTTCCAGGCAATGGTGATACTTGGATTGGAACCGAATTCCCTGTATCTTGGTGGACTCAAGGAACACCACTTACTTCTAATGAGGCTGTTGAAAAAGAAGTTGTAAAACCTTAATACATCGAATAATTAAAAAGCGGGGTGGATGGTCTTGACGAAAATAAAAGCAGCGATTTTAGGATCGGGAAATATAGGTACAGACCTGATGTATAAAATTTTAAAAAATGATGGAAACATGGAATTAGCCTTAGTGTCAGGGATTGACCCAAATTCCGAAGGACTAGCGAGAGCAAGGGAAAAGGGAATTGCAGTAAGCCATCATGGGATTGATGCGATTTTGGAAGATCCAGAGATTAAGATTGTGTTTGATGCAACAAGCGCCAAAGCCCATATACTGAATGCACCAGCACTAAGAGAACAAGGGAAATTAGCCGTTGATATGACTCCGGCAGCCATTGGACCATTTGTCGTGCCAACCGTTAATTTACATGATCATCTTGAAGCGATGAATGTCAACTTGATTTCTTGCGGCGGCCAGGCGACGACACCACTTGTTCATGCTGTCAATCGTGTGGTACCTGTTCATTATGCAGAAGTCATTGCGACAGCGGCCAGTCTTTCGATTGGACCGGGAACAAGACAAAATGTTGATGAGTTTGTTCGCACAACAGCAAATGCGGTTCAACAAATTGGTGGAGCGAAAATAGCAAGAGCCATTCCTGTTTTCAATCCAGCAGAACCACCTATTAATATGACGAACTCTGTCTATGCGGTGATTAAAGAAGATTTCGATGAGGCAGCGGTCATTGAATCGGTTCAATCAATTGCTGCTGAGATTTCGAGATATGTTCCAGGCTATCGTTTAAAGGGTGCGCCATTTGTGGATTATCGTGAAACTCCATGGGGTCGTTTGCCAACAGTGGTCATCATGAATGAAGTGATCGGAGCGGGAGATTTCTTTCCTACCTATGCCGGGAATTTGGATATCATGACCGCATCCGCCTACCGAGTCGGGGATGTATATGCCGGACATTTTCTTTCTGCTAAGGAGGTAATACGATGAAGATTCCTAGACTGACAGATACAACACTAAGAGATGGCGATCATGCAGTTAGCCATAGTTATACGCCTGAACAGGTACGGGCCATTGTAAAAGATTTAGATGAAGCCGGTGTGCCTGTTATTGAAGTGAGCCATGGCTCCGGTTTAAACGGCTCGACGATTCAGCAAGGGTTCTCCATTCATTCTGAATATGACTTGATTAAAGTGGCGGTAGAAACCGCAAAACAAGCTAAAATTGCTTCTTTATTCGTCCCGGGGATTGGAACAAGCAAGGAGTTAAGAGAAGCGGCCGAACTTGGCATTTCTGTGCTCCGAATCGCCGTTCATTGTACAGAGGCAGATGTAACGGAGCAATACTTTCGCTTAGCGAAAGAATTAGGACTTGAAACGGTTGGTTTCCTCATGATGTCTCATACGCAGCCTGCAAGCGTGCTTGCGGAGCAGGCGAAGCTAATGGAATCGTATGGTGCCGATTGCGTTTATGTTGTTGATTCTGCAGGTGCCCTTGTTCAAAGCGGCGTTCGTGAAAGAGTGTCTGCCTTAAAAGAAGCGTTGTCCATTCAAATCGGTTTCCACGCTCATAATAATCTTGGCTTGGCCATTGGCAATACGATAACGGCGCTGGAAGCTGGTGCGGATCAAATTGATGGAACGCTGAGAGGACTCGGAGCGGGAGCTGGAAATGCGCCAACGGAGGTCCTTGTTGCAGTGCTTAATAAAATGAACATCGAAACCGGTATCAACTTAGCGATTTTAATGGATGCTGCAGAGGAAAAGATAGCTCCACTCATGCATTCTCCAATCGTGATTGATCGCGGCAACTTATCAAGTGGCTATGCTGGAGTTTATAACAGCTTTTTATTACACGTTAAACATGCTGCGGAAAAGTTTGGTGTCGGGGTATCCGAAATTATGGAAGAGCTTGGTAAAAGGCAAGCGGTTGCTGGCCAGGAGGACTGGATTTTAGATGTTGCCGTAGAACTAGCTGAGAAAAAAGGAATAAAAGTATAGTGCTAGATAAGGAGGAAACAGGTGTGTCAATCTTTCAAGAAGCCGCCACTCATCTTTTGGAAGCAGAGCAAACAAAGAAGGTTATCGAGCCGTTAACGGTTTCCTATCCAGGGATAACCGTCGATGAAGCGTATCATACACAGTTAGAGATTATCCGCAGAAAAGTTACAAATGGTGGAATCATCGTTGGGAAAAAAATTGGAGCGACAAGCAAAGCGATTCAAAATATGTTTGGTGTCAACCAGCCTGATTACGGTCATTTATTAGCCGATATGATGTATGTCGAAGGCGAAGAGATTTCACTAGGACAATATATTCAACCGAAAGTAGAATTTGAGATTGCCTTTATTTTAAAAAAGGATTTAAAAGGTCCGAATGTTTCCATCCTAGACGTCATCGAAGCTACAGATTATATTGTACCGGCCATTGAAGTGATTGATAGCCGGATTGATGATTGGAGGATCAAGTTTGAAGATACTGTCGCAGACAATGGATCTTCTGCGAGTGCGATTATTGGCGGGAAACCGACAAAGATAGATGGCTTAGATCTCACTCTTATCGGTATGGTCGCTTATCGAAATGGAGAAATGATTGATTCAGGAGCAGGGGCAGCCGTCCTTGGAAATCCACTTCGTTCTGTCGCATGGCTGGCGAATTCATTAGGTAAGTACGATGTCTCATTAAAAGCAGGGGAAATCATTCTTTCAGGCGCATTAACAAGTGCTGTTGAAGTAAAGGAAAATGATACGTTTACGGTAGAGTTTGCACATATTGGTTCAGTCATGGCTTCTTTTAAAAAATAAAGTGAAATCTCGACCAGCAAGGGGGACTTTTTCCCCCCACTTAGCGACGGGATATCAATAGAAACTGGGTGATAACATGATTAAGACGGATGTAATCGATCAAATTGCTTTTGAACTTTTCGAGGCGGAAAAACAGAAAAAAGCGGTAAATAAGTTTGTTGACGCCTATCCTGAACTGGATGAAGCGTTAGCTTATCAAGTACAAGAACGCTTAGTCGATATGAAATGCAAGGAAGAAAACACAAAAAGGATCGGCCTAAAACTTGGATTAACGAGCAAAGCGAAACAAGAGATGATGGGTGTTCATGAACCATCTTACGGGGTCTTGCTTGAAAGCATGCAGCTGTTTGAAGGGGAAAAAATTTCGCTTTCCCCTTTCATCCATCCAAAGCTGGAGCCGGAAATTGCCTTTATTTTTTACAAAGAGTTGAAAGGTCCGCATGTAACAGTCGCTGATGTGCTTCATGCAACTGAATATATTGCGCCTGCGGTTGAAATCATTGACAGCCGCTTCCATGGGTTCAGCTTTACCTTAGCAGATGCGGTGGCAGATAATTCATCATCTTCCCGCTTTATTATTGGCGAAAGATTCTATTCACCGAAGGATTTCGATTTGAAATTAATGGGAATGGTGTTTAAACAAAACGGAGAAGTTGTTGCGACAGGCGCGGGTGCAGCCGTAATGGGGCATCCAGCGAGAGCCATTGCTTGGTTAGCCAATCGGTTGTACAAAGTGGGGCAGAGTATTCAACCAGGAGAAGTCGTGTTAAGCGGCTCCTTATCCGCCGCAATTAAAATTGAAGCGGGTGACCATTTCTCGGCAGGCTTTGACGGCCTTGGCTCGGTTGAGGCTGTATTCACGGAATAATCATCAAGGCGAAGGGAGAGGTTTTTATGCCATTTATTCAGGTTAATATGCTTAAAGGGAGATCCCCGGAAAAGAAGGAACAATTGATTCGAGAAGTAACAGATGTCGTTTCGGCTGTATTAGATGCTCCCGTCCAAAGTGTTCGCATCATGATTAATGAATTAGAGCCAGAACATTGGGGCATTGCAGGAGAATCAGTAAAAAAGCGAAATGAGGTTTCAAAATGACAAACGTACAAACCGGAGTTAGAGAAGTGGGTCTTTTTATAAATGGGGAATATGTAAAAGCAAGCAATGGTGCTACTTTTGAAGTGAAAAATCCTGCAACTCAGGAGATCATTGCGAAGGTCAGTGAAGCCTCACAAGAAGATGTGGATCGTGCTTGCCGTATAGCACGGGATGCTTTTGAAAATGGCCCGTGGAGAACGATGACAGTAGCGGAGCGCTGTGCAAAGCTTCGTCGTATGTCTGAAATCATTCTTGAGCGAAAAGAAGAAATCGCTCGCTTAGATGCGACCGATGTAGGAAAACCATATCATTCAACGGTCCACCATGAGGTTCCACGCGCTGCCAACAATATCAAATTCTTTGCCGACTTCATGGAGCAGCAAGGCGGAGAAGTGTATCCAATGGGTGAAGAGTATTTAAACTATACTCGCTACGAACCGGTTGGAGTAGCTGCACTCATTACCCCTTGGAATGTTCCTTTTATGCTGACCACTTGGAAACTTGGTCCTTGTCTTGCTGCTGGAAACACAGCTGTTATTAAACCAGCTGAAATGACTCCGCTGTCTGTTTCACTTCTTGGAGAGATTGCGAAGGAAGCAGGAATTCCAGATGGTGTTGTCAATGTGGTACATGGTCTGGGAGGAGTGGTTGGAACGGCGCTGACAACCCATCAGGAAGTAGATCTTGTTTCCTTCACGGGCTCGACAGCTACAGGCAAGAGAATTATGAAAAGCGGCGCCGACACGTTAAAGAAAGTTTCTTTTGAATTAGGCGGAAAAGCAGCGAATATCGTGTTCGAAGATGCCAATCTTGATAAAGCAATTCCTGTCTCAATTCATGCAGCGTTCATGAATTCTGGGCAAGTCTGTCTAGCAGGATCAAGAATCTTGGTGCAACGCACGATTTTAGATGAGTTTATTGAAAAATTTAAGAAAGCTGCAACAGAACTAAAAGTCGGCGATCCACAAAATGTAGAAACCAAAATGGGTCCAGTGGTAAGTGAAGAGCATTATAAAAAGGTAACCAGTTATCTTGAGATTGCCAAAGAAGAAAATGCCACGTTAATTTGTGGTGGAAAGCGTCCAGACTTACCGGATTATTTACAAAATGGCTACTATTTAGAGCCTACCGTTTATCTTCAAGAAAATCCTAAGTCCCGTATTTGCCAAGAGGAAATCTTTGGACCAATCGTGACAATTATTCCATTTGATACCGAAGAAGAAGCCCTTCGTATTGCCAATGATACAGAATATGGGTTGAACGGTGTCGTTTGGACAGAAAATCTCCAGCGTGCTCACCGGATTTCACATTCCGTACGTGCGGGTACGATTTGGGTAAACTGCTGGTTTGTTCGTGATCTCCGTGCTCCATTCGGCGGCTTTAAAAAGAGCGGTGTCGGACGTGAAGGCGGCCATTACAGCATGGAATTTTTCACAGAAGCGAAAAATATTTGCATCGCATTAAAATAATTTCTGGTATTTATAAAATATGAAAAGTAAAGAGGGAAAGGGGAATAGATGCATTTTAATCTATGAGCCTTTCCTTTTAATCTATGTAGGGCTGAGTTAAGACTCAATAACAGAGTAGATTATTTAATAATATGTTTGATAAAAAGAGATAGATTGATATATAAAATAACTTTCATGTGACGCCCGTTTGTTCGCCAACAAGGGCCTCGTTGTGTTCAAAATGAAATTACTCAGTTTCTATACCGGGAAGTGCATTTATTAGATAGTCGGTATTATCGAGGATGGCTGGACTTACTAGCTGAGGATATTGTCTATCAAATGCCTGCGAGAATTACTACTGAGGGAAAGCATGATACTCCAAATATAGATTATAAGTCACGTTACTTTGAGGAAACAAAACATTCGATGCTTACAAGAGTGAAGCGGTTAGATTCTACCTCTTCTTCATGGGCTGAAATCTCAGGGCCGCGCCAACGTCACTTTATTAGCAATGTTTTTATCGAAAAAGGGGTCATGAATGATGAAGGAAACGAGGAGTATTTCGTTCGAAGCAACTTCCTTTTTAAACGGAACCGGGGTTCTGCGCGCACTTCCGAAGAGTTATTTGGTTGTAGAGAGGATGTAATCCGAAAAGAAAATGGGGAATGGAAGCTTGCCTCACGTGTCATCTATCCTGATCAGACTGTATTAGGCACCATCAATTTAAGTATGTTTTTGTAGGGGAGAGCAACATATTATCTCCAAATGGATAAACGGACGGATAAAAAAACGACAGGTGCTTGGCATAAAGGGTTCAGTTTTCGGGTGCTTTCCTAATAAATGACAAAAGAAATGACGTATGAATTGGCATACATCTTTTTCTTTATTTATCAAGGATTGTTCGGTATTTCTTTAACTTTGACATAACAATTGACATCATTTTTATGTTGGACAATAAGTATTGTGAAATTAAAAATAAGTGCCAAAACTACTGTCAATTTCAGTGCCGTTTTGAGTACTAGTATTAGAAGTCCTTCTTCAACTAACGAAGAAGTTTAGTTGAATAACAGTTGCATAAATAGTATGAAATCCTTACTTCTATGCAGGAAGTAAGGATTTTTTGTTGAATAAATGAAATTTAGAATATTATGGAATTTCCATGTGAATAGGAGAGGTTAATATGTCGTTTATGATGGTAAAAAAAGAATTTAAACTTGTTGGATTAAAAGGTAGTGGGGAGTTTGTTAACTTTGGTAATGAAGTACCCTTGCTTGCAAAGCAACTATTAAGTCGCTCAAACGAAATCCTAAATCCAACAGAGACCGAAATAGCATTATTTGAGCCTAAAAAGGATGAGAAGCATAGGATTGGTCATTATTATGTAGGATTAATTGTGAGTGAGAAATTAAATGAAGTGCCAACAGGAATGGAGTATATTAAAACGAATAAAAGTTACATAACTACAAGAGGGAATATATCTAATTTGGGAGAACTTCATTTGAATTTATTGAATTGGGCAGAAGAACAAGGTTATCAAAGAGATTTAGATTCTTATATTATCGAGACATATCACCCTATGGGGGAAGGAGATGAAGAAGTACAGATTTATTTACCAATTCAAGGTTAAAAGTACAAATCAAAAATCTTCTTCAATAAACGGTCAGGTATGTCGAAGTAGTTTGTTGTATTTAAACGTGGAATAAATAGGAAAATGAGATAATCTATTAGGAGATAAAAAATGAACTTGGATTTCGTTGAAGGTTTTAATATAAAAATTGCTACGAATGAGGATAGTAGTAATATTATTAAAATGTTAAAACAGATAGCTCTATGGATGAAAGATAATGAAATAAACCAATGGAGTTTTCTATTAGATGGTGGTGATGATGAAGAGATTGAACAAGCCATATCTAATCAAGAAACGTATATTGTTTTGAAAGATAACGATATTGTGGCTACATTTACACTTTTATCTAAACAAAGTGAATGGGATAGGGATATTTGGGGAGACGATATTTCCTCTAAATCGCTTTACTTACATAGACTTGCAATTATTCCTACATTTATGAAGAAAGGTATGGGTAGAAGTATTCTGACTTGGATACAGAACAATGTAAGTGATCAAGAATATCTTAAATTAGATTGTGTTGCGGATAATATAAAGTTAAATAGCTTTTATAAGGATAATAAATTTGAACTTGTTGGTTTAACAGATGGACACAGTAAATATCAAATGTGTATAAAAAAGAATTAAAAATTCTTCAAGTAACGAAGCAGTTTAATAAGAACAGGACAATCAATATACTATGTAGAATATAATAAAGTTGAGGTTGTATAAATATATAGAAAAAACAGTAAATAAAAATTAGGAGTGTTGGTTATGGTTCATGCAAAAGAGGTTTTATCGGATCAGTTGTTGGCAAATGCCAATGACCCTAGTTGGTACCTACCATTTTCAGATTCAGTAGAAAGATTGTCTGAGGAACATGCATTTTGGAAGCCAAACGAAGAAAGTAAGAGTATTGCTGAAATTGTGCAACATCTACTATATTGGAATCAAACATGGCAAACAAGGTACCAAAAATCTCACGTTGATGCTGTGCCTTCCATAGGAAATAATAATAACAGCTTTATTATTCCTGAAAATCATACTTTTGCTGACTTAAAGAAACAACTTTTAGAGGTGCTTTTACGTTGGCAAGAGTTATTATCTGAAGAAAAAGTTGAGAGTGAAGTTAATGGTTTTCCTGGACACGTGAAATGGTGGGCAATACTCGGAAATGTGGCAACTCATAACGCATATCACATTGGTCAGATCATTTATATCCGGAAGTTGCAAAATAGCTGGAAAATAGATGCAGGAAAAGATGAATAAATAAAAGTTGCACTAGCGCATACTTGAACTAAACCAGCTAATAGTTTGTCAATATTTTTCAATAAAAAATTAAATTTCTCATGCTATACTAAAATGTGCATGCCAAATAACCTTCCTAAATTCTACTTTTGGAAGGTTATGTATTTTTTAGTTTTATTTATTATTTAAGCTATATCTTGGAAGGTTGAGTTGCTTTTTAATAGTGCATAGATCCATTGTAAAAGCTTATTTGCACAGGCTATTACAGCTACTTTATAAGGCTTTCCTTCTTCCCGTTTCTTATCATAGAACTCTCGTAACCTCTTGTTGCGTGGGATGATATCTTTAGTTGTTTTCTTTTTTCGACAATCACGAATGGCACATTTAACGGCTAAATATAAGGCACGCCTAAGCCTGCTAGACCCTCTTTTTGTTATTCTGTTCACTGTTCCTTTGAACCTTCCTGATTCAAAGATACTAGGGTCAATTCCGGCAAATACTACAAGTTTTTTAGGGTGATTAAACCGAACAATCTCACCAATTTCGGAAATAATCGTTGCCGCGATTTTTTCTCCGATACCAGGGATTGATTGGATAATCTTATATTCTATAAGTTCTTTTGCTAAAGCATCTATCTCAGCTTGAAACGCAGATAGGTGCTTTTGGTATTCTAAAAGCATATTGATATACATTTTTAGCGTCAAAATATGGCTCTGGTATAAGGTTTTCTGAAAAGGATTCTGAGCTGCTGCAGATATCAGTTCCTTTGCCTTTGTAGCCGCCCACTTACGAGAACGACTATTACAGTTTTCCTTTATTCTAGTTGCTATCGTTTCTTCACCAGCTTCTAAGACATCGTTAGATGTAGGATATTCTAGTAGAGTTAGTAAAGAAACAACTGAATATAAGTCCCCAAAAACACCTTTATACTCAGGAAAAACCTGATCTAGAACAGCTTGAAACTGCAGCTTAGCTTGTACAAATATTTCAGTTAAGTTTTCGTGTTGGCGTGTTAGATTACGAAGGTTTAAGAGGTGAATTCCTCGTTTTTTATAGGGCTCCAAATCCTCTTTATAGTACAATTCACAGAGATGATAAGCATCGATTTTATCTGTTTTTACTTTCCGTAAACTCGAGCTCTTTGCACGATAAGAGATAAGAGGATTGATTATAATTAATAAATAATCTCTGTCCTCAAAATACTGAACAACGGGAGTATGATAATGCCCTGTAGCTTCAAGAACAATTGGAGGTTTAACTCCTGTTAAGTTCTCAATTTCTCTAAGAAATTGATGTAAAATATCTAATCCCTCTAGAGTATGTGATACTTTAAAACTACTTTTGTAAGGTTTTTTCTTATCCAAGAAAGCTTGAACCTGACTTTCGCCTTTTGCTATATCCAGACCAACGACTGGATTCATTTTTAAATCTCCTCCTCTAATATATAAAATCACCGGTACCCCTAATTCCATCTTGCAGTATCATAGCTTCGCTTGTTATACGAGATCTTAGTCCCAACCAGCCTCAAACATGTTTCTACAAGTAGGGGGGGAACTGTTTAGCTGACGGGATCGAGTCCCACGGGTGCTTACGTTCTACCCCGGCTACAGTTATAATAAAACCATATAAAAAATGGTCAACCAGAAATATCTGGCTGACCTTATAATACGAAGGGTGCTTTACTTTAAAATCAGGTTGCTGTGGCAGCCTTTTTTTAATGTGCTTACGGGGCAGTTAGCTGTGCGAAATGTTTCTCGCTTAAATGGAGGATGGTCACATTTCTCTGGTAAAGGCTAGACAGTTCCTGTCGGAACTGAAGGATTATATCAAAGAATCAAATGATAGGGTAACGCCCCTGAAGGGTTCTAACTTAGTCGAATAGCACTTGATTTAGTAAGAATGATAGTGTTATAAGCTCGGCGAAAAGGCGTGAGAATTTACCGTAGCAGGTTAAGCTGACGAACTTCTGAATGTACGGGTCTATACCTGCGATACATAGAAATAACAGGGGGAAAAGGGAGCGATAACCTCAAACCCTTACCTATCTGTATCAAGAAAAAATGGTATAATTTTAAAAAAAATAGGGTAAAGGGGAAGTGAAAAATGATAGATCTTAATGGTCGTAGCTTTGTTTCGATTGAAAATACGGATAATGGTGAAGTTTCTTCAAAGACTATTTTTGATTACACACAAGAGGGACATATCATCTCAGCAACTTACAGTGGAGGGGAAATTGTAAAAGGAACATTGATTGGAGTAATAAAGGATGACGGTTGCTTAGAGTTTAGGTATAACCACGTTAACAACAAAAATGAAATTAGAGGTGGACAATGTATATCTACTCCTGAAATCTTACCAGATGGGCGACTTAGGTTATATGAAAATTGGAAATGGCTTGATTCTGAAGCTACTGAGGGAAATTCAATTATTGAGGAAATTATCATTTAAAACTATTGAACGTACTAAATTATCCCTACTATATTAACGGGGGGCTTAAGTTAATAAGGTTTAGGTATTCCTAATAAAGAAACTCACCAATTATTGAGGGTTTTGCTTTTTTATATCCCAATAACGATGTCAAAACGAATACCGTTTCTGTACTTATTTTAGAAAAGCATCTCAAAACGGAGGCCTTTATGCTTGGCACATGCCGTTTTTAGACTACAAAATTAAGAGCAATCATCGAAAAGCAGAAATCCTGCAAAATAAATTCACTTTTGCAGGTATTCTGCTTTTTATTGAAGACTACATTTGAATAGGTTGTTCTGTTGATTCTGACATTCTTTGTTTCTTTGATTTTTTAAAATACAATAATTCATACACACATGGGATGACGATCAACGTCAATAGGGTAGCAAGCGCCAGCCCGCCAATCACGACAACGGCCAAGCTTTGAGATACCAAGCTTCCGGTCTGAGATGCTTTAAACAAGAGTGGAATCATCGCACATATCGTTGCGATGGCAGTCATCATAATCGGCCTCATTCTGGTAGCCGTCGCTTCCACAATCGCTTCGCGAATACTCATTTTTTCTTCATTTTGTCTAACACGATCAATTAAAACAATCGCATTGGTTACAACAATTCCTATCAGCATAAGCGCTCCAAGCAGGGCGGTGATATCAACGGAAATCCGGCTGATTAAGATTCCTAAAATCGCACCGATGGCTGCTAGAGGGAGGGACGTTAAGATCGCAATTGGCGCTTTAATCGACTTAAATGTAATGACCATAATTAAGAACACAATTCCGATGGAAACAAGCATTGTTAAGAAAAGGTCCGTAAAATCCTCCATTTGCTGGGCACTTGCTCCACCAACAAGAACTTCTACATCTTCTGGGAAATCCATTCCTTTATTATCTTTTTTGTCACCGAATATTTCTAAATTAATCTTGGTTGAAATTTCAGAGAGCTTAGCAGGATCGACGGACGCTATGACACGAAGGTAGGTTTCTCCATCTTTATGGAATTGGCTGGTTGAGCTCTCAGCCACTTTTAAGGCTGCCACCTCAGAAACGGGAACCATTCCACTTTCGGTCATAATGGAAATATTTTTCAAGTCGTCTTCTGTTTTTGTGTTAAGTAAAGGTTCAAGAACAACGGTCGTTTGTTTTTCATTTAACATAATCGAACCAATTGGTGTTTGATTTAACAAGACACCGAGCTGCTGTGCAATTTGCTGTGTATTGCCTTTTGCAGGATCTACTACTAAAGAGTAGACAGTTTTCTTTTCATCCTGATTCGTTGTTACCTTTTCAACACCGTCAATTTCCGATACTTTTTCTTTAATATTGTTTGCGGTTTGTTCCAGCTGATTGATATCCTCACCAATCACATCGATCGTAATCGTGGTGCCAGCTCCCCCCATCATAAACGAAGCAGTGGAAACTTCTAATACAGCATCCTCATAGTCGTCTTTTTTCTTTTCAATTTCTTTTAAAACCTTATCTGTATCATCTTTATCTTTTAATAGTATGCTGATGACCGCCTCGGTTGGGGAACCGATTTGGCCAAATTGAGCGAAATCAGCTGAAGACCCGACTTGGTTAAAAACATATTCAACTTCATCCATTTCAGAGATCGAATTTTCAAGCTGTATTGCCTTTTCTTTGACCGTTTCAAAAGGTGTTTCATTTGGATATTTCAAGGTCGCTGAAACAAAGTCGGCAGAAGAATTGTCAACGGCACCCTTCGGTACAACAAAATAAGCACCAATCGATCCAGCAAACAAAAGGATAGAAATCGTAAACACAATCCATTTATGATTCAAAGACCATTTGACCGCTTTTGGAAAGCGCACTGCGGGTTTATGTTCCGGAAGTTTGGTATTTTTCAACAATCCTGCACTCATCAACGGTACCAAGGTTAATGCAACCAAAAGCGAGGCGAGAAGGGAATAGGTAACCGTTAAGGCAAATGGTAAGAGAAATTCTTGAAGTCCTCCATTTAATAAACTCATTGGCAAGAAAACCGCGACCGTTGTTAACGTAGAGGCCGTAATCGCAACACCCACTTGTTTCGTTGCATCAATCACCATTTGAACGGAGAATTTCTCTGTTTGCATTTTACGGTAAATATTTTCAATGACCACGATACTGTCGTCCACAAGCCGCCCAACGGCAACCGCAACTCCGCCGAGGGTTAAGATATTTAACGTTACCCCGGAACGTGACAGTAAGAACAAGGTAAAACATAGGGATAGCGGGATGGAAACAATCGTAATAAACGTTGTTCGGATATTCCGTAAAAATATCATAATCACAATAGTAGCAAATAATGCGCCAAGAAGGACTTCTTTCATCATCGTTTGAACCGATGTTTCAACCATATCAGCTGAGGCGACATAGATCGTAGATTCTTGTGAATCGTATTTTTTGTTAATTTCCTTTGTTACTTTTTCGATTTCTTTACTTATGGTTACTGCATTTGAATGGCTGTCCTTCGTAATACTGATGCTTAATGCTTCCTTTCCGTCAAAACGGTTAAGAAAATTGGATTGTTTTGTTTCCTCAATTGAGGAGATATCCTCAAGCGTTACATTTGGAGCGACTGGCAGGCTTTTTAGTTTTTCGAGACTCGATAAGTCGCCAATCACCTTAATATTGCTTGTTTTTCCGTCAATATTCTTTTCACCGATGGCAAGAGCGGTGTTTTGGCCTTGAAGAATTCCCAGTACACTCTGAAGAGATATCTGGTTTTGTGCTAACTTTTGATTGTCAATCTTTACTGAGATAACAGGATCAACCAAACCATAAGTTTGAACCTGGGAAACACCGTCAATATCTTTGTACAGTGGTTCAATTTTTTCTTTTATTAATTCTAGGTTTTCTGTGGTGAGGCCATCTTTAAAGGTTACCGCGATGTTGGATATGGGAATCATGGAGGTATTTAGCTGCGAAATAATTGGCTTTGATATGTTAGCTGGTAATGGCACATTCGATAAAGCCTCTTGAACATCTAATTTAGCCTGTTTCATATCGGAACCAGCTTCAAAAAATAAATCAACCTTTGAAAAGCCGTCTCCCGTTGTGGAATAAACCGAGTTTTTTCCTTTAATCCCGGTAACCGCCCGCTCGATTGGAGAAGTGACATCATTTTCCATTGTTTTTGAATCGGTTCCTTGGCCCAGCGTAATAATAGTTACTTGCGGATTGTCTGCTGACGGCAAAAACTCCATGGGTAATCTAAAATAACTAACAATCCCAATGATTAATACTAATACCGTTATCAATGAGACGGCGGCTTTGTTCTGAAAAGCCCATTTCGTGAAAACTGACATAGGTAAAATCTCCCCTTTGAAATAGATATAAAGTCCAAGTAGAATCGTAACACAATTTTTTAAAAATTTCCGTTATTTACCATAAAATTTCAAGTAATTTACAATCTCTTCATAAAATCAGATGATAACTTTGACCAACACCGCCTTTTTTCAATAAAAATAAATTGTGCTTTTTACTATAGTGTCATCTTTGCTCGTGCTACCTAAATATCCCATATTTGCCCTGATTTGAGGAGACTGAATTTTTTCTACGACTTAAGTCTTACGGAATGCTACCAAAAAAGCTGGATGTTAAAGAAGGGTTTGCAATACCTTGGGCCAGTCATGTTTGAAGTAAAAGCATTATATCCGAATAAAGGAAAAAGAAGCGTTACTAAGACGCTTCAAATGATCAACAGTGGCTAATAATTTTTCATTAAAGAAAGTTCGGAGTAGTGAACTAGGAGAATATTGTAATGAGAATATGAATCTTGGATTTCACAATAATCTGAGGAGTATCGGTGAAGAAGAATATATTTCTTACCCTTGTACTGAACGAATTGTTTTTTCAAGTAGAACACTCCTTTTAATGGACTTTATTGTCTATGTACGATTAATTTTCAAGTAACGGCTCCACCTACGCCAAATACCATGATAGCCACACATGCTATCCCCACTGATAATAGAATAATAAATCATTGTTAAGAGGCTGCTTTGTAGATGTTAAGGTTCTGTAAATTTTTTTATTAAAATTCCGGGTAAAGAATAGTCGATTATACTCCATTTTCGTATAACAACTTGTATGGAGATCATCTTGAGTGGTGTCATGTGTTGTCAATGGGTCATAGTCTAATCCTGGGACAATCGTGGAACATAGTATGAGATTGTGGTTATTTATATAAGAGAAATAACCATTTCATTTGTAAATAAGAATGATAAGAATAAACAACCTGGGTGGGGGAATGGATCAAAATGAATAGACAAAATCAATACCGTGAAGATTTGTTGGAATGGTGTCATGAAACAGCTAAAAGTTTATGTGAACAATTGGAACTGCTATATAGAGAATCAAATGCTTATCAAGAAGAGATTGAAGTCGATTCTGTAAATCGTTTCGAAACGGAGGAACAAATCCAAATCGAGGAAGAATATTTGGAAACAAATGCTTTTCAAGACGAGATGGAGATTGAATCTGACCAATATATCGATACGGAGGAACTTAACCAATACCGATTGGATTTATTGGAATGGTGTAATATCCTCTATTCAAATTGGAATAGAACGAAACTGAGGTTATCAAACGTGGTCGATCACGAAAGCTTAGAGGGATGGGAAGGAATGTGCTCTCGTTTAAAAGAGAAATTACAGGAAGGTCTGTCATTAGACTACGAAGACTATGAGACAGCTTCTACCTTGTATGAACAGTGGGAAAGGTTTCTTGAGGAATCGTAGAACGTGGGGACGGTTCTGATGGCTTTTTTATTCCACCATGAGAAACCCTCCGTGGCTCATATCCCTAAATTACTGGTAAATAATTAATTGGAATATAAATAAATAATCTAGGAGTGACGTTTTTCCTTTGATTTGAGAGGAAGGTCCAAGTAACAGAGGGAATATCAACAAAAATAAACGCGATTAGCCTCAGCTAACCGCGTGTTCCTTTATATATTTTCCTGCTTTAGGCTCTCGATGATGTTTTCATTTTTTATTTTTGAAATCGAATAGAGCATGGCCGAACCTACAATTAGGAAAATTACAACTATAACAAATAGAATGCTCATCCAGGGAAGCTGAAATCCGTATTCAAAGGTGAATCCAGCGGAGCGGTGAATGCCAAACATAACGAGGACACTGATGGGCAGTCCGTAGAGTAGGGCATTCACTCCATAAAATATACTTTCATATTGGACCATTTTGTTAAATCCTTTTGGGGTCATGCCCACCGATCGCAGCATTGCAAATTCCCGTTTTCTGAGTGAAATGCTGGTTGAGATGGTATTAAAGATGTTGGCGATCGAGATGAAGGAAATCAGCGTGATGAACCCATAGGTAAATACCGACATGAGCATAATCAACTGTTCATCTTGTTGTCGCTGCTGGTAGACATTGAATACATGTATGTTCGAATCTTTTCGGTCTTCAATTGCCGTTTGGGTGGCCATTGGGTCTGAACTATTGAGGTACACATAAGGAGTCACCTCTATTTCAGTTTTCGATAACAAGGAATCCATTGTGGCATGTGGGAGGATAAGGTTAACACCGCCGACCGCAACAGTTTCAATGCCCATTGGCACTTTGGAAGTTAGTGCGCCAATTTCCACGCTGCCAACTACTTCTAGTTCCGGTTGTTCATTTTCCATATCCCCTATAGGCATCGTCAATAAGTCGATTTTCTTCCCAACCTCTGACTCAATCGATTTTGTTTCGATAAATTTTCCCGTTCCGCCATCCTCATAGGTAATTTGGTCAATGATAATGGCTTTTGGTGTTTCTTGTTTCGTAAAACCTTCCACATCGACGCCGACTTCTTTTGCATAGGCTTCAAAACCTTTTTGATCCAACCCATGTAGCATCACATAATAATGAAACTTTCCATCTTCAGCGTGTAGTTGATTTTTCAGTTGAGCTGGTACTTCTTCCGGATCGAGCTTTGCCTCTAAATTAGCTTCCTCGATGACGATCGATTTGGTGACATGATCGAGCTTTGTGTAGTCGGTCAAGTCTTCCTTCTCCACTTGGGTGCTGAAAATTTGTATATCATACTTCAAATCAGATTGCGACATGGTCAGAGATTTCTTCAAATTGTCGGTAAAATAGGTGACAGATAAGAACAGGACAATGCTAATCACCAGAGAAAACACGGTTGCCAAGTACTTCTTCTTATTCCTTTTGACATTCTTCAACCCAATTTCGGCTTCAAGCCCAAAGATTTTTCGGACAAGCTTTGAAGTTTTCACGGTTTTCCCCGTTAACTTGATTTCATGGGTTTGTCGGATCGCATCAATTGCTGAAACCTTTGAAGCCCTTTGCGCAGGGATATAGGTAGAGATAAAAATTGTCAAAATCGAAATCCCGCAGGCAATGAGAATCGAAGCAGGTGTGACTATTAAAGCAAGCTTCTCGGAAACCCCAATTGCCACTTCTAAATTTCGGTTGATAAAAACAAAGGTGATTCCAAGCCCCGCTAGACCGGCAAGAATCCCAATCGGAATACTAATCGCTCCAATCACGGATCCTTCAAAAAAGACAGAATTTCGCTTTTGCTTTTTGGTTGCTCCAACGCTTGAAAGCATCCCTAAATGTCTTGTCCGCTCGGATACACTAATCGAGAAGGCATTATAAATCAAAGCCACGGAGCCAATGATGATGACGCTCATAATGATAGCAGCTAAGGAATAAAGGGTCTTGTGTAATTGAACATTATTCGTTACTCCATAGTAACGAAGCAATTCACTATTAAAATTTACTGCCTCGATTCCCTGTGTAGCAGCCAAGCTTTTTGCTTTTTTATAGAGGGAACGGTCTATTTCCGTTAGCACCACAAAAGCATCGACGGTATCGATTTTCCTTACGGATGTTTCGTCGATATAGCCAATCACGGTGTAACCAGGTGACCATGTCGGTTCCCAAGAAGGGCGTTCAATCGTCCCGACAATGGTTAGGGTTTTGGTTTCGTTGGTTCGCAGCTCTTCAATGAGCGTGTCTTCGTCCCGTTCGAGAGCGTTATTCTGCGTTAGTAACTTTCCGTTTGCTTTGTTCCAACGCTCACCGATATCTACCGTGAGTTGGTCCCCGATTTTGTAATCGACCCTTGCATTTTTGATAACCGCTTCTGAAATTGCAATCTCGTTTTCATTGTGAGGAAGTCTTCCCTCAATCACTTCCATTGGAAATTGCTTCATACCCGCTGCATTGTAGTTTTGAAAAAATAAATATGGTTTATTCTGATTTTCTGATTCTACTAGAGACGCATAGCCATCGCTCGAGAGGACCATGGTTTTCGTTTCGATGTCCTTTTCAATGGCTTCGATTTGGTCTAAGGTGACATCTTTATACTGAACATGCCATTCTCCATGTTTGGCGATATTCTGGCGAATCAGTAGGTCTAAAAAGGAATAACCAAGCGTGGTAACCGCGGTGATCATCGCCACCGAAATAATGACACCAATTATCGTTACAAGTGATCGGCGTTTGTTCTCTTTCAAATGCCTTATCGTGACTTTATGGATAATGTTCATGGACGAAGCACCTCATCCTTGGCGACCTTGCCATCTTCAATGGAAATAATGCGGTCTGCTTGAAGGGCGATACGCTCATCATGGGTAATGACAATCAGTGTCTGATTGTAGGTTTTGTTAAACATCTTGAGCAGTTCCATAATGTCCTTACTATTTTTACTATCGAGATTGCCTGTCGGCTCATCGGCAAGCATGATTGCAGGATTGCTGATCAACGCTCGTCCAATCGAGACGCGTTGCTGCTGGCCGCCTGAAAGCTGGTTGGGCAGGTGGGAAAGTCGTGGGTTCAAACCTAAAATGTCAACAACTCTTTTAAAATGGCTGGGATCCACCTTTTGCTCATCCAAGAGCATAGGCAGAGTGATATTTTCTTCCACTGTTAAGATGGGAATCAAATTATAAAATTGATAAATCAAGCCGATTTGCCTGCGTCTAAAAATCGCCAGTTGTGTTTCATTTAAATTATAAATATCGGTTTGATCAATGAGGACCTTTCCGCTCGTGGGCCGGTCAACTCCACCGAGTAAATGAAGCAGCGTTGATTTTCCCGAACCAGACGGCCCGATAATGCAAACAAATTCGCCTTTTTTCACCGAAAAGGATACATTATCAAGCGCATTAACCGCAGTTTCACCTTTGCCATACACCTTTGAAAGATTTTTTACTTCTACTATATTCATAAGAAAACCTCCATTATTTCATTGTCTTGAGGTTAGTATATCGAGTCAATATGACTTTAAAGTGACTCTTAAGTGACAATTTATTCACCTTAGGAAGGAGAGTAGGTCCATGAAAATAAAAAGAAGCAGGCAATCTAAATTACCTGCTTGTAAAACTTTATCTGAAAACTGGTGCCAACTCCGGGTTGACTCTTCACTTCGATATCGCCATGTTGACTAGTGATGATGCTATTCGCCATAGCGAGTCCGATACCGACGCTATCGTCACCCGCATTTTTCCCTTTGTAAAACCGTCGGAATATGTAAGGAAGGTCATCCTTTGCGATGCCTTTCCCGTTGTCCGAAATAGTGATTTCCGTAAATAAAGCATTCTCGGAAAATTTGATGAAGATTTCGCCGCCTTCGGACGTGTGCTCGACACCGTTTTTGATGATATTGATGAGTGCTTCTGTAGTCCAATTAAAGTCACCAATAAAGGCTGCATGCTCATTTCCATCGATCTTTATAGTTTGCATTTTAATATCCATGGGAATCAATAGCGGACCTGTGGCAGCTTGAATGAGGGGAGCGACCAGGACCTTTTCCTTTTTAAAGAAAGCCGTACCGGCATCGATTTTCGAAAGCTTTAATAAGGAAGAAACCAGCCATTCCATACGTTCGAGCTGTACTTGAAGATTCCGAGTGAATTCTGCTCGTTTTCCATCCTCCAATCGTTTGTCACCTAACAAATCAGCCATGACAATCATCGAGGTAAGAGGTGTTTTTATTTGGTGAGAGATATCTGAAATAGCATTAGTCAGTTTTGCTTTATCTTCATGTAAAACGGCTCCCTGCTGATAAAGAATTCTTGTCATTTTATAAATATCACTTTTTAAGAGGCTCAGCTCACCTTCTGAATTATCACGGACGTCTAAATGGAAGTCGCCGCTGCTAATTTGTTTTAAATAGCCTGATAGTCTTTCAATTTCACGGTAACGCCATTTCGTGAAAATCAAGCTGCTGCTAATCAGTAAAATCGATACTCCCAGCATCAAACCGGCCGCAAGCATTGATACGAATAGGGCCGCAACCGTAAATCCGATGACACTTATCGAAAGAAGAAGGGTGAGGAGGATTCGAACTTCTCGATTACGAAGCAACTCAATCACCAACCTTATAGCCCATGCCTCGAACAGTTTTTAATATCGTTGGATTCCCAGGGTCATCCTCAAGCTTTTCACGTAATCGTTTAATATAGACGGTCAAGGTGTTATCATTGACGAAATCACCGGCGACATCCCAAATTCGGTCTAGCAGTTGTGCTCTTGTGAGAACTTGACCAATATGAGTGGCGAATAAGAGGAGGAGCCGATATTCTAAGGCTGTTAACAGTATTTCTTGGCCATTTTTGTAGACTTGTCCTTCTAATGTGTTGATCTGAATATTTTCGAGATCAATGGTGTTTTTCGGCTGGGAATGGCGATGGTAGCGGCGGTGTACCGTTTTGATCCTTGAAACCAACTCACGAATTCGAAAGGGCTTTGTAATATAATCATCAGCCCCCATATCAAGCCCCATAACGACATTCACTTCATCGTCAAAAGCGGTTAAAAAAATGACAGGGGTATCGCGTTTTTGTTTCACATGCTTACACAAGTCATAACCGCTTCCATCAGGTAAGGACAAGTCAAATAAGCATAAATCGATTTCTTCGATTCTATGATTCAGTACTTCTATAGCTGTGGCTGCCTGATGACAAAGCACAATTTCATAGCCCTCTTGCTTCAAGGAATACTCCAATCCCGAAGCAATCGTTCGGTCATCTTCCACCACTAAAATTTTCATTTGCGTTCATCCTAACTTAGCGTTTTCTTTTATCTTATTGGAACATTGGGCTACCGTCAAAAAATATCGTGTGGCGCAGTTTTTCGTGCGAACAGGGCAGGTTGCTCTATAGCTTACATGAAAGGGCATGTGAGTGAATAGGATTACCTGTAAAGCATCAGACATTAGTCAGTTGAGGAGGATTTAGTATGGAGTGGTATATCTGGTTCGCTGTTTTGATTGCTGTTATTATCATTTTGTTTAAATCATCTAAAAGGAAGTAAATCTGCAGAATAGGTGCTTGAAAGCATTTGTATATAAGGGTAAAAAAATAAGTGTGCAGTGGAAAAGCCTCGTTTAGAGGATTAACACACCAATAATTGAACAAGGAATTGGCAGGACACCTTAATTAGTGAGCTGTTTACAACACGCTTGTAAATGAATTTTGACCAAAGGGATTATCTATTAATGGGATTAAATTGGAGGGAATA
Source organism: Neobacillus sp. YX16 (assembly GCF_030123505.1). Classification (GTDB taxonomy): domain Bacteria; phylum Bacillota; class Bacilli; order Bacillales; family Cytobacillaceae; genus Neobacillus. Next base: position 2,918,406 of record NZ_CP126115.1, read on the forward strand.
GAAAATGGATGTAAAGACACTTTTGTTACAACAATGGGCAAGCTGCTTAGATGAAGAAGACTGGTTTCCACCACTTGAAAAAGTGCTAGAGGATATTACTTTTGAACAGGCAATTTGGAAACCAGTTGAGGCAATGAATTCCATTTGGGAATTAGTTTGTCATTTACTTTTCTATGAAAAGAGATTTCTTGTGCGATTTCTTGGTGAAACAGCGAATGAACCACAGGCAGAAGATAATGAATCTACATTTCGATTACCAACTAAGACGTTTCAAAATTGGAAGGAAACAAAACAAGAATACTTTTATGTTCATCGTGAACTTGGAAAAATACTAGCAACAACAGAACAAGAAGATTTGTATAGACAGATCCCTGGAGAAGACCAATCATTAGTGCTTGAACTGAAGAGTTTAGCATTGCACGACGCATATCATATTGGGCAAATTGTTTTCCTAAGTAAAATGCAAGGAGCTTGGGCAGGGAAACGCAGCTTTTAAAAAGCTTCATTAGCTATACAGTTATTCCAATATAGGGGGCTTTAATGAATAAGAACGGGAATGTCCAAATCGGACGTTCCCATATTTTATACCTGAAAAACCACAATACAACTTAACAAAGCCTATTCAATAATTAGTGCATTGTAGCAAGGGGTACTTCTTGTTAACGGGGGCAGTAATATAGGAAGAATTTTCTTCAAAATTGCCCGAAAAATGGTATCGATTAAAAAAGATGCTAGTAACCTTTCACAAATAGCAAGGTTACTAGCATCTTTTTTAATGTCTAGTAAATTTGTATTTTCTCAAAGAAATAAATAAGAAGATCCCAAGAGAAACAATGGTCCACATGAGTGAAATCGCCGGGTCGATATTTCTGCCAACAAATAAGGATGGGATGTCACCAAAGGCAGAGTCATCCATCGTGATGAACCACCCCAATAGCATATTATTTGCTGCGTGCGCTCCAATCGACAATTCGGCACTGTTTGTTTTTGCAGTGATATAACACCAAATGAATCCAGTTACCAAATAATTTGCTCCAACCAAAATGGGGGAATATCCCATTTCAGGATTGGTGAAATGGAGCGCGCCAAAAATCGAGCCTACAATAAGAGATAAAAGAAAAGGAATGCGAATCCATTTTCCTAACAATTGCAAGAGATATCCTCTAAAAAATAATTCCTCACAGGTCGTTTGAAGGGGAGTAAATACCAGTACGAGCACAAATAACAACAAAAAATCAGAAACCCTGACATCGTTTAATAAGTAATCCCCAGGGTTTAACAGGGAATCGATGATGGACGTCAGACCCAGGATGACAAAGTAAGTAATAAATCCATAGCCTATTCTCTTCCAATCTATTTTTCTATTGGGCGTAATGAGCGATGTGAATTTGCGTTTATGAATGAAACGAATTGTGACAAAAAGGCCCAAAAGCCAAAATATAAATTGTGAATTCATCAAGGCAAAATAAACTAACGGGTTAATTCCTACATAATCCTCTTTTTCAAAATCAAAATAGGTATTAGGGTTTCCGTCCGTATTAACGATCCATTCACTAATGATGAGATTAGGCAGCGCCCCAACAAAGATAAACAGAAGGATGACAATAAATGAAGATAAATACCGCTTCCAGCTATTCTTGCCTTCTTTTACTTTAATAAAATTCAATTACAGTACACCAACATTCTAGTAGTTTTGAAAAATACATACAAATTATTACACTATTGGTTAGATTAGTCAATTACTTAAAAGAACCACCGGATGTTATTTTTATATAGTTTGCTTAATAAGAAGGCAGGCGGCCCTGCAACCACCATTTGCTACCCATGCTGTCGTGTTAAAATTTACTGACGGTACTTTTCTAGACATCTATTCTCAATAACCAATAAAACATCAACAAACTAGCTGGAAGGTTAATAGTTTGAAAACCATAGTGTGCGTTAACCCAAAAAGGATAAACGCTCTTTTTTCTGAAATCTATTATCGACAAACATTCTGCTCTTAATCGAAGGGACAGAATGAACATATTCATATCATTGTTCGAACGCCATTAGGATGGAATATAAAATAGATCAATTGATTACAAAAAGGAAAAGAAAAAGAAGCACTTTCACTTAAAAGGCGGAGAGTTTAAAGGCATCACCTTTTTTATTTGATCATTATTTGAGGGAAATCTTTTAATATTGGTATATAGTTCTCAAGATTCCCTTGATTTTTAGAGTAAGAGAATGGAATAGCCACACTAACATGATTCTAAAATTCTAATGGTTAGTAGAAAAGCAGGATTTATACCCTTATTTGTAGAAATATGTACTTTGAGGGTAAATTGAGATAAAATGTTGTGCTGAAAACGGTTTTCAATTGTAGATGTATACTTAGTTCAATAAGATGAATGATATAATCGATTCTGTGCTTATCAACTTATAATCCATTGATTCAGGAGTAAAAACTTTGAAAAATCTATCGATTAATCAGAAAAAATGGTGGTTATCTGCTCATATTTTATTTTCTGCAATCTGGTTAGGAGTTACTGTAACCTTTTTAATCCTGTCTATTAGTGTTTTAATGACTAATGATAGTCAGGTAATAAAAGCCTACTATACTAGTATGCTTCAAATGGAACAAACTGCGGGTAGAGCGTCACTTATTGGAACGGTTATTACCGGTCTTATTCTTTCTCTCTTTACAAAATGGGGGTTATTTAAATTTTATTGGATAATTACAAAAGAAATCCTGACATTCATTTGTATGGTTTTAGGATTTATCTGTATTTATTATTGGACTATAAATGGTATTCATCTTTCAGAACAATCTATCAGTGATCAATTCATTGCAAATCATTATCAACTCATGGTTTGGATTATAATACAAGTAATTCTATTGGCAATACTTTTTATTATATCTGTATTCAAACCTTGGGGGAAAAGAATGAAAAGACAATGAGAAAAGTGGAAAATATCAAGAACTGGCTGCCAAAACGGTGGCCTTTTTCTTCTTCAAGTAACGGACAGGGACAGAAATAAAAAGAGGTGGCTGGAGTGAAGAAAAAAAGATTCGTTATACTAATACTGTTGTAAATTTTCACCCCATTCAACAAAAGTCAGGAAAATATCGACTTCCTTGGTATGTTAATGATAAAGCTAATGCAGACAGAAGTGTCATCATAGGGTGAGTAAGATAATTCTATATTCGAGGATGTGTGATAACGTGAAAGCAAAAGCGAAATATAATACCTGGATACGAATTTACAAACTACTTATTTTTTGGGTTATTTCACTAACTCTTCTCTTGGTAACCGTATTACCTGTTCATTTATTTCTTCGAGTCTTTTCAGGAATTATAGCGTTGCCTTTTATTTATATATCATTTATTCTATCTTATTCTATTTACCAATTCGCAGCCATCGGGGGGAACTATCAGTCTAAAATACATGATTTACTTGTAGCCAAGGTGAATGGGGATGGGGATGGCAAAGGAAGAATACTTGATATCGGAACTGGAAGTGGATCACTCATTATTAAATTGGCAAAGACCTTGCCTAAGTCCATTTTGACTGGAATTGATTATTGGGGTGAGAATTGGGAATATTCAAAAGCTCAATGCCAACAAAATGCTAAAATAGAAGGGGTCTCTGATCGGATTATTTTTCTGAAAGCTAATGCTGCAGAACTTCCGTTTAAAGATGATGAATTTGCTATCATTGTAAGTTGTCTAACATTCCATGAAGTAAAGACTAGAAAAAATAAAACAGAGGTAATAAAAGAGGCATTAAGGGTGTTAAAACCTGGTGGTGAATTTGTCTTCTTAGATTTGTTTATGGATAGAAAAATATTTGGAGATGAAAAAGAGCTCTTAAATGACTTAAAGAAGCATGTTGCAACTGTGAAAAACTACAAACTTGCTGAGGAAATGAAATTCCCCAAGCTCCTATTGAACAAAAAAGTACTAGGAAATGCAACGATTTTGAGTGGAAGGAAATAAGAGTATATTTTATTAATTATTTCTCAGTACGAAAGTTATTTTTTTGCCGTTTATTTTTAAACCGAAATATAGAATTTTTTTTCAGTCATTACAACGGGAACGGCTATTACAGCGTCCCAAAAATTAGTATGTAATGTAGGAAAATCCATTATTTCATCACTTTAAATTAATCATTACTGATAATATTTTTGTACTATTTATATATCTCATTTTCTAAAATAACTACATTTTCATTGAAAGTGGTACGACCGACTTGTTTGGTATTTTCAACTAACCGAAATATATTATCACAGCATTGTTTAGCACCAATCACTAATAAGGGTACACCTATAAAGTCCAATCCCAATCCTCTTGAGAAAAAACCACCTAATGACATAGCAATTGGGACAGTAGGGGATGTATTGGAGAAAACGATTTTTTCTTCAAAATGATATTTTCCTTGTAGAAGTAAAGTTAATTCTTTTAATGCAGGTACAACAAATTTGTTCCTTTTCCGTCCTATGGAATAAACTGAGTTTCCTTCTTCATCTGTTCCGTGAAAAATAATTTTTCCAAAATCCGATTTCGTTAATAGGTTAAAATAGTTTACCTGTAATATTTCTTCCGTGGTTAGTTTCCGTTCTGATTGAGGAAGTTGTTTTAAATGATAGGCGGCAGCCAAGGCCGTGGAATGTGTCCCTGCATAATCATTATAAATATAAATCATAGTAATCATCCTTTATCGTCAATGTCCTATTAATATGGGCATTTTTTCAATTTTAGATTCGAACATAAGGAAAAAGGACAATCATTTGGGGGGACGAGACGTTAAGACTCAAAAAAACAGCATTCTAAGGTGAAAAGATAAAGCAGGTAACAAAAAAATCGCCATTTCATCTTAAAGAAAAGATGCAGGTCATTGAAAGAAGGAGTTTGGTAAAAAATGGTTAATATCCAATTAAGTATAATAAGCCAATCTTTACACGTCAAGGATTCGGCGTTCATCATTATTATAATAATGGGTCAACAGGTGCAATATGGCCAGGCGGCCTGATACGGGGAATCCAGGGTGCTTAATTTATTTATCATCAGCACTTGTCCCATTCAGTTTAATTCTGTGTGCATAAGTTAATATTAAGCCCGCCAAGCCAATATATCTACCTACCTCAGAAGAGGCGTTTGCATTATTTTGCAGACGCTTTTTTATTTTTAGAAATTGTTTTGTCCTAAACATGATGTATGTCCAATCAACCCTTATCTTAAAAAATATACATAAGGAGAAATAGCTTTTGTCCGATTGGTGGTGAAAATATGGGTTGGTTCGGCGGATACGGTGGATATAACGGCGGTTATGGATACGGCTGTGGCTATGGCGGCAGCAGCTTTGTATTAATCGTTGTATTGTTCATTCTTCTGATTATTGTAGGAGCTACAACTTTGCACTAAATTGTATGGAACAAAGGGCAGATTAAGTTATTCTGTCCCTTTGTCACATAGACTTCTGAAATGAATGGAGGATGATTATACATGGGTTTTTTTCGTGATGATTTTAGAAGAGATCGATTTTTTCGTGACGATTTTAGAAGAAGACGATTATTCCCCTTTGAATTCTTATTTTTCCCCTTTTCCCCCTTTGAATTCAAAAGAGAAAGAAGAAGAAGACGCAGATTCTAATTAACAAATGATTAAAAAATATTTCCATGGGCCTGCGGGCCTTCTTTGCTTAAATAGAATCGATCACATACATATTACGAAGAAATGATAGAAATGCTTGTAGGCTTGTCAGAATCGAAGGAATTAAAAGATTATATAGTCGTAATAGCGTTTAAGTACATTTCTTAACAAACTTATTAATAAGCCTTTCCCTAAAATAACAAACGCATCAAATTAATTGACTTGATGCGTTTTTAACTGAATAGTCGCCTGTTTTTTTTGCGAAGTCGAGACCGTTCTAATTACTAATCATCATTTAGTTCACCTTAACATGTAAATCAGTCCACGAAATTGAGTGAGTTCTTGCTCATCAAACCCTACACAAATTATTTTAAAATATATAGCTCTTCTTGAGAATAATCACGTGTCTGGCTAATGTCTAAGTTTTCAAATTTGATAAAAGCCCCTTTGAATTCGTATAAAGGGTTCACTTTAGAGGTGCATGACCTCGTTTTACCTAAGCAAATGTCAGAGAAATTGGCAACAAAAAAACATAGAAAAGAGTGCTCATTTGAATAAAAATGGCACTCTTTTTTTACTTTGGCTGTTTGGTAAACTTTGTGTTAGTTATTCCGCTTTAGTGATTGAGGACAGTTTTACCGACTTCAAGGCGGTTTTTGTCCTCAAGAACAGTCATTAAGGACAGTTTTATCGATTTCATGGCAAGTTTTGTCCTCAAGAGCAGTCATTGAGGACAGTTTTACCGTTTTCATGGAAAGTTTTGTCTTCAAGAGCAGTCATTAAGGACAGTATTATCGATTTCATGGAAAGTTTTGTCCTCAAGAGCAGTCATTGAGGACAGTTTTACCGATTTCAAGGCGGGTTTTGTCCTCAAGAGCAGTCATTAAGGACAGTATTATCGATTTCATGGAAAGTTTTGTCCTCAAGAGCAGTCATTGAGGACAGTTTTACCGATTTCAAGGCGGGTTTTGTCCTCAAGAGCAGTCATTAAGGACAGTTTTATCGATTTCATGGCAAGTTTTGTCCTCAAGAGCGAGTAAATTGACACTCGTTTTGGTAATAGAAATAACATATAATTTGTCACCAATTTTTCTTGTACAATAAGTATTGTCATTTGATATTGAACTTATTTTTTTATACTGTCAATTCTTCTTTCAATCAACCTAAACCCTTGATACGATAACAAAAATGGCATACGCCAATTCGTATGCCATTTCGTGCACCCTTTAAGTGAACCCTTTAGAATTCGTAATAAGGGCTTTTTTGACGAAAATTTTTATTGACATGTGAAGCTAATCGGTAATACTATATACTAGTAGTCAGTAATACTAAATATCTGTAACACAAAATACCTGTGTTACAGAGTACTGAAAAAATATAAGTAAAATATAAATGGAGGGAAAGAATGGAAAACATCACGGAAATGCTGAAAGGGGTGCTTGAAGGTTGTGTGCTTGAAATCATCAGCCGCGGCGAAACTTACGGCTATGAAATCACGCAACAGCTGCGAGAACTTGGCTTCACTGATGTGGTTGAAGGCACAGTTTATACGATTACCATGCGTCTTGAGAAAAACAATCTGGTGGACATCGAGAAAAAGCCATCCACAATGGGACCGCCGAGAAAATTTTACACACTCAACGCAGCAGGTCAAGAGCAGCTTGAAATTTTTTGGAAAAAATGGGATTTCATCTCAAGTAAAATTAACGAACTTAAGACTAAAATAAAATTAAAAGGAGAGAAGTAAAATGAATATTTTTGAAAAAATCATCGGAAGTCTAGATGACAAGCGGGAATGGAGGGAGATGGAGGCACGTGCAAAGGCACTTCCAAGTGAGTACCGCAACGCTTACAAAGCTATCCAAAAATATATGTGGACTGCTGGTGGTGGTCCCACAGACTGGAAGGACAGCAGCCGTATCTTTGTCGGCATTCTCGAGCTATTTGAGGAAGGAGCAGCGGAAGGCAAGAAAGTCATTGACCTTACGGGCGAGGACGTGGCTGCTTTCTGCGATGACTTGGTGAAGGATGAGCAAACTTGGAAGGACAAATATCGCAAGAAGTTAAACGATACGATTGGTCGTGGCTAAAGGTGAATTCCAAGCGGAGTATCGCCTAACATCGACACTAACCACGTAAACCGTCACTATCATGAAGGCGTTTGGAAAAAAGTAAATTCAATAGATAATTCCGACTGAATAGCTGGTTACAAATGTATCACCTTCACTATTCAGTTATATTTTTACCCCGGTAGTAAGTAATACAGAATATCAGTCAGACAGACTAGTGAGGTACAGTATAGCTAATTTAGCGCTCTTGCTGCGCTTATTATAAGGAGGAAAAAAGTATGAACAATGCAGCGATTTCTGTAAAAGGGTTAAAAAAATCCTTTAAAGACAAGGAAGTCTTAATGGGGGTGGATTTTGAGGTGTGCCGTGGCGAAATTTTCGCACTTCTTGGTTCAAATGGAGCGGGCAAGACGACGACGGTTAATATTCTCTCGACACTGATGAAAGCCGATCGCGGTGAAGTAGGTATTTGTGGCTTTGACGTTAAGCGCCAACCGGATCATGTTCGCCAGTGCATCAGCCTGACAGGGCAATTCTCAGCTCTGGACGGCATGCTCACCGGACGGGAAAACCTGGTGATGATCGCCAAGTTGCGGGGAGTTTCCAATCCCACTCAAGTCGCCGACAATCTGCTTACAAGGTTTAGCTTGTCCGATGCTGCCAACCGCCGGGCTGACAAATATTCCGGCGGGATGAAGCGCCGGCTTGACATCGCTATGAGCCTGATCGGGACGCCAGCAGTCATTTTTCTCGACGAACCGACGACAGGGCTTGACCCCGAAGCGCGGATTGAAGTCTGGGATACTGTCAAGGAGCTTGCCGGCGGCGGCACGACCATATTGCTGACGACCCAGTACCTGGAGGAAGCCGAACAACTGGCGGATCGTATTGCCATCCTGCATGACGGAAAAATCATCACGACTGGTACTCTGACCGAACTTAAAGAGATGTTTCCTCCAGCGAAAGTGGAATACATTGAGAAGCAGCCGACATTGGAGGAAATTTTCCTCGCGATCATTGGTAAAAAGGAGGAGATGTAAATGAAAAGCAAAACAGGGGTATTACTGGGGCGGTTAATGCGCAACATCTTGCGCAGCCCGGATACGATTATCACGGTGGCAATTACACCGATTATGATGATGCTGCTGTTTGTGTACGTATTTGGCGGTGCCATAGAGACAGGCACGGACAACTACGTCAATTATTTATTGCCGGGAATCTTGCTGATGGCTATCGCATCCGGCGTTGCTTACACTTCTGTAAGACTGTTTACGGATGTAAAGAGCGGACTGATGGCGCGTTTCATTACCATGCCCATTAAGCGCTCGTCGGTATTGTGGGCTCACGTGTTGACCTCGTTTGTTTCCAATGCACTTACTATTGTGGTGGTTATCCTCGTCGCGCTCTTGATGGGCTTTCGTTCCAGCGCTGATATCCTGGATTGGCTGGCCGTAATTGGGATCCTCGCGATGTTTACGCTGGCGCTGACATGGCTGGCTATCATTCCCGGACTGACAGCGGGGTCTATGGAAGGGGCGACTGCCTACTCGTACCCGCTGATTTTCCTGCCGTTTATCAGTTCGGCCTTTGTTCCCACAGAAACCATGCCTAAAATTGTCCGTGCGTTCGCTGAGAACCAGCCCGTGACTTCAATCGTGAATGCGATTCGTGCCCTCTTGTATGAAGGAACTGTTGGCAACGATATCTGGATCGCGCTTGCCTGGTGCGTCGGAATCATGGTCATCGCTTACTTCTTCGCCGGTAAAGCATTCAAACGCCAGTTAGGGTAATTACACCATTAGGGGATTAGCTATACAATATTCAGCCGCAGCGAAGAATGAAACAATTCCTCCTTAACGGGTATTTAGTGGGAATTATTGCCCTAATACTGTTTCTTGTAATCCATTTTATTATTGTGCTAACGAAGCAGTATAGTGGAATAAGATATTATCATGGAATTTTGAACCTAGAAAGGGGAATTTTCAGTATATATAAGTAAAATCAAAAAATGGAGTGGAATTTGTGAAAAAGAAAGTGCTTCTCTATTTGTTAGGAGTAGCAATGTTTATAATCGGTTTTTATTTATATACTCAATGGAATAGGATTGGTAGTATATTTATGGTGCTTGGGGGTGGAACTCTCGTCACCGCTGCTTTATCAAAGTAATTAATAAACGCCAGTTTTATCTGAGAAGTTGCAATAAACTTATATTGCTATCGGGGGCGATTCTTCAAGAACGAAGAATCGTTTTTCTTCTTATTCTAATATAGGGGAAGGTTAGTTAACGAAAATACCTAGACCTCTATATTTAATACCATTAGTAACGATATTTCGTTAATGCATAAATTTTGATGTTTATACCTTCCCTAAGGCTCATATTAATTTGGGTAATGTGTAATACGGTAGAAAGTGAGGTTGATATATGTTAGAAAAAATAAGAAAAATTAATCTGAAAACGGCTGTATTTATGGGGATATGTTTTTACTCGTTAACAATGTTACTCCATGTTCTTATTATTAGCGGTGTTATTCCATTCACATGGGTTAATGGTGGACGGTCTGATGCCTTTACTACTCAACTACCAATATCTATTTTTAATATCATTATTTGTATTATTGGCGGAGTTTTCACACTAGTTGTTGCCGGAAATACGCTATATAAACATAAAAGAGGAAGAACTGTTATATGTTGGTTTTTTGTCGCACTTTGGTCTTTTGGGTTTTGTCAACAATTATTGGGAACACCTCTTGAAAAACTGGTTGGTTCGTTACTATTGCTCCTTGGAGTCATATCGAACTTGCGTATGGCAATTGAAAAAAGATAGCAGGCTCAATTGAATTAACTAGTTTGTGAAAATATATACTTAAACAAACAAGTGCGATGCTTAAAGAAGCATCGCTTTTCCATTTAAAAATATTTCATGTCTGATACTTCCACAAAGTTTGGCATAAATACGTGTGGTTTCACTTTTTTCATGACCTAGTAAGCTCTGAATAACATCCAATAGCGCTCCATTATTCAATAAATGGGTGCCGTAACAGCTGTGCCTAAGTGGATGCCTAAACAGAACTATTCTAATATTTAGGAAATTTTTTATATCTACACTGTGTATTAAGCCTATTGATCCACCAAACACGACAGAAGTGCAGGCAGATTTTGATAAGTTAATACAAGGACTCCGCTTCTCTTATTTCGTACCGTAGTTAAAAATCCGAGAGTGTAGCAGCAGATGATAGATTCAGGCAGCATCTCCATCCGTAACCGTGAACCAATGATTCACTAATTGCTATATATTCATTATTCCTTCTTTAGTTAATTGACTTGAATGTTGTTTTTTAATAATTATCACAAATAAGCTTGCAAGGATACAGAAAATTCCTGCCAAGAAGAATGCCCAAGTATAAGTGTTGAAAAATTTATAGACTAGACCCCCTCCATATGCAGCTACCGCAGCACCTACCTGATGAGATGCGAAAATCCAACCGTAAATGATTCCACTTTTAGTAGTCCCGAAGATTTGTCTCGAGATACTAATGGTAGGAGGAACAGTTGCAATCCAATCTAATCCATAAAACACAGTAAAGATAACTAGCATAGTAGTGGAACCTTCATTTAATGCATAAGGAAGTAATACAAGCGAAGCCCCTCTTAAACCGTAGTACCAAAATAATAGCCATCGATTATCGAAACGATCTGACAGCCAACCGGATAGAGTTGTTCCTACTAGATTAAAGATTCCCATAAACGAAAGGAACGAAGCCGCTGTCACTAAAGGGATGCCAAAGCTTATACAGTAAGAAACAAAATGGGTACCAATTAACCCGCTAGTTGAAAGCCCACAAATAAAGAAACTTCCAGCTAATAACCAAAATTCCTTCACCTTCACAGCTTCGAATAAGCCATTGAAGGCTAAAACAATAGGATTTTTCTTTTCTCCTTTATTACTCACTTGTATTTCTTTTTCCAGTCCATATGGAAGAATACCAACATCCTTTGGTGTGTTTTTCATAAATAAAAGGATTACGATAAGCATAATGAAACTAAGGATCATAAATAAAGCAATCGCCCAGCGCCACGAATAATTTTCAATTATAGCAGCTAAAACAGGAAGTAGAATTAACTGACCTGTTGCTGTACTTGACGTTAATATTCCTATTGCAAGACCTCTTCTTTTCACAAACCAATGATTCGCCACATATGGACTTACTACTGTTAAAAAAAGACTTGCTCCTAGTCCAATTATAACGCCCCAAATAAGGATCATCTGCCATGATTGGTTCATCATTAAAGTAAGTAAGATACCTGTCAGCAAAGTTGCCATAGAAACGATCATCATTTTTTTTAACCCATTCACTTCTAATAATGCAGCCATGAACGGTCCTGATATCCCATATAAAAAAAGACTAATTGCAAAAGCAAGCGCAATAATAGATCGATCCCAGCCAAATTCTTTTTCTAAGGGGTCTATGAAAACTCCTGATGATGACATGACAATTCCGGCTACAATAATAGAGAAAAATGTAATAACAAGAATAAACCAGCTATAGTGTATACGTTTCAAAACTCAAATACCTCCGTTGTCTTCATATAATGCTTTTTTCTAAATAATAACTTGCAACTAATTATTAGTAAAATTGAAGTTTATGAAGTTATCCATTGATTTTTTTGATACTATAAAAGTAAGAGTAATATATAAGTAGGTGAAAAAATGGAAATACGCCATTTTGTTACGTTTAAAAAGGTTATTGAAACGGGTAGCTTTACACAAGCAGCAGAAAATTTAGGCTACACTCAATCCACAGTGACTTCTCATATTCAGGCACTTGAAGAACATTTAGGTGGACCTCTGTTTGATCGGATGGGTCGAAAGGTTGGGTTGACTGATATTGGCAAGAAGTTGTTGCCCTATACTCAAGAGATTTTAGATACCTATGAAAAAATCGAAAGCATTACTAGTGAGGAAAAGGATATTAGAGGGACGATAAAGATTGCGGCTCCTGAATCTCTTACGGTATACCGCTTAGAACCGATATTAAGAGAATATCGAAAGAAATTTCCTCATGTAAGCATCCGTTTAAGTAATGCCACTTGCGGTGATAACAAGAAAGCAATACTTAATGGTAGTGCAGATATTGCGTTTGTTATGTTGCCACGGTTTGAGGATTCAGATTTAGTTATCCTTCCGTTAATAAACGAACCGATTGTTCTCGTTGGAAGTCCTGACTGTTCACTGAACAGTTTAGCTAAAAGTTACGAAAATCAGAAGCTTAGCGAGTGTTTAATTACTAACGAGAAAGAAGCCAGTTATCGAAGAATATTTGAAGAGTTCTTACGTGATAGAGGGATTGAACCTTCTAACATCATGGAACTTTGGAGTATTGAGGCGATAAAGCGGTCTGTAATGAGTGGGCTTGGTATTGCTTATTTACCTTTAGTGGCTGTACAGGATGAAGTCGAAGAAGGAAAGTTGAAAATTATTCCTTGTGAAGCTGACGTAAAACAGCTATATTCTCAAGTTCTTTATCACAAAAATAAATGGATTTCCCCTGCACTATCAAGTTTTATAGATATTACCTTGAAACATACAAGAGACAGGGCATGTGAGGAGACTACTTGTTGAGTTGAGATTGTGAAGTTTAAACTTAAACGTACTGGTGTAAAACTAGAAGTTTCGGCTGTCATTTTTGGTAGCTGTTTTTCTTAGTTCAACTTTAATTAAAGATGGGTTACCGAAAAGAGACCGCGGCAGTGGTCTTTTTCTTCTTTTTATTAAAGCATAATTAATAATGTGGAAAAATATGTATAGTAGTACAAGCTTGTTAAATTTTTATTAGGAGGATTTTTCATTGAAAAAAAGAACTAAATTTGCTGCGATTCTTTGTTCAACCAGTGCTCTTTTATTATCCATCGGTTTTTTAAATCAAAACATAAGCAATGCCGAGGCATCTTCTCAATCTAAGATAATACCTTATGTACCTTTCTTACCGATTGTTTCCAAAGGGAATGCTGCAATAAGTGTAACAACAGCAGAACAAAATATGGTAGAGATTTCACCAGTTTTATTTGGGTATTTACAACAACAAAATGGACAAGTTGTCTATTTTGAAAAGACTATACATCAAAATTAACAAGGGCAAGAGTTTAATTAGTGGTGCTGCGGCTAGCATTTTTTTTAATTGAGCTAACTGAAACTGGAAAATTACGTTATTTTGCTGGCTTTTTCATTAGTCTTTTTGAAAATGTGACTGATTAAATTTCACTAACAAATGTTGAGCCAATAGCAATGCACTATGTAAGAAAAGATACCTGGCAGTTCTTCAATTAATCAGATTAGTAAAACTCCAAATTTAATTAAAAAGTATTTTAGCATCCAAGTAAGCATACCAATTGTTAGTCTTGGAATAATCTGCCTAAATAAGTGCAAAATAATAACCATTAATTGGTGGAGGTTATTATTTTGCTTAACAAAAAAGAGAAGATTACATCCTTATTTTGGATTGCTATACTTGGACTGATATTAACAACGATATATACAATAATCCTTGGTATTTTAGGATATAGGACAATGAACAGGATCGATTATATGTACAAACAGAATAAACAAAGATCGAATAATAGTTAATAAAGAGTGACTGAGAAGTCGCTTTTTTTATTCCTTCTTCAATAAACGATGCAGTTTAGCACAAAAACAGGTTGATTTGAAACGGAATAAAAATAACTTCTCTATACTGTAAAGGAGGGGTAAATTTGAAGTGTAAATATTTTTGGTGCCTTTGGCAATGATTTTTCTTATTATATGGATTTATAAGATAAAAAGAGATAGCGAAAACCAAGTTAAACCAAACATAAGAATTATCGAACTATTGGAAACTGGAAAAACAGAGTGATTAATTGTAGTTTCTTGTTAACGGGAGTGTTTATCCAAGAAGGATTAACGCTCTTTTTTGTAGAATTTTATTGAATGATAGGTCATGATACTTCAATAAGGAATATGGAGTTCTATGGTAACTGATCTTAGCAAAGGGGGAATAAAATTGAGTAAAAAAAGGAAGTTACTATTCAGAATTACAATAGGTTTGAATATAGTACTTGTCGCAATTGTAGCTTGGGGAATAATAAAGATGAATTTCGTGAACGAGCAAGTTCTTGTTACAGAAGCTCAAAATAATTTAGTTGAATTGGAGAGTTTAATTGCTTACCAGAGTGATAACAATTGGTCTGAACCAAACTTGGTTACGACAGAATTAGGAGATGTGTTAAACGGAATATGGCTTGGAATGACCACTGGAGAGCAGCTAGGAGCTCTATCTAAAAGTGACAAGGGAATTCTAGAAGAATTGTATTCCAAATTAAATCAATATCCAAATGATGAATTATATAGCTTTGCCGATTTAACTGAAAAGGATAAAAAGAATTTTGAAAACCTACAACAAACACTTCGTGAAGTTGGATTAGGATCAAATATTCCTATTAGTGTCAAATTGGATTCCTTTATGTACCAAGCAGAGGCATTAAATGAAAAGATAGAAGCCCCATTAAAATAACGATGGACTACTAATAAAAATATATTATTGGCAGGAAAATTATTTTTTTTTAAACGATTCAAGATATTAGCTACTATTTAGGCAGACGGGGGCTATAGGCATGGATTATAGAATTGAAGTAATAGATTTTGAGGTTGAAATTGTTGGAGTAAAACAGAAAGTCGTTACAGAGGATGCTTTTAATACAATCCCTAGATTATGGGAAGAAGCGACTAAGAATGGATTGTTACAAAGGCTAATTGATATGTCATGGGAAAATTCACAAAGCAAAATGGAAGGGATTTTAGGTGTATGTGGAATACATGCTGCTATTACGGATAAAGAATTTGATTATTTTATGGGTTGCCGTTATATAAGTGGTCCCACCAGCGAGATGGAGAAAATAGTGATCCCGAAAAGTACATGGGCTGTTTTTCCAACTATTACTGAGGCATGGAAGCGTCTTTACACTGAATGGCTGCCTACATCAGGATATGAATTGGCAGACCTCCCTTGTATTGAGAATCATTTAGCACCTGATAGAGTTCCTAATAGTGAGCTTTGGGTTCCTGTTATAACGAAATAGTGGTAAATAGATTTTTTAGTTTCTACTGACGTGTATCAAAAGTTTAAGAACGGTTATCTTTGCGGCAATCTTTTCTTGTTGTGCTAACGGGATATAATGGTGAAGAAGTAATCGAAGACTATTTTGACTTCCTCCGAATAATACCAAATCAATAAAAAGTAGTTTATAATACAGCTATCATTATTATTAAGGGGCAGTTTATGGAGCTAATTACAGGAAAAGTAATAATAATATCCTTATTTTTATTAATCATTACAATGATCGAAACATTAGCTTATTCAACAAGGATTTCAGGGGCAAGGGTCAAATTTATTGCAACGGCTTTATCTTTGTTTAGTATGCTAGTGATCGTTTCAAGATTTTCTACAATGATTCAACAACCTTTAACAGCAAAACTTATCGCAGAAGCACCTGATGTAGACAAATTACACTATATAGAGGAACAGTATAGGATATTAATTGGTATGACCTCTATTGGAGTGTTATTGGGAATTCTGTTATTTCCTACGTTCATCAACATCTTTTCAAGAGCAATTATCCAACTTTCCAATCAACGTGGTTCAATAATTGGAATGTTTGCTAATCAATTCAATCGAAATGGCATTAGAAAAATAGTAATATGTTTTAGGCTTCCGAGATTTACATACCTTAAGGGAATTACGTTAAAAACCATTCCGAAGCGACTCTTTGTGATTAATGTTATCATTTCCGCTGTATTCACCATTGGGGTACTATCTTCCATTTATGCATCAATGTTAGTTCCAGAAGATTATGCTCAGGCCGCATTAATGTCATCTGGCATAATAAATGGTATAGCAACTATTTTGTTGACATTATTTATTGACCCAAAAGCCTCCGTGTTAGCTGATAGAGTAATGAAAAAACAAACGGATTATATTTACTTAAAAAGTTACTCTCTCACGATGATTAGTTCAAAATTCCTGGGGACAATTGTGGCTCAACTTCTGTTTATCCCTGCTGCCTATTATGTAGCTTGGTTTGCAAAGTGGATTTAACGAGTTTTAGTTCAACTAACGGGGCGTTGATCCAAGAAGGATTAACGCTTCTTTTTATTGAACTATATTGAAGTAACGGAGCAGGTTAGCATTCCTGTAGTGCTTAAATTTCAGGTTTGAAAAAAATAGAGCCCCTCAGTAAGATACGAGTATAGAGTCCAATCTAACTCAGAGTCTTAAGGAGGAAGCCCTACAATGAATTTTAAAATGCAAGACAAACAAAATCAACTAATAGCAAGAATTTCCGATACACATCTAATTGTAGGTGTAGATATTGCTCAACAACTATATGTTCAAGAGCAGTTAATTTTCGTGGAATTGTAATAGGAGACCTTGCGAATAAGTGAGCATTCAAGAGATATTGGTATCAAGCTGAGGGAGTTTAATAATTTTCCAAATAATACACTAACTGTAATACATTGTTTTTTTATGAACATACTAAAAGCAAATTGGATTTTAGGTGGTTAATTGAACAATGTACAATACTTTGCAAGAGGAACTCGAGAATAATATAAACAATCTAAAAATGAGCTTTAACAATACTTCTGATCTAAATATTAGAGAAATTAAGTTTGGGACTAAAAAGGATGAAGTTTTTAACATAGTTTATATAGATGGTATAGTTGATAAAAACATTCTTCAAGATTCCGTAATTCTTCCAATAATTAAGGCATTAAATATCGGTAAACCGATAATCCAGAACGAGTTTATAAATATTGCAGCCAATACAATACTTCCAGCAGCGAGTGTTAATATTACAAACTCATACCAAGATGTAATTGATGCAATAATTCAAGGTAAAACCGTTATATTAATTAACGGGGTGAGAGATGTCATCATTACAGATACTTCAAAGTGGCAAGAAAGGGCTTTGGAAAAGTCTTCAGGAGAAAGCACTCCAAATGGAATGATTTTGGGTTTTTCAGAAAAAGCAAATACCAATATAAACCTTTTAAGGGGGATGATAAAAAATGAGCAATTATGCGTACAAAAGATGACTTTAGGATCTAAATCTAAAACTAACATTTATCTACTTTTTCTAAATGATATTGTAGATAGAGGTATTCTAAGTGAAGTTAGGAAAAGACTTAAAAAAGTTGATGTTAAATATATTTTACAAGGAAGGGTAGTTCAAGAGATAGTAGAAGGTAAACAAAACACAATGTTTCCTTTATCTATGAATTCAGAACGGCCTGATGTAGCAGCTGCCAGCATTTTTGAAGGACGTGTAATATTGATGGTAGATGGAAATCCACAAGTGATGATATTTCCAGCTTTGTTCCTTGACTTTTTACAAGCCCCTGATGAGTATTTTTCCAATTATGGAAGGTTTTCTATAAGATTAATACGCCTTTTATCCTTTTTTATAACAGTTTTCCTCCCTGGTATATATGTTTCACTTGATAAGTATGGAATTGATCAACTGCCAAAAAAGGTTTACGAATCTTTAGTATCAAAGAATGAACTTTTACCAACATTTTGGGAAGAAATCGTACTTCTAATTTTATTTCGAATCGTTATAGATTCAACTTTCAGAATACCAAGTAATTCAGTAACTTTAGTTGCACTAATTGGATCTATAGTAATAGGTGAAACCGCAGTTTTCGCAAAGTTGATACATCCTGTTGGTCTTATAGTGATTGGTTTAACGTTTATAACGGGGATATTATTTGGTAATAAAGGACTTACAGCAACATTAAATACCCTAAGATATATTTTCCTTATAGTTGCTTACTACCTCGGTTTCCCTGGAATGATTATCGGTTCCACATTTTTATTGATTTATATAGTTAGTTTAAGGTCAATTGGAGTCCCATATCTTTCTCCTCTTATTCCTTTTAGACCTGTAGAACTGAAAGATTCTCTGTATAGAGGTAATTTAGAAACATTAATTAACAGTAAACATAGTTATCCAGAAGATAATCACTAAAGCCAACTGCCATTAGTCAGTTGGCTTTAGTGATTAAGATAATTAAACAAATTTTCCTTCTACAACTAACGGGGGCAAGAGTTGAAGATCTAAGCTGCTATTTATGGTAGCTTTTATTATTGAACAAACGGGACAGTTTAGCATTCCTGTAGATCGTTATTTTTTGACTTTGAAAAAAATAGGGCTCCTCAGTAAGAGATGAGTATAGACACCACTCTAACTCACAACTTTAGGAGGAACCCTACAATGAATTTTAAAATGCAAGACAAACAAAATAAACTAATAGAGAGAATTTCCGATACTCATCTAATTGTAAGTGTCGATATTGCTCAACAACTCCATGTTGCAAGAGCGGTTAATTTTCGTGGAATTGTAGTCGGAGATCCTATTTCATTTGAAAATAATGAAGAGGGGTTCTTTAAACTATTAAACTGGATACAAGATTTAAAAAGATTAAAAAACTTAAATGAAGCAATAGTAGGTATGGAGCCTACTGGCCATTACTGGATTAACCTATCAACTTGGTTATATAACCAAAACATTGAGGTAGTAACAGTCAATCCCCACTTAGTAAAAAGGAAAAAAGAGAATCATGATAATACCCAATGTAAGAGTGATAAAAAAGATGCACTAGTTATCGCAGATATGGTCAAAAACGGCTACTATTCTTTTATTCGCCCATCCTCAGAATCATTTGAAAAACTTAGAGTTCTAATGTCCAACCGTGATGTGATTGTAAAACGTCTCGTAATGTCAATAAATCAAATAAATCGATGGGTGGATGTTGTCTTTCCAGAGTTGCGACAAGTGTTTAACGATGTTTCGTGCAAAGGAGCCATCGCAACCCTTCGTTTGTTTCCGACTCCAGATGAAATATCTTCAATGGAGTCACTAGATGTCCAGAGGGGATGGAAGTCATTAATGAAAAGACAACCAGGGCCTAAAAAAGCTCATCTACTGATCAATCTAGCAAAATCTTCTATTGGAACTGGACAAGCACTTGATGCTTATAAATTCCACCTAGAACAATTATTAGAAGAATATGACCTCGCTGTAAAACAACTCGAAAGAGTTGAACAACAAGTTAAAGATCTTAAGTAGTTTTTTTCAAATGGTAATAAGTGAAATTTCATTAGCAGGGATACTAGGTGAGGCTGGAGATTTAAGTGGATTCTCCCACGGAAACTCTCTATTACGTCATGCAGGATTACATCTAGCTGAGGCAAGTTCAGGTAAATGGAAAGGTCAGATTGTCATTTCAAAGCGTGGAAGATCAAGACTCCGACGCTTCCTCTACTTAGCAACCATGAGCCTTGTGATGAATAACCCTGAGTTTAAAGCTATCCATGCATATAATGTGAAGGTCAAGAAGATGAAGAAAATGAAGTCTATCATGAAGTTGGTCGGTAAGTTAGCAAGAATTTTCGTAGGGATAGCTAAGGGAAACGAATCTTATTGTGCAAATAAATTACAAGAAACAATCCCATTAGCAGCATAGTAGCAGTATGACTAAAAGTCTTATAGTTAAATAGTTATCTTAAATTTTGAATGTTGTCTATTCGTAGGATTTCAAATATGCACGGAGTACCAGGTTTCTTCAACAAAAGGGCTCTGTGACCCATCAGTTTAGCATAACTGGCATAGGCATGACGAAGGAATGAGAGGGCAATTGACCCGTTGAGACATGGGAGGGAAAGCCTCCACGGGCGGCGTGGAGATGTGTATTATATGGTAAAATATGGAGTGGTAGCTGACTCCTTTATTTAACTATGCCTTCACGAAGCCAAGATGATCTGAACTCATTTCAATTACCCGTAAATCCAATTACAAGGGTTATGAAATCCTGTGAATAAGTGAGCATTCAAGAGATATTCGTATCAAACTGAGGGAGTTGAAGAAAAGAGACAGAAAGATAGATAAGTATCCTTATTTAAGGGTTAAAATCTTAAAATCCAAATAATTAAAAGGTTTTTTTGGCAATTGTCGAATATATTTTAGATATTTAAGAGATTGTTATAGAAGGGGGAAGTTTCTTTGATTGATAACGAAGTTTTGTCTCAAACTTTTTTGATCTTTGCTGAAAAGGAATGTAAAGGTTCAAGTCTATTATACGAATTTTTGTCCATAAAAATTTCTAAGGATTATGAACTTCTTGCAATTTATAGTAATGCAGGAGAGGGGCAACCTATCCCAAACCTGTTATTTGGTGCAGTACATTATCTTTTACTAAAAGGTAAGGATCACCCATTAAAAGAGTTTTACCCGAGTATAGTAAGTAATCCAAAGTCATATAAGGACTCGTTTGGATTCTTTAAGGATTTTTGTTTTAAATATCGCAATGATATTGAGTCAATTCTCAAAACTAGACTTGTCCAAACGAATGAAGTACGAAGATGTGCATACCTTTATCCAGTTTTTTGTACTATTTATGAGAAAGTGAAGAAACCATTAGCACTTATTGAAATTGGAACTAGTGCAGGGTTACAGCTTCTTTGGGATAAATATTCATATTCATACGAACAAAATGACATTTATGGTAATATTGATTCCAAACTTAATATTACAGCAGAAATCAAAGGAGAAAATACTCCAATTCTCCATTCGACTCCACCGCCAGTATCAACAAGGATTGGTATAGATTTAAATACAATTGATTTAAATGATAAAGATGACAAATTGTGGCTTAAATCCTTAATATGGACCGAACATAAAGAGAGGTTGTTTATGTTTGAAGAAGCTGCAAGTTATATTAAAGAAGTTCCAGTGAGTTTGTTTGATGGTGATGGGATTAGTTTGTTATCTAAATTTGTTGAAAACATTCCAGAGGACAGCGTGATTTGTATTTTCCATACTCACGTTGCTAACCAAATACCTTTAGAAATGAAAAAACAACTGTTACAAATTGTTGAAGCTATTGGTAGGAATAGAGACGTATTCCATATTTACAATAACATTCAAGATAGGTACTTACATCTTGATTATTATTTGGATGGTATTGAAAGTAAAAGCACTATAGCTGAAACCGATGGACACGGTAGATGGTTTGAATGGTTTATGAAAAGCCAAATGCCAATTTAGTAAAATGGTGAAGCTGCTACTCTATGGGCAGCTTTTCTTTGTCCTTTGCGACTTTGTGAAAAAATGTACGTAAACAAACGGTGGCGTTAGTTTGATAAGACTTTTCAAAGTCGATTCTCCAATTTGGAAATCGACTTTTTTGTACTTGAAAAACTATAATAGACTATAACAGCTATGTAGGGCGTCACAACTTAAGGTTATGAGATTTATCAGCTATTAAAAAAACCGTTAAGTATTTTTGGGGAAAAATGGAGTTTTAATTTGAGAAAGGAATAAAATAGATTTTATGAATTAAGGATTTTTCAGGTAAAATCAGCTATAAAGGCACATTACATCTAATGAAGACAATAAAAGACCCCAACTACCAAATGTTGGGGTCTATAAGTTAAATTACAAATCTGAAATCATACCGCCATCTACTACAAATTGAGCTCCAGTTGAATAGCTAGAATCATCAGAAGCAAGGTATACAACTAAATTAGATACTTCTACTACTTCAGCTCTTCTTCTTAGTGGAATATCTTGTTCAAGTTGCTTAAGATATTCTTCAACATCTGGTTGGTCAGCCATAGGTGTTTTGATAATTCCTGGATGTACAGAATTTACACGGATGTTATATTGTCCAAGCTCCGTAGCCGCACCTTTAGTCATACCAGTTACAGCATGTTTAGAAGCACTATATGCAATAGCCGTTGGCGCACTTACCAAACCATCTACAGATGAAATGTTAACAATAGAACCTACGCCAGCTTTTTTCATAGAAGGAAGTACTTTTTGCATTCCCAAGAACACACCAAGCTCGTCTACTTTAAATGTTAATTCGAAGTCTTTTACAGTTAGTTCTTCTAATGTTTTGAAGATACCAATTCCTGCGTTGTTTACTAACACGTTGATAGGACCAAATGTTTCTTCTGTTTTTGCAACAACTTCTACCCAGTTCTCTTCACTAGAAACATCTAATTTAAGAGCGATTGCATTTTCTCCTAATTCATCGGCTAGTTTTTGTGCACCCTCAAAGTTAAGGTCAGTAATCGCTACTTTTGCGCCTTCTTCCACGAATTTACGAGCATACATAGCACCCATACCTTGTGCTGATCAAGTGATAATAGCCACTTTTCCATCTAATTTTCCCATTTTCAATTTCTCCTTTCAAAATTTCAAAGTCATTTTCAGTTAAGAAAACTACTTCATGTACAATTTCTATAGTGAACATTTTGTGAACAAGTTAATAATAAACCTTATGTTAATTATTTCCAATTAAAGAATCTCGAATTAAAGATTTATATTATTTTGAAATTTTCAAAACAAAGAATAATGAAAAATTAAAATTCGATTTAAAATGTCGGCTTTTTTTGTTTCGTTAAAAGGAACGGTTTCATAGCTTAAGAGTTGTGGAATAGTTTACTCTGGCAAGGAATTAATAAATCGAGCCGAAGAAAGTGGCGATGAGTATCATACTGTTGCAATTGGTTATTTATGTACCGAGTACGAAGGAGAAATATCTCCTGATAGTAATCAAGAAATAGAAGCCCAGTTTTTTAAACTGAATCAATTACCTGAAGAAATCGATCCTTTTATTAAACACAAGTTAGTTGAATTAAAAGGGCAATTAATAAATCTACATACCCCTTCTTAAGCTAACTTTAAGATCATGTTGCTGAGGCAGCGTTTTTCTTATTGTGCTAACGGGGGAGGTTAGCTGTACAAGTTATAAATTTAATGGTTTAAAGTTATAGAGCATTTCTTTGAATGAGGAATGCTTTTTATTTTTGCTTAAAACAAAAACCTACAACAAAAATGTTGTTCAAATTAATAAAAATTTATTGTAAATCGATAAAATATATATTAAAATCAAAATCAGAATAAATAAGTGAGGTGCTTTTTATGGAAAAAGTAACAACATTGTTTTTAAAAATATCTGTCATTCTTTTAGGAGTCCCAGTTCTTGCTCTTTGCATCTTTTTGGTGCCTGAGATTGCGAATCTTGCAGCAAAATTGCTTCCAGAGTTTGCTTTTATAAAATATCTCGTTTTCATCGCTTTTGATGCATCGGCGATACCTTTTTACTTTGCTTTGTATCAGGCTTTCAAACTCTTACGCAATATTGACAAAAATAAATCTTTCTCCGATTTATCTGTAAAAGCTTTAAAGAAAATCAAATACTGTGCCATCACAATCAGTATTTTGCATGTGCTAGTTTGGCCGCTCTTCTATATCTTTGCGGAAGTAGACGACGCACCAGGAGTAATCTTTGTCGGATTGGTTGTTCCTTTTGCTTCGATGGTTATCGCAGTCTTTGCGGCTGTTCTCCAAAAACTTTTACAAGAAGCAATTGATATCAAATCAGAAAATGATTTAACGGTCTGAGGTGAATAACAATGGCAATTATAATTAATATTGATGTGATGTTAGCAAAAAGAAAAATGAGCGTAACAGAACTTTCGGAGAAGGTTGGAATAACAATGGCGAACCTTTCTATATTGAAAAATGGAAAGGCAAAAGCGATTCGATTATCCACTTTAGAGGCAATTTGTAAGGCTTTAGAATGTCAGCCTGGAGATATTTTAGAATACAAAAGTGACGAAGACAGTTAAATATTGTGGAGAAAACTTAATATAAAAATTATTAGGGGAGGTATAACTATGGACATTAACAATTTGATTATTGAAAATATTGCTAACCTTCATGAGTTGGAGAGAATGTATAGAAAAGACCCGAAAGCTTTTAAAAAGTCATTCTCACACGCATGGGAACAAAATCCTGATTCTCAGGTTCTTGGTGTTTGGTATGAAAGATTGCATTTTAAGGAGACGGCAAATACAGAAAAATCTTTCTTCCTTCAAAAAGGTTTCTTATTCATGGGCATTTTAGCCATTCTGGCCGGGATAAGCACCAGGATCATTTTCCATTTTGTCGAACAGGAAGCAATTGCTCCAATTAACCTGGCTTTTGGTATAATTCCCTTTATTGCTGCCTATTTTGTTTACAATAATACTCCGAAAAAAAGTGTTATTTATTCCCTTGCAGCGTTGTTCCTAATTTCCGGGTTTTATCTTAATATGCTGCCATTAAATTATAAAGACAGTATTATCCTTGCTTATTTACACCTTCCCATATTCTTATGGATATTGGTAGGGCTTGCATTTACAGGAAATGAATATTCAAAAGGCAGTACAAGATTAGCCTATATTAAATTTAATTTGGAATATTGTATTCTCTACGCCAGCATGGCAGTTAGCGGAATGGTACTAGCGGCATTAACCATGCAGTTATTTAGCTTTATTGGCTTGGATATAGAAGACTTCTATTTTAGCAATGTCGTTTTATTTGGTGCTGCCGCTCTCGCTATTGTGGCTGCATACCTGGTATCAATGAATCTTAAACTTGCTAAGAATATTACACCATATATAGCTGAAATTTTTAGTCCTCTTGTCCTTGTCACATTGGTGGTCTATCTTATAACGGTTATATGGGTCGGAAAAAATCCATTCTTGGACCGCAATTTCCTGATAGCCTTCAACGGAATACTCCTTGGTGTATTGGCCGTTACCATATTTTCCATTACCGAGAGCGACTCAGACGAGAAGAAGAACATTTCAGATTATATAAATTTTGCCTTAATTGTTCTTGCGCTTATCATTGACAGTGTGGCTTTGTCAGCCATCGTTTTCAGGCTTTCTTCTTATGGGATTACGCCTAATAGACTTGCTGTTTTAGGAGTAAACATACTTATCTGGGCAAATCTAATTTGGATCATGCTCTCCTATATGCGTTTTCTACAAAACAAAACCGGACCTTCAACTATCCAAGATGCCGTTACTAAGTATTTGCCGGTCTATGGACTTTGGGCAGCTTTCGTTACATTTACTTTTCCTATAATTTTTAATTAGAAAGGCTCTGTTAAAGTAAGAAAAAGCTAATCTTCTATAATGTATAAAACCCTTAGAGCCGATATTATGCAACTTTTTATACAAAGTTGCATAGTTTTGGCTTTTTTCATTACTAAAGTAAAAAGCGGGTAATCCTCTGGCAAACGATGTCTATGCATTGTGCTAACAGCGGATACTTCCATTTTTGGGTGCATATTGATTATGGGTGCTTGGACTGATAACCCAAAACCACCCCCGATTATACCGACTCTCATTATGTAGCCTCCCCGTTATAAGAGCTGGTCTGAAATGTTAGAAAAAGAGGAACTTGACCTTTTATTTGTAAGCTCACTACCTATTTATCATTTTGAAATGGTTAAAGAAGCAAAAAAGGGGTAAGTGTAGTTTGTGAAAAGCCCTTCACAATGAATAGTAGGGAATCAATAGAACTATTAAAACTCTCTAAGTCCTATAATGCAAAGGTATTGATTGATTTTGAATGGCATTACCTCCCTATTCGTCAAAAGATGAAAGAGTTAATTCAAAATGATTTTATTGGGAAGATAATTCATTTTGAGTACCACATATCAAGCCCGCAGTATCAAAAACTTCAATCAACTCAAAGAAATTGGATGGGTGAAAAACAAAAATTTGGCGGTATGTTGGGTGCATTAGGAACACATATGATTGATTGTTTGAGATGGTTAACACGAGATGAAATAGAAAGTGTTAATGGATTATTGCATACTCACGTTCCAGAAGGACCAGGAGAACTAAGAGATGCAGATGATGCATTTTTTATCCACGGGAAAATGAAAAATAATACTACTTTTTCAATTCAGCTATTGTCAGGGATTAACCACGGATTCGGTTCTAATTTAAAGGTATTTGGAACTAAAGGAACAATTACTTTAACTAATGATAAACAACTTTGCTTTGGAAAGATAAATGACGAACTAGAGGAACTGAAGGTTGAATTCAAATAAAAGGTTCCAACACATCTATCTGATGAGGCGAGAGCGTATTTTCCAGCTTTTTATTCGTTTTTAGAAAAAGTGTATGACTATGTTATCTCTGACAAAATAGATGAGGACTTAACCATTATTGAAGAAGGGCATCAAAATCAAGTAGTTATTGACAAGATTTTAGGTATATAACGGCACATTCTTATTGAACTAAAGGGTGCGTTGATCCAAGAAGGATTAACCACCTTTTTTTCTAGAATTCCTTATCAAACAAACGGGGCAGGATAGTTAAAAAAGGGGTAGCGTCAGGAAAACGCAGATTTACGCCGATAAGTAATTCTGAATTTAGGAGCTGTTGTACTTGCAGTTCCTTCTGAGAAGTAAGGTATTATTAATCGAATAAGTAGTATTATAAGCCATCTAACCTACATACAACATTCTGGAACAATCCGATAAGAGGTTGGTCCTTTTTCCATTTATACCTTAGATTATAGAAGGTCATAAAAATCCAATATTTTTTCAAACCAAATGAAGGTTAGCTACGTCTATTATATGTGAGAGGGTGATAACAAGATGAATGGACTAAAACAACTGGCGGTGACAGATGAAAGTATGTTGCTTGAGAGAGAGGAAATAATTGATCAATTAATGCAAGAATATAGCGATGATATCCTGCATCTCGTATATACATATGTTAAAAATCGAACGACAGCAGAAGATTTAACGCAGGAGATATTTTTAAAATGTTATGAAAAGTTAAATCAGTTTAATCAGCAGGCAACACTAAAAACATGGGTATATCGTATTGCTAGTAATCATTGTAAGGACTACTTAAGAAGCTGGCATTATCGCAAAATAACGCTTAGCGATAAAATTTTGGATTATATACCTTCGAAATCAAAACAGGTTGAAGAAGAGATTATCGCGAATAGTGAAGAAAACATCTTAACAAATGCTGTCATGAATTTACCTCTAAAGTACAGAGAAGTAGTATTTCTGCATTATTATGAAGAACTATCTTTAGCCGAAATAAGTAAGATTACGACAGTAAATATAAATACAATAAAAACTAGATTAAAGCGTGCAAAAGAATTATTAAAAGACAAGATGATCGAGGAGGTTTAGGAGATGAATGATCCATTTACTAACCTGAAGAGTTCGATGAAAAAATCAATTTTCAAGGATTTTTCTTTTTCCAATGAAAGAAAAAATGCAGTGAAAGAATCCATTCGTATGAGACAATCTCAATCACAATTTCATTCTTGGAAGATAGAAACCATCATAGCTATATTAGAATCGGTTCAGCATGAATCAAAGGATGGCTACAATATTTCTACCCAACTTTTTCAAAAAAATGAACGTACTTTCCAAAAAAATGAAGGGCAGCTTTATTCACTTCTACATCTACTAGAAAATAAAGAAATTCTTACTTCAAAATGGATAAACAAAAAGAAATATTACTCCTTAAATTCCAAAGGGGAAAAATACTTAGCTACCTATAAACAAGATAAATCAAAACAAGAGTTATCCCTTAAACACTTACGAGAGGAGGCGTCCTTATGAGTTCTCCCAAATTTGAAGAATTTTTAAGTAAAGTAACGTCCAAAGTGAAATCTAAGGAAGCCCACAACATGATAAAAAAAGAGCTTATTCATCATCTGCAAGAGTTAAGTCAATCTTACAAAAAGAGAGGGTTTTCTAAAGAGGATGCAGAGGAAAAGGCGATTCAAGAAATGGGAAATCCATTTACCATTGGGGAGAGATTAAATCCCCTACATAAGCCGAAAATGGATTGGGTTCTAATTGTTTTATTTGTTCTTTTTGCTGGTATTAGTTTTCTCCCGTTAGTTGATGGGATTCCTGAATTTTCCCTATCAGGTACCTATTTTATGGGGAGACAGGCGATTTGGTACACCCTGGCTATTCTTGTAATCATTGGATTCCTTTTCTTTGATTACCAAAAATTAAAGAACGGATGGATTTACTTTTATGCGATAGGCCTATTGATCCATATATATCTTCATCTTTTTGGAATTATGACCAACGGAGCAAAGAAGTGGGTTTCCCTCCCAGGCCTGACGGTCGATGGAACCATGATGAGCTTATTTTTCTTTTTTCTTGCTTGGGCTGGTATTTTTAACAAAATAAATGAGTTTCGTAGTTGGAAAAAACAAGGTTTACTTTTTGTTTTATTTTGGATTCCCATCTCGCTCTACATGATGGTGCCAGACTTTATGGTTAGTATTATTTACTTCTTCTGCATACTTGGGATGTTTGCTTTCGCTCGAATCCATAAGAAATTAGCTGTAAATCTGACCCTAACAAATCTATTGGCTGGTATTATTTTCATTATTATGTTCTACATGACCTCACGTCAAAGTTATTTGTTAACTAGATTATCTGCTTTTATAAACCCTACTGCCGATTCAAATGGAGCAGGATATATGTATAAGGCGGTTAGGAATGTCCTTTCAGAAGCGGGATGGTTCGGTAACGGACTTTCCAACGAGTTGAATTTTCAATTGTTACCAGAAGCACATACAGATTTTGCTTTTCCCTTCCTCGTCTATTCTCTTGGTTGGGCTTTCGGATTCGTTCTATGTTTGATCCTACTGATATTTATTTCAAGGATCTCAAAAAATGCGTTTAAAACAAAGGACCTCTATGGGAGATTGATCGTAATAGGTGGTGCTACATTGTTTGCGGTTCCTACTACCTGGAACATCTTGATGAGCTTTGGAGTCGTGCCTATAATGGGGGTTTCTCTGCCTTTTATTAGTTATGGAGGCAGTGCGATACTCTTTTACGCTGCTGTTTTAGGACTCATTTTAAATGTTTATCGAAGAAAAGATCTTGTAGAACCCACGATTGCAGATGAAATTAAAAGTTAAAGTCGAACATGTAATTGCTGATAAAAAGGGCGACAGCTAAAGTAATAGTTGTCGCCCTTCCCTTATTGAACTATCGGGTGCGTTAATCCAGGAAGGATTAACCGCCTTTTTTATTGAATTCCTTATTAAGCAAACGAAGCAGGTTACTTTAACAAGGGTTGCAACTTGTTCGGTGGGGAAACGTATAAAAAACTAAGCACCATCCTTAATCATAGAAAGGATAGATTATGACGGATTTGAAGAATAAAGATGAAAAAGAAAAAATTACCTTACCAAAACGTATTTGGAATTTTATGTGGGGGGATTCCCCACTGCCAGAGTTACTCAATATCAATACCAAACTGAGTCCATTCGATAAAATTCTCAATTATACCTGGTTCGTTTTCTTAATAATTTCAATTGGAACCTCTTTGCTTTCTATACGTATACCTATGTACTTTATCATTACGCTTCCAATTCTAATACTTGCATTGTGTTGTATTATAATCTTGTTCCGTAAAGAGTTTGGAAAACAGCGTTTTATCCACCTTGCTATAACAATTTTTATGATGTTATTATCACAAGAATGGGTTGATTTACCTTCCTATTTAAAAAATGATTATAAAATTGTTGAGGGAATTCCGACTAAATTTGAGTTTCATATGCCTCGGACTGGTCCACGACATTGGGAAGTCGTTGTGGATGGTGTTAAGTTCTCTATGCCAGAAAAAATTAAGGGTGAATCTTCCGAGCGATGGTTTGTAATACATTACCTCCCTCAATCTAAATTTATTATCGATTATAAAATCTTAACAAAGGCAGAGACACGAACAGAACTACAAACACTTAAATAACTTGCTCTTCTTCAGCTAAAGGGGTGCAATAGTGAAAAAGGCAGCGGAAGTATCCGTTGCCTTTTCACTCTATTTCTAAAAATATTTTCTATACAATTCTCTTCTAAGGCTTCCACTTAACTGAGCATAAATCCTAGTGGTCTCACTTTTTTCGTGCCCTAGTAAACTTTGAATAACATCAATGGGAGCACCGTTATTCAAAAGGTGTGTAGCATAGCTGTGGCGTAGTTGATGTGGATGGATTTCTTTGTTGATCCCTGCCCGACTTGATATTCGCTTTATGATGTACCTCATCTGTCCAATACTCATTCTATGCGGGTGCCGTTCAGTAACAAAAATAGCTGGGTCTTTATCCTGACGAAGGTCTAAGTATCGTTTGAGCCAGATTTCACACCGTATATTAAAATAGACCTCCCTTTCTTTATCTCCCTTTCCAAGGACAATGGCAGAACGATTTGACCAATTAATACAATTTATATCAAGAAACACAATTTCACCTATTCTACAGCCTGTTGAAAACATAAATTCAAATAATGCTTTTTCCATTGTAGTAAAACAGGCTTCCCTCAAATGTTCAATTTCTTTTTCCGTTAGGAATTTTGGAATCCGTTTGCCTTGTTTAGGTTCTTTGATTTTCACAGCTGTATTTTTCGGTAGATGCCCTTCCTCGTGTGACCAACGAAATATCGATTTAATGAATCGAATTCGATGAGCTAAACTTGATGGCTTTAGGTGTTCACTGGATTTTGCTAAGTATTCCTTCAACTGATCAGTAGTCACAGATTCAATATTCACATCATTAAAGTGTTGGATAAGTAGCTTAGATTGGAGCCTATATGCTTTTAATGTCTGAGGAGAGAATCCTTCAATCCTTTTATCCGATTCATAAAGTTCCCAGGCTTTTGATAATAACAAAATAATTCCTCCTTATCGGTTAAATTAGAGGAATTATTGCCTTGATTATAGAAATGAAAACGGTAGGTATTGAACTATCGTGGCAGTTTAGTTGAAGGAAGGATATGGTTTTTTATGGTAGTATAAATTAGACGAAACTAAGGGGGCTAACTATGGAAGGGTTAGACATATACGATTGGTCAAGATTAGTTTTTATTACTTTTATTATTATATTAATTGTTATTTCCATAATTTTATTGGTTCAGAGTAAACGAAACAACATTGTTAATGGGTTTACAATTACTATTATTTCAATAACTTCTATAATTGTTTCTGGAATTAACCTAATTATCATTGGATACATAGCTGATGAATTAAATTTAGCAGGAGACTTTATTTCTTCAAATTCGTTTCTTGTAATTTTAGGGTTAAGCATACTTAATTCGTTTATTTATTTTAAAAAGAAAAACAGAAATATTAGTGCTTAATAAATGACTTAATATATATACAGAATTATTTGTTCTTAAAGTAACGGGGGCTTTTGTTGAATAAAGAAATTAAGCCCCTCTCGAAGGACGAGAAGGGCTTTTTAAATTAAAATCGTTTAAGTCTAGACAATAGTTACACTTTTCTAATAAACCTAATATGAATTGGTAGTATAATACCAAAAGCAATAAGAAACACAATAATTGAAATTAACCAATTCCATCCTTTATATTTCATATACCCAACATAGACCATCCCAAATTCTATTAAAAGTGATATTATAGTGAAACAGATTGTCAATTTCCATTTATTTTTCTTTGTAAGGAAATTTAAATAAAGTATTGCAAGTGAGGTAGGTATAAAGGTATAACTGAGAATATCTCCAAGTCCAGCTTTTTTCGGGTCCCCTATATCAAAAAGGTCGAAACCCCTGGCAAGTAAACCATCGCTAAACCAAGTAACCAACCCTACAACCCCAAATGTAATATAGATTTCCTTCCAAGAAATATTTTTTTTGGGGATTATCAAGGCTGTTATAGCAAATAAAACACTTGCTGCAACAGGAAACCACAATCCCTTTGCTCCTAAGTCTAAATTTTTTATAAATTCCTGCATTTAACTTTACCCCTTCTAACTTCCCTTTAACTTTATATTTTATTTTTAGCTATTGGAAAGGGTTATATACTGTTTGGAATAATAAGATATTTAATGTGCAAAACAAGTAGATTGTGAACAATTATACTTAAGCTAACGAAGGAGGATAGTTGAACAAAGAATAAGTGATATTAGCTGGTAAAGCTAATGTATTTGTTGAATTCCTTCATAAATAGGTGGTATAAAATGGAATAAAAAACCTTAATATCGAAAGATCCCAGTGAAAAAGCACTAGGTGAACAAGCTTTACTAGAACGTTAGTTGTCAAAATGATATTTAGTAATGTATTTAAAGTAAAGCAGGTGAAGCCGCAAAATGAGGCTCCACCTGTTTAATTTTTATTTGTGTAATTTTCAAAAGCTCTTTTAAACGACTTTGATATATCGTACATACACGTTCGTTGTCAGCTTGTAGCTCTTGGATTCGTGTATTGAGCTGAGCTTGTTATTTCTCTTAGTATTTTTTACAAGTGCATGTTCTAAAACTAGTTCATTATGCCTTGATGGAGGGAAGTGGTTTGCTTGTCTTTTAGCTGTTCTTCAGCCAGATGGATTAGATAGATGCTATAGCTTCTTTTAAAATATCATAAGAACGAATTTGTTTCTTTTGATCAAATATATGGGAGTTAACCATTAATTCATCTGCGTGATACATGGATTGAAATTCGATTAACTGAGATTTAATAGATTCTTTATCACCTTTAATGATAATGCCCATTTGTGACTTAATAATTTGTTGTTCCTCAGTGCTTATTAAATTATCCAAATTTTGTACTGGAGGTGGTACTGGTGTGTTTTTTCCTGTCATTGTATTTAAAAATAATTGAATCATTGTCGAAAATTCAATTTCAGCTTCTTCATTTGTATCAGCTGCCAACACATTCATACCTAAAATAACATACGGCTTTAATAAAAATTGAGACGGTTTGAATCGAGCGCGATACAATTCCACGGCTTCTTGCATTTGAGCTGGTGCAAAGTGACCCGCAAATGAGTAGGGCAGTCCTAAATCAGCTGCTAATATGGCTGAACTTGTAGATGAACCTAAGACATATACAGGTACATTCGTGCCAACACCTGGAAATGCTTTTACACGACCTTGTTGATCTTCAGGACCAAAATACGTTGTTAGATCTCTTACATCATTTGGAAACGAATAAATCGATTCATTTCTTGAACGTCGTAAAGCTTGCGAAGTTAAGCTATCCGTACCAGGTGCACGTCCTAAGCCTAAATCAACTCGGTCTGGATACATGATGGATAGTGTACCAAATTGCTCAGCAACAACTAAAGGTGAGTGATTTGGTAGCATAATACCACCTGCTCCAACACGAATCTTTTTTGTGTTTTCTAAAGCATGTTTAATTAAAATAGCTGTAGCAGAACTAATAACAGACGGCATATTATGGTGTTCTGCAATCCAATAACGTTGATAGCCAAGTTTCTCCGTAGCCTGTGCTAGTAGAACCATTGATTCGATTGCTTCTTTTGGTTCTTGGCCTTGGCGTATTGGTACTAAATCTAACACAGATAATAGAGGGATATTTAATTCGGACATGTCTATTTCTCCTTTACGTATCAACTTGAAATAATTATTGTAGTGCTTTTTCTTTTAACACTTCTAAATCTGATTGATTAAAGTGATATAATTCGTTATAAAAATGACAATGCGTCCCTGTTTTCCCGTCTTCTTGAATTATTTTATCTAATTCACTTACACCAAGACTTACAAGGGCATTCTCGATTCGATTACGTGAATAAGAAAAATCAAATTGAACTAGTAAGTGTTTCATAATTGTGAGTTGTTTTTCACCAAGCACTAGCTCTAGTAGCTTTTCTGGAGTCGTACCCTTACTTTAAGGAATTTAAATGAACTCAAAAAATTATTGGCTATTACAAGAAAAACGGATTAAGGAAAAATTAAAAGGCACGAGCCCGATACAATATCGAACTCATGCCCAGCTAGCTGCCTGAAATAACTGTGTCCAACTTTTAGGGGTCACTTCATAATCGTGTAATCGGCTTTTCTTATTTAACTAACAGCAGGATTTTTTATAATATACATCTCAATCTATAGAAAGTACCCCTTGATTTACAACAATTAGCAGGATAATTAATCTTAATTTATTCTAATCTGGTCTTTATGTTTTTCTACAAACTCTCTAAATGAAGTTAATTTGATATTGTAAGTTTTCAACAAATCAATATCTACATTATAACCAGCTACGTTATCCCATTGCTGACCTCGTATACTTAATGGATGATTTCCTTGCTCTTCTGCTTCTTCAATACTAAGTGTTGAGATTTTAATCTCTTTTCCTGTTACCTCCGAGATGATCTCGGCAATTTTATTATATGACAGCGATTCGGCAGCTAACTCAATATTATGTTCATTGAATTTTTTAGGGTTTGCAAAGGCAGCACAAACAAAAGAAGCAATATCTTCAGCTGCAATGTGATCTATACGTGTATCCGCAAACACAACAGATTTTATTTCCCCCTGTGTTAAATGAGGAAACATGAACTCAGCTTTTTCAGTGAAATTCTCCATAATAAATGCTGGTTTCACGATAGTCCATGAAGAAAAGCCTGATGAACGAACAGCTTCCTCTATATCCCACTTATCTGTCCAATATTTTTCAAACCAATAACCTGTTCCCCATTCCGGGAATTCAGTGTATCTGCTTGTGGCTGCAACGGAAGTATGCACAAATTGTTCTACGCCACTTTTTATTGCACTTTGGATTAATGCAAAAGCCTGTTTTCTCTCTCTATCCGTTTCAATGGTATCCACTCCAGAAATCGGCACAGAAAAAACAGCATCGACATTTTTCATAGCATTTTCCAAAGAAGATGGGTCATCGAAGTTACCTACTACAGCTTCTGCCCCTTTATGAATAAGTGCCTGGGCTTTAGAAGAATTTTCATCTCTAACTAAAATACGAACTTTAAATCCCTGTTTTAATGCTTCATTTGCTACAACACCGCCTTGTAATCCAGTAGCGCCCGTAACTAAAATCAATTTTTGATTGTTTGAATGCATGTTTATATCACCTTTCGAATGTAGATTTAAGTTTTTTTAACTGTAGATTTTCAATTTGGCGTGTTTTTGCCTCCTCAAAATTCTCTCCAACATTTACCATAATTCCGATGAAAAATTTTCACTTCCTTTGGGTTTAAAACAATTTCATTACATACTTTATTTAAATTGTTTCTGTTTGCTGACGACCTGATTCATTATCACAACAATCGAATATATCCTAGAGGTATCATTGCTGCTAATTGGAAATCCTCTTAAACTCCACCAGCTGGAGATAAAAGGTTGACCCTGGGCAGAGGGTAGAATTGTTATACGGATGATGTTATTTATTGAGTGTTAAAACAACCCCAATTTTTTCAGTTTCTCGAACAATTTTTAGAATTATAGTAAATGTGGTAATATAACTTTATTATTTACAAACGATAATAACAAGTACTATCTTTTTTAATAGATACTATCATTTTTGGTAGTAATGAGATGTTAACCTGTTATTTTAGGAGGAAAACTTAATGACTAAAAATACTAAATACTACACACCTGACTGTGGTTTAGCAAAAGTTCAACAAATGTTAGGAGGTAAGTGGAAACTGGTACTACTATGGTATCTTTCAGAGAAGCCAAGACGATTTG
Source organism: Neobacillus sp. YX16 (assembly GCF_030123505.1). Classification (GTDB taxonomy): domain Bacteria; phylum Bacillota; class Bacilli; order Bacillales; family Cytobacillaceae; genus Neobacillus. Next base: position 2,954,501 of record NZ_CP126115.1, read on the forward strand.
GGGAGATCCATCGATGTTTTCCTGAAATTACTCAAGCCATGTTGACCAAGCAGTTGAGAGAATTAGAGCAGGATAAATTAATCCATCGTGAAGTGTTCAAGCAAGTCCCACCTAAAGTAGAGTATTCCTTAACAGATTTAGGATTAAAATTCTTCCCAATTATAAAAGCAATGAATGATTGGGGAGAGGAAAATCTAGAGGATTGATATTTTTCAAATAGCTAACTCTCATTGGAAAATAAACCACGCTATAGTTTGTTTGACGAGTTCTTTAAAATATTTTATTATTCTAATTCCTTATTGAAGTATTGGGGATTAGAGTTAAAAATATATAGCTGTCATTATGGCAGCTTTTTTTGTTTTTTTTAACTGAGAGCATTTCCTTGTAACTAGAACAATTTAAATAGACAAAGATGTGAAAACATTCTCTTAAACTAAAGGGGCAGCATTCATAAGTGTGGGTGAAAATGGTTAGTTTGTGAATTGTTACACTTAAACTATCGGGTGCTTTAGCAAAACAAGAAATAATAATAAATACACAAAAGAAACACCGTGCTAATTACGGTGTCTTTTTGTGTGCGATTTAACCCGTTATTTCCCCAACTATCTTAAGTTACCTTGGAGAGACCTAGATTAAATAAGACAAAGGAAAAAGCACCCCCTGAAGCGTATATTAATAATACGTAACTCAGGAGGTGTTTTCTTATGGGGAAGAAAATTGCATATTCAGAAGAAGTTAAAAGGGCAGTTGTTGAGATGAAGTTAAGTGGTGAGTATTCTAATCGTGAAATTATGGACAAGTTTGGTATCACCAATGTTACACAGGTTAAAAGGTGGGTGAAGTGGTATTGTGAAGGGCAACAATATCGCTTAGCACAAGGGATTGGTAAACAATACAGTTATGGTAAAGGTGCTGAGGAATTATCCGAAAATGAGCAATTAAAAAGAGAAAATGAGTTCTTAAAGGCACAATTAGAAATTTTAAAAAAGTACCAAGAAATCGAGAGGAGTTGGTTCTAGAAGCTGTAATCGACTTAGTAGAAAAATTAAAAGATAAAAATAGTGTAGCTTTACTTTGTAAATCTTTAGAAATACCTAGATCAACTTACTATAGGTGGAAAAATCAGAAGTCAAAAGGTAAAACTGAACTTGAAGAACAAATTTTTGAAATTTGTAAACGTCATAAATTTCTAATTGTCCATCGGACAGTCAGAGCCTGGCTAAATCGTGATTATAAGAGAAAGGTTAATCGTAATACTGTACAACGGATCATGCAAAAATATAATCTGCAATGCCGGGTTAAGCCCATGATGGAACATATAATAATAGAAGATGATTTAGGAAAGGGAAATTGGTTCTTGAAATATAATGTAATTGAAATAAAAAGAAGCATAATTTAGATGCTTCTTTTGCGGGTAAAGTAGATGTCCTCCTCAATAATATTTAGGCTAATCTAATTTTATAATGAACTGCCAAGTGTTAAATATTAAAATTATATTAGCTACCTTCTAAAGAAGACTCTATGATTCTTCCCATTTAATTAAAGATGGGAGGGTAATCTATATACCAAAAAAGATTATGGTTACCTGGCCGTTCCCAGTGCCAGCGTCAGCCATACTGAATTGGTTTGTTCCGTTATTTTGGGAACCGCCGCCGCCGCCGCCGCCAATATCCACAATAGTACCGCCGCCGCCGCCGCCGCTAAAACCGCCGCCGCCACCGCCAGAAAAAATGCTTCCGCCGCCGCCACCGCCAAAGCCGCCATTATGAGTTCCATTTTGTCCTGTACCACCTGCACCGCCAGCAAAGATTGATGTCCCACCAGTAGCTACTGCACTATTTTGACCATTTCCTAAAGGTGGCGGGTTAATCCCTGCACCTCCAGCACCAGCATTCAGAGTTGGATCCTGGGTCCCACCGTTACCACCAGAGCCACCGGCGGAACCGGGATTTCCACTAGTGCCGCTACTTGTAAGTGACGCATCAACTCCATCATTTCCGACCGCTATACTGGCGCCGCCGCCGCCGCCAGCTGCAACCAGAAGGTTAGCTGCAGTGATAGATCCGGCGCCCCGCCAAACAAAACTGCCCCCTCCGCCGCCGCCGCTAGTAGTACCAGGGAAATCTCCAGGCCCTGTTTGCCCCTGTTGGCCTACCAGTATACTCAGCGTTTCTGAAGGTGTCACAGGGAAATCACCACGGATTAATGCACCTTGTCCATTATTAGAAGTTCCTGTTCCTCCCGCGGCACCTATTGCCTCGATTCTCGCTAGAGTTGCACCTGCAGGGACAGTAATTGTTTCAATAACACCTGTAAAGTTAAAAATTTGTTGTGATAAAAGAACAGGTGGAAGATTTGGAATAAGATCCAACACATTTTCAAACTTGAACTCTAGAAGCATTTCCTTTTTAATAACGTCCCTAAGAGTTCTTCGAACACTGGTGTTGACATCAAGCAGATCTCCTACTGAAACCTCCGCAGGTGAAAATGTGACGCCTGTATCA